>JBCDIX010000062.1:0-41659 GCA_038748405.1 Cyanobacteria bacterium P01_H01_bin.21 | reverse complement strand
TACTGGCATTCGGATTACATAGCCCGATGGCCCAGCAGGGTCACGAAAGCGTGACTCAAGATGTTGCCCAAGTCAGGCCAGAAGGTGGCCCACCCGAAGGCGGTTCACCCGAAGGTCGGCCGGGTGGCGATCGGCCTGACCTAGGGGAACCCATTGCATCCACCGAGGTCAACACATCGGGCATCCTGTGCGATGCCAGCACCAACCTGCTGAACGAGCAACTGGGTCTGCAAAGTGAGGCACAGTGGTCTTGTGCTGATGGGCAGCGGCAGCTGGTCGCAAACGGTGTGCCAAATCATCAAACAGGTGAACAGTTCGTGGGAGAGCGTAACCCCATTACGGCCCACGAGGTCAATTTCGCGATGCCGCTGAATTCTGTTGCGCGTACGGGCGCTGGTCAGCGGAGTATAAACCCGGCCTATGCGCTGAACGGGGTGAAGTTTAATCCTGGGACGGGTGGGCGGTGTGCCTCGGGTATCACCGATGTGTCTGAGTGCAGTTTGAGACCTGGTAGCACTGGGGAGTGGACGATGGAAGCGCTAGGCCAATCAACCTTTGACTTTGGTGAAGATGACAATCACGCCCATGTGCAGCGGGGTGGAGTCTATCACTATCACGGTATGCCCGAAGGCATGCTGTCGGAACAGAATTTGGCAGGCGAATCGATGCAGCTCATTGGTTGGGCGGTAGATGGGTTTCCGCTCTATGCGCGGTATGGCTACAGCGATTCCGAATCTAGCACAAGTGCCTTGCGTGCCATGGAACCTAGCTATCAATTAAAAGCTACGCCGGAGCCGGATCGTCCCAGTGTCGACCTCATACCCATGGGTACGTTTTCCCAAGACTATGACTATGTTGAAGATTCTGGTGACCTTGACGAATGTAACGGCCGTTTTGCGGTGACGCCAGAATTCCCGCAAGGCATCTATCACTACTACGTAACCGACGCTTACCCCTTCGTACAGCGCTGCGTGAAGGGAACGCCCGATCCGTCGGCACGGCGTGGCCCAGCAGAGGGAGGTGGGTCGCCTGGTGATGGCGGTCCACCTAACGGGAATGCTCCACCCGATTTTTCTGAGGCAGCAGAACAACTGGGCGTTTCTGAAGCGGCGCTCAGTCAGGCCATACAAGCGGCTGGGGGACGCCAGGCCGATCTCTCCGAAGTGGCAGAGGAGTTAGGTATTTCCGAAGCTGATTTGAGAGAAGCGCTGCCCCCAAGACCAAACCCATAGATGTGGAGACTACTATGACACAACTTTTTAGTTCTATTGAGGTGCCTCAACTCACCAGACTCAAGGTGGAGCCTCACCGCCACGGTGATTGTACCCACACCCACGGAGTCATCGATCCGGAAATCGCGAGTTCTGCCCTAGGCATCTGGGCTGTGAAATGGTCTCTGGTGGGCTTGTTGCTCACGGCCATTGTACAAGCGGCGATATTTTGGCTTTCTGGTAGTGTTGCTCTCCTAGCCGATATGATTCATAACGTTGGGGATGCCTTGACCGCCTTGCCTTTGGGAGTGGCGTTCCTGGTCTCCCGACGAAAGCCAACACCAAGATTTTCCTATGGCTTTGCTCGATTGGAAGACTTGGCAGGGGTCGTAATTGTGGCAATTATCTTGTTGAGTGCCATCATTACCGCCTATGAGTCTGTAGAGAGATTTTACCACCCTCAGCCCCTGCATCATTTGGGAGCCCTAGCCATCGCTGGCTTTGTCGGCTTTATCGGTAATGAAATTGTGGCTGTTTTCCGCATCCGGGTAGGGCGGAAAATCAATAGTGCTGCCCTGATAGCCGATGGCCACCACGCGATGGCAGATGGTTTGGTCAGCCTGGCGGTGTTGCTCAGTGCCGTGGGAGTTGGTTTGGGTTATTCCTGGGCCGATCCGGTGATTGGTTTAGCGATCGCAGCCGTGTTGCTCAAAATTGTTTGGGAGTCGGGACAGACAATTCTTAGTCGCTTGCTCGACGGCGTGGAACCAGAGGTCCTAGACTCGCTCCACCATGCGATCGCTCATGTGTCTGAAACCGAAGCGTTTGCGGAGTATGGCGTTAGCCGTATCTCAAATCTGCGAACCCGCTGGCTAGGGCATCGGCTCTATGTGGAGATGGACATGATGCTACCGCCTAACCTTTCTCTCCAGGAAACTCAAGAGATTACGAATACCGTAGAAAAACAACTGAAAGCCCATGTGCCTTATCTAGGTTTAACAGTGGTTAGAGCCGTACCTGACACTAAGGAGATTGATAATGCCAGTGCAACACAATAAACAGATCCGTCGGATTTTGCGTGCAGCCAAGCTGACGATAGCCATGGTGCTTCTGGCCTGGGGCTGCTCTAGTATGGGGCAAAGTTTGCCCACCAATTTGGCACAAAATTCGCCAATGGCAACAGATTGCGCAACCTATGAAGCGGCCTTTGAATTACACCTCGATTCTGAGGCCGCTAATTGTACGGCTGACTTCCTTGAGGTAGCTGCTACAGGTCTGCCTGATTTGACGTCTGGAAGTCACGAAGATCTCCCGATGGTCGGCATCCAATCTTGGATACAAAGAGTTCCGATTCCCTACGAATATGAGTGGCATATTCCCCTTTCTCCTTCTTGGTTATCTGAACCTGTTGAAGCCAGCGCGCGTGGCCCTATAGCCGTTGCGGTTGATGGTGTGCCCATTTTCCATTACGAACGCCGACCGGATGTTTCAACGTCGTTAGATAACTACGAGCAGCGCAATGACACCGTTGTGCAAGGAGAATTAGACCAGTGCGGAGGCCATTCGGGGCAAGGGGAGGACTATCACTACCATTACGCACCGGTTTGTTTGATGGATGAGCACAATCCAGAACTACCCATTGCCTTTGGCCTTGACGGTACACCCGTCTATTTTGGTGAAGGAGGAGATGAGTATTATGGACGGGGTAGATATAGCGACCTGAGTTACCTACCGGATGAAGCCCTAGATGAGTGCAACGCGATTCAATTACCAGACGGTAAATTTGTGCATTTCACCACCAAAACCCCGCCCTATGTTGTCGGTTGCCATCATGGTTCTTTTGACCCTAGCCTGCAAATAGAACCGGGTCCCTTTGATGCCCTGGCCCAGCGCACGCCAAGCCCGCTGGGGGGCAGCTATGGTGAGCCTGTCTCAACGCTAATAACAGATTTTGAGGAAAATGAAAATGGCGAGTATCGTCTGGCTTTTGATTCGTTAACAACGCCCGGAGTGACGAGCACAATTTTGTATCGTCAGACTTCAGAAGCTTGTTGGGAGTTTGAGTACCAACTAGTTGCGGGTGAAGCAGGGCAGACTATAGAAGCCTGCCGACATTAGCCGTAGCCTGTCAGTCTATAAATAGTAGGGTTTAAGCGAAAACGTGGAACTCTCGCCGACTGAAATTGTTACTGTCCGTAGCAACAACCACTACCTTGCGGATAAATTGAACAGAGTAAGCAATTTTCCGCAGGAAGTGTCGTTGCAGAAACTGTTATTATTCAGCGCATCCATCCGTACAGATACCGTCACCATTAAACGAGAGTGTTCTACCACTCAGCGGAACATAAACATCGGTTTGAGTCGCTTCGATAAAAGCAGCCGTTCTAGTATCTGGCTGAACTTCACCATTGAGGGTTGCCACTTCATTCGCATGGGATGCAATTACCGTAGTGGGCTGAATCAGTTCATTGATGACATAGGCGGCTTCGGTTGGGCCAGTGGTAAAGGTATCTCCAATATTGATGACAACAAGCTCAGCACCGTACTGATTAGCAACCACAGTTTCTTGTTCTGCCGTCACCCCCGTATCGCCTGAAAGATAAACAGCCAAACCGTTAGAGAAAGTAATGACATATCCTGTTGGTGGCCCAACATAGGCACTCAACCCGGCAGCAGATAGGCTCTCACCCAGCTCGCCTTCGATAAAATCACCGCTTAACCCATTAGAGTGAACCGCTGGTACCGTCGTGAACTTTACGCCATCAATCTCACGTGATGCACCAAAGCGTACGAGCTGTACAGCTTCAGGGTCGCCGCCAAGACCTTCAACTTTGTTCGCCAAAAAACTTGCCATTTCACTACCAACAATCATGCGAGCCCCTTTACTAACCGCAATTTCAGCGCTGTTGGAGTTAGGCGTTGTGCTAACATCTGCCTGGGGTTGAGCACAGGTGCCTGCATTCACAGCCGCAATCCGGCGATCGCCCAAATGGTCACCATGAACGTGGCTAAGAAGCACTACATTAATATCACCTAATCTAGGATCGTCTGCTCCAGCAACAGTTCTACCCACATCGTAAAGAATACGAAGCCCGTTGGGATCCTCTAAAACAAGTGCTCGATCTAATCTGCAAAATTCACCCTCGTGACTACCGAGCGGTGTTATCTTGACAGCCTCAGATGAGACTGTTGTTGACTGGGCAATGATTGGCTGTGCACTAAATAGAAGTACAACCATCAATAGCAAGGCAAACCAACTGCGTGATGACATTTTTTAATTTTTCTCTGTCTCAGATATCTGTCTTACTGTACAGTTTCAAGTGTCATTTAGACTGTAAGTCAGTAGACATATTCATCGATAACTTATTCTTAAACTCTTGCGGTAGTACGAAGATAATTTCATATTTTATTCAGATATTTATTTTACTAAACCGTTTAGTAAAATAAATGCTACAATAGCCTTAGTTAGTTACAAGTCAAGCCCTTTTAATCCCACGGGGGCTGCAGCCATAAGCTCCCGTGGGATTAGTTTCTTGATGGTTTACGAACTGTGGATCTTTCTAATGCTGAATCATTCTTGTCAGAGGATCTACTGAACACATTTGAGAGCAAATGAGAGTTTTGCTAAATACACACTCTTTTTATGGTTCATTAGTAACGGCACCTGGTTATCCTGTGACACAGGTCATTAGTGAGAGTCTAAAATCATCTGTTTCATAACTTCACCATTAGATCGCAGTACCTATGGTCAACTCAACACAGGCGTAGTGAGAGAAATAGATCGCTCGACTTCGATAAAGAGAAGATTTTCTGTTCATAGTCTATGCTCTCTTTGCCCTCCCTGCGTTCTTGAAATCACTGTGACCATGAAGCAGTGTGTAAAAGCAAGGGATGATAAACAATGTCAGCAGCGTTGCCAGCGATAGCCCAGAAAAAACAACTACGCCCAGCGGTTGCAAAAATTCTGAGCCCTGGCCAATGCCAAGGGCTAAGGGAAACATCCCAAGTACAGTGGTAATAGTGGTCATCAAAATAGGGCGCAGTCGCTGAGGTGCGGCTTTGAGCATAGCGGTGAGACGAGTACATCTCTCTTGTGCATAAATCTGATTAGCCAGCTCTACCAAAATAATGGCATTGTTGACCACAATGCCAACCAGCAGCACCGCGCCGACAATGACTGTTGCCCCAATGGCCGTTTGGGTAACAAATAAACCTAAAATGCCGCCTGCTAATGCCAGGGGCACCGTTAGCATAATCACCAGCGGATCGATCAGCGAGTTGTACTGAACGGCCATAACCGTGAAGACCAAAAAGGCAGCGAGACCGCCTAAAATCCCCAGCCCGCCTGTGATGGCGGCGTTGCTTTGGGCGCTAAAGCTGGGTAGGCGGGTCACCCCATCGGGCAGGGTAACGGTTGCCAGTATCTGGTCAACTTCGTCTAGGGCTGCGCCCAGGCTGGCCCCATCACTGAGGTCGCCTTCAATAATAAAGACCTGACGCTGGCTGATGCGCTGAATTTCGCCGGGGGCCTGGCCATTTTCAATACGGGCGACGTCGCCGAGCCGCACGAGTTGACCATTGCCGTTTAGTAAGGGCAGCTGAGCCAGCTCAGCCGGATTTTGAATCAAGGTATCGGGGGTTTGCAGCCGCACATCAACCAGGCGATCGCCGCGCTGCAGCTGTGTAGGTACCGCCCCTGAGAGTACTGTTTGCACCGTCTCGCCAATGGCCTCAGCCGAGAGACCTAGGTCGGCGGCGCGCTCCCAGTCGGGACGAATTTGAAGTTCTGGCTGGGGCGGGTCGGCGTCGGGTAAATAGCTGGCTAGGGTGGCCTGGGCATCTAGGGCTTCAAGCACCTGCTCGCCTGCTGCTTCCAGGGTGGCTGCATCAGAGCCTTGCAAAATCACATCGATACCGCTGCGCACAGGCGAGTTGTTTAAGATCAGACCGCGTACTCTGCCTGGCGATACCCGCAGCCGGGTGTTGACCAGGTTAAACTGTCTAAATTCTTGGGTCATGCGATCGCTAAATGCTTCAACATTAGTCCCTGGTACCAGAGTGAGAGTGCTGGAGCCCCGCAGCGCATTTTCACTGGTGTTGCCGCCAAAGAGAAACCCGCCTGAGGTGCTAAAGGCATAGTCAACTTCGGGCTGTGCTATAAGCAGTTGATCTACCGCGCTCATGACCTGGCGATTTTCAGCCACCGTGGTGCCAGGGGGAAACTGTACGCGCACATTAGCTTGCCCCGTGGCAATGCTAGGTAAAATCTCTTGGGGAATTTGGCCCACCATGAGAAAGCTGCTGCCGCCGAAGAGTAGGAATGCGATCGCAACTACCACAATCCTATGTTTGAGCACCCAGCCCAGCACCTTCCCATACTGTCTCGTCAAACCCTGTAGTCGCATATCAAACTGACGAATCAGCCACAGATTGGCCACACCGCTAGACCCGCGTACGGCCAATAATCGTGACGTCAGCGCCGGCACCACCGTCAGCGCCACCACAAGCGAGGCCCCCACTGCAAAACTCACGGTGAGCACCAGCTCATTAAACAACAGGGCGATAAACCCACCAATCAGCAAAAACGGCAGGACCGCCACTAAGTTTGTTGTCGTTGAGGCAAATAAAGCCGACTCCAGCTCTCGACTGCTGATCTCAGCCTGACGAACCACCGGCAGGCTGTTACGCTGAACATTTTTAACAATATTCTCTAGCATAACAATGGCGTTATCCACCACAATGCCAACGCCTAGGGCCAGCCCACCCAGACTAAATACATTGAGTGAAAGACCAAACAATCCCATTAATAAAATTGCAACAAGGGTGGCCAGGGGGATGGCAATCACGATAATAAATGTTTGCCGGAGCGAACCAAGAAACAAAAGCACGGCCAGACCCGCCAACCCGGCCCCAGTCAGGCCAGAAATCGCCACATTGCGAATGGAGTTTTGAATAAAAATAGACTCGTCTAAGGTGGCGTTGAGCACAAGATCGTCTGGAATCAGACCTGATTCTCTTAAGTCCGCTAGCTTTTGTTTGACCCCGTTAACAACCGCGATGGTGTTTGCCGTCGGCTGTTTTTGAATGCTCACCTTGACCGCAGGCTCACCGTTGAGGTCAACAAAAATACGCTGCTCTTCGGTACCGTCAATTACCTCGGCAAAGTCGCGCAGATACACCTGTTGCCCAGCGCCCGCAGCCCCCACCTCAAAGATTAAATTACGAATTTCATCGGCACTCTGATATCGCCCAGCTACACGGGTTAGGGGTTCGCTGTCAGGCCCCTGAATCCGGCCTCCAGACGTATCCTGATTGCGTTCTGACAGCGCGTCTAAAACGTCTGTAATGCCTAGACCCAATGTCTGTAATCTTGCCGGGTTCAGATTGATGCGAATCTCTTCTTGCACACCGCCTGAAACATCCACACTGGCCACACCCGGTACGGTGGTTAGCTCGCGGGACAGCTCCTGGTCAGCAAATACTCTCAATTCCACGCCCTGTAGTGAGGGTGACGTAATCGCTGTTTCGTAAACCGGCAGCTGAGACGGGTCGAATTTGAATAAGCGCGGTTGTTCAACCGTGTCGGGGAGACTATCTAGAGACCGATTGAGTGCCGCTGTTGCATCGTTTAGCGCCTGGTCAATATTGCCCCCTGGCTCAAAATAGAGGTCTAGTCGTATCTGTCCTTCTCGGGTTTGAGACACGATCTGAACCACGCCTTCGGTAGCGGCTAGGGCTTCTTCTAGGGGGCGCGTCACTTCATCGACTGCCACCTCCGGTGAGACTCCTGGGGCATCGGCTCTTAGACCAATACGCGGATAGGTAATTGACGGTAGCAAATCTACCGGCAGCTGTTGTACAAAAAACAGACCAAGCACAATCACGGCAACGGTTAGCACCAGGGTGGCAATGTGCCGACGAATAGCGACGGTGCTGAGACTAACCGCACTTTCTGTTCCTGAATTTGCATAAATTTTGTCTAAGTCTGATGAATTTAGCGGGGCAGCGGGCCGTACCATTGAGTTTAAAATCCTGCTTTAAGCGTCTTATTCAGATAAAATGCTCAGACGTATGGCCTGTCCTGGAGTGAGTGGCTGATCGCTATAAGCCACAAAAGATTCACCCGGCGTTAGTCCAGAGAGAATTTCCACTTGATCTTGATCTTGCACTCCGGTTTTCACCGGGCGGGCGACGGCTTTTGCCTGTTCGCCTTTACCTTCAACAACAAACACGGTATCGCTGTTTTCGCCGATTGTGAGCGCACTGGTTGGCACCACCACTCGAGTTTGTGCACCAGGCGAGAACTGCACCCGCGCCAGCAGCCCGCTGCCGATTTGTCCGTCTGGATTTGGAATACTTACCTGTACGGGCACCAGACGCGAGGTGGCATCGGCAACCGGTGCAATTCGCTCAATTTGTCCCGCAATCGCACCTCTATCTGGAAAGGCATCCAGCATTACCTGGGTAGACTGCCCCACGCTGAGTCGGCCAATGTCCAGCTCTGAAACCTCCACGGTCACCTCTACACGACTGAGGTCCCCCAGTTCTAAAACAGTGTCGCCCGATTCAACAAAGTCGCCAATATCCACCTGCCGAGAAAGAACAACTCCGGTGAGGGGCGATCGCAACTCTGCA
This sequence comes from Cyanobacteria bacterium P01_H01_bin.21, assembly GCA_038748405.1. Taxonomy (GTDB): domain Bacteria; phylum Cyanobacteriota; class Cyanobacteriia; order Phormidesmidales; family Phormidesmidaceae; genus Leptothoe. The sequence continues at coordinate 32,813 of JBCDIX010000062.1, read as the reverse complement.
TAGGAAAGCTGCTGCTGAGTTTGGGCCAATACCGCCTGCTGGGCATCCACTTGATTGGCCGCTGCGGCTGCGGCCTGCTGTTGCGCGTCGACCTGAGCCTGGGCTGAAAGCACGGCCTGCTGAGCATTGGTCACCGCTAGCTCGGCGGCTTCAGCTTCCTGTTGTGAAATCGCGCCTTGGTTGGCCAGATTTCGCAGTCGGGCTGCATCGACCTGAGCCTGGGCTAGGGTGGCCTGGGCCTGAACCACAGCCGACCGGGCATCGCTAATGGAGACTTGGGCCTGGGCTGTTTCTGCTCGTCTAGCCGAGAGTTCGGCCCGAGCTTCATTCAGGTTGGCGGTTTGCAGGTTACCATCAAGCTGGGCTAAAAGATCTTCCTGAGCGATCGCATCTCCCACATCTACCGACAGGTTAATGACTGTGCCGTCCGCTTGCGATCGCAATGTTACCTGCTGATTGGGTCGGGTTGTACCGGTGTAGGTCAACAATCCGCCAACGGACCCAGTTTCTGCGGTGGCCGTCTGCACAGCTATCGGTCCATCAGACTGAGAGCGCTGTCCTGACTCTGGCTGAGCTGAGCTTGGTGACAAGAAACCACACCCTGAAACCGCGACTAACGGCAAAAACAATCCCACATGAATTGTGCCCCACCGAGAATACTTGAGAATGCTCATAGCTGTGAGTAAATAGATCAGTACCCTGATGTTTTTAAGTACCAAAACAAACATGAATATTCTCTACATTGGGTCTATCCAAATTCTCAGACAGTTGGCCTATCTTAGGTTTAACTATCCCCTGAAGAGAATTATGGAACCTTGACACTATTCACCATAGCGTTGAGGTTCCATTTAGACGTGTGCTAAACGTCATAATCTGGGGGTGCCTTTTGACCTGTGCATTTGATCACCCGACCCTTTTATGTACAGACGTTCCATGGAACGTCTCTTCAACATCCCCTCTGTACAGACGTTCCATGGAACGTCTCTTCAACTCAAGCCATTCTCTACCGCATATATCGCTGCCTGGGTGCGATCTCTCAGCTCTAGCCTCATTAAAATGTTCGAAACATGATTTTTAACGGTACCTTCACTGACATTAAGCGCTTGAGCAATCCCCTTGTTCGTAGTTCCTTTAGCAATTAGCCGGAGCACGTCTAACTCTCTTGCAGTTAGCGGTGTCTCAATTTTGGGTCTAACAGGCGCTGGTTTGTTTTTAAGGGCGCCAATCAGCTTGCCTGCCACCTCAGGGGCTAGCTGATACACACCTGCATGAGCCAGCTGAATCGCCTGCACCAGGTCTTTGGGAGGGATATCTTTCATCAGATAGCCACAGGCTCCGGCTAGGAGCGACTGCATAATATACTCTTCATCATCAAAGGTGGTGAGCATAATCACCTGACAATCTGGTAGAGATTGTCTAATCTGAGCCGTTGCCTCTACACCATTCATTTCTGGCATCCGCACATCCATCAGAATCAGGTGCGGTTTTAGCTCGAGAGCTTTTGCGATCGCATCCTGTCCATTTTCCGCTAGCCCTACCACCTCAATCACCTCGGCCAGCTCAAGCAAAGAGGCAATCCCTTCTCGAATCAAATACTGATCATCGACTAGTAGAACTTTGATAGTCATAGAGCTGTCCCCAAACTTGACCGAGAGTTTGTCCAGGGAATGCTGACCGTGAGGGTTGTTCCCTCGGGTTGACTCCTAATGGTGAGATTTCCCCCCACCAAGTTTAGTCGTTCCTGCAAGCCAATCAGACCTTGGGCTGTTAGCTCATTTTTTGTTGTTTCCCAATCATCCATATCAAAGCCACAGCCATTATCTGAGAGTTCTAAGATGGCCTGTTGTGGCTCAAACGTCAGCGCTATTGTTACCTGGCTTGCTCCGGCATGTTTATGCACATTTGTTAACCCTTCTTGAATCACCCGGTATAACGTCATTAGCTTTAGCCTGCTGTAGCTAGAGCTGTTTCCTGACTGATGTAGCGTCAGCTCAAGTTCACCATAGTCCATGCGTCTAATTAAACTATTTAGGGCGTCTTCAAATAAAAAGGGTTCACTGTCTTGGCGTAGACTGCTGACCGACTCACGCACATCCTTTAAGGCATCTTGCACCGTTCGCTGCGCGTGGTTGACCGCTTCATAGGCACGGCTTGGATCCCGTTCTCGATAGGCATTGGCTTTTTCCAGCTGAATGTTAATCGCAGCCAGATGATGGCCCAAACTATCGTGAATATCTCGGGCCAGACGATTACGTTCTTCTGTCGCGGCCAGGTCAGCCACACGGGCCGAATAGTGTTTTAGCTCTAAGTGGGAGGCTTCTAGAGAACTCAGAAGCGTTGTCAGCTTTTGCTGAGCCTGAATCGCCTGAGACAGAGTGCGGGCTAGCAAGAGCGTAAAAAACAGCGTAATCAAAGACCCCATGCCCTGGTCCATCAGCCTGCCGCTTAGAGGTGGTCTCCTTTTAAAGGGGGCAGACCCAATATTGGGGGGTTGTTGTGTTACCGGCGGCGGCGGTGGCATCCTCATGCCGCCAAAGCCGGACAGGCGCAGCCCTAACAGTGCTGCCACCCCCAAGACTGCCATAACATAGCTCAAACGCTGATTAACAGCTAAGTAGCTATACAACAAAAGCGGCAAGAAAAGAATCTGTGAGTAGGAAAGATCGGTCACTAAACAGACACAAATAAACAGAACGAGCCTAGCCAAAAAGGGCATTAGCGACCTCTTGTCTGCAATGCCAAAACTGTGGCTTCCCACAGTCCATAGCTCAAGGGCTATCATAGTAAGCACTGCGATCGCAAATAGCAAAAACCGATAGTTCTCTGGCGCATCGACAATCGCTCTAGGGCCGATACCACCATATATCCAGTCAATCAGCCCTGCTAACAGCACAGCCCCATATACCGCTAGAGCAATCAAGCGATAACGCCGATAAAGAAGATTGAATGTCTGAGCCATCTGAGAAAACCTGAGCACAGGCTAACCCTAACAAAAAGGAGAAAGGACTTAAAGTTCTATTCTGGCCTTTAACCCTAAGAGCCATTTGGTACATGACCTTTGGCCACTTCAAATAGCCATTTGGCACATAAAAACGGATACCGTTTGCTTTACACTCAAGCCCGTATGTACTATTTGCCAGCGACACGATACTTCAAAGAGTGTCCAACATAATTTGAACTTTAGCACCTGACCACTTTGATAAGAGGTCTAGTCAGGAGTGTGTTATCTATATAACCTGTGTTAACCTTCCCTTAAGAAAAAGGTTAAGAGGCTAACGTGCAATGTTTTAAGTCTTTTTTGACTAAATCATTAATCCCTAAACGCTTTATTTATAAGGTATATCAGTGCTTAAGCTAACCAAATTCGCTAGTTAAAAACTGCGGTTTTGAACATGTCACCCACAAGGTGTGCTTAACCTTAATTTAAACTAAAAACCGATGCCGTCAAACAGCTGATTTCAATCTGTCTGGAAGACCGGATGCTACAGAAAATTTGTCTCACACATCATCTCCATGTTTGACGGTCGCTGGCAGCCAAACGTGAAAGACCGTGCATGACAGTTGAAAGGAGCATGACATCTAGCTGTAGGCATTTTTAAACATTCTCAATGGAGAGTGGTAATTATGATGTTCAAAGAGCGCTGGCAATTATTTATATTTATCCCTTCAATCTTGCTGATTTTGGCAGTCGGGCTGGCCAAAATCACTCTTCAGCTACCTGTTTATTTATTTATTGGAGACGTCTTTTCGATTGCCGATATTCACCCATTCGCGGGATTACTTTCGAATTTTGGTGCGTTTATGTGGTGTGCCGCAGCAACAATCTGCTTTTTTGTTGCAGGTGCTTTGCGACAAACTAAAAACTATAAAATTATTCACTTTCTTCTAGCTTCTGGCTGTCTGTCTACCTATTTATTGATTGACGATTTTTTCCTATTCCATGAGGAGTTAGCTCCTAAATATATCGGCATCTCGCAGAACATGGTCCTAATGCTCATCGTAATTGCAGTCGTAGCATACCTCATCTGGTTCCGCCGAATCATTCTGCGAACCCGATATGAATTTATGCTGATAGCGGTCGGATTTCTGGCTATTTCTGTCATAGTAGATGCGGTGCTTGGACCTTGGCTGTTGCCACTCGGGGAGTGGAAATCATTGATTGAAGATGGCGCTAAACTGCTAGGCATTACTAGCTGGCTCAGTTATTACGTCAGCATGGCCTATCGGCTTTTGTTAGATAAGTCTTGCCTCAGGACGGAGAGTCTAGCGAAATAGTCCGAACAGACCGTCGAGCCACTTAGAGCAATAGCTATTTAACAACCACTACAGCTAAAACCATCCCAAAAATCAGTAATTCTCACCGATTAACCCTAACAAAAAGGGAGAAAAATCTAACATCCAATCACAACCTTAGCCATGGGGATTTGATAATACTCTGCCTTCTGCCGTACAGACGTTCCATGGAACGTCTCTGCGAATACAATTTTGGATCTGATATAACCCTTCTCCCTTAGCCATTGGGTACATGACCTTTAGCTAGCTAACTTTGGCCATTGGTCACATGCACACCCATAACACCTGTTGTATGCTCAGACCCACACACAGCTCATAGGGCTTTTTGTGTAGAAGATTTTTCTGACCACAAAGCTGTCGTTTACCGTCTTGCTTAAAGGATGAGACTTTTCTACTCACATTTTAGATTTTGAGAAAGGAGATTTCTCGTGACTAGCCAACATCAGGCTGCATCACACTTACTGATCATAGGCATGATTTTTGTATTTGTCTCAGCCTGTCAGACCCAGACAGATGGTGAGGCCGCGAGTAGCGATGCAGTCTCAGAGGAGCCTGCTCTTGCAGAAACTGTATCCGCAGACACCCTGCCAGTCGATCCCACACTATTTCTAGAAGATGGCGTGGTCGGCGACATTACCGAAGAACCCTGCACGCTGTCGGGGGGCACCGAAACCACCTGTTACCGCATCACGGTTACCTCAATCCCCATCGATCATGAAGCGGGTCCGTGGTGTCCAGACACCGTTACCGATTCAGCCGAGGCGGGTGGCATCTGGCCCGAGGGTGGCGTTATCCACGACGTTGATGGCCCCTTTGTTGAAAACCTTGACACCTTTTATGGCGACGACACCTGGCAACTCTTTAACGACGACGGCTCTATTCGGGTAACCAATACAGCCGAACAGTGTGCCGCTGCTGCTCGTCCAGATGTGGACGAAGCCTATCAAAACTACTGTGTGCAGTGTCAGCTCTCCTACTTAGAAGATGACGCCCTATACACCTACTTTATTCCCACTAAGCCCGTAAAACAGGCTACACCCGGTCAACCTGACCGTCGTGCCGTTATTGGTCTAGCCCTCAATGGAGTCAACTTTGACCCGCCTGCACCTACCGATGCTATCTTAGATGCCCATACACTGGCTCCCTTTGATGACTGCGGTGGCCATATCAATTTGAATGGGGGCTACCACTACCACGCCCACACGGGCTGTTCCACCGAAATCGAGCAGGCAGACGCCCACGCCCCCATGATTGGCTATGCCCTGGATGGATTCCCAATGTATGCTCGTCTGGATGCCAACGGTGAAGAATCAGGCGATTTAGATCAGTGTCGGGGCGAGTATGACGAAGTCCGCGGCTATCATTATCACGTAGCCGACGCTGGCAGTAATTCATTTATTAACTGCTTTCAGGGGGAACACGGATGTGTCCTTGAGGGCAATGGTGACGGGCAGACGTGCGATGCAACTGCCAGACGTGAACGCCCTCCCGTCAATGCTGAAGATGAAGAGGGCGAGAGCCTAGCCGGTGACGGCCCGCCAGAGGGGCCGCCTGATATTCCTGATGGAGTTCCTGAGGGGTTTCCACCACCAGGTGGACCGCCGCCAGGAGCACCCGAGGGGCCACCGCCAGGAGCGTCTGATAGACCAACTGGCGCACCGGAGGGACCACCGCCGGGTTCTGAGCGACCTGGACCACCCCCCACTTCATAAACCCCACTTCATAAACCAGACAGCTCTTGGTACTCTGAAAATACTTCAGGCGTGTCACGTATAAGTTCTGTGAATATGAGTGTTACTACGCAGATTTGCTAGCTAGAATCCGGGGATACAAACTCCTCATAGCAGGCTAACTACCCGTTCGCCGAGTTATGGCTGCAGCTACTGCGAGTAAATCAAAATGGAAAACCCTGAAACTCTCAAGCTAAATCCTGTAAATGCTGTTCACTCACAGCCACAGGCCAACTACGGAGCTAAAAAACTAATCGTCATTGAGGGGACAAATGACATTAGTCTGGCAGGTGCTTCATTGACTCACAACCAAGTAGTTGGGGGCCATCTTGATCGCGACCCAATGAATACCTCATTTGCGCCCGATAGTGAACATATCGGCATGGTACTGTCTGGGGCTCAGATTAGTGACTCTACATTTATCGGCCACTATCCTGGCTTAAACGCTGATGCCCTGGATGACAATCACCCCACGGTGATGCACAGCAGCCGTTTTGTTTTGGTAGAGGGTAAGGGGTACAAATTTCAGATAGTTATCCCTATCAAGCAGCCAGTAACGGAATATCAGCTAGCCGCTGTGGGTAAAGGAGCCAACTTAGGTCGAGCCAATTTTAAGCAAGCCGATCTCACAGGCACTGACTTTACCGGCTGCAATCTAGAAAGTGCCAACTTTACAGCAGCCAATTTAAATGGCTGTAACTTTACAGGAGCTAATCTGGCCAAATCTAGCTTTAACGGTGCTGATCTCTCAAACGCAATTCTCACAGGGGCTAATCTGGCTGGTGTAGACTTTAGCTCTACGGTAACGTCTGAAGCAACAGACTTTGGTCATGCTTATCTTGTGGGGGCTCGGTTCTACTGTCTGGGTGGCGAAAAATTTGCCTATCTCGGCTGTTTTCACGGCGCGATTTTTGCAGAAGGTGAGCGCAGAATAGAAGTTGCTAACGCTGATTTTAGTAAGCTTGGTAACCTGGTCGATGGTCAGTTTGCCTGTTTTTATAAGTCTGACGTTATCTTGCCTGCTGGCGTAGAGTGTATTTCTACCAACAAATTTGTTGAGACAAGAGAAGCGGCACCCAAGGCTAATGAAACTGCATCAACTAGCACCGCCTCTTGGGGAGACGGATTTTAAGGGCAATCTCCAATGCGTGAACCAAGGTCTTTTACCCAGCAATTACGAGGCCCTGGAACTGCCATTAGTTGATAATCAACGAGATAATTTATCCAATAACGCGGTGATTTCTTGCTCCCGCGATAGGCAACGTGCCTTGGTTCAGAAACAGAGCGATGGCTTTCCGCTCTTCTTGATGCCACAGTCTTAGCCCAATCTCATATCAAATACACCCACCGACAAGAATGTCACATAGCCGGCGAGATCAGGGTATCTGCACGCGACCGATGTATCTTGGCGTCTTGGTACAGTATTGACGATATTCGGCACCGAAGTGCCTTGCAAGATGTGTCTCTTCCGTCTGCACCATCATGTGGGCTATCCCCAGGTACAGGCAGACCCAAAGGACTCCGAGCAAAGACGGCCACAGCAGGGCGTAGCCAGCCACTACGAAGAAGTACGCTACGATCTGTGGATTTCGACTGAATCGGTAGGGCCCCACCTTTTGTAAGCTTTGGGTATTTTGACCGATAGAGACTGACCATCCGAGCCAGGACATTGAGAGGCCGAGGGCAACCAGGCCCAAAACGATCAGTGTCGCTGCTAAGGTGAAAGATGGAATAGTCAGTCTGATCGCACTCAAAGTGGAATCTAGATAGAGATAGGAAGAGATGCCATGAACGAAGAATATGGCCGTTTCGAAGAATGCGGAGCGACTGGTGAGCATTCCCTTTGTCCTGTAGTCCCGCGCAACTGCTTGGAAGATTAGCCAAGCGAGAGCTGTGATCCCTATGAAAGTGACGGTTGGTATAGCGAGAGATTGCATTGCTATCTACTGAGAATTTCTTAAGCCTTTACAAACAGGCATTATCTGCACGTACGTCACTCAGCCATGTTTCAGGTGGATCCTTCACTGGCACGGCTTCGATTACGACAATTCCAATTTTAAAAGTAGACATAAAATATGAGTAATTCATGGGGAAATTGCTAGCCCGACAACAGAAATTTGGGCAAAAATCATAATAAATCAGCGGATATTGTTCTCGTATGCTTGTGCCCACCTCAGTCTGATTTCTAGGATATGAGATCCCATAGCGCATCTTAAACTACACACTCCTCTAAAAAATATGCATAATGCATACATAATCAAAAATGGCTCGATCAACCATGGATGACGAAAGAACAGCCAATCTTTTAGGCGCATTGGCCCTGAGCTTGGTCGACTGCTTAAATTCAGCGGTAAAAACCGCCGGATTTGGAGGAGAAGCCCCAGCTGCTCTGGTGACGCTGGGTGTAAACCCAGGGCTTTCCATCAATGCGCTACATCAAATTCTTAGCCTCTCCCATCCCGGCACCGTGCGGCTGATTGATCGATTAGAGTCTCAAGGACTGGTGGAACGTCGGTCTGGGGTGGATGGTCGAACGCTGGCACTTTTTCTGACACAGAGCGGTCACGAGCGACGTCAGACAATTTTTACCGAGCGTAAGCAGCCGCTGCAGCATGCCATTGGCTCACTTACCCAGAGCGATCGCAACCAGCTAACCCAGCTTTTAGAAAAAATGCTCACCGCGCTCACCACTTCTGAACTGCGCAGTTTCGCCATCTGCCGTCTCTGTGAGGAAGAGGTCTGTCCAGCTGACAGCTGCCCAGTGGAACAAAAATATTGTCAGCTGCAAAATCCATGAACAGCACCCTAATTGCCATCAGCTATGCCTTTTGCTGGGGCGTAGGTATCACACTTACCAAAGTCGCCCTATCAGAAATTACACCAACGACATTGCTGATCATTCAGCTCTTTTCTAGCGTTCTCTTTTTGATGACAGCTTGTCAGCTAATGGCTCAGCCGCTACCGCTATCCTGGCAACAGCTTAAACAGGGAGTCGCGGGCATTTTTGAACCCGCACTAGCCTATATGTTTGGCATTGTTGGCATACAAATGACCACCGCTAGCAACGCCACTCTCATTAGCTCAACTGAGGTGATTTTGACCATCGTGTTAGCGGCTGTTTTTCTAAAGGAGAAGCTTACACGGATAAAGCTGCTGTTGGCGGGCATTAGTTGTGTAGGAGTTCTCCTACTGATGTTAAAAGATGCACAAAGTACTGGGCAGTCTTCGCTGGTGGGCGATGTGCTAGTGCTAATCGGCACTCTTTTTGCAGTATGTTACGCGCTTTTAAGCAAACAACAGATTGCAGCAGCCCATCCGCTACAGCTGACCACAGCGCAGCAAACAATTGGCTTAATAGCAACGGTGCTGTGCTTTAGTGTGCTATCAATGCTCAATCCGGTGTATGAGGTCAGTGCGGCTAACATTTCCCTACCGTTTTGGCTGCTTGCCATCGGCTCAGGCATCATGCAGTATGCTCTAGCATTTTTGCTCTATCTCATTGCACTGCAGACAGTACCGGCTAGTCATGCGGCGTTTTATCTGACCCTAATTCCTGTTTTTGGGGTGACCAGCGCAGTTTTAATCATTGGTGAGCAACCGAGCTTGGCTCAAGCGATTGGGGGCTGTTTGGTAGTGGTATCTTCATACTGCGCCAACCGGTTAACAACACTGTAGAAATTGTTCGCCTCCCTCTCTGTGGTCATATCGATAACCTGTCATCATATCGACAGCTAATGCCAATCTCAACTCGGTTATCCACAACCCGTGCCGGATATATCGGTAGACGGATGGCTGCATCATCTATGCATTCTCCTGTCTTTAGGTTGAAATTTTGTTTATAAATCGGCGATGCAACTTTTAATACTCCTTTGCGATCGCCAATGATGCCCCGCGACATTACATAGGTTTTACTAAAGGGGTCAAAATTTCCTGTAGCATAGACTTCATCTGTTTCGCCTATGCGAAAGATAGCCACCTGCTCTGTCCCTAATAGAGCATTAACCCCGGTGTTGGGTGCGATCGCATCCAGCGAACATACGGTCATCCAGTCAGCAGCAACAGACTGAGTTGATAATGATTGCACCATTGAAATTTCCTCCAGGTCGAATAGCTTCTAAGTTTTGCAAAACAACAGCGGCTCAGTGAGCGCGGCTCACTGAGCCGCCCCTTAATGGTTTGGAGCGCTCAGTGCCTTACTCTGTTCTAAAATCGCCCGTTCTGCTTTTGTCGCCGGACGTTTTTGACCCCGTTCTTGCACATAGGCCAGCGATGGATCGGCTTTATCCGCATTTACAAAGTGGCGGAAACGCTGCACCTTCTCGGGATTCTCAATCGTTGTTTTCCACTCACACTGATAAGTATCCACGTGGTAGCGCATCTGAGCCTCTAACTCATCAGCAATCCCGAGAGAATCTTCGATAATCACCTGTTTCAGATACTCCAAACCGCCCTCTAACTTGTTAAACCACGTAGAGGTGCGCTCCAGCTTGTCTGCAGTGCGGATGTAGAACACCAAAAATCGGTCGAGATACTTAATCAATGTCTCCTTATCAATGTCTGCTGCCAGCAGCACCGCATGTTGTGGTTTCATACCACCATTACCGCACACATACAGATTCCAGCCGTTCTCTGTAGCGATAATGCCAAAATCTTTACCTTGGGCCTCGGCACATTCTCGCGTACAGCCCGACACCGCCGACTTAAGTTTATGGGGCGATCGCAACCCGCGATAACGTAGCTCTAGCTCAATTGCCAGACTGGTTGAGTCCTGCACCCCAAACCGGCACCAGGTACTGCCCACACAAGACTTCACCGTCCGTAAGGCTTTTCCATAGGCATGGCCCGACTCAAACCCAGCATCCACCAATCGTCGCCAGATTAACGGCAGCTGATCTACTCGTGCACCAAACAGGTCCACCCGCTGGGCACCGGTAATTTTGGTATATAGGTCAAACTCCTGCGCCACCTGCCCCAAGACAATTAGCTTGTCTGGCGTAATCTCACCCCCCGGCACTCGGGGAATAACAGAATAGGTGCCATCCTTTTGGATATTGGCCAGAAACGCATCGTTGGTATCCTGCAAACCAATATGGGGCGTATTCAACACATAGTCATTCCAAGCAGACGCCAGCATTGACCCCACCGTAGGCTTACAAATTTCGCAGCCATGGCCAGTGCCATACTGAGCTAGCAGTGCATCAAACGACTTAATTTGCCCCACCCGCAGTAAGTGATATAGCTCCTGACGAGAATAAGGAAAATGCTCACACAGGTGGTTTTTAACCTCTACACCCGCTTTCTTAAGCTCTGATGTCAGCAAGTCTTTTACCAGTGGCACACAGCCACCGCAGCCGGTTCCCGCCTTAGTACATTTTTTTAGCGTGGGCATATCCGTCAGACCATCTTCACGGATAGCCTCACAAATTTGGCCCTTAGTCACATTGTTACAAGAACAAATCTGCGCTGTCTCCGGCAGGTTCGCCACACTGAGCGAATTTGCCACGCCGTTTGCCGCTGGTATCAGTAAGCTTAGCGGATTGTCTGGCAACTGCATTTGGTTTTGCATCAGCTGCAGCAACGTACCGTAGGCAGACGCATCACCGATTAAAATACCGCCTAGCAACAGCGAACCCTCAGCATTGACCACCAGTTTTTTGTAGGTGCCCGCGACAGTATCTGTCACCGCCAGCTCTTTAGCTCCAGGAGTTTTTGCAAAATTATCTCCAAAGCTCGCAACATCCACACCCAGCAGCTTTAGCTTAGTGGACATATCTGCCCCAGTAAACTGTTGAGCTTCACCCACTTCCATTAGACAATCACTGGCAACTGCCGCCATGTGATAGCCCGGTGCAACCAAGCCAAAAATTCGTCCCTGGTACAGCGCACATTCACCGATGGCATACACCTTAGGGTCAGAGGTTTGACAAGACTCATTAATGACCACGCCACCGCGCTCACCCAGCTGCAGCCCACAGTCTCGCGCCAGCTCATCCCTGGGGCGAATCCCAGCTGAAAAGACAATCATATCGGTCGGCAACGAGGTCCCATCTGCAAACTGCATCGACGCCAGTCTGCCATTCTCGCTGACAATGTCTCTGGTCACTTTACTGGTGTGTACCCGCACCCCCAGCGCTTCAATTCTCTCTTTCAGAATGTCACCGCCAGCATCGTCAATTTGCACCGGCATTAGTCGAGGGGCAAACTCCACCACATGGGTTTCTAAACCCAGAGATTTCAAAGCATTGGCACATTCCAGCCCGAGCAGGCCGCCGCCAACCACAACACCGATACGAGACTGTCTGGCATAGGCTTTAATTGCCTCTAGGTCTTCGATGGTGCGATATACAAACGTTCCTGTGGCATCATTGCCCTTAATCGGTGGCACAAACGGATAGGAGCCTGTCGCCAATACTAGCCGGTCGTAGGCAATTTCAGCACCGTTGGCCGATCTCACAACCTGTTGCTCACGGTCAATCTCAACAACCTGGTCGCCTATATAAATCTGGATGTCATTCTCTTGATAAAACCCTGGTTCTACTAGTGTTAGATCTGCAGCTGTTTTATCGACAAAATATTGACTCAGATTTACCCGGTCGTAGGCAACTCGGGGTTCTTCGCAAAATGTAATCAGATTCCAGCGATCGTAACCACCCTTCTCGACCATTAATTCAAGAAACCGATGCCCGACCATCCCATTGCCAACAACGACGAGAGTTTGCTTGCTGTTCGGCATACTGATCCTATTCTCAACTTACTGACCAAACAGTGCGCGATCTCGATTAAAAAAGACAGTCTTTTATCGGACTTTTGCTCAAAACCGATGCATAATCTGCATAGATGAGCTATCAGTCTTTTTTTCTTTGAATGTCAAGTAAATATTGACAACAAAATCGTAATATTCCTTATGCTAGACCATACAAAATGACATAGCAGTGTTTCAAATATTCGAGCGAGAGATCCAAAGAGAGAATCCTACCAGGATACTTTCTTTAGGAATTGTTTAAAATCTCGCTTCCTAAGGGCTCTTTAAAGATTAAGCTTATCGTTTGATTACGGCTATTGTCTTTAACAGGAAATTGGATAACTTTTCCTTTTAGAATTTTGTCGCCGCGCGCAAAATTCTAAATCACGTAGCCAAATGCCCAAAAAGGCTATTAGGATATCACTAATGTTTTTCCGTCGGGTTCTAGGGCGGCGGACTGCCCTAGTCATGGGGGTTTGGGGAACTCGAAGGGACCCCAAGCAACCTGTTTTGCCTCTAATGCAATATATGTGTATCGAGACTTTTACCAACCTTAACCATAGTCAAATGGTAGTGCCCGCGCACTCAAGAAACTTTGCTCAGAGACCTGACTCCACTGCATTAGAGTTTGACGTGCAGCTAAAAATGAATCAATAGTTCGTTGCATCAGATTGTTGCCACCCGATCGCATTTCAGCAATTACTTCACCCGATGCGGTGCCTAATCCTGTCATCACATCGGGTGGGAGCTGTCGTACCTGAACATTATGGTCATTGATTAGAGTCTGCAGTGCTCTGGCATTACCAGCATTTGCTTCGGCAAACCCCTGATCATATTCTGCCTGAGCGGCGATTTGGATAATTTGCTGCAAATCGGCAGGTAGCGTCTCATATTGCTCCCGATTAACCACTAGCTCCACCAAACCAGACGGTTGATTATAGGAAGGAAAATAATAGTACGGCACTATCCCCTGTACACCATAGTGCAGGTCAACTAACGGCCCGACAAATTCAAAGCCGTCCAGTGTTCCTGCCTGTATCGCTGGACGAAAGTCACTCAGCCCCATCGATACTGACCGGACTCCTAGCTTAGCCATGACATCCGCAGCGACACCAGTTGTACGAAATTGCAGCCCGGCTAAATCACTCAGACTGTTAATTTCTTCGCGGAACCACCCAAAGGACTGAGCACCCAGAGATCCTACCGGAAAGGCTTTTACGCCAAATGGGGCGTAGGCTTCATCCCACAATTCTTGTCCACCAAAATAGTAAAGCCAGGCACTCATTTCGGGCTGCGTTAATCCATAGGGAACAACAAAGAAGAATTCAAGTACTGGAGATTGGGTCCGCCAGTCATAGGCCAGACTGCGACTCATTTCTACGGTACCGTTGCTGAGCGCCGTCAACGTTTCAGAAAAGTCCCCAACAGCATCTGGTGGCAAGACTTCAATCACCAGACGTCCCTGACTCATGGTGTTAATGCGAGTGGCTAGTCGCTGGGCTGCAGCTAGCTGGTCGGGAAATGTCTCATCCCAGCGAGACACCATACGCCAGCGATACTCGGCTGATTGTGCTCTAGCTAATGGGTGGGCGGCTGCGATCGCAACTGATGCAGCACTCCCCAGTAAGAGATTACGACGCTTAAACAAGCGATTGTGTTTCATGGCGTATGTTTTCAGACTCAAAATCTGTCTATGTCTCTTAACATAAGAGCGGGCAATCAACAGTGTCCAATGCTTATTTATGCTGCCACTAATGTTCTGAAGGTATTAGTCGATGGAGCTTCACAACCTGCGATACTTTGTTGCTGTAGCAGAAGAGCTGCACTTTGGTCATGCAGCCAAACGATTGCACATGACACAGCCAGCACTAAGTCGACAAATTCAGGCGTTAGAAACCGAGTTAAACGTGCAGCTGTTTCAGCGCACCAAACGTAGCGTGCAGCTAACCATGGCCGGACACACTTTTTTGGAAGAAGCCAAACAAATTCTGAGCCATACAGAGCGGGCGATTCAAAAGACTCAGCGGACGGCACGGGGAGAGGTTGGACAGCTGCGGCTAAGCTTTACGGCCTCAGCGCTACGCAACATTGTTCCGGCAGTTGTGCCTGTGTTTCGTGAGCGATATCCTGATGTGCAGCTAACAATGAACGAGCGCTGTACCCATAGTCAGGTGGTTGCCTTTCAAAATCATCAGACAGATGTGGGGTTTCTCTATCCGCCTGTTGATGAGACATTACTGACTCTACAGCCTGTTGCAGATGAGGTCTGGATTGTTGCGCTACCTAAAGAACATTATTTGGTGGATCAAAAATGCTTAACCCTGGCTACCTTGGCTAAGGAAGCGTTTATTCTGCATCCACGTCAGGAAGGGCCTGCATTTTATGATCAAATTATTCAACTGTGTGAGCAGGCTGGGTTTTACCCGAATGTGGTGCAGGAAGTCGAAACTAGTCAAACGCGAGTTGGGTTAGTGGCTGCGGGGATGGGAATTACGTTTGTGCCAGACTATCTACAAACTGTTGGCGATACCCAGGTGGTTTATCGTCGGTTGCAGGAAGCTACCCCGAAATTACAGCTAGCCGTTGCCCACAGACATGATAATTTCTCGCCCATTGTGCAACAGTTTTTGCATGTGGTTACAAATAATAATGACCTCAACTAATGACGTCCTAGTGGAGATACATGTAATTTCTCCCAGATTGGACTAAAAGCTCAAAATCTAGATATTTATTTCATCATATATTTCTCAAATCGACTGTTACTTGCATCATGCGCCGAAGAGTGTGCCGATAACGCCCACTATAGTAACTAGCACGATACCGACAAGAAACCACAGTAGATAAGCTCTACAGAGATTAACAACATTACGATTGCCATTGCCACAGGCAATTACAATAATGGCGATGATATTAACAATGGGTATGGCAAACAGAAGAATCAGCCAGAACCAAGACCCAACATCAACAATTTCCATAGCATTGAGAGGCTATCTACCTACTTGACTACATTTTTTGATAAGTAGGTTCCAGATGTTGAGGTCGATATTGTTAAGGTCCGTAACGCTGATGTTCAGGTAAGTTGACTCTGTTGTTGCGATCGCAATCAATAAAAAAAGGCACTAGCGAGGATCTCTCCCATTCGTTAATGCCTGATGACATAGGTTTGAAGTAACAAACTGAAATAACTAGCTGTTGGTTACATTGCTGGTGTAAGCATCACCACCAAAAGAATAGGTCCGCTCATTAAAATCAGTTTCGCGACCGGTAACCAACTTGGCAAGATTCTCGAAGCCATCGGAATCCCAATTGCGCTCGTGGATCGGCTTGGACTGCTCTCCAAAGAAGTAGGCTTGGGTACCAAGGATGGCTGCTGCGACCCAACCAACAATAATTACGGCGAATAAGATGCCAAACATAGTTTTGTCTCCTTGTGTTGAAGTGTGTTGTGAAATGGACAGGTGCGAACTAGCTAACGACTAAGGCGGTCAGCGTCAGTGCGCTGATGAGTAACGTAGCCAGACCACCCTGGAGCAGATAACGTTGCTGTTGCTCAGGCGCGGGATAAGAAGCTAGATACATTTCGGGCTCTGTAGCGTAGTTGTTGAGCTGCCCGGTTTCGTTAATGGTGGTGTACATAGTGCTTTGTGATGATTGTTTGCTATGTAAATTAATGTAACGCAAAATGTAACGAATTGCAAAAATACTTGACAAATCTAATTTTTATTCAAACTATAAATTTATCCTATGGCTCGTCATAGGACAAGCGTGGCAAACTGGCTTGCCTCCCAGCTCGCGTAGGTATTAACGGGGTTACTGCTGCAATTTACGGAGTGCTAGATGGCGGCAGCGGCAATTGCTTGATAGGATGCCCAGCTGCTCGGTAAATGACGTTGGTAGTGAGGTCCTCGCGACGGTTCTATGGGTGGGCTGGTGATGAGAGTTGCGATCGAAGCTAGCTTTTTCCAAGCTAACCTTTTCCCTCCTGGGATGGGCAGCGGGGTGGGTTGGCCGTTAGCGCGATCGAAACCCACCCCGCCTACGGCACCCCTCTCAGGAGGGGATAAATTGACACATATTAAATTCCCGATCCTTAGGAACTACAGGAAGTCTCCACACCTATTGCTCACGATCAGACGTTCTTCTTACCTAAAAACTCTGTAACGTCTCATCTCCCACACGGGTATTGTTGGCCACAAACTTCTTGGCCGAGCGAAACTTATCTGTTTCTCGTAGCTGCTGGCTCATAAACCGACAGAGCTCCAGCAAAATGTGGGGTCGCTGTGTCGTCAGACTGATAAACCGCTGTTTTTCAAGCTTTAGCAGCATACAGTCATCCTTGGCAATCGCTCCGTTCCAGCGGGGGGCATCATCAAATAGCGCAATCTCACCAAAATAGTTGCCAGTCACCAGTTGCTTAATCTCTTTTTGTTCGTCATCAACCGTCTTAACAATCTGCACCGTCCCCGACGCAATAATGTATAGATGCGAACCCCAGCTACCTTCTTCAAAGATTGTTTCGCTGGCCATAAACTGCTGGGGCACAATCGCTTCATCAATCAGCAATAGCTCATCCAATGAGAGATTTTGAAACAGAGCAACATCTTTAAGAATAAGTAGACGATTCATAAGCGTATCGGGAGTAGACGGCTGTAGTACCGTATAGACATCCTGCAGCAGCGGTGGTGTAGGAAACAAATCGTGAGCGACAGACCGAACAACCGGGTCCACATCTTTTAGGGAGGCTCTGGGGATTTTGGCCAGGGCAATTAAGGCCCCCGCCCGCAACCAGCGATCTTTAGATTCGATAGCTTCTAGCAAAATTTTATAGCCTTTGTTCCGCAACCAGTTAAGCGATATGGCTTGAGAACTGCTGACGCTCTCCTGCTCTAGCAGCGGCAGCAGCGGCAGGATAAATCGACGGTGGTTTAAGGAGGCTAGTACCTCCACTGCGTTGGAGCGATCGCAACCGTCGGTAGCGGCAAAAATCTGATTAACCGTATTGACTGTGCGGCTATAGCCCAGACAGGCCAACACATAAAGCACTTTTTGAATCAGCCGCTGGTGGTAATCTTCGATGGCCATAGCCAGGGGTTGCCAGTTGGGGTCATCCTGGGGAATCTGGGACTGCCAACGGCGAGTGTGGCCCACCTGCTGAAAATCATCCGCCAGGTGGGCGTATAAAACATCGCTGGCCCGTCGGGTACGGATTTTGCCAATGGTTGCGATCGCACCGTTGACGATCTCTCGACTGTCAGACGTTAGCTGAGCCTTTGCTTCTGCCAGACCTCCCTTAGCTGCCAGCCAGGTGGCCGCCCGCTCTCGCACCCGTGGGTGGTTATCGCCCAAAGCATCTGCCAGCGGTGTTAGATCATCCTGGCTTTGCTGCCATAGGTTTAATGCTGCGATTCTCACCCCCGGCTGCTCATGGGCAAAATATCGCTGTGTCAGGGCCAAAGATTTAGTGCGGATACTGTCAGGCAGTGATTCATGCAGATTGGTTAGGGTTTCTAACCCCAGCTGCTGGGTTTCGGCACTGCCCTCTGGCAAGATTCTGGTTGTCAGCAGCTCTAGAAGCGTGGCATCGGCGCTGCGGGCCACCACACGAATGACGGCCTTGGCCATGCTTTCGTCCGACTGTTTGATGTCTGCAAAGGTATCGTCGGTGATGGGGGTGCCCTGTAACCGGGCGACAGTGGCGAGCGATCGCAAGTCTGCGTGGCTGCTCAGCTCATCCAGCATCTCATCCGTAATTAGCTGCTGCTGCACCATCAAAATTTCTAACGCCGTTAACCGACAGGCCAATGGCTGCTCTGGCTGCAGCTGCTCTTGCCACACAGCCCACAGACTAGCGTCGTCTGCTGTCTCCTCTGTCTCGGGCTCACCTACCGCGCCGCCGTCACTAAACAGCGTCACAACGGCTGAGCGCACCTGACGGTCTGCCCCCGGCAGCAGGGTGAGTACATCGTCTAAAAATTCGCTAGGGGCACCCAACCGGGTGGCCAGCTCCAGTCCTTTAATTTGGTCGTAGCGGTCGGCTGACTGGAGCAGAGTTTGAATGGTGCTGCGTAGGGGGAGTACGGCCTGACGGCTGGCCAGCTGATCCAGGTCAATGGCATCGGTACGAATCAGATCTTCTAATCCGGCGGTGTAAAACCGCCCCATGGGTATCCGCACCAGCAAAAAGATAATTACCAGACCGCACACCAGCCAGGTAATCTGACTCAAACTCAGGGTATTCTCACACAGCCACAAAAATGCTCCCGCGCAGGTCAGGCCAATGGCATAGATCACACCGTCGCTCAGGGTGCGAATCCGACCCATAAATTCTTTAGGAATGGCGTTGTAGTTCAGCTGATGCACCGGCAGATTGATGGCCTTGTATAGAGCGTCGCTATTAAGCTGCAGACCAATGGCTGCGGGCAGCTGACCGTTCACACCTAGACCGATAAAGGCCAACAGGGTGGTCAGGGGAAAAACAACGTTCATGCGAGCCACACCCAGCCACCGCAGCAGCGGTCGGGTCAGTCCGTAGAGCACCACCATCTGCACAATGCTAACCACCACCCGCATGAGACCTAAAAAGCCGGTTAGCTGTCGCTGGCTAAACTGCTGACCGTAGATGCTAAACCATAAAAACTCAGAGCTGAGGTAAATAATCACCAGCAAAAAGCTGCTGGCGGCTAGAAAAATGACTAGCGGGTAGCGCTTGGCTAGATCTGGAAATGAACGTAATGATTCAACCACACCCACCGTTTCACCCGTCTTGGTGCTGAGGGGACGCTGGGTGCGGTCAAGGATGGTGAGTTGAAAAAATGCGATCGCAATAATCATGGGCAAACACAGCAGCAGGTCCTCTGTGTTTAGCCACCGGGACAGTCCCCCCACCAAACCGCCCCCAAGCAAGGCACCCACTGCCTGGGTAATGCCAATGTAGGGGGCATATTGCTTATATTCCAGCGTATTAAAATAGTCGGTCAGCAGGCTGGGGTAAAGAATGTTGTTACAGATATCCCACTGAAAAAAGCTGACAATTAGCAGCCCGTAGTAAACCGGGGCAATCTCTAGGGGTAGCGCCAGCCGCAGCGCCACCACTAGCACTAGCAGTACCGCCAGCGCTCCGCGAAAAAGCTGAGTACTGCGCACCCGCTGCACCACCTGGCTAATGGCAATGTAGGCCGGCATCGAGCACAGACCGATCAACATAAATGCAATCGGCAGTCGACCCGCCCCCAGCTGGCTGACAAATATAGAGTTCGCTATGGCGATTGCCATAACACTTTGCACCAGCACCGTTACCGCAAGCAGTAACAGCTGGGTTAGACGGCCATCTTGGCTAGATTTAGATGCGCTTAGCATTGACGACTGCAGGAGATAGCCTTTCCATACTATTAAACGGTCATGACGAAAAAATTGGGAATTTGACTAACCCTCTTTTTCGTCGTCGGGCTGCACCGAACGAGGCACACGATCAATTGACTCAATCGTATCTAAGTCATCTCCCCCCGTTGCTATACCCATAGTTTTAAATTTACGAGCACTCACCAAAACTCGATTTTCTAACGACCCAACGGCTTTATTAAAGGTATCAACGGTTGAATCTAACCCCCGACGCAGCTTTTGTAAATGACCCGTAAATACTCGCATGCGTTCATACAGTTCTCGCCCCAGCAGGTTAATCTGCTGAGCATTTTCGGTAACGGCGTCTTGCTGCCAGCCGTAAGCAACCGCCTTAAGCAAGGCAATCAGTGTAGTGGGTGTTGCCAAAATCACCCGCTGAGCAATCCCAATTTCAATCAGGCTTGGGTCCTGTTCTAGGGCAGCACTAAAGAAAATCTCGCCAGGCAAGAATAGGACTACAAACTCTGGGCTGGGTTGAAACTGGTCCCAGTAGGCTTTTTGCCCCAGCTGCTGGATATGGCGACGCACCTGTTGGGCATGGTCTTTTAATTTGGTGAGTCGCAGAGACTCATCAGTAATGTCTAAGGCTTCTAGGTAAGCGACCAGGGGGGCTTTAGCATCGACTACAATCCGTCGCTGCTGGGGTAGGTGCACTACCATATCGGGGCGCAGGGGGCCCGCTGTCACCTGTTGGGTAAAGTCACAGTGCTCCACCATACCGGCGATTTCCACCACTCGCTTTAGCTGAATTTCTCCCCAGCGACCGCGTACATTCGGGGCGCGCAAGGCTTTGGTTAAATTGGCGGTTTCGGTTTGTAGCTGCAGCTGACCGGTGGCAAGCTGGGTGATTTGCTCCTTTAGCTGGCTGTAGGCCGAGAGTCGACTGCGCTCGAGATCTTGCAGATAGGTTTCTACTTTAGTCAACGATGATTGCAGCGGCTGCACTAAGCCATCGATCGCCTGCTGTCGCTGCAACAGTTCGCTACTCGACTGGGTTTGAAACTGGCCGAGTTTGGTCTGGGCCAGATTTAAAAATGTCTCTAAAAATGTCTCATTATTGGTTTTAAGGGCTTCTGCAGATAGGGCCTTAAAGGCTTCGGTCATGCGATCGCGAGTCTGATGCAGCAGGGTGAGCTTTTCATCGGTGGCCAGCTGCTGATCCTGCAGCTGGGTTTGGGTCTGGGCCAGACGTGCCATCAGCTGGCTGTTGTCGGTTTGCAGCTGTCTGAGCTGTTGCTGCAGCTGGGCGGTCTGGGCGGCTTTGGCTTCAGCAGCAGCGCGCTGGGCCGTGGCGGCTGTCACTATCTGTCGCTGCTGCTCCAGGTCGGTGTGCAAACTGTGAATCTGCTGTCGCAGATCGTTTAGCTGGGTGTCTTTACTATGGAGCTGTTCAACCATGGTGGCCCGTTCGGCCACCAAATCATTTTTGGCACGTTCTCGCACCGTTTGGTAGCGCGACTGCCACACCAGCCAGCTAGTCAAACAGCCCACTCCCGTCCCTGCCAGAAAAATTACCGGCCCTTGCATAAATAAAGTACATAGTTACTATTGCACCATAGGGTAGCACCCTGCGATCTCAAAGACACGACTAAAAACCCGCCATAGTGCTTGATCGCGTTTACATCGTCATAGCAGCCGGGTACTTTCATAAAAGATATGAATAAGTGTTGATGATGGATTAAACCCCTGGGGATATCCCCGACCATAAATACACGCCCGCTGGGTTGCCCCTGCTAGAACTTAAGTTTTTTCTAGGGGAAAACTCAGGGTTTCAACATGGATGTGGTTTATGTTTTGATAAGAGCTGGCCTTTTGGCCTATTCATACATATCCACTCACGCCAACACAGCAACTAAATTCAACCAAGAGTCTTATAGGGAATGACCGTTAAAAGCCCACCAGAGAAGCCCGTTAGATCACCCATATTAGATAGACTGCCCGACTACGGAATCCAAGGCGATGAGTGCCCCCGTCGGGCAAAAATGCAGCTGGACTTTATCATGCTTGCTGCTGAGGCCCTTGAACTCAATGCCTCTCAGGTGATGTTGGCCGCCATTAGAGAATTGGGTCTGCAGGATGTGCTCAAAAGCCGGGTCCATCTATGGCGTTTGCGTAGCACCAACCCCCTTAGAAAGTTTAATCAGCGTCAGCCCCTCACCCTCGAAGAGGCCAAGGCACTTGTGCTAGTTGTTTGCTATCTATGTCGTAAGCTGACGGTCTTGATTCGTCAGCTGTTTTTAGGGTACCAACAGCTGCAGGATCAGCAGCTTTCCCTGGACCATCATTTTCGCTTAGCAAAATATCTCAAACGGTTTCGGGCTCACTTTCGCGCCCGGATGAACCCTAAACGGGCAACGGTGCTTGCCTACAGTACCGATGAAAAACTGGACGAATTGGCACTTTCATTGTTAACTCAGCTATTGCTGTGCACAGGCACACGGGGTGAAGAACGTCTGTGGGCCAGCCTCTTTGACGGGGAAATATCATGACAATTCAGCGACAGTACGTGCTGCCCAACTGCAGCCTGATATTAGAAGGTCTCAGCACAGACGCTTCCAATGTGCTCTCGGTTCTGGCCAATGCAGAATTTAAGTTTGTCGGTGTTGAGCAAACCCTATCGGGGGGTACGGAGTTTTTTAACGCTCTGGTGGGGGCTGTGAGTGCCTACTGCCAACGGCTGATCAGCGGTCTCGACCATCCAGAGCATATGGCCACCCAGTCATCAATGGTGGCGGTTGAACCGGATGAGGGGCAGTACCATCGCCTGATCGTTAACCCTGAACTGTTAGATAACCCCGCTGCTACTGGGGAAGCCGCGCCTCAAACCATTAAACTATCGACGGTGCAGCTGTTTGATATGGCAGAAGCCATCGACCAGTTTTATGCAGATAGCCAAACCCTACCGGAAGTAGCGGTGGACCTGGCTCCCCTCCAGCGTAAATACGTTAGAGCAGCAGAACCCTTAGCGCAGCGGGCCTTGCCACCATTGCTCGGGGTTGGCACACTAGCGGCGGCGGCCCTCGGTCTCTTTTTACTACCGGTTCCCGAGCTGGCTGAGCCTGAGGTGCTAGAGCAGCAGCAGGATGCGGCACTGTTAGAAGACAGCCTGGGTGACACAGATGAGGGTACTGAGCCTCCTGTTGTGACCCCTGAAGCACCAGTCGTTGAGATCGATAGGACCGATGAGACCGATGAAGCCGATGAGGCCCCGGTAAACGAGCGCACCATTACCGACAACGAGCAACTAATTGCCCTGCAGCAGCAGGTACAGCAGCAAATTGATGACGCAATTGATGCAGATTTTAGCTCAGAGCAACCCCTAAGCTATGAAATCTCGGTGGCGGAAAACGGTGATATTGTTGCTTACAATCCTACAGACACCGCCGCCCTTGAGAATCTCGACAGCACACCGCTACCGGCACTGACCTACATTCCGGTGGGTGATACTGCTGAAGCGTCCACCACAGGCCCCATTGCTGAATTTGAAGTGGTGTTTGCACCCGACGGCAGCTTTGAAGTGATTTCTGACCAAATTGTGACTGCGCCGGTTACCCCTGAGGTCGTAGCGCCTGCCGCGGACGACGCGGACGACGCGGACGCGGCAGACGAGAGCGATGAACAGTCGTCAACTCAGATTGATCGGGCTGACGGTGCATCCAGCGGAGACCTATCCAACACAATTGCCAGCCCAATCCGTGATGTTGACCGCATCTATGAGCTCAACCAGGGCCTGCGGCGCACCATTGCCAGCAATCGTAACTCTGACCGCTCAGGGCCTGCAGTACGCTATCGGGTGCGACTCGATGAAGCCGGCAACATTACTGGCTATGAGGCCACCGACGCCGTTGCCGAACGATACGTCTCTGACTTTAATCTGGCGAGTCTGGTTAAATCTACGACAGATGACCAGCGTCAGCTTGACTTTTTAGTCGTCATTGACAATAACAATGTGGTAGAAGTGAATCCCTGGGACGGATGGCCGTAGGACCAGCGGCACCGATGCGACACTAGAGGATATTTGCTGTGTCTAATGAGTACCCCCCTCAATTTCAACAGCCTTACCCCATAACCGAACTGTCTCCTACGATTGAGGCACCCCCACCGCCAGCCCCACGCCGACGTTGGCTGTACTACGGGGCGAATATTGCTCTAGGGACCGGGGTATTACTCATCGGGATTCCCCTGGCCTGGCTATTGGGCATTGGCACTGCTAGGGTGATTTCAGGGCCGACCCAAACTATGCCATTACAGGAGCGTCTTCTGCGCCGCACCAGTCGCGTTATCACCGAAATTCATCGCTTGCCCGGTCGGTGGCAGCCTGCCACACCGCCAGAAACCCGGATTGAACCCATACCTATACCAACACAGCCTGTAGAGCCGCTGGTTACCCCCCCAGCTGCCCTCAACAATCGCGATCGCCAAATCGCTGAAGAAGAACTAGCCGCCCTGCAGCAAGAATTTGAGACTATCCAAACACGGCTGTTTGACCTGGAAAGCAAGCTCGGGCAAGCCCAATCTACGGCAGATGTAGAAAGCCGCTTGGCCACTCTAAACCGACGACTATACCCAAACGAAGAGGCGTCTGACACCTCCCCCACACCACTAGAGTCTCCTCAGCGAGCGCCGCAAGCCAACAACCCTCTACTAGAAACCGCCGAACTCAAAATCACCCTGCCCAGCGACGCCCTATTTGCCCCCGGCGAAGCCCGTCTGTTAACCACCGCTCCAGACCTGCTGAACAGTATTTTTGCAGACCTGAGCCAATATCCCGACGCCACTATCCTCATCGGTAGCCACACCGATGATCGTCTAGATACATCCCAAAGCTCAAATCTGGCCTTTCAGCAGGCCAATGCCCTCAGAGCTTACTTAACTGGTCAGCTACCAGAACATCGCTGGGTCACCATCGGCTACGGCCAAAATCAACCCATCACCGATAACAGCACCCCCCAACTACGCCAGCGCAATCGCCGCATTCAAATTGCCATTGATCGCCGCTAGCGATAGAGAACCCATCTAGCCATATTCAAATTGCCATTGATCGCCGTTGAGGGCATGCTGATAATCAACTCACCTATTCAGTGCCCACTGCCACAATGAAAGTTGTCTATTTTGGTACGCCGCAGTTTGCCGTACCCAGCCTTGTTCGTCTGCTCAAAGATCCCGACTTTGATGTCGTCGCCGTTGTCACTCAGCCAGACAAACGACGCGGTCGAGGCAGCAAGGTTACCCCCTCCCCAGTAAAAACCATCGCCGTCGAAGCCGGTATCCCCGTATGGCAACCCAAAAAAATCAAAAAGGATACAGAGGCCCTTACGTTTCTAGAAACCTCTGAAGCCGATGCGTTTGTGGTGGTGGCCTATGGACAAATTCTCTCCCAAGAAATCCTTGACATGCCACGGCTTGGCTCCATCAACGGTCATGGCTCCATCCTGCCCACCTATCGCGGGGCTGCTCCTATCCAGTGGAGCCTCTACCATGGTGAATTTGAAACCGGCGTCACCACCATGCTGATGGATGCCGGCATGGACACTGGCCCCATGTTGCTCAAAGAAACCATTCCCCTCGGGTTATTAGACAACGCTTGGACAGTTGCTGAGAAACTGTCTACACTGACTGCCGAGCTGTTGCTAAGCACCCTGCATAAGCTTGATGGTCAAGCCATTCGACCCATTCCACAAATCGAAGAACATGCCACCTATGCACCGCTAATCAAAAAGCCTGACTACACTATTGACTGGCAGCGCTCAGCGTTAGATATCCACAATCAAATACGAGGGTTTTATCCTAACTGTGTTACTCAGTTTCGCGAGCAGCCCCTCAAAATTAATGAAACCCTGCCACTGTTTGATGATGTTTGGTCCCAGCTACCTGCAGACCATGGTCCTCTAAAAGACGCTTACAGCACCCTGACACCCACGGCCCCCGGAAAAATTGCAGCTATTTGGAAAAATCACGGCCCTGTCATCGGTACAGGTGATGGCTACCTGCTACTGCGTCAGCTACAGCCCGCCGGCAAAAAAGCCCAGTCTGGCTGGGCGTTTGCCAATGGAAACCGCCTAGACTCAGGCGAGACTTTAGGGATGTCCTAGCAATTCTCAGAGCCAAAAAAAGACCCCTAGCGGAAACTAGGAGCCTGTTTGTAGATGTCCAGGGAAAAGCTGATTAAAGCTGTTTTAGCCAGTGCTAAGTAGTCTTAGCCAGCCGCCAAATAACCTTGGAAGGTTGCCTTACGACGACGGAGATGCTTAAGCGCCTGCTGCTCTAGCTGGCGTACCCGCTCACGGCTAATGCCCATGCGCTGGCCTACTTTAGCCAAAGACAGCTGGGTGCCGTCAATCAGGCCAAACCGCAGGTTAATCACTTCTTTTTGCTGAGGCGTTAGCTCTGTCAGCATATTGCGAATGTCCTGCCGTAAAGATTGCTGCACCGTATAGTCTTCGGGTGATACGGTGTCATCCTCTAGCAGCTCCTGCAGCTCGGTGTCCTGGTTATCACCGATGCGAACATCCAGAGAAATAGGCTGACGGGACATGGTCAAGTACTCCCGTACCTGCTCAGCGCTCAGGTCAAGCTCTTGGCCAATTTCAACCACCGAGGGGCTACGACCTAGCTTTTGAGCCAGTACTCGCTGCTCACGCTTAATCTTGTTGAGCTTCTCGGTAATATGAATAGGCAGACGAATGGTTCGAGACTGCTGGGCAATGGCACGGGTAATGGCCTGCCGAATCCACCAGTAGGCATATGTCGAAAACTTGTACCCCTTCATGGGGTCAAACTTCTCAACACCGCGCTCTAGACCAAGCGTACCCTCCTGGATCAAATCCAGAAATTCTAGATTACGCTTCTGATATTTTTTGGCCACAGCGACAACCAGACGCAGGTTTGCCTCAATCATCTTGCGCTTGGCCCGCTGCCCGTGGCGAAGCTGATGCACAAGCTCTGTTTCACCAAGATTAGCCGCCTCAGCCCACTCAGCCCGACTTGCATCGCGGCCAAGCTCTTCATCTAGCTTATCTTTAGTTTCCTGCAGAGCCATTAAGCACTGGACCTGCTTACCTAATACGATTTCTTCTTCATGGGTGAGTAGAGGCACACGGCCAATCTCCTGCAGGTAGGTGCGTACAGTATCTGTGCTGTAGGCAACTGTGGAAGTTCGTTTTGGGGCTTTCAGCTTTGACATAGCTTTTAATGGACCTCCGCTGGAAAAGTGTGTCGGGTGCAGGGATATTCCTTATCCTTGACCGCAGCTTGAATTGTCAAACAGTGAACTTAATGGGTAATACGCAGAGCACAACAAACCGGATTGCAATTGTTTAAGTTGCCTAAAGATCCGTTTCAAATGCCTAGGTCAAGGCCGAACATATACCTATATTTTTGAAAAACGAACTCAAGTCGGATTCATTATGAGTTTAATTTTACCCTAAGGAACAGAATTGATTACACTAGATGAAACAACTCTCATAAACACCTTCATTTCACTACATTAGCTAAGGTAGATGAGAAATCTACATAAAGTAAGCTTAGAGATACCTGAGATAATCGCAGGCATATGAGAGTCTCTATGTTGCCAGTATTGCTCAGGTATTTAGGTGGTTAGGTTGGGTTCTCCTTAGGTGATAACCGAACTGAAAGGCTGTTCAAACAGTATTTCCTATACCAGCAACACGTTCGACTTATCGCTGTTTGCCACAAATTAGCTGACTTCAAAGTTTAAGTGTGACGCAAGGGTAATTCTGTAGTAATTAGAACAACTTTTGTCTTATTTCGAGACTAGACCTGGCAACCAACATGCACCATAGATGACATTAATCGGGCCCATGAATGAAATAGATAAAGAGAGACTTTTTTATTTTTGAAAACAAAAACCTCGCCAATCAGCGGTTGCGGAGAGATAGTATCACAATACAGTTCAATTGTACTAGTTTTATCTTTCTTTAGAACCCTTAGGTGAAGTACATAGAAAAGCTTGAATTAGGGGTGGAGAAAGGGCATATTTCGCCTTAAAGCCAGATTTCACTAAAAACTAGGTGCAATAAGACGAACTGAATAAATGGAAGGAAGACACGATTGGCGACATTATAGCTCTAGCATTAGCCATCCATACTAAATACTGTGACACCTATGGCAATCACTAAGAGTGTCACATTACTTTAGATAGTGGTTTGAGACGGCATGGGCCTGATCGGCGCTAAAGCACTATAGAGAAAGAATTTGAGAAGTTTGTCTAGGTGGCTGGATGTGCCACTTTTCTGAGCGGTTACTGGCACCTTCTGTGCCATTTAATTTGCACGTCACTACAAAAGCTTGCTGCAGTAGCAACATATACGTATCTATGACCCCAAAGTGTTGTTAAATAAGGACATTCCTGGTTAAACCCACGGGGTTTCCGAGATTGGTTTGTCGTCAAGATTACTTGAATTCTCTAAGTATTCTGAAAAGCTGCGTATCATTGGGCACCTTGAATTTAGTTGAGTACCCACGACCTATTCAGCTAATCGGGGAAAATTATGGCTTTGAACAAACCGACCCAAGGGGCATCTCATCGTTCTGGTACTGATCCAGAGTTTTGGCAACAGCTAGATAAGGATTTTCCCTTTGAAGGTGTTGATGAAGATCAGCTACGACAGCAAACTGAGCAATGGATAACCTGTGCCAGTGAAGTTTTGGGACTGCCACCGTCTCGGATTAAGAATAAGACAAAACGCTAAACCATGGCTTGGGTGTGCTGCCAGCATAGATAGAGCGCCCGTGGCACATGGAAACACCCCTTCCACTTACCCCCTTTTAGGGGCAACAGCACCTCTCCCTGGCGGTTGAGATAGCCAAACCACTCCCCATCATCTGGGTCATTAAACCGAGACCAGGCATAGTTATGAACGATGCGATACCATTTCCAGCAGTCTTCTCTCTGGGTCAGCCGGTAGGCTAATAGTAGGGCTACTAAAGTCTCTAGGTGTACCCACCATAGTTTTTGACTCCATTCCAGCTGCTGAGGGGGATGACCCAGACGGTCTAAAAAGTAGAAAATTCCGCCATAACGACTGTCCCACCCGCGCTCAAGAATTGTGAGGGTAGTGTCGACAGCACGATGAATCAGGCTGGTATCTTGCCGTCGCTGGCCAATATCCATCATGAACCACATGGCTTCAATTCCATGGCCAGGATTGAGCAAACGTCCTTCAAAGCAATCAATGGCAGACCCATCGGGGGCAACATGTTCAAAGACCAAACCGCTTTTGGTATCTAAAAACTCTTCCATAACGGCGGTAATGGTTTGATCGAGCACTGATTCTAGACGGTCTGGGGCCAGCAGCCAATCCATTTCTAGGGTGAGATTGGCTAAAATCATGGGCACTGCCAGGGATTTCATGGGGCGTGTGCCTGGATAGGCCTTGTTGTATTGTCCCTTGGGGTTATCTTGGCGACGCAGAACGTTGTTATAGACCTGCAGCGCAATATCTTTGGCCGCACTGTCACCGCTGGCCTGGGCATATTGGCTAAAGGCCATGGCTGCAAAACAGTCTGAAAATATATTGTAGGGCTGTACCAGGGGATGACCCTGACGGTCTACGGAAAAGTACCAGTTACCGTCAGGGTCGCGACCGTGGTTAGCCAAAAACTCCACACCATGACGGGCGACATCTAACCAGTCAGACCGCTGTTCTAGACGGTTATATAGCATGGAGAATGTCCACACCTGTCGGTTTTGTAACCAAATAAATTTATCGGTGTCGTAACAATTCCCCTGGACGTCTAGACATGTGAAATAACCGCCATAGTCGCGATCTAATGAGTGATGTTGCCAAAAGGGTAAGACAGTCTCTAGCAGGGTTGATCGGTAGAGGTTGGCCAGCGCATTAAAGTCTTGAGTCGATAAGCGGTCAATAAGCATACCTGTAGGGTCAAAAAATATATGACACAAGTGTCTCAGTGATCACACTAGCGTATGGGCTGCGCTGAGAGAAAATTGTCGGTATTAGCAAAGAGCGATGCGATCGCAAAGTGTATCAGCTTAGCTTGTTGAGTTCCCACATCAGCCGGGAAAACTACAGCCATATCTAACCGGACATTGACTAAGTAAAACTACTGACAACCGAGGGAAATCTTATGTCGACTTCTGAGGAACTTGTCAAATCTAAATATGAAGAGACTTTAGAGTACCAGGACATTATCACGAATGCCGCTATCGAAAGTATCACCACATACCCTATTGCAACTGAGCTTCTCTGTTTAGTGGCAGCTGTCATCACCAGCTTGCTTATGAGCTGTTTTGCAAACGTCTTTACACCTGATCTAAGTCGTAAAAACCCAAGACAGTAGTAAATCAGATGAGCGTCCCTTAAAGGGGACATCAACAATCCTTAAAGTGCCATATATTCACGGACAGATAAAAAACCTCTGTATTATTCTGTAGAACCAAAGCGGCAAAAGGAATTCGTAAAAACTATGGTGATTCGACGTCGAGAGATGTTAACTGGGTTGTTGGCAACCAGCGGTTTGATTTCATGGGGGATGATGGGTAAAGCCGCCCATGCCTACGACGTCGTTATCACACCTAGCGATCCGCAACTAGGCGATACGATTGCTGTCATCGTTAAGGCTCGTGATGGGGCCACCTCACCCCCCACTGTCACGGCCAATGGCCAACCCTATCCCAGTTTTCCGCTTTCCGACAGCCGTTTTCGCGCCTTTATTCCCACTAGCCCTCTTGACCCACCGGGGCGCATCGTGATCCGAGTCAGCGGGAATGAAGAAACTCGTAATCTGGCAGTGGGCTTACGCAATCGCAGCTTTCGTACTCAGCGCATTACGCTGCGGGGTAGCGGCAGTCTGGGGACCGACCACGAGTTTGACCGGGTGGATGCCTTTAAGCAGCTAGTCAGCCCAGACCGTCACTGGAGTGGAGCATTGTTAAGACCTAGCCAGGGTCGGGTTAGCTCTGAATATGGCGTGCGCCGCTACTATAATGGCGAATTTGCTGAAAACTACTACCACCGAGGCGTGGACTATGCGGCTCCTACAGGCTCCCCAGTAGTTGCTCCGGCCGCGGGTCACATTCGTCTGGTGGGTCGGGTTAGTGACGGGTTTGAACTCCATGGCAACACCATTGGCATTGACCACGGTCAGGGATTGTTGAGCATTATGATTCACCTAAGCCGCATTGACGTAAATGAAGGCGACTTTGTACGGGCGGGCCAGAGAATTGGGGCCATTGGTTCAACCGGAGCATCTACGGGTCCCCATCTCCACTGGGGACTATATATGAATCAGGTAGCCATTGACCCAGTTCCCTGGCGCAATAACGGATTTGAGTAGCTAGAGCTGGGTTTCGTTACAGTGCCCTTCACCTACGTGACCCAGGCTGGGCAGTATGCCCATCAAAGTTTGATAATCGGTGTCAGATAGTTGAGACTTGAGGGCGGCACTGTCGATATCGAGCTGGCCGTTGTCTGCCAATGCAGCGAGTGGTTCAAAGCCCAGAGCGCCAGTATTGATGGGATCGTCATCGGGGGCTCCAGCGTCGCCAAACAAATGATCAAAATGGAACGTGGCTTCCACATCAGCGCTGTCCTCGCTGTCTAAAAACCCTTTGCGTTCATCGCCAACAAAATCACCACAGACAAATCCGAGTTCTTCCGAAAGTTTTACGGAGAAATCAACTGTTTCTCCATCTTTGGTGGCTGTTCCTATCATCGTTAGCGGCTGGGCTTCAGCATCACTGACCATTTGCCAAGAAATGGCATTGTAGCGACCGGCTGGCGCTTCGAGCGTAGCGACCTGTACGGGGGCATCCCCCTCAGCGAGATCCACCGTGACCACCTGATCGACACTCACCTCTGTTGTCGCCTCGATATTGTCGTCTTTTTGTGGATCAAACGGTGGGTCTGTTTGATAAGCCTTAACATCCGCCAGGGTTACATAGACATGGTCAAAGCTAATTTGCCAACCATCTTTTGTTGTAAATCCCTGTTGCACAAACTCTTCACCATTGGCATAGATAGCCAATGTACCCTTGCCAGAGTCAGCCAGCTGAGCTGGCTCTCCACTACAGGCCACAAGTCCTGCGGACGCAACAAAACCCACTGCTGCAAAAAATGAAACCTTTGAATAAGCCATAAGATAGCCTCTTAGCTGCTTGAGGAGAGAAGATAAAGCAGCATCAAAATTATGGGTATGGTCCAGTCAAGCAACAATGCCCTGGGGGGGCACTATAGATAGAGCTTTAGATTTATTTAAGATGAGTGGAGAAACTATATAGAGATATGCCAATGATTATGGAGAAAATGATTCGTATTTTTATTGAATGCAAACAAAACCAACATACATTACGGCTGATAAACAAAAGAGATCCATCAGCCGTAATGTATGTTGATTTTTCTGGTCACGATAGCGGGCACCTCGACCGATACAGATGTCTAGAACAGTCTCACTAGATTAATATTGAAACTGTGATGAACACGGTTGTTACGCTGCCGCCTGTCTTTAAAGATTAACTGGCTTGTTGGTCAGCAGTTCTCAGTATGAGATTTCAGCTAGTATCGGCAGGGATTTCAAGCTCTAAGCCTTGAATCATGAACGTTAGTAGATGATCCCAGGTGTCAAACCACATGTACCGTGTAAGTGCTCGCAAATCATCAAAAAAGGTC
>JBCDIX010000061.1:0-42479 GCA_038748405.1 Cyanobacteria bacterium P01_H01_bin.21 | reverse complement strand
GAGACCGATTTGGTCTACAATCCCTGCAATGATGCCTAAGTGATCAATATCTTCGACACGCATCATCCCCTCTAAGCGGCTCTGCAAAAACGTTACCGCTTAAATTACCTTATTTTGAAACCTAACCTGCGGAATGTGCGCATAGCTGTTGCTATCTGACATTTTAGCGATCACCCCTGTCGTGAACTATGTAAGCAAGGCTATAGAGCTAGCCACTGCAATTCAAAATTTTTGCCAGCTGGTCTAATCTGATCTTTTGTAATTTATTTGAAGAAAAAAGTTACATACACAAACTTTGATGGGAACTCTCATAACAAGGCAATTTCATACGAGTGTGTCAATCTGGAAAGGGCTATCGTGAGATCTCCAAATTAATTTTTACAATAAACATGCGATCGCACTTACAGCTAAAGCTCCTACATATGTAGGAGAAAGTGCATCACAAAAAATCACACAAGCAAATTTTTATCGAAATAAACTTACTCAGAAAAATCACTGATTGGATTTCTTCAATGTGGCGTGCTATCCGCATTTAGGAAATCTAGTCGAAGGTGCTATTTTTAACAGCCAGAGTAGATACACGGAGACTCTCAGGAAGTTCATAGACTGAGTCCCGTAATCCAACGATGGTGCGCTTAAGTCAACATCCCGACAATGTACTTAAATCACGATTTAACGCCCTGACACAGGATATTTAGCACACTATGGCTACTCAAACCTCATCGCTTCGCTCTCGCGGGATGGAGATGCTGATGGCGTATAAACAAGAGCCCTCCATCAAGCTGCGCAATGACTTAGTTCGCTTAAATGCTGGTCTAGTGCGAAAAATAGCACACCGCGTTAGTCATCAATGCGCTGAACCTTATGAAGATCTTGAGCAGATTGGCTATCTTGGCCTAATTCGAGCGATCGAGCGGTTTGATCCAAGCCAAGGATGCGCGTTTAGCTCGTTTGCTGTGCCCTACATTCGTGGTGAAATGCTCCACTTTCTAAGGGATCGAGGCTCTACGGTTAAAATACCCCGTCGTTGGCAAGATTTGCAAAAAGCTAGTCAGAAGCTACAAGCTGACTTACTTCGTCACTACGGTCGCCAGCCATCTGACCATGAAATGGCACAGGCGCTTGATATTTCAGTCAAAGAATGGCGTCAAGTAAAAATGGCCAATAAGAATCGGATGCCCTTAAGTTTAGATGCTACGGTTTGCCATCAAACTGACTCAACTATCACCTTAGGAGACACCCTGCCTGATATGCACTATCAGCTGTTGCAAGCGCTAGAAGAGGATCGTCAGCAGGTGCAGCGGGCGCTCAATCAGCTAGAGGAGAAGACTCGCTCAGCCATCGAATTTGTCTTTTTTAAGGGGCTTTCTCGTAAGGAAGTGGCTGAGCGTATAGGTGTTAGCCCAATGACCGTCACTCGTCGAATTCAGCGGGGAGTGGATCAAATGATTGCTTATTTGCAGCCTCAAACACTACAAATAGATCCATAAAGCCTCATCTAGGATGTTCAAATACTAAAACTCCTGGAATTCCCGAAAGCTAACTTAAGTCTTTTCTAGACGTTTGGTTTCTGCATAAATTGAAGATAGCGGTGTGGGTATTGTATCACGCCGCTATTTTTGTAGTAATGGAGAGAGATCTGATTAATCAGGTGTAATAAGATCGATAGCCAGTTGTGTTGGTGAGGGAGTGATCGTGATAACTGAATCAGCCAACTGGGTAACCCAAAACACCTCAAAATTTGATCAGCTACAGGCTCAACTAACGACGTGTTGGCAACCCATTGACTGTTTTGATCGTGCTCCTAGACAAATTCTAGTGGTGCCTTCTCTAAGCCTGGATCAAGAGGAATTAAGAAAGGTAGAGGGGGTGCATCATTACGAAGAGCGTCTGCTTTTTTCTCTGCTTCATTTACGCAACCCCAACACATCTTTAATCTATGTAACTTCACAGCCGCTACATCCAAGTGTTGTGGACTATTACCTGGAGCTATTGCCAGGCATTCCTAGTTCCCATGCTCAAAATAGACTGCAGTTATTTTCCACCTATGATGGGTCTCAGCAGCCGCTGACTCAAAAAATTTTGCAGCGTCCACGTTTGATTGAGCGCATTCGTCAGTATCTTTCCCCGCAAGAAGCTTACATGGTGTGCTTTAACTCAACGGTCTGGGAGCAGCAATTGGCACTTGAATTAAACATTCCACTGATGGCGGTGTCTCCGGCACTATTAGATTTGGGTACCAAAGCTGGAAGTCGCAATATTTTTGCCGCTTGCGGTGTACCTCATCCAGCAGGTAGCGGTCTTACCCACTGTGTCAAAGACCTGGCGATCGCTACCGCCCGACTTTGGGAGCACCAACCTGAGCTTAAACGCATCGTCATTAAGTTAAACGAGGGGTTTTCAGGTGAAGGGAATGCCTTGTTGATATTAGATGAACTGGCTGCTGTAGCCCCTGGTAAAGAGTCCCATGAAAATCGTGTCAGTGCTCTAATAAAAGCCTTTGAATATATGCGGTTTCAATACGTGCATGAGACATGGGAGCACTTTAGTCGAAAGATTGAGGAATTAGGTGCGATCGCAGAAGCCTTTATCGAAGGTGATATCAAACGCTCTCCCAGTGTTCAAGGCCACATTACTCCATTTGGAGAGGTGGAAATTTTATCTACCCATGACCAGATTTTGGGTGGGCCGGATGGACAAATCTTTCTAGGCTGTCGATTTCCTGCAGATGAAGCCTATCGTATGGAACTCCAAAAAATGGGGGGTCGTGTTGGAAAAGTTCTAGCTAAGCGCGGAGCACTAGAACGCTATAGCGTTGATTTTATTGCAGTTCAAACAGCACCCCAACAGTGGGAGCTCAACGCCATCGAAATTAACTTGCGTAAAGGAGGAACCACCCATCCATTTATGGCGCTGCAGCTACTGACTAACGGTAGCTATAACCCTGAAGATGGTCAGTTTTATACACCGCAGGGACAGCCCAAATATTATCGAGCCTCTGATAACTTGCAGAAGGAACAGTACAAAGGGCTTTTACCCAACGATCTTATGGACATCATTATGATTGAGCAGCTGCATTTTAACTCCATTGCTGGCACAGGAGCTGCATTTCACCTGATGGGGTGTCTGTCTGAATATGGCAAGCTAGGTCTCACCTGTATTGGCAATACACCTGAAGAAGCCGAACAAATCTATAAACAGGTAGTGACAGCCCTAGACAGCGAAACCAGCTAGCGATCTTTCATCATGCGGGCAATGTCACGCTTTTCTTGTTTTTGTTTTAGAGATTCACGCTTATCGTGCAGCTTCTTACCTCGACCAATGGCGATATTCACCTTCACTCGACCTTTTTTTAGGTAGAGCTTGAGCGGCACCAGGGTCAGTCCCTTTTCTTCTACTTTGCCGATTAGCTTGCGAATTTCTGCTTTGTGCAGCAATAGCCGACGCGGACGGCGCGGATCGTGATTGTAAGCTTGGTTGGTCATATTGTGAGGTGAAATGTGGACATTGAGTAGCCACACCTCACCATTTTTGACCTGGGCATAGCCGTCTCGTAGATTCACTTTGCCCGCTCGGATAGACTTGACCTCAGTACCTCTTAACTCAATACCAGCTTCATAGCTATCTAAAATTTCGTAGGTAAAGCGAGCCTGACGATTATCAGCCATGACCTTAAAGCCGTCACTGGGCTGGGATTTTTTGTTGGTTTTCGCCATGCTGACCTAAACAACTGTAAAAATTTTAAACCTACTTGGGTTTGTTATTGTAGCGAGCTATTCCGCCACTACGCACCATTCGTGCAGTTCGTAATCAACGCAGCCATTTTGAATCAGTGGATCGGCGTTGACAATGGCTTTAGCCTCATCGAGAGAGGATGCCTGAAATAGCAACATTCCGCCACCACGCTCAGCCCAATACCCTGTTTTGGCTTGGTGGCCTTTAGCAATTAGCTCTTTAACGTAGGCAACATGGGCCGGTACAAACTGATCGAATGTGGTCTTATTAACAATGCCATGCTCAATTTTGACAAACCAGACCATAAACACACTCCAGCAACAGCTGCCGACGAAATATAGCTTTGCGCGGTTCACACCAGTGATGCTCGCTAAAGGCGTGGCAACAGAGATGTGCGGCGCGCGCTACTGAGCATTCAGCAGATTGCCATACATTGTAAAAATATTAATGGCTAAGCTATGGTTTTGCAGCGATTCTTCATCGCTCTGGTTCCTCCTCCAGAGATTCAGGCAGCTATCAATGAAATTAAGGATTACTTTAGGCGACAGTACGACTCTCGTAAGGCATTTAATTCACCGCCGCACATCACATTACAGGCTCCATTTGAATGGTCAACAGAACAGGATTTAGACGAGTTAGTTGAGGGATTAAAGGGATTTGCCAGTAAGCGCAAGGGGGAGATTGCGATCGCACTCCGTAACTTCGGAGCCTTCCCCCCTAAGGTCATCTATGTCGATGTTGTCCAAAACCCTGAACTTATGGCTTTACAACATGAGTTAGCCACACTGATGGAAACCAAATACGGTATCGTCGACCGCCGCTATCGCAGCTTCTGCCCTCACATGACTGTGGCCTTTCGCGATCTAACCAAAGCAGCATTTCACCAAGCCTGGTCAGAATTTCAACACAAAACCCTGGCGTTTGACTTTACGGCCCAAAACCTAACCCTATTGCGCCACAGTGGCCAGCGGTGGCAGGTCTACCAGAATTATCCATTGAATACACGGATAGAGCCGCCCAACACCAGTTCTCAGTTTTGAGTTCTTAATTTTGAGCTATGGAACCTTGGCAGAGTGGCGAGTCGAGCTTTCTGTTTGTTCTTATGAGGCTGTTCCTAAGCGTCATCTAATGGTTCATGACCATATAGGGCCATGACCTTTTGAATAAATGCTTGGTGCCATACATCCCGTTGGGATATGCAGGTATCGATACGGGCAGCAAATACGTTGGTGGCGTTTTGCCACGTATTGGCCGGATTAGCATAGTCCCATTCATACCCGCCATCGATCCCTGTGTAATAGCTTGGTCTATCTGGGAAAGGACTGTAATATCTGCCCGCCCACGAGCCCTGAGTCGGGTCATCCAGGTTATTAGATGTATCTAATAGGTAAAGTAACGAATTGGTATCTAATGAGCGAAAGTATCTAGGAAATACCTCTTTGACATGAGCGCCGAGGGCACCGGCCTTTTGGGCAAGTAAATCATTGAGAGCAACAGCTTCGTCGGCCACGCGCAGATCCTTGTTAAAAGCCATGCCATTCCATGACCAGTCCATCTCTAGCCACCAAAGAGCTGGAAAACGATTCCAGATATCCATGCGGGCTTCGCCCCAAGCATTCCAGTTATATTTTTGACCATCACCATCGGCCAGGGCATTGTCTAGTAGATAAGTGCCAATGGAAATAAGCCGTATTTTGCTTTGTTCTGCAGAGGTCAGTTTCTCAAAACTCTGAGGAACTCGATGGGTTCCTCCCCATAACAACAGATAGATGGGACGAGGATCGCTAAGACCGGCTTCCGCTTTAATGGCAGCAATGGCCTGATCATGGCTGGTAAATAACTTAGTGCGCAGATAAGACGGTGAAGGATACTCTAGCGCTTGAAATTTATAGGCTGGATTGTTGTAGTCCTCTTCATACCGATCCAGCACCATTTGAGTGCCTTGAACACCACTCTCAAGGGTATCGGGCCAGATTCCACGGATGTCTACTTCATCGGCATACATCATTAGGTGCGCCATTGATTGTCTATCGTCTGGATCGCCGACGCCAACCCTGATATCGGAGATGATGATGACGCGGGGTCTTGGATCTAGTGGCGTAGTTCCTTGTTCTTCTGACTCAGCTACAGACTGAAGATTGCTGCTGCCGCAAGCTCCCGCAGCAAAGCCTATGAGCGAGTTCCTTAGAAAAGCTCGCCTATCCATGGGGTGGTTCTCCTAAAAGATCAAAAGCAATTCATTCGAGCAAACATTACACGCACCCCTTCATACTTCTCGATGTTGCCATGCAGACTGGAAAAAGTCCCGCTCACATACCATGGCATAGCGATAGGTAGAGCGAATTAACTCACTTTCGTCTGCGTACTCATCCACAAGAGCCTCTAGCTGGGTTGCTAAGGGCTCAAATTCATCACTGCTGTAGGTAGCAATCCAATCTTTATAGGCGTGCTCAGGCATGCCGTCTTGGGCAAGCTGCTGACCTAGATAGGCATACAGCCGCATACAAGGTGACATAGCGACAGCTGTAACCCCAATGGGCTGACTCCAGGCCGTTGCCAGTAAAAAGTCTGTATACTGTCGCGTGGCGGTACCTGGGCTCACCTGAGCCAAGTCCACCTGCCAAGCCTGGGCATAGTTATGATGCAGTTTTAGTTCCGATAGTACGCCTGTAGCTAGCTCGTGGAATACATTAAAACTTTGCCAGGTAGGGGCCTTGGCCGCTGCGATACTGTAGGCTCGGGCAAACGCTTCTAAAAAGAAGGCGTCCTGCCCCACATAGTAGGCAAACGTCTCCTTAGGTAAGGTCCCATCTGCAATACCTTGCACAAACGGATGGGCCAGGCTCTCATTAGCCAGTTCTAGATGGTCTTGCCAAAGCTTATAAGAAAGGGCCATAGGGAATCGATCGGCGGTCGGACTGCGGGTGACATTATAGAATTATTAATAGACTAAGACCCACTTCACTGCCTGATGCTTGCCGCCTAATGTTAGATCTGTCAGACCTCAAACGCGAAAGCGACCTACTCACCAACCGCCTGGGCAAAGCTCAGGAGTATCTTTGACCTACCTGCCATTCAAGCAAAAATCGATGATCTAGAGCAGGTGGCTGCCCAACCCGATTTTTGGGATAACCAGGAACAAGCACAGAAAACGCTGCAAACGTTAAACGAATATAAGTCTTATTTAGAACAGCTCGGCACTTGGAATAATCAGCTAAGCGATATTCAAACCATCGCAGAGTTACTAGAAGTAGAGTCAGATCCGGCTCTTCTATCTGAAGCTCAGGAAACAGCCCAAAATCTTGCAAAAGACTTGGATCAGTGGGAACTGCAGCAGCTACTATCTGGCCCCTATGATAAAAACAGTGCGGTTGTAACCATTAACGCGGGTGCTGGTGGTACCGATGCCCAAGACTGGGCAGAGATGCTGCTGCGAATGTATACCCGCTGGTGTGAACAGCATGGCTACAGCATCAAACTGGTTGAAGAATCTAAGGGAGAAGAAGCAGGGCTAAAATCAGCCACCTTAGAAATTGATGGGCGCTATGCCTACGGCTATTTAAAAGCCGAAAAGGGCACTCACCGACTGGTTCGAATTTCTCCGTTTAATGCCAACGGCAAACGGCAGACTAGTTTTGCAGGTATTGAGGTGATGCCAGTATTAGATGACACCATAGAACTAGATATTCCTGATAAAGACCTGGAAATTAAGACATCGCGCTCCGGTGGGGCGGGTGGACAGAATGTAAACAAGGTGGAAACTGCCGTGCGGATTACCCACTTGCCGACAGGATTATCAGTGCGATGTACTCAGGAGCGATCGCAGCTGCAAAACCGAGAAAAAGCCATGGCGTTGCTAAAAGCAAAACTGTTAGTCATTGCCCAAGAACAGCAAGCTCAAGCGGTCGCTGATATTCGAGGTGACATGGTAGAAGCCGCCTGGGGAAATCAAATTCGCAACTACGTTTTTCACCCCTATCAAATGGTCAAAGATCTGCGTACTAGCGTTGAAACCACTGCGGTAGACGATGTGATGAATGGCGACCTTGACCCCTTTATCGAGGCACTCCTTCAGCAAGAGAATCAAATTACTCAGGAGGCAACGGTCTAACAGACTTGCGCTGCTGCGACCTGATACATTACTTAATATTTGAACGGTTAAGCTGGTCCAATTGTTAATCAGCCAGCCGCCTCTTAAGCACTAGTACCCTTGGCAAAAATTCATGACCCAATCTCCTCCACCCTCTGTAGAAACATCAGAAACGCCAGCTTCTGAGCCTGCACCCAGCTATGTCAAGCTGGCCATGCGTAATATGGTGAAAAAAGGCAGTAAGTCGTTATTTCATTTTTTCCTGACTGCTATGGGTTTGCTCGGGGTATTAGTCGGTTTGGCCTACCTTACTCGGTGACTCCGTTGACGACCAACTATGCCATACCCGAAGTAGAGCTTTGGGTTGAGACTACGGAACTAGCAGATACCCAACCCTCACAGTTGCCAACGACTTCAACCTGGCAAAACTGGTTTAGTACGTGGCTCAAAGAACTTAAACCCACACTGTCTCCTATTGCTTGCTATGAGGTTGGCCTTCTCCTCACAGACGACACGACTATTCAGCAGCTAAATGCCACCTATCGTCATCAAGACAAGGCCACTGATGTACTCGCGTTTGCTGCACAAGAAATAGAGCTTCCTGGTGCTGAGACTATTTATCAAACATCTCCTTTGCCATTAGGGGATGTGGTTATCTCAGTGGAAACAGCTCAGCGGCAGCGCCACAACGATAGTTATTCGCTGACTCAAGAGCTAGCCTGGCTAGCCGCCCATGGCCTTCTGCATCTATTAGGATGGGACCATCCCGATGATGCAGCCCTGGAAAGTATGCTGGTAAAGCAGCATAGGCTACTCAAGCAGATTCATCTAATTTTTTAGCAAGATGAGCGTTAACTTCTGAATCTAGATAGGTAATATACGATTACAGACTTTGATGAAGGTTAACATAGCCTGCAGAATAATTAA
Organism: Cyanobacteria bacterium P01_H01_bin.21; assembly: GCA_038748405.1. Classification (GTDB taxonomy): domain Bacteria; phylum Cyanobacteriota; class Cyanobacteriia; order Phormidesmidales; family Phormidesmidaceae; genus Leptothoe. The sequence continues at coordinate 33,727 of JBCDIX010000061.1, read as the reverse complement.
TTCTTTCGGGAACCAATTAAGTGGTTCCAGGCTTCGATTAACTAGGACCGAAGATTAACTAGGTTCTCTAAATGGGCTGAGCAGTAATTCTGACATTTTGGTTGTAGTTACTGCTAATAAATCAGTCAACCCGTACTTTTCTACAGACTAAAACATATCATCTCTAAGGTTTGTGCATGTCTATTTCTTCTAACCTTCAAACCGCTCCCAAGGGTAAAAAGGACAGCAAAACTGCCTGGCAGGTTGCTCCTAATTTATTTATTAGCTTTCGCTATGCCTGGGCCGGTATTGTTTATGCGGTCAGAACTCAGCGAAACTTTCGCATTCATTTGGCAATTGGCTTAGTGGCGCTGTGTCTAGGAATTACGTTGCACATTAAACCAATCGAAGCGGCGGTGGTGGCCATTACTATTAGTGCTGTTTTGGTTATGGAACTGATGAACACCGCCTTAGAGTCTGTGGTAGATTTAACCGTCGGTCAGACCTATCATGAACTGGCTAAAATTGCTAAAGATTGTGCGGCTGGGGCTGTTTTGATTTCTGCGATCGCAGCCCTGCTAGTCGCTGGATTTATTTACTTGCCGCCCTTGCTTGTGGTTCTCGATACTGGGATCGCTTAAGCTAGGGGCTAACCAAGCTTTGAGCAACCAATGATTTTAGTCATTGATAATTACGACAGCTTTACCTATAACCTGGTGCAGTATCTGGGGGAGCTAGGGCAAACGATGCCTGTAGCGGCGGATATTCAGGTCTTTCGCAATGACCAAATTACCCTAGAGCAGATCCGCTCCGTAGCTCCCGATGGCATACTCATCTCTCCTGGACCGGGTACCCCCGACGATGCCGGGATTTCTCTGGAGATTATTCAGCAACTGGGGCCGACTACGCCCATATTGGGCGTATGTTTGGGTCATCAAAGCATTGGCCAGATTTTTGGTGGCACTGTGACTGCTGCTGCTGAGCTGATGCACGGCAAAACTTCCCCCGTTACCCATACAAATCAAGGGGTATTTGCCGGTCTCGAAAATCCGCTGACGGCAACCCGCTACCATAGCCTGGTGGTAGAGCGAGAAGGCTGCCCTGAGTGTTTAGAAATTACGGCCTGGGTGGATGATGGCACCATTATGGGGTTACGTCATCGTCAGTACCCCCATATTCAAGGAGTTCAGTTCCATCCTGAGAGTGTGTTAACTCAGTCTGGAAAACAGCTCTTGCACAATTTTTTGAGTGCCATTCCAACCCGAGTGCCCGTGACTGTTTAACAAAGAGCTGCAGAACCTAGAAAACTGACTAGTCTGTTTAGCGAGTTGTTCCAGGGCTGTGGCACTATAACAAGTCATGGATAGTTCATCTGAATAGGATGTGAGGACACTATGAAACGGCGGCAATTGCTTCGGAATGCCAGTGCAGCATTCGTTGGTACTCTCGGTTTAGGCATTGCTTCTAACTGGCAAGCTTACCAAGCACAAACCGGTACTTTAAGAATTACGGCACTAGGGCATATGTGCTTTCAGTTTTCCGGCGGGGGTAAAACCATTTTGACCAACCCCTTTACCCCCATCGGCTGTACTGAGGGAAATCCTGCGCCAACATTGGCAGGTTCAGACCTGGTTTTAGTTAGCAGTCGGCTGTTTGACGAAGGCTTTATTCCCGAAGACACAACAGTCAACTATTTAGATGAGCCAGGTGCCTATGAAATCGATGGATTAAGTGTCCAGGGTGTGGGGATGCCTCACGATCGTGAAGGGGGTCGACGATTTGGGACAAACACTGCCTGGCTATGGTCACAGGTGGGCATCAAAATTGTCCATTTGGGGGGTGCGGCAGCTCCCATTGATTTAGAGGACAAAATTTTAATTGGTCGCCCCGATGTATTGCTCGTGCCGGTGGGGGGTGGGCCAAAGGCGTACAACCCTACTGAAGCGGTTGCTGCAGTTCAAAGCTTACAGCCTAAGGTTGTGATTCCGACCCAGTACCGGACAAGTGCCGCTAACAGCAGCTGTGAATTGGTTGCTGTGGATGAATTTCTTGAGCTAATGTCGGGCAATCCCATTGAGCGAGCAGGTAGTGAGCTATCGCTTCAGAGTGGCAGTCTGCCAGCAAGCGGGATGCAAATTAAGGTTCTCTCTTAATTAGGCAGCATTTACATGTCAATAAATCCAGAATTTCAACAGCGTCGTCAGGCGGTTATGACAGCCATTGGGCAGGGTACAGCTGTTTTTGCGAGTGCGCCAACGGCTGTGATGCACAACGATGTGGACTATCCATTTAGACAAAACAGTGACTTTTTCTATCTCACTGGGTTTAACGAGCCGGATGCGATCGCAGTACTCGCTCCTCACCACGAAGAACACCAGTTTGTTCTATTTGTCAGACCCAAAGATAAAGAGCAAGAAACCTGGTCAGGCTACCGCACAGGTGTGGACCTGGCCAAAGAAAAGTACGGTGCTCACGCTGCTTACCCGTTTGAAGAACTCGCCGAAAAGCTACCGCAGTATGTAGAAAATGCAGATCGACTTTATTACCACGTTGGTGACGACGGTCGTTTAGACCAGCACATTTTGACCTTGTGGCAACGACTATTGTCTAAGTATCCAAAGCGGGGACGAGGACCGGTTGCCATTGAAGATGGGCGATTACTCATGCAGCAGTTTCGCCGAGTCAAAAGTGCAGCAGAGCTAGAGCAAATGCGTAAAGCGGTCGCCATATCTGCTAAGGCCCATACTCATGCCATGGCGATTGCTCAGCCCGGTCGTTATGAGTATGAGATCCAGGCAGAAATGGAGCATATTTTTCGGCTAGAAGGAGCATTAGGACCGGCTTATCCATCCATTGTGGCCTCCGGTAAAAATGCCTGCATCCTGCATTACATCGAAAATGATCGGCAGATGCAGACCGATGAGCTACTGCTGATCGACGCCGGATGCGCTTACGGTTACTACAACGCCGATATCACCCGGACATTCCCAGTGGGCGAACGGTTTACCTCTGAGCAACGCATTCTCTATGAGTTAGTTCTAGAGGCTCAGCTAAAAGCCATTGAAGCGGTACAACCAGGACGGCCATTTAACGACTTTCATGATGCTGCCACTCGCGTTATCACTGAGGGTTTAGTCGACTTGGGCTTGCTTGCAGGCGACGTAGACACCCTGATCGAAGAGAAAAAGCATAAAGCATTTTTTATGCATGGTACCGGCCACTTTTTGGGCCTAGATGTTCACGATAGCGGCACTTTGCGCAACCCTGATAAAACTTGGCAACCTTTTGCACCAGGTAATGTAGTGACTGTCGAACCGGGTATATACATTGCCCCAAACTACGAGCCAGAAGAAGGACAGCCCAATGTAGAGCCACGCTGGCGAGGGATTGGTATTCGTATTGAAGATGATGTGCTGGTCACCGAGACTGGCCACGACATCCTCACAGCGGCTGTACCCAAAACCTTAGATGCGATGGAATCGCGTCACTGAGTATGTCTCAACTGATTTTAGCGGCGCACTAGTATAAATTTCTTTTGATACGGGCACTCTAGCAGGCAACTAGAGTAAGTTTGTGATTTTTGTTACGGACATCGCCGACGATTCTTGTCTGAAACACCTAAAGCCGCGTGAATCAGAGAAAAGGGTTGTTCTGTAAACCGCACAATTTTGAGCCCAAATATCTCAAAACGACCAAATGCGGTTACCCTTGTCTTGCAACATTGATCCTAAGGTCGACTCAATCATTGGACGGGCGTGGGATCACCACTGTGAAAAGGAACTGAAGCTGTGCATTGGAAGCCTCTAATTTCTGGCAAAGACATGATCCGCGGAATGTCTGGAATGACATCTGGGGTAATGGGTGTCTTGGGAGCCGTTCTGATTGCTTTGCCAGCTGATGCAGCTAACCTTCAGTTCTGGCGTTTTGATCAGCAACAGAACCGTTTGACGTTTACGACCGACACTCGGGTACGCCCAACGGCTCAACTCATTTTTAACCCAACACGGTTAGTTATCGATTTGCCCGGTACTCAGATTACTAGCTCAACTAACCGACAACGCCTTCAGGAAGGGTTACAAGAGGTGCGGGTGGGACAGCTAGATGAGCAAACGGCTCGCATCGTGATTGAGCTAGCTCCGGGCTACACCCTAGATCCTCAACAAGTCCAAGTGCGCGGCGAAACCACTCGTCGTTGGTTTGTGCAGCTACCTGAGCTGGTGGCGACCGATGGCGAACGCCCCAGTCAGCCAGATGTCGCTGAGCGGGCAGTCGAGCCGATAGCCGAATCACCCGATCAAACTCCGAATCAAGTGAACGATACGGAGGGATCTGACGGTTCAGCCCAGAGGCAAAATACTCAGGTTCAAAGTGTTGTGGCCACAGCTGATGGCTTTTTTATTCGAATGTCGGGCGACACACCGGAAGTCCGTGTTAGCCGTTCTCGCCGTCGCGATCCTCAGCGCAAAATAACCTTAGAACTCCCCGATAGTTCAATAGCGCCTGGTTTAATCCCTGCCTCACTGCCCAATAATCGTTACAGCGTTGCCAGCTGGGAGGTCTCTCAACAAGACTCAACGGTACTGATCACGATGACGTTGGGGGACGAGAGTCCAGACTGGCGAACGATTTCAACTGAAATTGGCAGTTCCCTCCGAGGTATTTCTGTGCTCCCTGATGGGGTAGCGATTCGTAATATACCGGATACGACTCCTAGTGCTGAGATTCCAGTGCCATCCGAGCCGATTCGCCCGTCGCAAGAGCCGCGACCAACAATACCTCGTCCCTCCCAGAGCCGACCTACTCAACGCCCTCAGCCCGCACAAGAACGTATTGTTGTGGCGATTGATCCAGGACATGGTGGACGTGACCCAGGAGCAGTTGGTATCGGTGGTCTTCAGGAAAAGCAGGTGATTTTTCCGATTGCTCAACAGGTGGCTGCAATTCTTCGAGAGCAGGGGGTAGATGTAGTCATGACGCGCAATAGCGACATTGAGCTAGATCTCGATCCACGGGTGCAGATTGCTGAGCGGGCTAGCGCCGATCTTTTTGTCAGCATCCACGCTAATGCCATTAATCTGAGTCGACCGGATGTCAATGGCTTAGAGACCTACTATTACTCAAACGCAGGGGCTAGTTTTGCCCGCACAGTTCATGATGTGGTGCTGCGAACGATGGGCATGTCTGACCGTCGTGTCCGGCAGGCTCGCTTTTACGTTTTGCGACGCACCTCGATGCCCGCTATTTTGATCGAGGTCGGGTTTGTTACAGGGGCAGAGGATATTCGTAATCTGCGAGATCCAGCCTGGCGGAGTCGCATGGCCGATGCGATCGCACGGGGTATACTCACCCACATCCAGCGTGGTTTTTAGATATCTACCTTAAGTATCAGGCAGCTAGGAATGGCTAAAAGAAACCTTCTACTTGTGTTCTGGGTGTTCAGTCGCCTCACAGGGCTCACCCAGAGAATTAATCTTGCGAATCAGCTGCTGTAAGCGACCAAAGTCACGGTGATTAAACTGAAATGTTAGTCGAGGGAGATTTTCAGTTTCATCCCCCTGTTCTTCTGGGTGCGCTGCTGCCATCTCAATTTTGCCAGCCGCTACAATATCACCAAAAGACTGGTTAAGTTCCTCTAAAGCCCCTGTACGCAAGCAGGAATTGAGACGCAGTACCAGTCGATCACCCACGTATCGACTTGAATGAAATACTCGATAGTAGTCAGTAATTTCATGCCAAGCATCGTCGATATTATCGGTGATTACATAGAGGCTAGAATCATCAGGGCTAATGAGACGATTAGCCATCAGATGATCGTGCACATAGGTATTCCAACCTTGCCAATAGTTTCCACCAGGATGATCAATCAGCACAATTGGCATAGGCTCTGCTTTACCTGTTTGTACAAGTGTGAGCGATTCAAACGCTTCATCTTGAGTGCCAAACCCTCCTGGGAAAACAGCCAGTGCATCACACTCTCTCAGAAAAAAAAGCTTGCGTGTAAAGAAGTACTTAAATGTAAGTAGCTTAGGATCATTTTCCATAATCGAATTTGATCCTTGCTCAAACGGCAGCCGAATATTTAAGCCAAATGAGTGCTCAACGCCAGCGCCCTCATTACCTGCCTCCATAATGCCTGGGCCAGCACCCGTCATAATCATAAATCCTTGCTTAGCAGCCCGCTGTGCAAACGTTTTAGCTAACTGATAATCAGGGTGCTCCGCAGGTGTACGGGCTGAACCAAAAACAGCAATTTTGCGAGTATGTCGATGTGGATAAAAGCCTTGGAAACCCAGTTCCATATCCTGCAGCGTATTACTCAAAATCTTCCAATCCAAGCGATCAGCCTCTCGCCCAATCATCCTTACCAGAGTTTCCAAAATTTGCTGGATGACAGCACCATGCTCCATGGAGGGCAGCTGAGTAACAATTTCAGAAATCTTCTCTTGTAGATGGGTCGGTAATTTTGTTGTGGGGGTGACCATAAAACACGCAGTGGTGAAGATTTTGAGTCGACTAATTAATCAAGAGAGCGTCTAGCCTCCCAATTGTATATAGTAGCGCTCTGATGTGTTGAGACATTGGCAATAGCGCCCTGTTGGCTTAGTTCCGCTCGCCCACTTAAAAGAACGGTTCCAACATAAATGCCGGAACCGCAAAAGCATTGTTTCATATTCAACAGATGGGTAGCTAGACGCTCACCTCACTAATCAATTCAGTAACCAATGCTCACAGGTTCTTGATGTCTATAGATATTTTTCAAGCGTATTAGCCAGAGTAGTCTTGGGCACAGCACCAACAACCATGTCCACACGTTGACCATCTTTGAAGATCATCAAGGTAGGAATACTACGAATGCCGTACTGGCTAGCCACTTTGGGGTTATCGTCTGTGTTAACTTTAACAACCTTTACCTTGCCATCGTACTGTTCAGAAATCTCATCTACGACGGGGGCAACCATCCTGCAGGGGCCACACCAAGGGGCCCAGAAGTCTACAAGCACCGGTAGCTCGCTTTTTAGAACTTCTTGCTCGAATGTCGAATCTGTGACTTGTGCGGCTGACATCCCTATATTCCTTGTCGACAAATATCAGATTTTTACCATAGCTGATTTTGGTGTATGCCTGATATCAGCATTTCTCATATCAGCATTGGAAAATTCAACCTTAAGAATACCCCTTTATGACCGTCTCCACTGTCTGAAAAAGTTTTATTTAGCTCTTACTTAGCATTCAACCCACCTAGCGTAATAGGGGTCATTCTAGCTGGAGTAGTTATCAACAATTCTCAAATTTAGACCATATAGGAACCGCCTAAACCAAATAGGTTTAGGCGGAGTGTGGTGTGAGGAGTGAACGGAAACTTCCGTCTCCGCTTTCTGTCTCATTGTATGTCAAGTCTCAGCTTTTGCCATCCCCCCAAACCCAAGGTCTGGCGCGGATTTATAAGTTATGTTTTATTGCATCCGCCAGAAAAACATAACCATAGTGACACCGATCATCACACCCAAGTGATGTCGATCAAATTATGTCAAAAACACAACTTTTGAAGTCAAGTATGTCCTTTAAAGCACAGGCTATACGGAGACAACCAGGTTGGCGATTTTAAACCCATTCCGCTCAAAGGTCGCTTATTTACCCATACCCAATTGCTGAGCCTTTTGATAAACCTTACCTTCTGTAAGCAACGAAGGTGCAATCACGACCTCTACCTGCTGCATTCCTTTGAGATCTTTAGCACCCAGGGTTCCCATACTTGTTTTTAGGGCTCCCAGGAGGTTATGCGTCCCATCATCAAGTTGAGCGGGTCCCCGTAAGATCTGTTGAAGACTGCCAGTCGTGCCTACCTGAATACGAGTACCTCTGGGTAGTACTGGGCTTGGAGTAGCCATGCCCCAATGAAAGCCTCGCCCCGGTGCTTCAGCTGCTCGAGCAAACGGAGAGCCAATCATGACAGCATCAGCACCGGACGCAATTGATTTACAGATATCGCCCCCTGTGACCAGTCCACCGTCCGCAATCACTGGAACATATCGTCCTGTTTCTCGATGGTAATCGTCTCGAGCCGCTGCACAGTCAGAGACAGCCGTTGCTTGAGGTACACCCACACCCAAAACACCTCGTGATGTGCAAGCAGCTCCAGGACCAATACCCACTAACACAGCCGTCGCACCCGCTTTCATTAAATCTAGAGTGACTTCATAAGTGACGCAGTTGCCCAAAATTACTGGCATGGGCATTTCATCACAGAACTTGGCCAAGTCCAAGGGGACGATGGCCTCAGGCGAAAGGTGATTGGTAGAGACCACGGTTGCCTGAATAAAGACCAGATCAGCTTGGGCCTCGGCAACCGTCTTACCGTACTTAGCAGCGCCCATAGGTGTGAGACTTACTGCAGCAATACCCCCTTGAGCCTTAATATCTGAAATCCGCCGCTCAATCAGCGCTGGCTGAACAGGCTGAGAATAAATTTCCTGCATGAGTGGGACAAACTCCGCCTTACCCACCGATGCAATGCGGTCCAAAATTGGGTTGGGATCGTCGTAGCGAGTTTGAATGCCCTCCAGATTTATCACACCAAGAGCGCCTAGTTTAGAAAGCTCTACAGCCATGCGAACATCAACAACGCCATCCATAGCACTGGCAATGATAGGAATTTCACGCTCTAAGTTGCCAAGCGTCCAGCGTGTGTCGGCCAGCTCAGGATCTAGGGTTCTAGGTCCAGGCACTAGTGCGATCTCATCAATGCCATAGGCACGTCTTGCTGTTTTGCCACGACCAAGTTGAATGTTCACTGATATCTCCTTCCCAAGATGATTAGGTAAGCCTAGCAAAGAAAGAAATCGATACTCAATTGTTTATTAGCAGGTGGCTAAAGAATTTGGTTGTAGAAGCAGAGCAGCCCCTACTGTATGGGCAGGTTAAGGCTTGAGCATGGCAAGATCGGGTAGTTTTACAGCATTAATTCTCAACAGAGTAAAAGACGAATACTGGGCTTTTTAATTCGTGCTTTAGCAAACTAATGCTGATAGAAGAATCGAGGTATGCTCAACCTTAGGCTTGTCTCTAAAAATTATTAACCTTGAAATAAAAATTATTACCCCTAAGATAGCGAGACGCCCCGCAGTTTTTGGACTGTACACTTTTAATCACCCATTCTCAGAACTCCTTGGTTCGGATTGAGATTTGTTTAAGTACTGGCAATTAACGTGAATTTATCGTCACTAAAGTTTTTTAGAAACCTCCGTGCTAACAACCGTCAATTTGCGGTCATTGGATTGGGACGTTTTGGTCGAGCAGTGTGTTTAACCCTACATGGTATGGGCTATGAGGTTTTAGGAATTGATTCTGATGAGAATCGTGTGGCTCAAGTCTTAACCGATCAAATTGCGGCCCATGCTTTGCAAATGGATTCCACCCAACCCTCAGCTCTCCAGGAAGCAGGCATTCCCGATTTTGATACGGTGATTGTGGCGATTGGTAACTATGTTCAAGAGAGTATTATCACTACGCTTAATGTAAAAGAGGCAGGAGTTGCCAATGTGGTTGCTAAGGCGTCAACAGAAATTCATGGCAAACTGCTCGAACGTGTCGGAGCTGACCACGTCGTATTTCCAGAGTTTGAAATGGGCTGTGAGTTGGCGCGCTCTTTAACTCGTCCGGGCGTGCTTGACCGATTTGAGCTTGACCCAGACCACAGCATTGTGGAGGTGGTTGTGCCTCAACAATTTGATGGCAAGACTATTGTTGAGTTAGACCTGCGCAACCACTATGGGCTTACTTTAATGGCTATTAGCAAAGAAAATGCCATGGATAAATTTGAGATTAATCCGAGCCCGGTAACGCGATTACGAGCAGGCACACTGATGGTTGTTGTAGGTGCGAATAGAGGCATTGATAAGCTACCTATGTAGCGGTAAGTATAAGGTCGTACATAGCTTTAGAAAAAGTTATTTGGAGTTTACGGCTTGTGTTACTCAGATAAGTTAAAAAGCATGAAAATAATTGGCCTCATAAGCGGGACCTCAGTTGATGGTATTGATGCGGCTTTGGTTGACGTGACCGGTCATGGCTACGACATTCAGGTGAAGCTGCTGGCTGCTCACACGGCTGAATATCCAGAAGAACTTCGAGATCGCATTCTAGCGGTGTGTGGCGGTTCGCCATTGTCCATGGCAGATGTCGCCCAGATGGATGATGAGATTGCGATCGCATTTGCTGAGGCTGCCAGGCAGTTAGGGAAGGCCGATCTGATTGCTTCCCATGGCCAAACGGTTTACCATCGCCCGCCAACTATCAAGCAAATTGGCTACACCTGGCAGCTCGGTCGAGGAGAACTGATCGCAGCCCAAACCCAAACACCCACTATCAGTAATTTTCGCGATGCTGATATTGCGGCTGGTGGGCACGGTGCGCCTTTAGTATCCCCTGTCGATGCGAGTTTACTCAGTCACTCCGAACGCTATCGCTGCGTACAAAATATTGGCGGTATTGGCAACCTGACCTACCTTCCCCCTTGGGATAAAACAGGTGTCCCACCTAAGGCCATTGTGGGTTGGGACACAGGCCCCGGCAACGCTTTAATTGATTGGGCTGTCTATGAATTTAGCGACGGCCAGCTGACCTATGACGACAATGGGTCCTGGGCCGCTAAAGGCATTCCCTGTCAGCCCTTGATAAACCAGTGGCGAAACCAACCCTATTTCCAGCAACCACCACCAAAATCTACCGGGCGGGAACTCTTTAGCGCTGACTATGGTCAGCGTTGTTGGCAAGAGGCTCAAGTCCTTGGTCTAAATCAAGCTGATTTTTTAGCCACGTTAACGGCTTTTACAGCAGCAACCATTGTGGATAGTTACCAACAGCTACCCCACCACCCCGATGAGGTATTGCTATGTGGCGGGGGTGGAAAGAATGAGTATTTGCGATCGCAACTGCAAGTCAGACTGCCTGAAACTACCCTTATTTCCACCGACGAAGTGGGGCTCAACAGCAGCTTTAAGGAAGCCATTGCCTTTGCCATATTAGGATACTGGCGCTGGCATCACCATCCAGGAAATCTCATCACCGTTACAGGAGCCAGTCATCCCTGTTTACTTGGCCATATAAATGCAATTGAAACTAGCCCTAACAACTGACAAGGTAGATCCAACGGTAGTAATCGCTAAAGATCTTCCTCTATCCTGGATGTGTTCACTGTTAAAGAGGAAGACTCAGGTAAACAAGCACGGCCCGCAACCCATACCCAGATTTGTTAGCTGTAAATTTGTGATAGTTGCATATAAAAATTTCCATAAGACCATTAGGGAGAACACGTGAGCCACAGTTTTCTGATCGAACCAGGACGCTGGACACTTCAAGGTAGCTGGTTAGCCAGGGATTTACTCCCGATTACTGTCAAAGGCAAAATTCTAGTTGCCTGGAATAGCAGCGACTGGTTCACAATGGTTACCAAGCTGGTTTTTCCAAATGGTGAGCTTGAAGATATCGCTCTGCAGTATAAAGGACGTATTGTTAAAGGTGATCGGCAATACACATTTGTGCTGCAGCATAGCGTTCTTGGACGGGTAGAGGGAGAAGGTTGGATTGCCCCTAGTTCTATTGTTCAGCAATATTGGGCCCTCAAAGACCGACACATGCGTACCGGTTTTGAAACCCTCTATCGTCTCAACCCTAATCAGTATCATTTCTCTGGTGGTATTATGGCTGGCCACCATCTAACCAGTACCATGGAAGCCGTCGTTGAACGCCATCAGGGGTAGTGATAAATACCCAATACCCCGTAATAATTAAGTTGCTGCTAATTCACCCTGGGAATTTGCCCGCACCGATGTATTGATAGATATCTCGTCATTCATCATTTTTGTGAGCAGTAAAGTTAAAAAAACTTAGCTACTTTTCCTTAGATTGGCACGAAAGCCTCTTCAGACTGGCTGATTAGCTTTCATCATCAAACTCGCCATAATCGCAGTGACTATATTGTTGGCTTAGAAGCGCAGCGTTCAATGACAGACAATTACTTCGGTCGTAGACTCGCCAATCGCTATGAACTTATGGACCCTATTGGTCAGGGATCTATGGGTAAAGTTTATCTGGCTAAAGATACGCTGTTGGGGGGCGTTCCCGTTGCTGTCAAATTTCTGGCTCAAACCCTGCTCAATGAGCAAATGACCCAGCGTTTTATGCATGAGGCCATGACCTGCGCTCAGCTAGGTAACAACAGCATGCACGTAGTCAGGGTTACCGACTATGGCGTAACCGAAGAAGAAGTTCCCTTCTATGTGATGGAATACCTCAAGGGAAAAAATCTTGGTCAGGTTATTCAATCACATCCGATTCCTGTTAAACGATTTCTTGACTTTACTAGACAAATTTGTCTAGGGCTAGCTAAGGCCCACGAGGGGATTATTTTGGACGGTCGGGTTGTTCCCATCATTCATCGCGACATTAAGCCCAGCAATATTTTGGTTATGCAGAGTGCCAGCGTGGGCGAACTAGTAAAGATCTTAGACTTTGGTATTGCCAAACTCATACAGGATGGAATTAGTGAGCAAACCAGTAGTTTTTTAGGAACGTTGGCCTACGCTTCCCCAGAGCAGATGGAGGGGCAAGAACTCGACAACCGCTCTGATATTTACAGCCTGGGAGTCATGATGTACCAGATGCTGACAGGCTCTCTGCCGCTCTGTCCCAACGTCAATACGTTTGGTGGTTGGTACAAGGCTCATCGTTCTCAAGACCCCATCCCACTAGACGGATTATCACCCTATGGGAAATTGCCACAGCGACTCAAAGATGCTGTTATGGCATGTTTAGCCAAAGAGCGTTCGAATCGCCCTGCTAATGTCAACCAGCTACTTGCACACTTTGAAGGGTCGATTAAGGCTCTCCCATCTCCTTCAAAAGCACTTGAAGTTGTACCTAAGGAATCTCAGCAATCTAAGGAATCTCAGCAATCTGAGGAAGACCGATTGTATCGACAGCAGGTATGGCCCAAGGATAAACCTGTCGCTGAAATTGTTTTTCCAAGACTGCTTTCCCTAGAAGAGCATGTGTTACCCACCCTATGGGTAATGCTATCCCCTCAAGAAATTGAACGGCGCATTAGCAACACTGGCTACAACAATTTTTTATGTACTCTTAACCCATATCCCATGGTGCTTTGGATAACGGCATTTCACGGTAAGGCGCAAGGGCCTCGATGGCTATCCAGCTATCTAGATCTCAAGAACCCTCATCATGGAAGGATCGCCTGGCATCTAGCGGAAAATACAACCTATCAAGTGCTGTTCTTTTCTAAAGCCTTTCCGAACTCATTTGTCCGGTCTCGTCGCCTACATATTGCACCACCTCAGCAAAAGCTTCTAAAAGAGTGGGTCATTAGAGCACGGACAACGCTTGCTGTGGGCAATGCACAAGATAGCAAGAACATGCTCAAGAAGGAATTTAATGACAAGCTAAAACCGCAGATGTTTTGGTGATTACCGCTGACTTTTACAGTTGGGCTTCTGTCAGATAAAGCGGGTACTTTAGATAGGAGCTGTAATTTTTCTAGAGCTATCTAGAATCTTAGTCAACGAGTACAGCTACATCAGTCAGGATTTTTAATTTGTTCCATTTGATTGGCAAACCTTGCGGTTTTCCAGAATTTTCAATACCCACATAAAGGTCACAGGCTGTCTTGTTGTCTATCGCTAGGTATTTTAAGGATTTTCACTGTTATCTGCGATAGGGTCAACGCTATCGCAATCGACGGATGCATTTGTCGATTGCGAGTCAGGTTAGCTGTTGTAATTTGGGGCTTTCAGGGATATCGATTGTCCTGACTAACCTGACAGATGCAATATGTATTATTGGCTTAGAACTGCAGCGCCAAATGACAGATACTTATTTCGGGCGTAGACTCGCCAATCGCTATGAGCTCATGAACTCTATTGGGCAAGGTTCTATGGGTAAAGTCTATCTGGCCGAAGATATGTTGCTAGGAGGCGTTCCCGTTGCTGTTAAATTTTTGTCTCAAACACTACTTAATGAGCAGGTGACTCAGCGCTTTATGCGTGAGGCAATGACTTGTGCACAGTTAGGCAATAACAGCATGCATGTTGTCCGGGTGACAGATTATGGCGTAACCGATGATGAAATTCCCTTTTACGTCATGGAGTATTTAAAGGGGGCAAATCTAGGCCAGGTGATCCATTCAAAACCTTTGCCAATTCCTCGTTTTCTAGACTTCATTCGACAAATCTGCCTGGGCATAGAAACAGCCCACAAAGGCATTATCCTAAATGGCCATCTGGTGCCAATTATCCATCGAGATATTAAACCTAGCAATATCCTGGTTACTCAAAGCGCAAGTGTAGGGGAGCTGGTCAAAATTTTGGATTTTGGCATTGCAAAACTTATGCAAGTTGACGATTGCGAACAAACCAGCAGCTTTATGGGGACATTGGCCTATGCATCCCCAGAACAGATGGAGGGACAGGAATTAGATAAACGTTCTGACATCTACAGTTTGGGTGTCATGATGTATCAGATGCTAACGGGCACGCTACCCTTTCGCCCTCAAAGTAATACGTTTGGTGGCTGGTACAAGGCTCACTGCTCTCAAGAGCCGATACCGTTAGATGGCTTATCTCCCTACGGCTCTTTGCCTAGGATATTAAAAGATGCGATTCTTAGCTGTTTAGCAAAACAGCGTTCCCAGCGACCTAATAGCGTTAGCCATCTTTTGGAACGGTTAGGGCCGTTAGAGAATCGATTTGGTCGCTCTATTGATCTTGGGAAACAGATAAGAGGGACGCTTCAGGAGCTGCCAGTTGTTCCAAGAGTGGAACCTCCTAGTGGTTCTGAAGAAGATCGATTCTGTCGGCTTCAGGTATGGCCCCCAAAGACACCTGTCGCTGAAATCGTCTTTCCTAGGTTACTCACTATGAGTAATCGTCAGCTACCGACCCTCTGGGCAATGTTGAGTACTCAAGAAATTGAGAGACGTATTGGCAACACAGGGGCCAATAATTTTTTATGTGTTCGTAATCCTTATCCCATGCTGCTCTGGATTACGGCATTTTACAACAAGACCCAAGGAGCACGATGGTTATCAAGTTATTTAGATTTAAAGCAGGATGGCAGCCAGAAGCTAATTTGGCGTCTAGGAGAAGCAGGAGAATATCGTACCTTATTCTTTTCTAAAGAAGGCTCTCATCAGCTTGTCAATCTGCGTCGCTCACACATTGCCTTACCCCAGTGCAAACTGCTTAAGGAATGGGTGCTGATGGCTCGCACTATTGTGCCAGTTGGGCGTCCTCAGGACAGTAAAAATATTCTCAAAAAAGAGTTAAACGATACCTTAAAGCCTCAGATGCTGCTTAGCTTTCAAGCAATGCAATCTGATACCTAAATTAAATGAATAGGCATTGCTGGTTAAGATATTAGCGAGAGGCTTGGTTTTGGCCAGGAAAGTGGATAACGGGATGCCAGCTTGAACGGAGTAATGCACTTGTAAAGCTGGGGACGGACCACTTGAGAATACCTTTGGATTTTCCTGAACAAATTGCGATCGCAGAAATATCATTAACCTCTGCCGATTTCAATATTTCAGGTTGAGGATCGCCCTGGCGAATTTCAGTAAAAACATCTACCCCTACCGCTTCTAACTCTGCACTTACCTCATCTAGCTTTGCCTGAACCTGCTCTTCAGATTCCCGTAGCTCAACCCGAATACATTCGTCAATCACCCAGCAAAGTGTGCACTGCTTGGGATAGTGATTCGTTTTTGCTGCAGCTACTAGCTGCGATACCAAATACTTTGCACTATTGCTACCGTCATAGGGCACTAAAAGATGGGTAAACAGATTTTGACAACGTAACGCTAGCTCCTCTTGACGATAGGTTGATACCAGCTGAGGGCGTAGAATCACCAAGGGAATATTAAGCTGCTTAGCTATCCCAGTCGTTGTACTCCCAAAGATTTTTTCAGTTAATAGAGAGCGGGTGGGAGTACCCAACAGCAACACGTCCGCATCGTAGCAGCGTGCTGACTTTGAAATATTGTCGATAACTAGACCAGAACGAACATCAATGACAACTGATTTTCCATCGGGCAATATGGCTTCGCTCGCCTCGCCAAGTGCACGCTTTGCCTGAACGATAGCGGCGTCATCAACTTTTGGAATCTCACGCTCAGTTTTTAAAAGCACATTGTGAAAAAAAACCACTTGATCTAAACCAGATTGAACCAAATCAGGTACAAACTTGACTAACCGCTGCAAACTATCGTCAAAATCAGTACAGATTAATGCACACTTAAACATCTGACTTTACTCCATCCATCTTGTGGAAACTGGAATTGACTAATGCCTAATTAATTCTCTGACGTACAGGCATCGCATGCAACGCCTTCCATTAATCAGTCTTGAAAGGCAACCACCACCACCGTGATATTATCCCGACCGCCACGCTGTTTGGCCGCATCAACCAAAGATTCAACAGCCGTTGGACATGACCGAATTGATTTTAGGTGAGTGGCAATTAATGAGTCAGAAAGTTCTTCGGTCAAACCATCACTACACAGCAGTAGTCGATCACCTCCAGATACATCAAGCGATTGAATATCAATACGGCTCAAGTCCTCTCTTCCCAAACATTGAGAAAGCACATGTCGCCAGGGATGGTGCTTAGATTCATCTATGGTCAGCTCACCATCCTCAATCGCCTTTGCCACCCAAGTATGGTCGGTTGTAATCTGATCGAGCTTAGCTCCTCGCAAACGATACAAACGAGAGTCGCCAACATGAGCACACCAGGGATGCTGGTCATTATCTCGAAACATAACAGCTACAGCTGTCGTTCCCATGTCTGCTCGCTCAGGGTGATGATACTGATCTTTCAAAATGGCGTCGTTAGCCGCAACAAAAGCCTTACGCAACATTACATCAGGAGACTCGGAGCTCTCCCAATGTTCATTTAGATATTGATGGATAGTTTCTGTCGCCAAACGGCTTGCCTCCTGACCGCCCGCGTGTCCACCCATACCATCAGCAACCACAAAAAACCGGCCTAATTCATCCAGGTAGTAAGCATCTTGATTACTAGTCCGTAGCAGTCCTGGATCAGTTAAACCAGCAAAAAAGCGTTGCATAAAGCATTTAGACATAAAGAGAAAAACTTTTATGGCATACGATCAGCTCGGCCAAGACGCATGAGGGAACGAATAAGTGCGATTCCCGCGGCGATAGCCGGTAAAACCATACCCAAAGCAACCCATGGTAACTGACTCACTAGCAAAATCGTAGCCGATAGGGTAAATGTGCCCACCAACAAAGTGTAATTGGTCATGAGATTCACATTGCTGAGGCGGCGAATTGCTCGGTCAGTTTCGATTGAGCGCACACGTACACGAATATCTCCTCGATCTAAACGGTCAAGGGAATCTTCAATGCGGCGGGGCAGGCCAAAGGCTGAACTCCCAACCTGAGCAGCTTGACGGCCTATTTCACCAATAAGACCATTATTAGAGGAATTAGAAACATTAGTCATAAGCTGATTAGCAAACGGTTTGGCAGCTTCCATAAAGTTAAAGTCAGGGTCTAACCCTTTGCCCACACCCTCTAGTGTAGAGAATGCGCGCATTACAAATGTAAATGTAGCCGGAAATCGAAATGGTTGGTCGTAGGCAACAGCATACAGATCATCACTAATGGCGGTAATGGACTGTTCCTCAAACGGTTTGTCCATAAAGTGGTCCAGAATGTACTGAATGGAGCGGCGGACAGGCCCCATGTCTTCAGCCTCTGTCAAAGCCCCCAAATCGATCAAGGATGTCATCACCATATTGGCATTGCGCTGGGATACTCCCATAAAAGTACGCATTAGCCCATCACGAGTGATGGGTTGAATCTGCCCCATCATGCCAAAATCGTAAAAAATCAAGGCCCCATCAGGGTTAACAGCAATATTGCCAGGATGAGGATCCGCATGAAAAAAGCCATCGTTGAGGAGCTGGTGCAAATAAGCCTGTGCACCTAGCTGAGCAAGACGCTGCCTGTCTAATCCTGCCGCCTCTAAAGACTCATAGTGACTAATCTTTATGCCGGGTAAATATTCCAGCGTCAAAACTCGCCTTGAGGCATAACGCCAGTAAATGCGAGGAGCTTTAACCCAGTCGATATCACGAAAATTACGACGGAATGTGTCTGCGTTACGTCCCTCATGAAGAAAATCTATTTCTAGCCAAAGAATACGACAGCATTCCTCATAAATACCCACCCAGTCACGCCCCCTGCCCCATTCGGGATGACTCTGAAAGTATTGAGCAATTCCCTTTAGGATGGATAAATCAATTTGAAACAACCGCTGAAGGCCAGGACGTTGAATCTTAACAACGACTTCTTCACCAGAATAAAGCTGTGCCCGATGCACCTGACCTAAACTAGCAGCGGCCAAAGGGATGGGATCAAAAGTTTTATACAGTTCCGCGAGAGGACGTCCCAGATCAGTTTCGATAGTGTCTTTGACCTGTTCGTAGCTAAATGCAGGAACCTGATCTTGCAGCTTGGACAGCTCATCGACATATTCAGATGGAAATAGGTCAGAACGTGTGGAGAACAGCTGCCCTAACTTAATAAAGGTGGGTCCAAGGTTCAAAAAGTTATGACGTATCCACCGAGCTTGCTCACGGCGTCGAGCTGCCTGCTTGTCAGCAGAAATTCCGCCCGAATAGCTCCAAGGTTTGCCATAAAGCCATCGCTTACCTAAAAACGAGATAAAAAACGACCATATATCAACAAATCGCTGTGGACGACTGTAGCGACGATTCCATCGGTAGCGCTTCTCAACTGGTGCAATACGCTTCTTAGCATCATGAGATGCCACACCCAGAGAGGCCGGATCCACAGAATCCGTCACCGCTAAATGTGGAGTATTGGCACCATTAAGCTGGCCAAGCAAGTTATCGTCAGAATCCTCACTTAGTGACGGCTGATCGGTTGTGTTGGGAACTGTAGACACGCAGTCTCCTAGATAGCCAGCGATGTTTTAATAGAATGTCGTTTGAAAACGGCCAGGAGGCTTTTGACTAATTCCTGACCATAAAATCTTTGCCAATCAGGAAGCACGATATTGCTGTAGAGCAACTCGCACCTGAGCAATCTCAGCTCGCAAATTATCGATCGTAGCTTGTAGGTCTTCGCCCGAATTGATACTACTGTCCTCAGAAGATACATTCTGCTGAGAAACCTGAGCCTGCTCGAAGACATCTTCAACAAACCGATGTAGCCATTCTCTCTGCTCAGCGTCAAAACGTCCAACACCACTCATGCCAGTGGTGATCGCTTCTTCGACTTTTTCACCAATAGCTGTAGCTAGGGCGCGCCCCAGAAAGAACGCCTGCAGCGTTGGATTGCTCATAAAAAACCTATAGACATCTAAGCGACATTATACCCATGGTTGCAGTCTACTTGAGTTGAAGTAACCAAACCCGCTCTTTTTGGGTTTTGGTCTCTCTTAACTCTAATGCAACTCAATTATTCTGGCAGCGAATAAGGATATAACGAAGGATCGTCTGGAGAAATAATCAGAGGAGTATCTCTAAATTGAGCCTCTGAAGCTGGCTGTTTATCAAACCAGGGGGGCGACGGGGTGGTTAAAGAGTCTTCATCGTTGCTCAGTTCATCAATACTGTCAGATTCATCCTCTAAGTCTCCAGTACTCGTTGAGACTACAGGAGGTGACGACTCATCATCCAAAACCTCAACCGTAGTATCTTGAGTGGTATCTTCATCATCAAGCCCTGCTGGAGCTGGATCAGACACAATATCAGATGTGATTGCCGCTTCTGGGGCATAGTCCTCGCCGTAGATCCTGTCATCTGGGATGCTCTCAGCATCTTCACCAGGGAAATCGTTATAGATTAAGGGCTGTGTTGGTATTTCATTTTCCCAGTCTGTCTCAAAATCGACATGTTCTTTTGCCAACGGTACCTGAGGTGGCCACTCTGCCAAAGGTGGAAAGTCTTGCTGAGGTTTAAAGAACGATGCTTCACTAACAGATAAAACTTGAAAGCGTAGCGTGCTGCCCAACGCTATGCCCAGACCACTAGCAACAGTTGCTGTTACTAGCAGAAAAACTAGCCGCCATCTGGATACGCTGCTGGCATTTGACGTTGAATCCTTCGTAGTAGCTTGAACAGACGGGGGCATTATCTGCATTGGGGCACAAAGAGCTTTGTATAGAGAGCTAGAAGCTGTGAGGCATACACAATAGATAACTTATACCCAGGCACCCACAGATCCACTCTAACAACGATCGAACCTTTACAGCGCCATCGTAGGGACAGTGAAGCTTACTGTTTTCTTAACTTCCAACCTTATCGATAGCAGTGGGGAAATGGCAATGGGGCTAGCCTAACGTTTCTTAGTTCAAAAGACTACAATGCTTATCCGTAAAGGAATTTAGCCGAGTTAGAGAAGTTACTAATTAGCGTCTAGTGGGTAATGCTGACGAAGATAGTCATCAGCTGAGGCTATTGAGGTAATGTCGCCGTCGAGAGCAGCGTGGGTTAGCTCTGTCAGGATTTGGCGATATAGCGGCCCTGGGGAATATCCCAACTGTTTGAGGTGATTGCCGTCAATGGGCGGCCGGGTGTGAATTAACCGAGTGACATAGTGCCAAACATAAGTACCAATGAGGCGAGGATGACGCACGCTAACCAGTAACAGGCTTGGTAAATCATAGTCAGCTAAGGTTTGATAGATAAAACTAGGCTTGGGCTGGATAGTCTTACGAAATTCAGTTACCAAAGTTTCTTCTAAACTTGGCAGCTTTTGAAGCCGCTGAATTGAACTTAGGGGTAGCTGTAGATTATTGGCTATTTGCGATCGCACTTCCACCCTTGCTAGCAGCAACTCCAGTCTGACCAACCATGGGGCCACCCCAATATCTTTACCCACCTCATCGATAAATCGCTGTCGCCAGCGGCTCGCCCGATGCATCTGCCGCCATAGTTCAGCATCAATCGTCAAAGAGGGATGCAAACAGCTGAGAGCACCCAGCTTATCCAAAAGTCCCAAAGACTTCGCCCAGTACTCTGCCTGAAAAATATAGGTCAGCTCAGCTTTAAGACGAGTTTGCAATGCTGGCAGTCGCTTTTTCGTTTTTTGAGCCTGGAGGTCGGTGTAAATACCACTGTCGACTGCGTAACGGATAAACCTTTCAGTTTGAGGCTCAATAGTAAATCCCAAGCGAACTGCAAATCGCACGGCTCGAAAAATGCGGGTAGGGTCCTCGATAAAACTGTTGGCATGCAGCACCCGTACCTGGCGTTGTTGGATATCTAGATAGCCGCCAAAAAAATCAAGCAGCAAACCCGGCTGAGGCGATGTTAGCCGCACTGCCATAGCGTTGATAGTAAAATCACGCCGATAGAGATCCTGTCGAATTGAACTAGGTTCGACCTCTGGATTGGCCGCTGGATAGGGATAGAACTCTGTGCGAGCTGTAGCAATATCGATCATTAAAGGTGCCTGGCTAGCCCGCGCCCGCCAAATCAGAGCAGCCGTCTGGAACTCTCCGTGGACCTGAAGCTCAGCCTCTGGGTATTGCTGCTGCAGTTGCTGAGCCAAGCCAACCCCAACCCCTTCAACAACAGGGGACCGAAAGCTATCTACAACCAGATCAATATCCTTAATAGATACGGTTTGATCGTTAGGGGCCAGCAACAAATCTCGTACAGCGCCTCCCACTAAATACAAATGCCATCCTCTTTGCTGTGCGGCTTGAGCAATATGGTGCAGCAAAGTCCATAAAGTGTCTGATTCTAATGCTGTCGGATAGGCCCTTAGAGATGTCTGTAATCGTTCATACAGATTGGTCTTGGGGGTTGACGTTAAACCCTCATCGCTCGACTGCGAAGCATACATCTGCCTTAGCACATCAGTGCGAGTCACAATACCCACTAGCTCGTCTTGGTCTAAAACAGGTAGCCGACCCACGTCATAGGTGACCATAAGGGACTGAATCTCACTGAGAAGAGTTTGGGGCGCTATAGTTTTTAGATTAAGGGTCATATACCCCTTTACTGGAGCATGGCTAAAACCATGGTGCAGCGCCAAATCAATATCTCGTCGAGAGATAATGCCCTGCAGTTTTCCCGTATCATCAGCCACGCATAAACCGGAATGACCATAGCGCAGCAAAATTCGCTGGGCATCGGCTATCGTCGTTTCAGCTCGAATAGTGCGTACGGGGGAAGACATGACATCTTGGGCCACGACTGCCCGGCTATGGGCTTTGTAAACAGCATCACAAACTTGCCTAAAAACTAGGTCAGGCTCATGGGTGGCAAGGTTTGCCGCTGATGCACAGGCATGCCCTCCACCGCCATATGCTTGCAGTAATATGCGGCAGTTCATTCCCGTTTGTGGTCGTGTACGACTAATTAGGGTAAGCCCTGGCTTAGCCTTGGTAATGTAAACAGCAGCCAGCAGCAGACTGTCTAGTCCCAAGAGCGCTATCAAATGGCTGGCTAACCCCGATAGGCCGGGAATAAAATCGTTAGTTTCCAGATAGACAGTGCCAACGGTATATCCTTCAATTTGCTGAACTTCTATGCTGTCGAGCGCCGTGCTCAGCAACCCTTGAAGGGTGGCTGATAGTCCTGGCTCCACAGCTTCTGTAATCGCTTGCTGATTGGCCCCCTGTCCCATGAGCCACGCTAAGGCGTAGGCATCGCGAGACGTTGTCTGAGCAAACGTTAGGGAGCCCGTATCAGCATGGATGCCCAGGGCCATAACTGTAGCTTCGGTGGAAGAAATCTGGATATTAGATCGCTGCAGGGCTTCGACAACCAACGTAGTTGTAGCACCCACCGCTTCGATATGGGTCTCGCCCGGCATATCGGGGCAAGACTCTATGTGATGGTCGTAGATGACAATAGGCAAATTAGCTGCGATCGCATGCTCAATCCAAACTGCCGCTGCGCCTACCCGGCTACGTTGATGGGCATCTACCACTGTGATTGAGCGAATCATGGGTACTGTGACCGCTCGACGTTCAATCAGCGGATATTCGTCACGGTGTAATGCCAAAAAAGATCTAACTGCCGGATGAACGCCCCCTGTTAAGACAATACGACTCCCCGGACATAGACAGGCTAGGCCGACGGCTGCCCCCAGAGTGTCAAAGTCTGCAGTTGTATGGCAAAGGATCAAATCCATGGTCTATATACCAGCCTAATCAAACAGAGAGGCATTCACTTAACAAGAAATCGGCAAATATTAGCTCAGGAAAATTAATCGATTGATTCCAGCAAAACGCTTTCGCTAGGTGCCAAATGTTTGATAGCTTACTAAACAGGGCGATCAGTGCTCCATACTGTATCACCATCAATAGATTAAGAGGCTTATCCAAGTCTGGTAGCAAAGTTCCGCTCAGTTAGTACGGCAATTCTGCATCCAGATAAGGTGTATCAGATCTTTTGCTGTCTTGAGAGTGGCGAGTTATGTCTATTCTGTTTCAACTGTTGTTGTTTGTTCTGGTGATTTGGTCTTTTGTAATGGTGATCGGGGTTCCCGTAGCCTATGCTTCACCACAGAATTGGGAGCAATCAAAGCGATTGATTTTTCTGGGTTCGCTCATCTGGGCTGCGCTAGTTATTGTAGTGGGTGGGCTAAACTACCTGGTGGTCTAGATCTGGGCTTGGCGGCTATTTTTGAGCTAGCCGCTGTTCAAACAAATCGATACAGAACACTTGCTGTCAGGTGGTAAGGCTATTGAGACCTGCCACCTTATTTTTTAAAGAACAAGTAGAGTAACTCAATGGCTGTTTTTGAAGGAAGTTTCGACCGTGTCAACAACGCTAAATTTGCGATTGTGATTGGTCGATTTAATGATTTGGTCACTAATAAATTGCTGGACGGCTGTCAGGATTGTCTCAAGCGTCACGGTGTTGATGTTGACCCCAACGGCAGCCAAGTGGATTACGCCTGGGTTCCTGGCAGCTTTGAAGTAGCGCTAGTAGCACGCCAGTTAGCTCTCAGCGGTCAGTACGATGCCATTATTTGTCTAGGAGCTGTTATCCGTGGGCAAACTCCCCATTTTGACTATGTTGCCGCAGAAGTCTCTAAGGGAATTGCAGCCGCTGGGTTTCAAACAGGTGTCCCGGTCGTATTTGGAATTTTGACCACCGATTCCATGCAACAGGCTCTTGAGCGAGCAGGAATCAAGAGCAACTTAGGTTGGAACTATGCCATGAGCGCTTTAGAGATGGCTAGTTTAATGTCTCAGCTCCCTAAGACTGCTAATGCCTTAAAGATGTCTAGCTTGATGCCTCAATTACCTGAATCAGCAGACGTTTAAGAAACGCTGGTGCCGCAAGTCTTCAGATTTCCTTAGCTTTCTACTTATCCGACATAGGTTGCTCTGAGCTTAAGAATTTGTTTGACAAGGAAAATCCTTTTATGGCATCCTAGATAAAGTCAAAACACGGCAAATGCGGGTGTAGCTCAGTGGTAGAGCGTCACCTTGCCAAGGTGAATGTCGCGCGTTCGAATCGCGTCACCCGCTTATACAAGAGCCAATAAGTCTTTTCTAAGGCTGATATTAAAGGTTTTCTGTATGTAAAGTAAACCTTTATTTGGTTAACTTATTTCATACTTATACCTTTTGGAATATTGCACGGGCGGCTCTAAAGGCTTCCCGTGTCAGTTTGAGTGGTCTAAATGTCAGTGCTTCGCTAGCTCAAGTGCTTTTATTTCAGCCAGATCTAGCACCATGCCCTCACGAGCAACAATGCTATTGGGAAACGCAGCAGCTGTCTTACAGCCAATATCGTCCATAAAATCATCATCATGAAGTGGATCGTGATGAAAAACTACTAACTTTTTTACGTTAGCGGCCTTTGCGAGTTTAACAGCCTCTTGCCAGGTAGAGTGCCCCCAGCCCACTTTACTGCTGCTTTCTGAGTGATATTCTGCATCGGTGTAGGTGCAATCGTAAATCATCACATCCGCATTTTGGGCTAGATATAGAACATTCTCATCTAGTCGCTCTGGAAAATGCTCAGTGTCAGTAATGTAAGCTGCTGCTAAACCATTCCATTCAACACGATATCCAACTGCTTCACCTGGATGATTTAGCAGGGCATTCACTACACTGATATCGCCAATCGAGACAGTTTCTCCAATCGACAGGTCGCAAAACTTTAGCTGTGCCTGCATGATTTGCAGAGGCACCGGAAAATTTGGATGCAGCATTTGATCGTTGAGACGCTGCTCTATGGTTGCACCGTTGGGTGAGATAACCCCGTATACCTCAAACTGATTGTTAGGTAAAAAAGCAGGTACAAAAAAGGGAAATCCTTGAATATGATCCCAATGGGAATGGGTGAAAAACATGCTGGCATGGATAGACTTACCTTCTGCTAGCAGGTGCTGTCCTAGTTCCCGTAGCCCTGTGCCCCCATCAAAGATCAAACGCTCACCGTTAATGCGCATCTCGATACAGGACGTGTTGCCACCATAGCGAACCGTTTCGGCACCTGGACAAGGAATACTTCCCCGTACTCCCCAAAAGTGAATCGTGAATTGAGCATTCGAGTCGGACATCAGTGGCTAGTAATGACGTTAATGAGGGACGCGAATTTTGCTGAATGGTGACTGGTTAGCTAATTAAGCCCATTAGCACAGCGTATCCCCCTTTTTTCTAGAGAAATGAGTGATGATCAGGAGTGATCTTACCTATTTATCCATACAAAATGCTTGTAAACCCAGACTGTCTTTATAGATCAAGCCATAGAGCGCATGTTTGGAATTATTAAGATTTTTACATCTGAGCCAACTCAGATGTGTGGTTTAGCTTTTGAAGCGACCATTTTTAATTTAAGCTACCCTGCTTACAGCCAGTTTGCCCAAAGCCACATTAGAAATATGCGATATCAGCCCTGGTCTTCTCAGTGGGCCTGGTCTTCTCAGTGAGACAGTAGATCTGGGAGATACTGCTGGAGTTCGGATAAATCACTGTAAGCTGTCAAGTCATAGTGCAAAGGTGTGACTGTAATGTAGCCAGACTTAATCGCCTTTACGTCAGTTGTAAACCGGTTCATAAAGTCAATATTTTGTATGTCACTAAGGCTATTAGGTAAGCCGTGGGGTGGCTCGTTATCGCTTTCCTCTAAAACTTCTCCGGCAAGCCAGTAGTAAGTTTTTCCCCGAGGATCAATCCGCTTTTCAAATAGGTCACGATAACGACGTACTCCCAGACGAGCAACAGTCGTCCCTTTGATTTGATCGCTGGCTAAGGATGGGACGTGGAGATTGAGTAAAAGTGGCTGTTTTAACTGCATCAACTGAGGTAAGAGTTGGCAGGCATAGTCAGCTGCGGGTTGAAAATTTGAATAAGTAAAACTAGCTAAGCTAATGGCCAGACTAGGAATTCCTTCCAGCAAACCTTCCATGGCTGCCGATACTGTTCCTGAATAAAGTACATCGTTTCCTAAATTCGCTCCGTGATTAATACCTGACAGAACACAATCAGGAGGCGTCTCTAGCAGTGCATCAAGGGCGAGTTTGACACAGTCAGCCGGAGTACCAGAACAGGCCCATGCCTGAATACCCTCGTGATAGACCGAAGTGACTTGTTCAGCTCGAATAGGTCGATGCATAGTGATTCCATGCCCTGTGGCAGACCGTTCACGATCAGGACAAACGACGCTAACGGTGTGCCCCTTGGCTGCTAGGGTATCGGCTAATGTGCGAATGCCTTTTGCGAAAATACCGTCATCGTTACTGATTAATAGTTTCATAGGGAATCAAAGCTTCGGTGTAGACTAAAGATCGTTCTTTGTACCCCCTCCCGTTTCAACCTTTTGGCCAGTATGACCACCGACCTTGAGCAGCAGCTGAGTACATTACAGCAAGAAGCCAGCGATGAGATCGCTACCCTAAGCAGCCTAGATGAACTCGATCAGTTTCGGGTAGGGTATCTGGGCAAAAAGGGTAGACTTTCTAAAATCTTGGGCGGCATGGGGAAGCTATCTGCGGAAGATCGCCCTCGTATTGGCTCCCTTGCCAATCAAGTTAAAACTGCACTACAGACGAGTATTGAAGAGCGCAAAACTGCGCTGCAGGAAGCCAAAATTCAGGCCCAGCTGGAGGCTGAAACCTTGGATGTGTCGATGCCGGGCACTTATTTACCCCAAGGACGAATTCATCCTATCAACAGCATTATCGACCAGATAACTGATATTTTTATTGGCCTTGGCTACACAGTTGCCAGTGGCCCTGAGATTGAAGAAGATTATTACAACTTTGAGGCGCTAAACTTTTTGCCTGATCATCCCGCGCGGGATATGCAGGATACGCTGTATTTACCTAACGGCAAAATGATGCGTACTCACACATCTAATACTCAAATTCGCTACATGGAAAACCATGAGCCACCATTGCGGGCCTTAGCAACAGGACGCTGCTATCGACGCGATACAGTAGACGCAACTCATGCAGCCGTTTTCCACCAAATAGAATTTTTTGCGGTCGATAAAAACATCACCTTTGCCGACCTGCGAGGAACCATCCAGCTATTTTTGGAAGCTCTCTTTGGTGATATCGAAGTTCGTCTAAGACCCAGCTACTTCCCATTTACTGAGCCGTCGGCGGAAGTAGATGTCAAGTGGAAGGGCAAATGGCTAGAAGTCTTAGGCTGCGGCATGATCGATCCAAATGTTCTAAAGGCTGTTGGATATGACCCAGAAGTTTATAGTGGCTTTGCTGCGGGTCTTGGAGTCGAACGTTTAGCGATGGTTCAAAGTCAGATTGATGATATTCGTCGACTCTATGCCAGCGACCTACGCTTTCTAAAGCAGTTTTAGCGCCGATCACACCGCTTTATAGACAGCTAAATCACATACAAAAGCTATCCGTTAACTTCAAAAACTAACGGATAGCTTTTATCAAAGGCTTTTGGAACCCTTAGAGCATCAGCTGTCGGATGTTACGCCCACGCCAATGGGACAAGAGACGTTGGTCCCTCCCAGACCACAGTAACCACCGGGGTTTTTAGCTAAATATTGCTGATGATAGTCTTCGGCATAGTAAAACTCAGGGGCATCCAAAATTTCAGTTGTGATGGTGCCATGACCGGCCTGGGTTAATGCCCCTTGATATGTGGTTAAAGAGCTTTCAGCAGCAGCTTTTTGTTCATCAGAGTAAGTGTAAATACCAGAGCGATATTGAGTACCCACATCATTCCCCTGACGCATACCTTGGGTTGGGTTATGACTTTCCCAAAATACCTTCAGTAGCTGCCCATAGTTAATGACAGTTGGGTCAAATACAACTAAAACAACTTCGTTATGCCCAGTCATTCCTGAGCACACCTCACGATAGGTAGGATTGGATGTATACCCAGCACTGTAACCAACAGCCGTTGAAAAGACCCCTTCCTGCTGCCAAAAGCGACGCTCAGCCCCCCAAAAACAACCAAGACCAAACATTGCAGTCTGCATGCCCTCAGGAAATGGGGACTGCAGCGGATTACCATTGACGTAATGCTGCTTAGGAACAGGCATTTTCTCAGAACGGCCTGGCAATGCAGCGTCAGGAGACGGCATTGTGGCTTTTTTGCCTAAGCCACCAAGTCCAAAAAGCACCATAGATTTGTAATAAATTTAAAACGCCTATCTCTTAGTCTAATCAATCTAGCTAGCAATAGTTATATAGACTTTGGATAGACGCTTCATTTTATGGCTTTGGTCAAAAAAACAATAGCCCGCTATGTTTAGCGGGCTAAAAGATAGCGGGTCCAATTAGAAAACCGGCAGTAATTTTACTTGAGAACAGCGGCCTCAAAGGCTGCACGGTCTTCAAAAATTTCAAAGACTCGATCCATACTGGTGAGTTCAAACAACATACGGATCTGGTCGTTGATTGAGCAAATATACATTTTGCAGCCAGCTGTACGGGCGTTCTTTAAGCAGGCAACTAGAACACCTAGACCAGAACTGTCTACAAATGTGATGTCCTTGAGATCAATAAGTAATACCTTGGCGTCCTTTTCTAGAGCAACGTCTACCTGCTGGCGAAATGCAGCCGTCTGGGTGCCGTCTAAAATACCGCTGGGCTCAATTACATGAACACCTAAGTCCATAGAGATTGTCATGGCTCAATATCAGTAACTTATAGTTTAGCTTTACAGATGTTCAAAACTCGCACTCTCCTTGGCTAATCAGCAAGAGTTTGCTGAACCCAAGTAATCGAGATGTTCATCTTCTTGTACGCCAGGCTGCCCAAAATAGACTGCCGTGCCTGCAATCTAGAATATCTAATCCTTCAGCAGGATTGAGACCGTTCCAGTTGATTGTTTGTCCGGTTGCCCATGGGTTGAAACTGCGATCGCACTAAGCGATTCAGTCCAAGGCTGCAAAATAGGTTTCACCAAAGAAAACCATCGGTTACTAGCTAAGAGACGTTCAATTTCATCCCAAGTTCCATACAGATATCCCTGATTGTGGTTATTGATTGACTGCATCACTTGCTGAAATTTTTGGGTATCTAACAGTGGGTGTTCAGAAGCTTCTAGCGCTGCGGTCAGCCCACCAATAGAGGTAGCAAAGATATGGCAGTCTTTAGCTCTAGTATGTAAGGCAACAAGCTCTGTTTCAACCGTAGTTTCTCGATTAGGGCCTTCCTTCACACGAGTTTTTAATCGGCTCCAGGCAGTAACTGACTGTTCTTTTAAGGTGAACTGACTAACTGTCAGCCCCTGTTGGATAGCAATGTTATCCAGCTGTTTTACGCTAGCCGGCTGGCTGTTTGCAATCGCCATCAGCCAGGTACCATCGCGAAATTGACCAACTGCATAGTCGTTGGAAAAAAGCTGTGTAATAGGTTCTAGAAGGATTTGAGCCAGCTGTGTGGATAACCATTGCTGACTCTGCTGTATGGGAGCTGGCAACTTCTGGTAGTAGTTAAGTTCATCCCCTAGCTGTGTCCATAGAGGCCGTAAATCATATCCTGCCGCCGCCCAGACTAGCGATGCGGGCAGATAGTTCTCTATAGATTCCACACCGCGTGGGTTTGTGTTTTCCAGATTTGCTGTAACTATTGGGTCAGCTGTCTGATGGTGTAGGCTTTTTCCTTGGGCATTAACCACTAGACGATGGGGCTGAAGCACGGCAGTTGTAATCAATTGATGCCATTGAGGAGACGATGGTAATTGTTGTTGCACAGGAACTGCGAGACCTAACCAATCCATCAATTCTGGAAGCTGCAGATTAACCCAAGCAGGTACACAGCAGTCATACTCTGATATCTGCAGCGTAGGTGTCTGGGCAACTCGCATGCTCTGTTTTAGAACTTGGGTATCGTTTGCCACCAGTAGAGTATGTTGACCGACGACAGCTGTGGCTAATGACTGTTCACTGCTCCCAGCTTGCCCGGTAACGATGGGGACACCGCTCGCTTTAGATAAAACAGGAGGTGTGCCGGCTACTGTCTGCCGTTGCCAAAATAGCTCTAAGAATTCACGAAGACGGTCTCCATCAGCAGCATCAACAACCAAGAGATAGCCAGTCTGACGGCCATTACGATGATCTCGGTCAATATCCTTATCAGTGACTGCAAAGGCAAGAGTATCTCCAAGCCAGGGCCGAATATCTTCTTTAAAATCGAGACCAAATGACACTAAGAGTGAATCTAGCTTTTCGGATACAACTTTGGAGAGATGTGTTTGAGTCCTGGCCTTGTCTAGTTTCGCTGTAGTGTCTATAACAGCTGATAGCAATGCTTGCTTTGGGACGAACGCTGCAATATGGTTGGCTTGGGAAAACGACGGCTGCTCTGAGACCAGAGGTAGCTGCCCACAGCCGCTGGTTAGTAAAACTGCGATCGCAACGATTGCTAGCTGCCAATACCGCCAAGGCTTCCACGACCGATTCACCATAAATTGCCCTGCTTAAAACTGTGCGATCTTAGTTTAGTAGAGCAAAGCCGCGAGAGTTAACAGAACCAGCAACTCACTGGACAAGTGTCAGAAAGCATTAGCTTAGGCACCGAAACTTAGCTGTGAAGACCAAGCCTGGCAACTGCGTCTGGCAGACGCACCCTTAAACCAAATCCTCACTACGCCAAACAGCTAAAAGACGACCTTGAATATCAACCTCTTGAGCCGCATATACCATGGGCTCATAGTTAGCGTTTGCTGGCTTCAGCACAATATCGTCACCCTGACGGTATAGGTACTTGAGTGTAGTCGCGCTCTCTACACGAGCCGCAACGATGGTGCCGTCCTTAACATTACTGGGATCCTCCACCGGGCGCATGATCACAAAGTCCCCGTTATCAATTAATGCATCGACCATGCTATCCCCTCGCACACGTAGAGCATAGTCACGAGCCTTTATGGGCAAGGAAGATAAATCAAGGTGTTCTTCAGTGACATCGGCAAATGCCTCTACCATGGAACCCGCTGCGATTGTTCCTTTGATAGGCACTCCTCCACCCTGCAAAATGCGAATGGTTCTAGCTTTACCCTCATTCCAGTCGATGTACCCCTTCTTTCTAAGATGGTCGAGACGACTTTGAATAGGTGCTGGGGATTTTAATCCCATCGCCCGCATCATTTGCCGAATAGAAGGAGAGTGCTGATGTTCACGGATATAATCAGCTAACCAGTTATAAAGCTCCTCTTGAGCATTAGTAAGAGGTTCCATAGGTAACTCATAGGACGAACCATAGGGGAACAGACGTACCCTCTACAAGAACAACAGTACCAACAAAGCTACCTATTTGTCCATATGATTTTGTAACAATGCTTAGATGAGATCGCGGCTTGCGGGTTGTTTACTGACTAAGTAATTTACGCATCGGCCAAGATGTCATAACCAAAAAATTAGAGTCTGAAGGAGTTCCTTCAGACTCTAATTTAAAGAGCTTCAACAGCTTTAGCGAATAACTAGCCCTTAGCGAATGTATTCCTTAAGAACGCTATTGCGGTTTGGATGACGCAGCTTACGCAGGGCTTTGGCTTCAATCTGACGAATCCGCTCGCGGGTCACATTAAAAATCTGACCAATCTCTTCCAGGGTCTTCATGCGACCGTCGTCTAAACCATAGCGGAGACGCAATACATCACGCTCACGTGGGCTCAGGGTACTCAGTACACCTTCTAGATCCTCCCGTAGAAGGCTCTTTGAAACTTCGTCTTCAGGAGTTTCACCATCTGACTCAATAAAATCGCCCAGGCGAGAATCCTCTTCCTTGCCAATAGGCGTTTCCAAAGAGATTGGTAACTGAGCTGACTTTGCAATAAAGCGAAGCTTCTCGATGGTCATTTCCATACGAGTTGCAATTTCTTCTTCGGTAGGCTTGCGACCTAGCTCTTGAGATAGCAGCTTCGTCGTTTTCTTGATGCGAGAAATAGTCTCATAAAGATGGACCGGTAAACGGATAGTGCGCGACTGATCCGCGATCGCACGAGTAATAGCCTGACGAATCCACCAGGTGGCGTAGGTAGAAAACTTATAGCCTTTCTCATGATCAAACTTCTCCGCAGCGCGAATGAGACCCAGACTGCCTTCTTGGATAAGATCCTGAAAAGAAAGGCCACGGTTCATATATTTCTTCGCAATGGAAACCACTAGCCGCAGGTTAGACTGCACCATCTTATCCTTAGCGCGACGGCCAAGGTGAAGACGACGACGGAATGCTGGCAAAGGCATATCAACAGCCGCGGCCCAATCCGCATCGTCAGGTTCACGATCCATACCATCCGACAAATCATCACGGATGCGTTCTAACTCAAGCAAATCAGCGATTTTGCGGGCCAGCTCAATCTCTTCTTCTGCTCTTAGAAGCCGAATTCGCCCGATTTCTTGTAAATAGAGACGAATAGAGTCTTCAGTGTAGTGCTTCTTTTTAGATTGAGCTGATGACGCACTCCGGCGTCTAGATGTGCTTTTAGCAGCTTTAGTACCCTGGACCTCTTCCTCAGAACTTGTAAAAGCTTTTCCAGCTTCAGGATCAATGAGCGAATCTAACTCATTTCTAGGCCTCAAGTCCTCAAGGACAGTATTTGCTTGGGTCATGCCGCTTTCCTCGTATTCCTTCAATGCAACAGATCAAGATATCGAAATAGCAGATCACCAAACCCGCCGAACCTATGCCAGAACGCTCAAAAGTATCTAACGCTAAGGCAGAAGAACAAGTTCGCAGAGCCTGTCAATTGGTGAAATACTTTTCTGATACAGTGAACGGTTCACTCAACTTAGAGGACCATCGTCTACAACGGTACACATTCGCCAACACCCTGAATAAAGATTCCATAGTTAGCAAAGCTTGTAATTTCACTACCAATGTAAAAACGTAGGACCTGCTGCTGAGGCTATCCGTGTTTCTACAGTAGTAACACGCTTTCTAGCAAAACGCCCAGAGGAATTTTATCAAGTTGTCATCAAACCCTAGCTTTCTATGAACAGTGCTTAGCTTAGTTCCTTATATTTCAAGGGTTTTAAGACTGTATCAATGCACACATTAATATTGCCTATCAAATTCTAAACAAAATATAAAGTTTTTTATGCACATACTTGCTAGTTCCCGGTCCAGGAAATGATCAGGCTGAAATGGTAGGGCAAACGCATATTCGGAATGGGAATATCAAGGGGGTTGCGCGTTAGGTCATCCCCCATGTCTACCCCCGATGAGACTTCAAGTACCCTGTTTGAGCACTTTAGAGACCTTGACGATCCGCGTGTTGACTATCTAGT
>JBCDIX010000060.1:0-44928 GCA_038748405.1 Cyanobacteria bacterium P01_H01_bin.21 | reverse complement strand
TTGAAAACGATACCGTGTCCAACATTACCATTACAGAGAACAATATTCTCGGTGCAGGAACAGACGGCATCGAATTTGACGTTATCGAAGATAATGCCAATGCCACGATTAACATCGTCAACAATCAAATCTCGGACGTTGAGGAAGAGGGCATTTTCTTTAATGATATTCAAGAAAATGCTATGGCAGCTATTACCGTGACGGGTAATATCATCACCGATGCAGGTGATGACGGGATTGAACTCACCTTAATTGAAGACAATGCCAACGTCACTGCGACTGTGACCGACAATACGATTGCCAATACCGGCAATAGGCTTACCAATCCTTTCACTAATGGCGTGCGTATTGAGCACACGGCTGATACAGACTTCTGCCTAGCGCTCGATAACAATAGTGTTACCACTCCTGTCGAAGATGGCTTTGCACTCGTGAGCAATGGGGCAGGTCAGTTTCAAGTGGTTGACCTGGAAAATGTTACCGCAAGAAATGTTGGCACCTTTAACCCCGCTGATATTGAGACCAATGCGGGCTTTGTAGAGGGTACGGCGGGAGTCGCTCCTTGTCCCTGATGGCTGTGAGGCCTAGTCACACAAGCTAAACCGCGTCCAGATCCACAGTTTTTCCTTAAGCTAAAAACCCGGGTTTCAAATTGGATGTGGTTTAGCCACAAATCAGCTTTTCTACTCTTCTTGAATGCCGCCTTTCGCTCTATTTAACATGGAGCTGAGCGGCGGTCAGTATTTTAGAGCTTGCCTGAATTTTTCAATCCGTCCACTTCTGCGCAGAGTTATGCACGTTTAGCATTTTGAGTATTGTTTACTGCACTGAGATAATCTCAAAGGTATCTTTATTTTGAATTCGGTAAAACAAGAAATCTGAATCAATGGTGAGAATTTTTCTGGCCCCTGTTCTTTCTGCAACTAGAACTAATGAAGCATCTGCCAAGTCCATTGGCCGATCTTTATATTGTTCCATTAACTCAAATAAACGAGCATAATCCTCTGCCTGAATTTCATAAACCGATAAGAGTCTATTCAGAAGTAGTTGCCCTAACTGTTTCTGCATTTTCCATCCGCCTCGATGGAGTGATAAATACATAGCTTCTGTCAAACAAGACCAAGTTGTAATCAGGGGAGAATTAATTTGTATTACTTCACTTCGGTAAGCTTGGTGCAGGGGTTGAGTCCTATCAACAAGACAGAGAAGAACACCTGCATCGCAAAGAATCAAAGCTCCAACCCCTGCTTACGATACTTGTATAGTAAATGCTGCTGATAATCAGCAACAGACTCAGTGGGACCAACTTTTAATTGATCTACGGATTCAAACCACCCTGCCCACGTTTCAGCAAATGTATTTTGAAAAGCATTAACTTTAGGCTGTACCTGATGCTTGTACGTTAGAAAGTCAATAAAATCACTAACTTGCCGTAGTAGTGAGTCAGGCAGTTTTTGAAGCTTGTCGATAGCAATTTCACGAATCGTCATAATTAATCAAAAAATGAGTAAACCAACATGCATTCATTGTATGCCAAAAGATTTTGCGCTTCGGCTTTTGCGATGCGACGAACCGTTGATTGCCTCCGTCGGTAGCTGAACACCGACAGCAAGAGCCCAGCCTATTGGGATGGAGCATATTCCTGAGCTGAATCATCTCATGCAATTTCGTGATCGTCCACGTGGACCAACCATTCTGCGCCGCTGACTTTACGGCGGATCTGGGTGATTGCTTTGCACCAGTGCTGAAGACTCGTCCATACCGCTCCCTTGGAACTGTCTGGAAGCCTTATTGAGCCTTCAAAAATTACATTCGGCTCCGAAGGATTTGCAGCATCATAGATGCAGAATGATTCCCAGTAGTCGCCGATACTCTATTTGACGAACTCTTCAGTCTTCGCGTTGTATTCCGTTTCGATCTGCGAAATAGCCGCCGATTCATCGTCGGTGAGGGGTGTCAATCGTCGCGCAGTGTAGTAAAGCGACATGCCCATTAGGGAAGCCTTGATGTGTTGACGGTGATTGACGCCTAACGGTTCCCGGTCAGCGGTTGCAGATACCTTTGGAATTTAGCCAGCGCACTTCATAATCCGCTGCACCGGACTAGTTAGCTGGCTTTTTAACGACCGAGGCCGAAAACTCCATCAAAGGCGCGATTGTTTTACGAAGCAATATCTCAGATGCTCCCGCAATAACGTAATCCTGCAATTCACCGATAACGTCATATCCTAGTCGTTCCTATAACTTATGTGCGCCTTTATTGAAGAAAGAAACATAGATGAAAACATTAGGAACGCTCCGAAAGATTCGCTCCTCAGCATAATTGATTATCTGGGTTCCAATACCTTGCCCACGCCATTCTGCATCTACACATACACTTTGGATATAGCCAGTAAATGCTCTTGTCATGTTGATGATGATCAACCCTGCAATTGTCTTTTCAGCGACAGCCAAATAAACCTCTTTAATTGGATCACTGATTGTGTGGTACTAAGCTTTGTAATCGCGACCAAGAGTAAGCTAAGGCTCTGATTGTGACATCATTTAAGCACAAGGGGCAACATCTTCAGTTGACAATGGACGAATTGTAATAGCAGGCATCTTAGTTCTATGGATAAGTTTGCACTAACTAGAACTATCTGAAAGTGCTTGAGATGGATTTGCAACTGTGGTCTTTACCAAGGTGTTAGCTGGCTGATACTCAAAGTTGCTTTAACATCCAGACGTCACAGCCATTATGCTCTGTGCCTACTAATGATTTATCAAGGTACTTGAAATCGAGGCTTTCATACAGAGCTATTGCTGATTTCATGTTCTCTAGCGTATCAAGGTAACAGCTTTCAAATCCTTTTGATTGACCGCCGCCGATAGTCTTAGACTATAAGTAATAATTTCTTGATGCTCGGGTGTATGAACGATGTTAGCTCGTGCGTATAGCTAACTCAACATTTGATACTTATTGTGATACCTATACTGTAGTTTTTTTGTTTATTCAACTTTGGTGATCGCTCTATCCTTGATAGCTAGCATCAATTACTCACGAAAGAGATATTGTCTGACTCTAGATATTCTTGGAACGAACGATTTTGTAGCCATGCAAACATAGCGGAAGCTCCTAGTAAAATCAGAGTAACAATACTAACGATTTGAATCATGATTACGTATCGCATAAGCCATTTACTATTGAGAACTAAACTAAATTGTAATGCTCCATGTGAATGTTGGTCGCAGGTACCTCCAGATCGTGAAGTGCGGCCTCAACCTGTTCCATCATTACCGGGGCGGCACAAATAAAATAATGGCGACTGCCTCGGTGAATAGGAATATATCGTTGCAACAGATCTTCATCGACATAGCCGGTTTCGCCTGTCCAATCTTCGGGAGGCTGACGCAACACATGAACGATCGTTAAATCTAGAGAGTTTGCAAGGGTATCTAATTCCTCTCGAAAGGTTATATCTTCCCATCTCTTGTTGGCATAGATGAGTAAAAACGGGCGATCATCTTTCCGCTCAGTAGCAGTGACCAGCATACTCATTATGGGAGTAATGCCAATTCCACCTGCTATAAGTACAAATCCGGCTGAGTCCCAGTAGAGATCACTCGTGAACACCCCATAGGGGCCGTCGAGATACGCCTTTGTCCCTGGCTTAATGTCTTTAATGGTTTTGGTAAAGTCTCCTAATGCTTTGATGCTAAATTCCAGCCGTTCGGGGTGATCGCCGTTGGAGGTCATTGAAAAGGGATGTTCGCGCATCCGAAACGGCGAAATTTGGAGGGTGATCCAGGCAAACTGTCCGGGCTGAAACTTAAAGCCGTCGTGTCCTTTGGGTCGAACCGCCAGGGTCCACACATCTCCCCGCTCGGGCCTAACTGCTTCTACCAGATAGGGGCGCTTGGTCATCATCCAGGGCTTGATGACACGGACGTAAACTATAAGCCACAGCGCCGTGAGGGCGATCGTGCTCCACAGCAGTCTTTTCCAAAACAGTCCTAGGTAGTAGCTCACCCCTAGTGCATGAGCCAGAATCAAACCCACAGCTACTACCGCTAGCATGCTATGGCTCATGCGCCACAGTTCGTAGGGAATGCGAAGGCGCTGCCGCCAAATTGAGGTAATGACTAGTCCGATTAAGAGCGCCGTGCCGATAACGGCGAATTTGGCTCGCCACGGCGCTTCAATGACGTTTAGCAACTGGAGCGTTTCGGGCCGGTCAGCAAACAGAATAAGCGGATGAATCAGGACTATCGCGAAAGTGACCAAGGAGATGTAGCGATGGAACTGTAGAAGAATATCGATGCCGTAGGAGTTCTCGATTCGATTGACGCGGGCCGTTAAGACAAACTGAAGGGCCAGCATTGCCAGCCCAACAAACCCTAGAGCCACCGAGAACTCTGTCCAGAAGCTGCGATCGCTTGCAGAGGGCGGATAGAGGAGCAGGATAAAAAGGGGGAGGAGGGCGATCGCAAGATATACAGCAATCCAAAAAGTAGCGACTGCGACTGGATTCTTCTTAAAGAGCTGATTCATTTCAAGCTGCCTCTTCGTTGAGTTAATTTACATACATCGCATCTAATACAACTCGGACGTTCTGTGCCGGTCACGGCTCAGCAAAATAAAGTATGCGGCTCCAGTCGCCATGGCGATGATTTAGATACTGTGGAACAGGTTTCGCTAAACTACATTCATCGGTTAATGAATTCCTTTGCCTATTAAACCGGTCTTCATCGATAGCTTTGACTTCCAAAAGACAGATTATTAGCAGATTTTCTATGAAGGGATCGTCTGCGGGGGCGGTCGCGCTATCAGAGTCGAGGTGGTTAACCGTAGAAGCTTGCTGCATGCTCTACTAATCGAATTGGTTGGGCATCCTAGCCCTCATTTAGCCAGCGCACAAAGCGGAAGCGGGCTAACTATGAGTTATCCAGACTTTGTCTGGATAACTACCTCTCAGTCGGAGTTATCCAGAAACTTTCTGGATAATCACCCTACAGGCGTATCGCCCAGAAACTTTCTGGATAATACCCTCAGAGTCGGAATTATCCAGAAAGCTTTAAGGCATCTTTATTAGTTCATATGAACTATTGAGTAATAATTGCTACAAAGGAATAGTCAGCGCACCCAATTTATCCTTAGAGAGTGGGAAGCAAACAATCTTGCAAGGGTGACTCTGGTGTCATTCTTGCGAGACCTGTTAGCTAGCGGAACACAGTTGGTGTGGAAAGGTGCGATCTCGCTCAATATATCCTTTCCCAACGATTGACGATTCGGGTTGTTTCCGCCATCTTAAATTCATTTCCCTGTTCCGATTGGTACCAAAGTTCAAACCGAGCTTCGTACTCGTCACCCCAGTCTTCGGAGGAGGACATTCCCACAAACTCATGGTAAGAAAACAATGTCTGGCCAAAATCTGACCAACCGATATGACGGCTCCAGAGAGGTTGTTCAGAAAATCGCTGTCCGGTTTTGGTGTTGTAGACTCTGACGTAAACATATCCAGGAGTCGTGGGGTTAACAGCGGCGTCAAGCACATATGTACCTGGCTGGCTGGCATTGGAAACATTGAAGTATGGAGCGTTCGGAGGCTTGCTTGGGTAATACGTCTCGATCGGCATCACACCCGTTGTGCTGATTTCGTCTTGATGTTTCAATACATCTGTCAGTTCTGCAAAAACCTCGGCCACTGCTTTTTGAGTAAATTGTCGGGTAACCTCAGGTGCTTGGTCATAGATTTCGAGGTATATCCGGTCGCCTTCAATAATGAGGTACGACGAGTTGCCGGGAGCCCCGCTGTGAGGGCCTTCAATAATCATGACCACATCGTCAGAACCAGGCGGTGTTCGGGTAATGTTGTTGTGATCGTGGCCGAATCCGTGGGGCTCTTCGAATGCAATGAGCACGCGGGTCTGACGCCAATCATCGCTATTTTGGTCTCTGTAAAAACCGTTGAGAGACGTGCGGTATTCACCATCGTGCTGTTCTCTGCGTACTGCAAAGAGCAGTCCATGTTCTTGACGGACTTCCCATCTGAAGTTGCCAGCTAAATACTGAAAAAGGGTAGCTCGGGATTTCGTATCAAAGCTTGCTATGGGTTCGGTTGAGATATCAATGCGAGCCTCTTCTGGCTGTGACAGCTGCCCCCTGTAGCTGGAAGCAACTGGAGTGCAAGCGGGAAGCACAGCAACTACTAGAGCAGTGAAGATGGAAATGGGGCGATTCATCTAATTAGCTTGTAATTTAATCTCAAATCTGTCGTCCCATGGTTTGCTTCATCCTCTACTAGCCATGTTTCGGGTGAAATCAAATAAATTATGGCAGTCTTGGAAAGCCATGTGCGATCTCAGTTGTTGTTACCACGCCTGCCATGGCACATCTAGCTGTGCAGGCTCTCCCCGCCAGAGAGCCTTCTTAAGCCATCCGTCTACGACGGTGAATGTCTGTCTGACTGCGCGATCGCAATCAAGACATCGCACAACAACATCAGCGACAGCTTGCCGACTTGTGATTCCTGGAACACGACCAGAAGGGCTTAATAGCAGTGGCTCCGTATGCATTAAGGAGTTGGTCAAGAACCCTGGTCGAAGGATAGTCCAGGCTATTTTGATGGAGCGTACATAAGCCTCCGACCGCGCTTTCTCTTGGAGGATTGGTACTTCCCCATGGAGCTGGAAAAACCACCGAACTGGATACGGCATCCATCCCCAACTATCTCCAACCCCAAGCGAAGATACAAGGATGAACCGCTCGACTTTAGCATCAACAGCTGCACGTGCCAGATTAATAATGCCATCGCCGTCGACTAACTGCCCGCCAACATCGTCTACAGTAGCTCCTATGGTGCAGACAACGGTCCGACAAGATTCAACGGCCCGACGGCAGTCCTCCTGACTCAGTACGGTTCCCTGACATACTTCGACTGGCCCGAGCTGAGAGATACGTTGCGGGCTTCGAGTGAGAACTCGTACGCTCGTCCCCTGTTCTATGAGCCGCTGAACGACTAGTTGACCGCACCCACCCGTGCCTCCTGCTACTAAGACGCTCATATTTACTGTCGCCTGACCTCGAATAAAGAATTCTAGCTCAATGGTTGATAGAGGGTGATAAGCACAGCAGTCTGTTCGTGTTAGATATAATATCAGCTAGTTCGAGAAGGAAGCACATCAAAGATGAGATGAATTCGCCAGGTGTCGGCTTCGTTATAGGCTTCATGGGGAGCTTTATTATCAAACCACCAAAACTCTCCTGGCTGCATCCGTATCCATTCATCGCCAGCGCCTAATAGGCTGCCTGCAGCACTTTGCAACACCAGGTGATAGCGATCGCGAATTCGATAATAGTCACCTTTGTCAATATGACGATAAACTTGCCCTTTGGGTGCTAGCCTCACAATAGTTGCCCGACCCAGTTCTCCCTCAGATTCTTGGGTAAAGCTCTCTAACCATTGCATAATGACAGGAAATTTCTTGGCAATTGATGTCTGACGACTCCCATGTACATCATTGCCATTCGTCACCCCTACAGGAAAGGGCTTAACAGCACTACGTAGATAAATACTGTTAGTTTCTCGCTGGACCTTGATTCTCTCCTGACGACTGGTATCCTTTTGCCAAAGTGATGCATTGTCTGTGATTTCTTTCAAAAAGGGCTGGATGTTGATGCTAGGAGCAATCAGACGAAAGTGCTTTAGCGAGGCTGCACCATCCGCATTAGAGACTGTGGCGGGGATAGAAAATGTCTTTGGAGTACTCTCGGTAACCTTCTCTAGATCACTGTCGGGCTTAGTTGCTAAAAAGTATGGCAGCTGAACCAATTTTATCAGTGCCATCAGACAATGCTGTACATTGTCTATGCGAATCACGTTGTTATAAACGGTAGTTCGTACAGCTCCATACACAGGCGATGGCTGTGAAATATAAAATAGGTCGCTTTTGTTTTTGAACTGTAGCTGCCGTATGCTACGTAGACCTCGCCAAATAGCCGTTTGATAACGAGCTGCTCGTTTAGAATCCCCAGTTTCAATGGCTAAATCATAGGCATCGGCTAAACCCTCTAAATAGACGCCAGTCGATGAGGCATGGGGAGGGCCATAGTCGGAAAATTCAGGATTATAAAATCGTCCCAGCAGATCGGGATATTTGGCTGTTTCCCATTGCTGCATCATCATCAGCCAGTCGTTCATCTCAAAGATGGCATCGAGAAATGTGGGATCTTTTGTCTCTCGATATAACAAGGTGTATGCCTGAGTATGCCAGGGAACAAATGCAGGATTACGATTTTGTTGATGCCAGTTTTGGTAGTAACCAAAGCTTTTTTTACAGCGTTCTAATAACTCTGGGGCACGGGTGCGCTGATAAAGGCTGGCCCAAAACAGCAGTGCTTCCCCTGGGTAAAAGTTTTGATTGTCGTTGCGATCGCACGGCTTCAAAAACGTCCGAAACGCCCCATCTGGCTGCCAGAGTGTCTCAACAGTGCGGCACAGTTTTGTAAAATGCTCTGTCTGGGGCAGTTTATCTACGCTTACAGATAGCAAATCTGCATATTCAAGAATAGCCAGGGCAGTTAGTGCAACAGCACCTAACTTAACCTTGCCCCTATATTCCACAAACCCTAGCTCAT
Organism: Cyanobacteria bacterium P01_H01_bin.21; assembly: GCA_038748405.1. Lineage (GTDB taxonomy): Bacteria > Cyanobacteriota > Cyanobacteriia > Phormidesmidales > Phormidesmidaceae > Leptothoe. The sequence continues at coordinate 36,312 of JBCDIX010000060.1, read as the reverse complement.
CTTCGGACCTATAAAATTGCGATAGATTGTACGTGAGATTGTGAGTTGCCAATAGTTGATGATCATCTCTGCCAGTCATGCGCGCATAGCGAATCAGACAGAGTGTGGCCATAAACTGTCTAATTAAGTTGTTGCTGGTTGCCTCTTGCCCACGGCTAGGAAAATACTTATAGAGCAAACGCCCATTAGCAGTCACCTGTCGCATCAGCCACTGACCCATGGTGGCTGTCATCTCGTGCAAGGTTGTGGTAGATAGCCTATCTAAAGCTACCACTGGAGTCCCTCGGTAGATGCTCACAGCAGTAACCGTTGGCTCTATCGTAAGCAATACTTGACGAGCCTCAAAGGTCTGAACTGTGCCATGCTGAAAAAACTCTTTTTTAGAGAGAGTTGTTGTCTGTAAAAAACGATCCAGAATCTTACAGAAAGTGAGATTTCGCGCCAGCATATCGGTGGGGCTATACCGAGCAATCTGATCTTTGTAGTGCAGTTCAATACCGCGAATGCCTACATGAACATTGGCAAAAACTCGCTCAAACTGTTGTGTAGATATGCGGCGATAGCTGTGGGTAAAACATAGCTCCACTGTGTCTGGTGGACTAGCCTCAGTGAGGCTGCATTGGGCAGCAATATCACGCAGTGTTGCTGCTAAATCGGGGCTATAGGACCAATAAGATAGTTGGCGTTTGCCCTGATGACGTAGAGCAATATAGGTGGGGCCTAAGCAAGAGACTGCTTTAAACTGGCAGTGACTCTTCTTGAAAGAGACTGCCATCATATCTGCAATCACACCATCTTTAGCGGTCAAGATAGTCATGTAGAGGTGTCAGAAGATTTGAATCAGACATAGCCGTCTTAGAAAATGATGTACGTGCAGGCAATATAGCGAGGAAATAATGCACTGAACACGTACATCAATAGTCGTGTTTTCCGTTTTTTTACGTGTAGATGCGAAACCCTGAATTTGAGAGACAGGTAGTCAAGACAAACTACCTGTCTGCATAAAAGCTGAGATATAAGGAGCTAATAGCCCATATCCCAAGACATTAAAAGTGTTGACTGAGGATTAGTCGCCGTCGCCGTCACCATCGCCATCGCCGTCACCATCGCCATCGCCGTCACCATCGCCATCGCCGTCACCATCGCCGTCGCCGTCACCATCGCCATCGCCGTCACCATCGCCATCGCCGTCACCATCGCCGTCACCGTCGCCGTCGCCATCGCCGTCACCATCGCCGTCACCGTCGCCGTCGCCATCGCCGTCGCCGTCGCCATCGCCATGCCCAGGACTGCTACGTCTATTCTCAAGTTCATCAAGCTGTGCCATTAGAGAGTCACTCTCTTCTTCTGCGAGAGAGACGTTATAGGAAGCATCTGTAGATAAGACTGACTCTGTATTAACAGACTGTATGGTTTCCTCTAAAAAAGATTCCTGTGCGATCGCACGGGCAATAGAAACACTCCAAAGAGAGCTGATAATCCCTACGGCTAGTAGCTTATTAAGCATTTTGAGTTTTCCCGATAAATATAGTAAGCGTCAACATTCAACTCAGAGTCATCTGCAGAAATATTGAGCACTAGACGTTGCACCCTGTTTGCCCATTTTTAGAATATTGAGCAAAAGTAAAGAACTAGTGAATGCTGCTTTTGATACCGCTAAAGGCTCTATTTTGTAGAGAAACTAGGCTGTTACACAGTGGGGAGCTTGATTGTAAATGTGCTGCCTTGACCCAACTCACTCTCAACCCAGAGGTTTCCACCATGGGTATTGACAATTGTTTTTGCGATCGCCAAACCTAACCCTGACCCCGACTGATAATGGGCTCTCGCTCGTTCAGCTCGCCAAAACCGATCAAATATCTTGCCCATATACTGTTTTTCAATACCGATGCCTGTATCCGCAACCTGTATCAAAGCATGGTCAGATTTTTTGTGTAGCGATAGGGTAATCACTCCTGTGGGTGGCGTATAGCGTAGCGCATTGCTAATTAGATTGCTGATCAGACTTTTAAGGTGATCTGCATGACCCAAAACTTTAGCCGGTGGTAAAGAGCGACAGCGTAGTTTAATCTCTTTTTCCAGTGCTACCACCTCAAATTCCTGAGCTAAATCCTCAATGACTTCATCGATGGGAACCAGTCTCCAATCTGCTTTGGCGGCTGTACCAACAGCATCAAGACGGGTCAGTAACAACAAATCGTCAACTAGCCGACTCATCTGACGAGAAGCGTCTGTGATTAAGTTGACTTTCTGAATATCGTCAGCCGATGTCTGCTCATCTGCTAGAATCTGTACCGCCCCTTTAATAACAGTTAATGGGGTCCGTAACTCATGGGCGGCATCCGACGTAAATTGTTGTAGCTGATTTACGTTGGTAGCCAATGGCGACAAGGCTTGAGCCGTTAACCAGTTGCCACATAAAATTGTTAAACCCAGAGCTAAAATAACCCCGATTCCTAGAGCTAGCCGAATATTCTGCAGTGCGTTTTCATTGCTTTTAGTTGATACGGTCGCCCGCACATAGCCTAGTAACATAGGCTCATTTCCTGATAAATATACCGGCAGTGTATACGACCATTGATCAGGGCCAGACTGCAGAATTCCTTCTGGTGGAATATCAACCTGTAGCGATGAACCGATATTCAAGATCCCTTCTTTTACCAGAAGAATACCTCGCCGATTAAACCATTCGACATTCTGTGCACTTGAATAAACACTATCTTCTAGATATTTTTTCTGGGCTGAGTCTTCTATCAAGTCATTGAGTGGTTCAGATAGCTGTAGCTCTCCATTAATAGATCGTTGCAAATACTTTTTCTTTTTGGCCTGAATGGATTGAATCAGCTCATTATCTGCTGCGGTCAACTCACCTTCTTGACTTTGAAGGGCTCTGTATTCGTCTTCAATAATCTCTAGGGCATCTGCTGAGGATGTGGCCAGACTGAGTAAATGCTCTTTTATCTGCTGGTTTAGTTTATATGAAATTACTTGGTAGGTAGAAAAAACAAAGGCTGTCAGAATAACTGAAACAACGCCCAAATAGGAGATAGCCAATCGTAAACGCAGTTTACGAAATGCATGACTGTCTATGGGGTTCGCTGGCGAATTCCATTTCATGCTAATACTTTGGATTCATCCGATATCCAACACCATAGACGTTTTCGATAATATCTGCAGGGGCACCAGCTTTTTTGAGTTTCTGGCGAATACTCTTGAGATGAGTTTTAACAACATCCTTGCCGGGAGAGTCATCAAAGGTCCATACTGCTTCGATGATATTGTCATAGCTAAGAATGCGATCGCCACTTCTCACGAACAGTTCAACAAGTGAGTATTCCTTAGGTGTTAAAGAGGCTAGGTTTTGGGCATAAACGATCTCGTGCTTGGCTATATCTATTTCTAGCAGACCCCACGAGAGTGTGGTGCTAGCAATCGGTGTCTGACTTCGCCGCAGTAGTGCCCGAACACGAGCTAAGAGCTCTGGAATATCAAAGGGTTTGACAACATAATCATCAGCACCAACATCAAGCCCCTGAACTTTGTCAGAACTTTTATCTCGGGCCGTTAACATCAATATCGAGGTTGAGTTTCCCTGATCACGCAGCTGTTTACAAACGGCGAGTCCATCTAGTTTTGGCAACATCCAGTCAAGAATCAGCAAATCGTAGTGAGTGGCATCAACACATGCCAACGCTAACTCACCGTCTTCAACAACATCCACGGTGTAGTTTTGCTTACATAAACATTCTTTAACAATTGAGGCAATTCGCGGATCATCTTCAACAACCAGGATTTTCATTGGTTTTTGGTACGCTGGATGCTCTGACTAATATAGCGCGGGTCTAAGTAAATAGAGGTCGTGGGCTACGGCTTTGCAAAGCTTCACAAATGTCAGTCACTTCATTTAGGTGAGCTATAGCGGAGTAATACAGCTGCAGCAGTATGCGTCTCAAAGCCTCGGTGTAAGAATAAAATCGTTGCGCCATATTGCTGATCTACAGTAAATAGCGGTGTATAGATAGATTATGTACTTTAGAGTGGGTAACGTACACCAATCACGTGTCATGTAACTTGCCTGGTGCGATCGCCTTGGCAAAGGTTGCTCTGCCTAATTCAAGGGATAAACTGGGATATATGGTTGGGGACATTATATTCTCGCTACTGCTCGGATTAGCGATGGCAAAAAGCTAGTGTGCATGTACATCTCATGATTAAAAAACAAGTATTTAATAAGGTTACCTCACCCTATATTCAAATCTTTTTAGTTCTAGGGCTATTGGCCATTGGCGTGAGTGGTTGCAGATTTAACTCTAAGATATCCGGTACTCCCGCCCCCCGAGAGAATGCCCCTCAAACGAAGCTCGCTGAAGCCGGGCAGAATCTAGTGCATATGAATCTAGATGAGGAGGGTGTTGCTTTGCGGGGATACGATCCAGTTGCTTACTTTATAGAAGATGAGCCAGTAAAAGGTCAGGAGGTTTACAGTTTTGTCTGGCAGGAAGCAACTTGGTACTTTGCAACTGCTGAGAATCGAGATCTATTCAGCGATGAACCTGAAAAATATGCACCTGCAAATGGCGGTTATTGCACATTTGGTATTGTTTTGGGAAAAAAGTTTGATGGTGATCCAAAAGTTTGGTCTGTGATTAAGTCTCGTTTGTATGTTTTCCTCAATGAGGATGTCCAGCAAAAGTTTTTACTAGATAGTACAGGGAATCTTCAAAAAGTTGCTGCCAACTGGCCCGCCATTCAATTTAAATCCCCTGAGGAACTTTAAGCCAAACCTATTCGGCTCTGCCTCATGATTCGGCAAAGACTAAAGTTTCTCTCTCAATTTTCTTCCTTTGCAGTGGTTGCCTTAGCAGCTACCGCAACGTTGGCATTTCTAAATTTCCAAGATCGAGCGCAAAATAATGCTCTGATTCAAGAACAAGAGCGACTTCTTTTGGTTAAAGATCGCTTGAATCAGATGGAGTCATCCATGCTCATGGTGCGATTGGATGAATTCAGGATTAATCAAGTTCAAGATTCTTCAAATTCCTCTGAGTTTGCAGACCAACTTAATCAAGCAAGACAGATTGCCAATCGTTTACTTGAAACCTGTAAAGAGAATAAATATGAGGAGATTGTCGACTCCCTTGAAAAGTTTCTGATTATTGTCGATAAATATGAGCATTCGGTTAATAAAACTCTAGAAATTCAGTCTCGTATTGTTGCTGATGATGGGACAGGAATCTTAGCTGAACTCCAGACCGTTAAGGATCGCATTCAATCTGGACTCGATACTTCTGAAAAACAATTCCTGATTTCAAAGTTCTTTCAAATGCAGCTGTATGAACGGGACTTCAGTAGCACCTTAGATATGCGTCTGTCAGATCGCCTGGTGAATCAAGTTACTGAGCTAGAACAAGCCATAATAAGGTCTGAATTTATAGATCCTACTTCTTTCGAAGCATTTCTACTAGATGAAGTTCAACAATATCGAGAGCTAGTTGTTGAATTGATGTACAGTACGGTCGAGCTAGAACTCTCTATGGCCGAGGCTTCTTTGCAATTTGATCGAATTGCTCCCAATATTTCTGACAGTCAGCAAGAAGTCAATAATTTACTGAATGCGGCAACTGACAAGCTTCAATCTCAACGACAGATTTCTAATTTGCAAACTGTTTTCGTATTTACTGCTGTCTTTTTGTTGTTGATTACGTTTACCTTGCTACAGATTCGTAGTGCGCAATCGCTGCTCCTTCGTCTGAGACAATTAAAAACCGCTATGAATAAGGTGGCAGTCGGCCACTTTCAAAATATAGGAGCACTACCTAAGGGAAATGATGAGGTTGGGACCTTAGCCCAGAACTTTAAGGCGATGTCTACTCAAATTCAGAACCAATTTGAGACAATTCGTGAAGAGAAGAAAAAAGCGGAAGTGGCTAGCCAGGCTAAGTCTCAGTTCCTAGCTAATATGAGTCATGAAATTCGGACGCCGATGAATGGCGTTGTTGGGACTACAAGCTTGTTATTAAATACTGATTTAAGTGTCGAGCAGCAAGAGTATGTTGACATCATTCAAAATAGTAGTGATAGTCTGCTAAGCATTATTAATGACATTCTTGACCTGTCTAAAATTGAATCAGGTTTTATGGTCCTAGAGGAGGCTTCTTTTGAGCTGAAAAAATGTGTTGAAGATGTTCTAGATCTTTTTGCAAGCGAAGCCTCTGAGAAGAACTTAGATTTGCTGTATCAAATTGAACGAGATGTCCCCTCCCATATTCAAGGCGATGTGAATCGGTTGCGGCAAATACTAATGAATTTAGTGAGTAACGCGATTAAGTTTACTGAAAAAGGAGAGATTCTGATCTCAGTTAGGCTTAAGCAACCTGAACCATTAGAACCAGCAAACTTGAGTACTCCAGAAAATACTCAATCTGATGCTCCTGTAACGCTAGAGTTTTTAGTTCAAGATACTGGCATTGGCATTCCTGCCGATGGCATCCATAAGCTCTTCAAAGATTTTTCTCAAGTTGATAACTCTACGACCCGAAAATATGGAGGAACCGGTCTAGGGTTAGCTATTTGTAAACGCTTAGTAGCTTTGATGGGAGGTGAAATTTGGGTTGCCAGTGAGGTGGAGCAAGGCTCAACATTTTATTTCACTATTCAAACCCAATTGACAGAAACACCCTTTCAGCCATGTACGGATCGTCAAGTTCCAGAACTTCAAGACTGCTGTGTATTAATTGTTGATGACAGCCCTACAAGCTGTGCTGTACTGGCAAAGCAATGTAGGCACTGGGGCCTAAAGTCAGAAACCGTATACTCAGCTCAAGCAGCCTTAATTCATCTGAGACAAGGAAAACGGTTTGATTTGGCGATTATCGATGTGCAGATGCCAGATATGGGGGGAGTGGAGCTTGCCCATCAAATTCGAACGCTTGATTCTCCTTTGCCTTGCATTATGCTAGGGGCTGTTAATAAACCGCAAAGGCAAGATGATTTATTTGCCGCTTGGTTAACCAAACCCATTAAGCATACAAACTTATTGAATGCTTTGACGGGCCTCTTTGAAACTCAACAGAACCCACAACAACATTCTGAGAAACACCAAAATAATCGCTATCAGAGTAAGAAGTTCCATTCTCAAGCTTCTCACTCTTTATCTGACACTAATGATCCTAGAAACCGCCACCCACTTAAAATCTTAGTGGCTGAAGATAACCCTGTTAATCAAGTGGTGGTGCTACGGATTTTGGCAAAGTTAGATTATTCAGGTGATCTAGCTACCAATGGTGTGGAGGTTTTAGAAGCCTTGGAACACCAGCACTATGACATTATTTTTATGGATCTGCAAATGCCTGAAATGGGAGGCTTAGAGGCAACTGAAAAGATTATTGAAAAATGGGGTGAGAATCATCCAACGATTATTGCTGCCACTGCTAACGTACAACAGGAAGATCAAGCGGCATGTTTTGCCGCTGGTATGGATGATTATATCGGTAAGCCCTATGTACTGGAACAGATCCAGGCCATGCTTGCAAAATGGGGGACAAGTAGCTCTGTTGCGGACTAGTACAGTGATGTAAGCGCACTATCAGAAATTGACAAGCTGAGATGTGTCTAACCAATCAATCACAGACGTTAGCGATCGCACCCCGTAGTCGGCATACTCTGACCATAAAAAATCTCCTGCAGTGTCAATGTAAAGCGTTGCTGTTCCGGCTCGCTGGCCTGCCATCAGGTCAAACTTATAGTCGCCTACCATAACGGCATTACTGGGTGGGGTATCCCAAGTGTCTAAAAGTGCCAAAATACCATCAGGTTCTGGTTTTGGTGCATGACAGTCACGACTAAGCACGAGTGTGGGCTCAAAAAAATCCATAAGGCCGCAGGCATCAAGGGTCTCATGGGCAATATCTTTGCCGTTGCGGGTGAGAATGCCGATTTGTTTACCTTGAGCAATGAGTAACTCTAACAGCTCATGGGCTCCAGGCTGGGCAGTTGCTTGTTGTGCCAGGTCTAACTCGATCTCTCGTAGCAGCTTGTGTTTAGCCGCTGCAATCTCTGGGGGCAGCTGGCACAATGATTCCAAAATGGGTGTGCCCACCGGCAGCTCTAACGTTTCTCGAATCGCTTCAAAGTCATGGATGCCCAGGGTCAATGTGCCATCCATATCAAACACCCAGCAGGTGCGATTGGCTAAGTTCTCACTGCCGGTTAACTGCATTGTGTGCTCCAGTTTAACTGCTTGTGTCAGTGTAGCGTGGTGTTGAGCAAGCTTTGTTGGGTTAGAGCTTGAGGATATAGATCGGCAAAAACCGCCCAGGCACACTAGCTGACTCTTGCGTGCCGGTTAAAATGCCGCCCATCGCTTGATAAAACCCTGCCGCATTTGGATCAGCATAAATATAAAGCAACTGTCCACCCAGGCAGAGGGCTTTAGCTTTAGCATGTTCCATCAGCAAACGCCCGATACCTTGCCCCATCCAATCTGGCTCAACAAATAATGCCTCTAGTTCGAATTTTGTCGGGGACAGCTGCTCTAGTGCGTAGAACCCAGTAATTGTTTCTGCTATCTCACATACAAAAAAGTGAAATTTAGGGGTACTAATCTTCTCTCGCGACTGACTAAGTTCTTGGCGGCAGGCCACCATAAACTCCTGGCTATATCCCCAGTAGGCTTTGGAGCGCAGGGCTAAGGCGGTCAGTAGCTGTGAGTCTTGAGGCAACGCGGCCCGTATGTGTTGGGGCTGCATTATTGAATGCCGTTGTTGAGGTATTCAGTCAGGACGGCGAGGCAGTTTGCGATCGCACCCAAATCGGCAATTTCATACCCGTGGGTATTTTGAGTGGGGAAACTCAGACAGGCCCCCCGTGCCACATGGCCAAACTTCATCGCAATCGAGGCATCACTGCCAAACTGAGACACGACCGCCAACTGCAGGTTAACGCCGACCGTAGACGCTGCTGAGAAAAGCTCTCGATTTAGACCCTCGTCATAGAGACCGTAACTATCTTGAGAAAACAACACAGGTCTAGGCCCATCCACAATCGGATACTCCTTAGACAGGGGGCAAATTTCCAACGCGATTAGCCGGCTTAGCCTCTGTCGCTGGCTAAAAAACAATGCACCAATGGCACCCACTTCTTCTTTTGCCGAGGCTACTAAATAGACATCCACAGGCGGTGTTTTAACCTGCTCTGCTAGACCCAACAAAATTGCGACGGATGCTTTATTGTCTAACGTGTAGCTAGCAATATGATCGCCCAGCCGAAACGGTCGTTTACGATGTTTGCCAACAACCATGCGTGTTCCAGGTCGTATTCCGGCTCTGATTAGCTCAGGAGTCGAGAGTTTGGTTTCTACCCAGGCAGTTTCCCAATAGACGGCTTTTCCCTCCTGCTGAGATTTTTGAGGAGACTCATGGGAAACATGACGAGAGCCAAAACTAAGAATCCCTGAGATGGTTTCTCGATCGCCTAACAGGTCGACCACACCTTCACCATAGACCCAGGGATAGGCCCCACCCAAGCGTCTAACCTGAAGTCTGCCGCCAGACTCAATCCCTTTAACTAAAGCACCAATCTCATCTTTGTGAGCTGTGACTGCAATTGCTTCATCGCTGCTGTGCCCTGGGATCTTGACAATAATGTTGTCAGCCTCATCTCGCCAGTGGTCAACACCGAGATCGTCTAACCATTGTTGAATGTAGCGATTGACCTCTTCTTCGACACCGCTGGGGGAATGACAAAGAACGAGTTCTTCGATCACGCTAAAAAAACGGTCTTCATCCCAGGTGTTCATGCTACACCTCCGCTTGGGAACGCACTAATCCCTGCACTAAATTCTCTAGTTTCTCCTCAGAGCAGCATTCAATCAGGGCGTCAAAGACATCTAGCAGTTTGGCAGCTTCATCGCCATGCATTGGGCTGAGACCCCACACGTCCTGTACCCAATCTTTAGGGGCTGTTTCGTCAAAAATAAGGCGCTCCAACAGCTGTTTTGATTCCGTCTTAGATAGGGCCATGGTCTGTGCTCACTAATGCAACTGTTTTATCCTGCCATAGGTCCGGTGGTGTCGCGTTTTTTCCCACCCACGCTAAAATGGTTCAAGATTTTCGTACAAGGCAGTTAATTATGATCGACCTCTATTATTGGACGACGCCCAACGGCCACAAGATTACGATTTTCCTCGAAGAAGCGAGCGTTCCCTACACAATTCATCCGATTAATATCGGTAAAGGCGAGCAGTTTCAGCCTGAATTTCTAAAGATTGCCCCCAATAACCGTATTCCGGCCATTGTCGATCAGGCTCCAAAAGAGGGTGGTGAGCCGATTAGTCTGTTTGAGTCGGGGGCAATTTTGCAATACCTGGCTGAGAAAACGGGGCAGTTTTTGCCTCAAGATCTGCGGGCTAGAGTTGAGGTGATGCAGTGGCTGTACTGGCAGATGGGTGGTCTTGGCCCCATGCTGGGGCAAAATCATCACTTTTCTGGCTATGCCCCTGAGAAAATTCCCTATGCCATTAATCGCTATGTTAAAGAAACGGCTCGGCTCTATAGGGTGTTAAACCAGCGTCTGGCTGATCGTGAGTATGTGGCTGGTGACTACTCTATTGCTGATATGGCCATGTATCCGTGGATTGTGCCTTATGCCAAACAGGGGCAAGATCTGAGCGATTTTCCCCATCTAAAACGCTGGTTTGAAGCGATCGCGGCGCGTCCGGCGGTAAAGCGGGCCTATGACCAGGCAAAAACGGTGAATCCTGCCTCTAAGCCACTCACCGACGAGGAGAAAAAGGTCTTGTTTAACCTGGAAAAATAGATATTATCCGTCCATAAAACCACCCCATGGATGATATCAGCCGATTCCATAGGTGAATGACCCAGAACTTGTCACAATGGTGTGGGTCACGATTTACTCACACCATGGGACAGGACCGTCTAGGGCAACTTAAACCTTCGCATCTACAAGTGCTGATTGCTGTGGCTGATGGAGGCAGTTTTAGTGAAGCGGCCCTACAGCTGCAGCTGTCGCAGTCGGCAGTGAGCTATGCCATCGCTACCCTAGAAGAGGATTTGGGGGTGGTGCTGTTTTCTCGTGGTCGCTATGGCGCGGTCCCTACACCAGTAGGCCAACAGATTGTGGAACGGGCGCGCCATGTGCTGCATCTGATTGATGATATTTATCAGCAGGCAAATCTGGCAAAAGGGTTTGAGGGAGGACGGTTGCGGATTGCGGCGTTTCGTAGTGCAGCCACCCATATTTTGCCTGAGGTGATTGCTCAGTATTGTCAGCGGTACCCTGCGATCGCAATCACGATTGCTGAATACGACGACCGTCCTGATGTGGAGTCGGACTTGCGCAAAGGCAAAGCAGACGTAGGTATTACCTATTTACCCCATGCTCCTGATATTGAAACATCGGAGCTAACCCAGGATGAGTTTGTGGTTCTATTTCCTCCCGATGCTGTCTTACCTGACCCGCTGACCTGGGAGGCACTAGCTACATATCCGCTGATTATGGCACCCGATGGCGATAGCTGTGATGCGATGGTCTTTCATCATGCACGTCAGTTTGGGGTGGAACTAAAGTCCACATATCAAATCCGCTCTGATGCCACCATTGTAAATATGGTGGACAAAGGGTTAGGTGCCGCCATTAGCCCCCGCCTCGCTGCGGAACCGATTCCGTCCGGGGTGCAAGTTCATAGCTTGCCAGAACCGTTTTATCGAGTTATTTGTGTTGCGACTTTGGCAAATGCTCTCTTACCCCCGCCTGTCTTTGCATTTATGGAACTCCTAAAAGAGAGTGCCTAGTAATATCCGTACAGAAGATTGAAGTTTTTGACTTGTAGACACACGTTTGAGAATTGATATGAGTTGTGATGTCATAAAATAAAAAATCTCCCGCACTAAATGCTTGGGAGATTATTGACAGGATATTTTGGAGGTTTTGAAAATTAACCTTACTTCAGCCTTCACATTCTGTTCTGACGAAATAAGGTTTGCTTTCCAACAAAAGATAGCGTTTGACGCTCTCTCTTCTAGAAGGGAATTTTCAATCGCGCTCCGTGGTTTAGTGTTATTTGCAATTTAACTTGTTTTATTGCTTCTAGGCAAAGAGTTAAGGAGAATTTTATTTTCTGAGGTGATCTGCTTGTCGTTCTCGGTGAAACCCGATAACAATATGGGTTTTAGTATTCCATAGAGAGACTATCTAAGTATTAGTGCAGAGATTAGCGTGGGGTTGAAGTCTCGAAAGAAAAAATCTCCCGAGCATTTGCAGGGGAGACCCATTTGACAGGATATTTAGAGACACCGGAGTACCCGCTAAGCTAGCTCAGATAGGTTACGCCTCTCGCTAAAGATGCTACAAAGACCCAAATGGGTCTAATTTTCCAGTGCGACTCTAGGGTTTAGTTTCATTCATTAATGTATCCAAATATGTTAATGGTTTGCATTGTCCAAAGGTGGAGTATTCTTGATGCATTTGTTGGGTACTTTAGCGTGAGAACTCAGTTTGTTGCCTGCCAGCTAAAATTTTCCTGTCTGGTGATGCTAAAGCACTATCTTAGCAACCGTGATACTACCTCTAGTAGCTGACGATTTTGTCTTGAGGTGCCGATAGTAATACGGAGCTTATCGGGTAGCTGATCATAGTAACGCACCCAAATATTGTTGCTCTTAAGGTCATCATATATATGTCGAGCGTCTGGATAAGAGGCCAAGACAAAGTTGCCGTGAGATGGCGGCACTTGAAACCCTAATCGTTGTAGGGCCAGGGTCAGATGCTGTCGATCCCGTTTGATTTGAGTGACACACTGGTCTTTATAGGGCTGATCGCTGATCGCCGCAGCAGCAATACGGGTTGCGATCGCATCTACGCCGTAGCTATCTTTCACCTTCCAGAGTCCTGCCAGCAAAGGTGGCTGGGCAATACCAAAACCAAATCGCAACCCTGCCAGACTGTAGCCCTTGGATAAGGTCCGTAAAATTACCACATGTTCATAATCTCGGACAAGACTTAGGGCAGATTCATTCGTAAAGTCCACATAGGCTTCGTCAACAACTAGTACACCGCTAACATTTTCTGCTAGCTGTCGTAGTTCTGTTAGAGGCACCCGGTGGCCGGATGGACTATTCGGTGATGCAATCAGTGTGAGTGCACCCTTAGCCTGGATAATCTCCTCTAGTGGTAGAGAATATTGGCTGCCGTAGGGAATCTCGATAAGCTGACTACCGCATATCTCTGCCAAGATACGATACTGGCCATAGGTAGGGGTCGGATAAACCACTGAGCGAGCCTGATCAGCACAGGCTCTGACAATAATATTGAGCAGGTCATCGCAGCCATTGCCGGTAATAATCCAGTTGGCGGGTATCTCTAAGACCTTAGCTGCAGCGTCACAAAACTCTTGAGTGTAGGGATCGGGATAACGTCGCAACCACTCGCTATTGAATGTTTTTAGGACATTCAATGCCTGGGAGGATGGTGGATAAGGGTTCTCATTACTATTGAGCTTGATGATATTGGTGTTTGGGGCCAGATAAGGACTTGGATGATGGCCGGAAATGCGGGCAACAATTGGCTGAAAGTATTCCATACTCTCATTATATCTACGGATGTTATTCACACTGTTTTAGTTGTTTTGCTAAGTGAGTTTTCTAGACTTTGTAGAGGTCAGAACACAATGCGCAGTAATTATTTTAAAGATGGGAACACTATACGCAGTCTAGCTTTGACAAGTTTTATGAATAAACTTACAGGCTGACCTGAAGTCTCCGTTGTGGAAGATATTTACAGCGGTATCACATCTTTTTTAAATCTGGTTCATGAAAATCGCCATTGACAACATTGCCCTAATCAAGACGTTTTTCAAAGGGAAAGAGTCTCTGCTAGCTAATCGAGAATTACGTGTAGAGAAGGCACTCGATGAAATTCAGCTGTTGACGACTCAGGGGATTTTACTGGCCAAAGGACGATTGGCAGTCAATTCGCCTAAGGTTCTTATTCGCCTAAGGTCTGACTATTGGGCATTAATTCATCAGCTAGCGTTAGAAGCAGGCTTTGTTCCCTTATCTATAGAACAAGATCGCCTAGCGGGTGTTACGTTTGCCCAATATGACTACTACAGCGTACCTGCAGGCTATCAAATTCACTGTCAAGAGGCGTCGATGTTTTGGAAAACTTGGTGGATTAACCATCGTAGAATGCAGTTGATGGATATATTGCTGCTATTCCAAAACCGCTGGTACCCGGTCAATCATATGGTGTGTGATACCGGCACTATTTACATTAAGACCTGGCGTGGAGAACAAACGCTTTCCCTGTCAGATACCGTGGTGTGGCTTGACCGCAATACACAAACCGAACGCCAGGTAAGGGTTCGCAAACGTCCAGTACAGGATAAACCAATTCTCACAAAGTATCCCTATCATGATGATCTGGTCGCTGCGCAGTCAACAGCGCCTGTCGAGCAGCCGCCAACAGCGCCTGTCGAGCAGCCAACGGTGTCCACCAACTTACAACAGGTCGTTCAAGTCGATGGTCCCAATCGACTGATTATTCACACTGTGCTCGGGCCCATAGCGGTTGAAGGCCAACATCTGACCTGCGACCGAGTTCGCAAGGTGGCTCAGGTTTCTTGAAATTATCCTAGTCGCTAATGTCAATACGGCCAACGGAGGTATCGGGATAATACGCAGAGAGAATTTCGTAATACTGATACCCTTGTTCGGCTAGGTCCAGCGCACCCATCTGGCTCATGCCGTAGCCGCTGTGGGCGTCGTCCACAATATCTTGATTGGCTGCGTAGAGTGATTCTACAATTCCACCACCGTGGCTAATAAATTCTCCTGAGGTGCTATGGACCGCCTGATGGGTAGAGCTAGCTTCGGTGATAACGCCTTTATAGGCCTGATATCGTTGCGTGTCGTCTAAATCATAGGCACGTCGCTGGTGACGTACGGTATGTACGATGGCATAGGAACGAGCGGCAACGGCCTGGGCTTTGAGTGCCTCTAACGACCAGCTCGCAGACATCTCAGCACCGACTACGCTGTATAAATACTCTTGCAGCATGACGTAATTTACCGCCATAACGCCGCCATTTTGCCAAAGCAATAACAGCCGACCCCGATACCAGCGATCGCCCACGGCTACATAGCCGCTATCGGGTTCTAGCCAAATCGCTGTGGGTACCGGCTGACCATTTACATATAGACCGCCGTCATTAGCCGTGACTTGGTAGCCAACACCAGCCGATAAATTTTGGATAAAGTTACCGTCAGTGCTAACCATGGCTCCCCCATTAGAGGCAGCCACGACAACGCTGGGTGCTTGCCTAGTTAAGGCAACCCGCATCTCTGTGTAGGTATCAATGGTTGGATTATTGGACGGTTCGGGGGGTAAAGCACGCACCGCCACCTGACGTACAGCCGGTGCCTGGGCCGCTGTTTGTGCTCTAGGGCTGTCCGCTGTTGGGCTATTGGCCGCTTTGGTCTCTGGTGCAGGTTTGTTAGCAGCAGGTTTATCGACTAAATTTTTGACACTTTTGACCACGAGCCACTGACCCAGGGCAATGGCATCTGCTCGGATAAAGGGTTCGATCGGTGCTGGTGAGGTTGAGCCCTTTTTGACTTTAGGATTTTTGATTTTAAGATTTTTAGCCGCAGTTGATGGACGCGCAATCTGTGGGGTCTTTTTGGGCTGAGCCGTTTGCTCAGCTTCAGCGGGTGGAGTTTGCTCGTTAGCCCTAGCTGTTTGAAGCCCAGTCAGGGAGGTGGCTAGCATTACTCCAGACAGAATGATGCGAGTGACGACGGAGATGCGAGGGGGCATATAAATTTAATAATAAAAAATTTACTAGTTAGTTTTGGCTGTGGCTGGCAAAATCCATGCGGCCGCCATTAATCAGAAACGGTAATTTCTTTTTATAAATGCTCTCATCATAGGGGCGCAGTTTGCGGTGAGTGGTTTTTTGCTGGTAACCTCCGTTTAGGTTGCCCTGTGGTCCAAAATGTATGTCAAATTAGGCTGTGATCGCTCAGCATCAGATGCTTTAGCTGGCGACAGATGTTGGCATAAATTGATCCCAATGGGTAATGGCCTTAATTTGAGACGGTGCGGCTGATGAGGATGCGCGCTCAGCCGAGCGATCAAAATAAATTGACTGCATTCCTAGCCGCTGGGGTGCGATCGCATCGTTAGTTAGATGGTCGCCAATAAACAGTACTCTTTCAGGGGCTGGGTTTCCGGCCACTTCTAGGGCAATTTGATAAACCACATCATCGGGTTTCCGCTTGCCACATTCAGCACTGTCGAGAACAAACTGAAAGTGGGGTTTAAGCCCGTAGCGGTCTAGCATTTTAGCTGGCCATTCTGCCAGAAAAAAGTTGGATATTACTCCCATGGAGACTTTGCCCTGCCAGCGTTGCAGCATACTTTCCACACCTGCAGGCAGTCTCAGCGTCGCCGGAAAGCACTCCATAAACTGCACTTCCATTTCGGCTAGCACCTGGTCAACCACCGTGGTTTCTGCGTCTGGTCGATAGGTGGCGAATACATTCCGAAACCGTTCTTGCAGCGTTTGCTCATAGGGTTTTCCAGCAATGTACTCCAGCCGCCAGCGATGATAGTCAGCCCGAACCTCTTCGATATTTTGATAAAGACCAGCGGTCACCGGCACCTGATACATCGGTGCCAGCCCTGCCTCATAGCCAGAGGTGTCAAAGTCGTCGATGAGGGTATTAAAGCA
Organism: Cyanobacteria bacterium P01_H01_bin.21; assembly: GCA_038748405.1. Taxonomy (GTDB): domain Bacteria; phylum Cyanobacteriota; class Cyanobacteriia; order Phormidesmidales; family Phormidesmidaceae; genus Leptothoe. The sequence continues at coordinate 19,561 of JBCDIX010000060.1, read as the reverse complement.
GTCAAAAAAAATCCAGTCGATTGACGTGCTGGGGACCATAGTGAATGTTGCCCTGTTGCCGAATGGTCGAGAGTTCTACACTAGGTTAGCGCCATTGGGACCATTCAATCAGGACAGAAATCACGGTAGGTCAGTGCCATCTCATGTAAATCCATCATGCCTGGGCCAGCTGCTCAAATGCCACGACGCTTTTTTCAACAATATCCAAGCTGGCTTCCCAGAACTGGGGCTGTGAAATGTCTTGTTTGAGGTGATGACTGACTAACTCTTCTGCCGTCATGCTGCCGGTATCTCGCAAGATTTGGGTATATAGATGGTTAAAGTCTGCACCGTAGTTGTTTTGTTGTGCATAAATCCCCAGACTAAACAGATAGCCAAATAGATAGGGATAGTTATAAAACCCCAGTTGAGACATGGAAAAATGCAGCTTGGTGGCCCAAAACATGTCGTCGTAGTCTGAAAGGCTGTCTTCGTACCACATTTGCCAGCTGTCGGTCATCATGGTCTTCAGTTTGGGTGCGATCGCAACTCCCTGTTTCCGGGCCTCCACCAGCTGTTTTTCAAACTCAAACCGAGCCGGAATGTTGAGCAAAAAAACTGCCGCACTCTGGGCATCTTGCCAGAGAATCTCTAGCGTTTGGGCCGGGGTTTTAGCCTGTTGTAAAAGCGCGTCACGAACCAGGGTTTCTGCAAAGGTGCTGGCCGTCTCAGCCAGCGTCATGGAGTAGTAGGTCTGCGTCAAGGGCAGGTCGCGCATGACCCAGTTATGCCAGGCATGACCCAGTTCATGGGCCAGAGTAATGACGTTGGTCATCGTACCTGCATAGGACATAAAAATGCGCGGTTCACGGGGCTCGGCAAACCGGGTGCAGTAAGCGCCGGTCGCTCGGTTGGGGGTGGGTTCACTGTCAATCCAGCCTTTTTCCGCCATCATCACGGCAAAGTCTCCCATGGCTGGGGTGAGCTGCCGAAACGCGCTCGCAATCATCTCAATGGCGGCTTCAAACGAAATTTCGGGTGTGTTGCCTGCGGTTGGGGCGGGGGCTTTTAAATCCCACGGGGCCATTTTAGGAATGTTGAGCACCTGCGCCATGGCATTTAATGCCCGCTGCCCAATATCTCTGCGTCGATAGGTGGTTGCCATCAGTGCATCTAGCGTGGAGCGCTCAATCCGGCTTTGATGACAGCTTTTATCGAGATAGTGCAGCTCTCGCACTTTGGCCCGTTTTTGGGTCACCTCAAGTCGCCAGCCATTAATAGCATTAAGAATGGATGCCACGGTTTCCTGGTGCTCAATCCAAGCATTGCGGGTGCCTTGCCAGGCGGCCAGGCGAGTGTCCCGTTGCGGATCGCTCAGCAAATTAGCCGCTTTTGCCAGACCCATGGTCTCGCCCTGGACCTCACACTTGAGGGTGCCCGCCAGCTTGGTATAAAGATTGCCCCAGCTGCTGAGACCGTTGACACCTAGACCGGTAATTAAACTCTCTTCAGCTACGCTCAGCAGCTGATCTCTGAGCTTGCGCTGATGGTTAAGCAAAAAGTCCACTTCAGCCATCACTGGGTCAGCAATCAGGGCCTCTACAAATTCAGGGCGCACCCGGTTGAGAAACACATCTATAGGTTTAGTGGCCTGGCTCAGCTCAGCCCCAACCTGTAGCAGCGTCGGCTTGAGAGTGCTGGCATGGGTATCTTTGGCGTCTACACTCAGCGATGTTGTGATGTAAGTGCGCACATTTCCCAGCTGTTTGAGCAGCGCCGTACGGGTTTGGTGGATACTGCGCAATGTGGCGAGCAGACCGTCAAACTCTTTCTCGGGCAGAGTTTCCGCGTTCTCAATCAGCGCCGTAAATGGGGTACAGGCGGTGGAGATCTGCGCAATCTTATCTCTAATATCGGCAATGGCGATCGCAATCTCAGGATCGTCAGTGCCTTTATAGAAGTGCTGGTTGTCCCAGGTTTGACGAAGATGCAGCATGGTGATGGTGGGGCGTAACGGACTTTAATTTTAGCCAGCCTGAGTCTTTGGGTAGTTGAGCACCCAGACTATTTAAGGTTAACTGAGGGGTGAACTATCAATTGCGATCGCAGTGTCTAGTATTCAACGCATTTTGGTAACCGGTGCCACGGGCGGTGTAGGGCAGTTAGCTGTGGCCTATGCCCTTGGTCAGAGCTACAGTGTCAGTGCTTTAACCCGCAATGTAGTCAAGGCCCGCCCGCTGTTTGATAGTCGCGTAGATCTGGTGCAGGCAGATTTACGGCTGCCAGATACCCTTATATCTATCCTTGACGGGGTAGATGCTGTGCTGTGCTGTAGCGGCACAACGGCTTTCCCGTCCGATAAATGGCAGCCTGACCTACCCACTCAGCCATGGGAGCAGGCCATTGCCTGGGGCCGCATTCTTTTAGATGAAGAATATCGACAACGCCATACCAAAAACTCTCCTGCGATTGCCGATGGCCAAGGCGTAAAGAATCTCATCAAGGCCGCTCAGATCGCGTCGGTGCAGCGCTTTGTCATGGTCTCTTCTCTGGGTATAGAGCGTAAAGAGCAACTCCCGTTTAATTTGTTAAACGCGTATGGTGTGCTAGATGCTAAAGCAGAAGCAGAGGCTGCGCTACGTTCTTCAGGGCTCAGCTACACCATTGTTCGGCCCGGACAACTCATCGATGGCCCCTACACCTCTTACGATCTTAATACTCTGATCAAAGCCTCGACGGATGGTAAGCAGGGTGTAGTCATTGGGCGTGGTGACCGGCTGCTGGGCCAAACCAGCCGCAAGGATGTGGCCGCTGTCTGTGTGGAGTGCCTCAAGGATGCGGCGACTGAGAATACAGCCTTTGAAATTATTAATCAGGGCAAGAGACCCGCTGAGATCGAATGGTCAAAACTCTTTGCTCAGCTTGCTTAGGAAGAAGGATTTTATAAGCTCCAAAAATTGCGTCTGCAGAGGCGTTCCATGGAACGCCTGTATGGCTCAGAAGAGTTGTCTACTGTGTGAGTAATCATGCCAGAACAATTGCTCTGGCATGGGTAACAAATCTGTTGAGATTTTGTTATTGATTTTAGAACACAGCCATAGGGAAGACTTCTATGGTGATGCAAATACAACATAGGCACAATGAGTTTTGAGCATGTCGCAATTGCCTCGCTAGCTCTATATCCACCCTTACGATTGGTCACCGCCTAGACAGAAGCCATCAGTTTGCTGCCTGTTTGAGGTCTGTCAGCACAATGTCTGTCGGATTTGCTGCATCTAGGGGGGCATTGGTGGTGGCTGTGACGGTGACCCAGGGCTCAACCCCGTCTGCATCAATCCAGGCGGAGTAATATCTTATCTCTGTAGTATCCGGCGTTAGGTCCAGCAGCTCGAACTCACCGCGCATCGTTCGCCAGTCTGCGACAAAGTCTGTATATTCATCGGGTCCAATGCCCTGAGGACCGCCCCCAACATAGTTAACGGCCACTTGGTCCCAGGGACGAATAAACCGTTGCCCGTTCCAGCTCCAGTCTTGCCCTGGCCACCAAAAGTAACCGTCCTCTGGGTTACCTTCTGGGCCAACGTAGTAGTCTGCGCCCTGACTCAGTTCGACCGTGATGCCTGGCTCATAGTTAATTTCATAGCGCACTGACGATTCTGGGGTGCTAATGTCGGTGTCTGCCACCCACAGCAGCTCAACAGTTTGTGGGTTTTCTGCCTGCTGAATCGGTGTGTCGGCAAGCAGGCTAGCATACAAATTCTGGTCGGTAGAAATATCAGCCATGGTGCTAAACCGCCAGCAACCCCAGCTTTCACTAGCATCGATTGCAGCCCAGTCCACTTCGCACACGCCGTTGGCGGTAGCCACCCATAGCTGCTCATCTTCTGCCCACAGCCGAGTTGGGATTGCTCCAATCAGCGGACTATTTTCAACGGTGTAGCTTTCAACCGTATTGTCTGCTGGCCAAAATGCCACCAACCCCTGCGCGGGTAAATGGGGATTGCCTTCTCCAGAGTATTGGGTACCCAGCCAAAGAACGGTGTTGTCATCGTCTGTAGTTAGAGCCAGATCAGTAATTTGAGCATTACCCAGCTCAGAGGGTTGCCAAAGGACAATCCGATCTTCGTTGATTTCATACTGAACGACGGTGGCAACACCACTGGCCCCTTCCCCCTGTTCAAAGCCAATGGACCACCATAGGGCGTTATCGGTCGCCAATGCCTGGGTAATGGTGGGGACGCCTGCAGATGCCCCCAGCTCACGCTCAAGAATGTCGGTGTTAGTGTAAAGGACTTCAGCGGTGGGTTCACTCTCCCCTGGCTTGATTAGCTCAAAAATAACTTGCTCAAGGTCGTTCTCAGAAACAGGTTCTTCGTCTATCCATGGAGCGTCCAAACGGACCCGTGCTTCATAGGTCTGCTCTTGACTGGTGATGGTTTCATAGTCTGGATCACCCAGGGATTCAAAATATTCAGCGTAGTCTTCTTCTACCGGGGGGGCTACCTCTAGGGCTTCGACTCCCCAGGTGCGATCGCGTTTGCAAACGGTAAAGGCGTACCGTCGTCCCTTAAAAGTCAATGTGTCTTCTGTGGCTTCGACTGCAGTAGGGCGAAAGTCAAACCGCTCAAACGGCAGCTCAATATCGGTTTCTGGCTGCAGCGGTACCCGAGCTTCCATCGGGTCGCAGGTCGTAGCCGTCTCGGCCGGATTAGCTGCCAGTTCGTTTTCTGGAGGGGCGGTTTGCGCCTGCTGTCTTGGGCTGCAGGCGCTGATAGCGGCCTGACAAATCAGGGCTGATGCGATCGCAATGCCAAGATATTTCCGACGCCAGATTTTCATGAATACCCCCCGTGATCAGCGTGGCCGAGTATGGCCGTTTGTTACCTTTTATAGGGTAGCGATTCTTACAAATAGCGAAATGCCTCTGTCCCCACCTGTAGAAGTGTCACGGCTTAAGCCGTTCGAGGGCATGACCTCAAAAACAGCCGTGCGAATTTGAGATATTACTTCTAAGATCGTAAAGGCTCGCATTAATATCGATGCTCTAAGCCCAATATTGGCCCTCATAGTTCTTGCCACCCATGACAGACTTTGACATTCAAGCGCCGTTTGAACCCAAAGGCGATCAGCCCAAAGCCATTGAGGGGTTACTTAGCTTTTTAGAGTCCGAGGGCCAATATCAGACCCTGCTAGGGGCCACCGGTACTGGTAAGACCCACACAGTTGCTAGGGTAATCGATAAAGTAGGGCGGCCAACCCTCGTACTGGCCCATAATAAAACTTTGGCCGCTCAGCTATGTAATGAGCTGCGAGAATTCTTCCCTGACAATGCGGTTGAATACTTCATCAGTTATTACGACTACTATCAACCAGAGGCTTATATCCCCGTTACCGATACCTATATTGCTAAAACAGCGTCGATTAACGAAGAAATCGACATGTTGCGCCACTCAGCCACGCGCTCTCTATTTGAGCGACGGGATGTGATCGTGGTGGCCTCCATCAGCTGTATCTATGGTTTGGGAATTCCAACAGAGTATCTAAAAGCGTCAATTCCGCTGCGAGTAGGAATGGAGCTAAACCAGCGTCAGGTACTGCGGGATCTGGCCTCTGTACAGTACACCCGTAATGACATCGACCTAGGTCGGGGACGATTTCGAGTCAAGGGAGATGTATTAGAAATTGGTCCGGCCTACGAGGATCGCATTATTCGTGTGGAGTTCTTTGGTGACGAAATTGATGCTATCCGCTACGTAGACCCGGTGACTGGTGCCACGTTGCAGAGTATGGAAGCCCTCAATATCTACCCTGCCCGTCACTTTGTTACCCCTGACGATAAGTTAGAGTCTGCCTGCAACGGCATTCAAGAAGAACTCAGGAATCAGCTGGAATTTTTAGAAAAAGAGGGCAAACTGTTAGAGGCCCAGCGATTAGAGCAGCGTACAAAATATGATCTCGAAATGTTGCGAGAAGTGGGCTATTGCAACGGTGTGGAAAACTACTCTCGACATTTGGCTGGCCGTTTGGCGGGTGCCCCTCCCGAATGTCTTTTAGATTACTTTCCTGACGACTGGCTGTTAGTGATTGATGAGTCTCATGTGACCATTCCGCAGCTGCGAGGAATGTACAACGGTGACCAAGCCCGAAAGAAGGTTTTAATCGACCACGGATTTCGGTTGCCCAGTGCCGCTGACAATCGTCCCCTTAAGGCAGAAGAGTTTTGGACCAAGGTAAACAACTGTATTTTTGTCTCGGCAACCCCTGGCGCATGGGAGTTAGAGATTTCTGAAGATCGCGTGGTTGAGCAAATTATTCGTCCTACCGGAGTGTTAGACCCTGAGATCTTTGTACGCCCCACCAACGGACAGGTTGACGATCTGCTTGGAGAGATTCAGGAGCGTGTGCAGCGTAATGAGCGCACCCTGGTGACTACGCTAACAAAACGGATGGCTGAAGATCTGACGGAGTATTTTGACGAACATGGGGTGAGGGTTCGCTACCTACATTCCGAAATTCACTCCATTGAGCGCATCGAAATCATTCAAGATTTGCGTAATGGTAACTTTGACGTTTTGGTGGGCGTAAACCTACTAAGAGAAGGATTGGATCTACCCGAAGTATCGCTGGTCGCTATTTTGGATGCAGACAAAGAAGGCTTTTTGCGGGCAGAACGCTCTTTAATTCAGACAATGGGTCGTGCGGCGCGTCACGTTCAAGGGCAGGCAATTTTGTATGCCGATAATTTAACCGACAGTATGGCAAAAGCCATTGAAGAAACCGAACGCCGACGTACTATTCAGCAGGCTTACAACGAAAAGCATGGCATCGTGCCAACGCCCATTGTTCGTCGTAAATCAAACGCTATTCTGTCTTTCTTAGAAGTATCGCGTCGTCTGAATGCCCAAGAACTAGAAGAAGTATATGAACACAGCGATGATCTCGCTCTTGAAGATATCCCCGAGCTAATCGGTCAGCTAGAAAAACAAATGAAAGCCGCCGCTAAAGAGCTGGACTTCGAAGAGGCAGCTAAATTTCGCGATCGCATCAAACATCTACGAGAGAAGCTGTTGGGTAAACGGACTACTGCTGATTGACAACTTGATCAGCTTCATTAGACGGCTCCTTGGTCTAGCTTTAGGAACTAGAGAATCAGGATTTCTGTTTTTTGATGTACAGGCGTTCCATAGAGCGCCTCTTCAGACATAATTCTTGGATGCTCTGCAATTCATATTCCTCAGAGACCATCTGCACAAATTAATTTTCCGTTGTAGATAAGCTTATCTTCTAAATCCACAACAGCTTAGTTTTTATCTTTAGTGTAATAACGATATAGAGACACCAACATTACTTTTAAGGCCCGATTACGCCCATCAGAAGGCTCCAAGCAGTGAGCTAAGATTGTTAGTTTGCTTTCAAAATCACCGTAGGTGGGGCAATAGTCAAACGACTCTAATAGCAGATCGCGCAGTGTTTTTGTCTGCAATATTTGTCGCTGAAGGGGACTACTGGCAGCATAGGGACCATACAAAACTGAGTACAGCAGCACCCGAACCTGGTCTACGTCGCACTTTTGAGACAGTTCTTGTTCTAGGGTCGTTAAACTATCAGGAGTCGTAACAACTGGTGTTTTACCAGTTCTATACAGGGGCCAAAACGCTCGTAGAATCTGACGTGCAATTATCTGAGAACTGGCAAGAGAGGGTTGGTTTCTTTGACTTTTGAGTATGTAAGCAAGATGATGCTTTAGCTGCAGAGGAGTGGGTGCTTGACGATGAACCAACTGCACCAGACTTAGCAAATCAGTGCCAGCTGTATCGGCAATTGCACCGGGGGGCTGTCCCAAATAGCCTAAAAATGTTTTTATGACATCTATATTGTCGAGTTTAGATAGTTCTTCGATAACAGGCTGATAGAGTTCTGACTTTGCCTTAGACTGCGCTGATGCCGATAAATTTGCCGCCTGCTGGTCTGTAGAGGGCGATATAGGCGCTTTTGAAGGAGGAAAAACAGTACGCAAGTAATGAAGAGTAACATTGGCAATTGCCAGATATACCTGCTTGCGGTTGAGATTGTTTGCTTTTTGATAAAGGCTTTGGCGACACTGAGCGAGAGTTGAATAACGTCCTAATAAAATCGTTATTAGTGACTGCATAGAAATGCCGTTTAAGACAGCGGCCTCATTCTCCCAGCCACCGTAGCAAACACTAAACAAAAGTTTTTTGATGCGCAGCCCTTGGGAGTGCTGCGTCAAATTAGTTACCGCCTGCTCGATAGCATTTTGCTTTATAGCAAAGGTCGGTTGGGAATAGCCAATCGAGAGACCGTCAGGAGACATGGTGTTTGGCGGCTAATTACGGTGAGATGACCTTGAATGATATTCACATCTTAGGACTAAATTGCCCAGTTACATCTATCGACTCTTCACTATGTCTAGTCAATTTACTCTATTTGTATATTTATAACTTTACATACTAGCGGTATTACGCAACAAAAAAAGCAGTGGATTACACAGTTGCCTAGTCAAACAATACTCGAAGTTCTAATAAATTACGGTTGAAAAAAATCTTAAATTGATCGTTTAACGGACCTGTAGGGCTAAGAACCGTATATTTGCCGATAGTCACAACGCTATTTAAATCGCCTGTTCGGTTTCGCAATCAAACAGGTGGGCACAGTGGTTGTCGATCTGCAGCGTAAGTGTTTCACCGGGGGTGACAGCTGCTCTTGGATCGAGTCGGGCAACAATCTCACTGCCGTCAGTCAATGTGCCGTAGATGATGCGCTCATGCCCCATTAACTCAACTACAGACACCTCCACCTGCGCGGCCGTTGAGATGATGCCAGGAGGCACACAATCAGGGTGATAGATGCTTTCTGGACGAATTCCCAAGATGACTGGCTGGCCGATGTAGTTTTCAATGTTGTCTTGAGTCCTAGTCATCGGCAATGCGAAATTAGCTGTCTTAATCAACAGTTGACTCTCATGCTGCACTATGTTGGCATCGAGAAAGTTCATGGATGGGCTGCCCAAAAAGCCAGCTACGAAGATATTGCTAGGTTTGTCATAAATAACTTGTGGAGTATCAACCTGTTGTAAAATCCCTTGGTTTAGAATGACAATTCGGCTACCCATGGTCATCGCTTCAACCTGGTCGTGGGTGACGTAGATAAATGTCGTGCCCAGTCGTTTATGGAGTTTGTTTAGCTCAGCCCGTGCCTGTACTCGCAGTTTGGCATCCAGATTCGACAGAGGTTCATCCATCAAAAATGCAGATGGATTACGTACAATCGCGCGACCCACAGCGACCCGCTGACGCTGACCGCCAGAGAGCTGTTTGGGTTTACGATCTAGCAGAGTTTCAATGCCAAGCTGCTGAGCCGCTTGCTGTACCCGCTGCCGAATATCGACCTTAGATACTCCCTGTAGTTCAAGGCTAAATGCCATATTGTCAAAAACGCTCATATGGGGATACAGAGCATAGGATTGGAATACCATGGCGATATCACGATCCTTAGGGGGGAGGTCGTTAACTCGACGTTCATCAATGTAGAGATTGCCGCTGCTGATACTTTCTAAGCCAGCCAGCATGCGTAGAGAGGTGGTTTTGCCGCAACCTGAGGGACCCACTAAAACCAGGAACTCGCGATCGCGAATTTCTAAATTAAGATCCTTAACCGCGACGAAGCCGTTGTCATATTGCTTAGTAACGCGCTCGAATCGAACATTTGCCATGGTTTGCCTTGTCTATTGGGTTGCTCTCTCTCCCAAATGGTAGCGGCAATCATGATACATAGTAATGGGAGAAAGTAAACCCAACGTTGATAAAACCAAGGCTATGACAGAGAAATCCAACCTGTTTAGCGGTGTAGAGTCCATGGTGAATACCATCATGGGGGTGCGTACAGAGGATGCCAAGCAGCGTACTGCTGGGGTAGGTGGTCAAGTTGATTGGGCCGCTGTTGTAACGTACTTGGCTGGCACGCTGGCTCAGATGGGATTAATGGTGCTGAGTCTATGGGGGTTGCAGTTACTTAGCCAGCAACTGCCCGAGATGGTCAATATTGGCTGTGCGATCGCATTTTTTACACTGGTTGCAATTCGCTCTCGGCTGTTTTCTCCTCTAAACAATGCTCGGACACGGACCACCTACAACACTGTTCAGCGACCTGGCTGGGCTCCCCCACCTTTGGCGTTTCCCTTTATTTGGATGAGCATTGGTGTCCTACGAGTGATTTCCTCCTATCTGGTGTGGCAGCAGCTGGGGCAAACCTATCTGACATGGCCCCTAGCGATTTTTATGATGCATCTCGCGCTGGGTGATACCTGGAATACGGTGTTTACCGTTGAAGGTCGTCTAGGGTTAGCCGTGCCAGTTGTTTTGGTTGGTCCTCTGGCTTCAGCTGCTCTGGTTACGGCAGTCTATTGGCAAGTTGTGCCACTGGCAGGGCAGCTGCTATTACCGATGGTGATTTGGTTAGGTGTGGCCAGCGCCTTAGTTATTTCAATTTGGCAGCTCAATGGTAGAGAACCTTGGTATCCGTTGGTATTAGACGATCCTAAATAGAGCTAAAAGAGCGGCGCTACCAAAAAAGACCTGAGAGAACAAATACTCTCAGGTCTATCTTGTCTGTTGCTAATGAGAATAGGGAGAGGCTGAGCTATTTAAACCTCAACAGTCTCCTTTTGCTGATGGTAAGCTTTGCGCAGAAGTAAACCCATAGCCCCTATGCCCAACAGTGCTCCAGGCTCAGGCACAGCTGCAGGGTCTTCTGGCTCGGTCTCAACTTTGACAATACGGGCAAACAGGTTAGCCTGACTGGTGCCATTTTCCTGAGAAATAAAGTTAGTGAGGGCTTCGGCATCAAAGTCAGGAGTGTCATTAAAACCAACTAACTCTAGGGTGTATTGCTCTTCATCAAACTCAAAGCTGTTTTCAGAGTCAATTGCAAAGTCCCAGGTGATGTTATCAGAACAACCATAGCCAGTTGTCTTGTAAGGACATGAACCACCTGGATGGTTACCAGGGCTATTGCTAGTTTCGTCAACATTGAGTGCAAAGTTAAATTGCTGCTCTCCCAGACCAATGTCATCAAAGTTTAACTTAAGACTAAAGTCGGTTTTAGTCGCAATGCGTCCATCTGACCAAATAGTGTTGTTGTAATGTTTGAGGGTGCCGATATTAAACACCTCTCCAACATCAAGACTCAGATTGTTTGTGCCCTTAAACCCAAGTCCGCTTTTTTGGGCAGTCCGGTCTTTATGTGAACCGTAGTATTGATAGCCACGGCTAGTGCGATAGGAGCCATAGTCCGAGATTCTGCGGTGACCTGCTTCTTGAGTCTTGCTGTAGCTGTAGTAATCGTAAGCTGGGTCACCCCAACGCACCTGATTGACTCCGTTGTAGTCAAAAAACTCAACATAGTTATCAGAGTTTTTGGTAAATGCTGCCTGTTCGTAGTTGCTAATGTCGGAATTGGTCGCGGCTCTACCAACAGTTGTTCCATTTTGTAGTTGGGCATTGTCAAAGACTGCAGTGGTCCCTGTCAGCGTGAATGCATAGCCAGGAGCCGCTCCTGCAGCGCTAATAATAGCTGCAATACTGAGTGCAGCACGAATATTGAATGGTTTCATGACGATTTCTGTTGTCTGTGTGTCTCAGTCCTCATGTGTCAAATTTAATACTTAAAAATGACGACGAAATGCGTATGGACACTGATGTCTCTTGTAAAGAGTCATCAGTGTCCATGGCTTTTATGGAGACCTTTTGCAATCTTGAGTGAAGAGCAAAAAATGTTGATGGTTTTTCTAGGGCAACCTACGGAGATGACTGTCTCCATGGGACGGCTGCTAGCGATGTATCGGCAAATTTGCTGGCTCTGAGTCAGTGATTTACGCAGCATCTGCTGCTACTTGAATGGCTCACTTAGAGATGATATCCGTCTAGAAAGTAAACACTAGCTTTACTGCCCAAGCTTTACCCTGACGGATAATTTGAATATCACGAATAAACTCACGAAAAAAGAAACGACGTTCGGGTTCCGATAAATCTTCCCAGAACTGAGGAATGCTGACGGCCTGCGAGAGTTCTTGAAGATTGACAGGGGAAAGCTGGGCTAGCTGCTGAGATAGCCCAGCCATCTCTGTTTGAATGCTGTAGGTACGAAGATCCGCAGTCGCTTGGTCTAAGATACCCTGCTCAACTAGCTGAGGTAGCTGCTGTAATAATGACTCTTGGTGTGCGATCGCAGCTTCTAACTCTTTTTTAGGATTATGCAGCGGAGCAGAGCGCCGCTGTACTGCCTGAGGTAGCTCAGTACAGATTGCCTGAATTGTCTTCTCTAACAGTGTGTCGTAAGATAGCGCTTTGCATTTAGCAGGGCATGTAGCTGCCCGCATGTATAGATAGTCGTGGTCTCGTCGGGGAGCGCTGACCCGGCTGACGGTGAGTTTTGTCTGGCATTGCTGACAGGTGACTAGCCCGACCAAAGACCGCGGGGCACTCGCTGTCTTGGGAGGCAATGAGCTGTTGCGTCGCAGCAGTCGATCAATTTGAGCGGCTTCAGTCGCATCTAAGAGCGGTCGATGGGTATTGAGGATAATATCACCGTCACCATAGCGGGTATGCCCTCGATAAATGGGGTGATCTAACCACCGACGCCCAGTAGAAACAGAGACTTTTTTGCCATACTGTTTGGCAATGTAACGCACGGCACCTCGTAGCGAGCCGTACAGTAAGAACTGTTCAAAAAACACTTTGAGCACTGGGGCGGTTGTGCGGTCGATGACGTACCCTTGTTTCCCTCGACGATAGCCGTAGGGGGCTTTGCCAGGTGGCGGCAATGCCTTTAGTCGTTTAGCCGCATGTCCTTGACGAATCCGTCGCTGACGCTGAGCCATTTCTACTTGAGCCAAAATGATCGGCAGCTGTGGATGGGATGTGCCATCGACCGGGGTTTGATACTCTTGCTCCGTTGCAATGACGATGGTTCCGGCTGTTTCTAGAGCGGTTAAATGCTCCGCCACGGCTGTTAGAGAATCTCCTAATTCTTCTAGTCCTCTTATCAGTAAATAATCGGGAGCTTTGGTCCTGAGCTGAGACAGTAGTTTCTGTAGCTGCGGTCGCTGACCTGGCTGGTCTGATAAAGGCGTATCTCTATATATGTGATCAACTTCCCAACCCCAAAGATTGGCATCGACCGGTGATTCCAGGCGAGGGTCGATATAAAGATAGGCGGCAATTTCCACAGGCGAGACAGAGGGAATGGGCGCAGTTAAAGGGGTTGACTACTGTTTACAAAAAGCTACCTCTAAAGTACAGCGCTCCGCTTCGCAGAATTGCAGAACCGCTGATCATTCTTTAGATTTGCCATAGCTAAATCAACCGGTGCGCTACACTCCAATTGAGCAAGATGGTGTCTTAAAACCATGGGTAAATCGTCCTATAAGCAATTTTCCAAATTACTGTGTCTGGTTCTGTTCCTCGGCTTAGTTAGCTGTAGACAGTCGCAACAGACCACGTCAACCGATAGCGCCGCCGGAGACACACCGACTGCGCCATCGGCTGAAGAGTCAGACCCCGCTGCCGATGTTTCGGATGCCCAACCTGAGGTCGCTACAACATCCGAAACCACGGCCACACCAGCAGAGGCCCCTCGTCCTTCACCAGTGGCGCTAGCCAAAAAAGACTGTGGCCAGGCAGATACTCAGCTAGATATGAACCAGTGTGCGGCTGAAAACTACACTATTTCTGACAAAGCGCTTAATCAGGTCTATCAAGCTGTACTTCAAGATTTAGACGACACCACTAAAGCGCAGCTAACCACAGCTGAGGAGCGATGGATTGTCTTTCGTGATGCTCAGTGTGCCTTTGAAAGCGGTCGCTTTGAGGGAGGCTCTATGGCTCCTTTTATTCAGGCTACGTGTATGGAGCAAATTACGGACAATCGGATTGCTGAGCTGCAGCAATCTATTAAAGCTGAGACCAGTTTTACTGAAGCGGATGCTCAGCTAAACGAGGTTTATCAAGCTGTTCAGGCTTTAGCGACCGAAACTCAGGGCGAAACCCTCACAGATGTACAGCTGACTTGGTTAGACTATCGGGATGCTCACTGTGAGTATGAGGCTAATCTGCCAGCGGCTACCGATGTTCAAGCTTGTCTGGCGGCGATTACAGAGACCCGTGTTTGGCAGTTGCAAACATTGCAGGAAGAATGGTCGCTGTAGGTCCGCTCCAGGAAAGATAGAATCTTGCTGTTTTGGTCAGCAAACTAGTTGAGTCTTTAGATGGTACGTAGATGCTCTTTTATAAGGAACTTCTAACATTAGCTGGCTCTGGTGCCGGTCTGTATGCGGCTCTGTGCCTGGGGCTATATTTTTATCAGGCACGCTTGATATTTAAACCCACCCCTTTACTAACCCAGACACCAGACGACTATCAAATAGCGTATGAAGAAGTCTGGATTAGCCAAACGGGTAAAGCCTCCCCGGGTGAAGGGTTACATGCTTGGTGGCTGCCTGGTTTGCCTGGAGCGCTCTCTGAGTATGGACTAACGCTGCTATATCTCCACGGCAATAGTCAAAATATCGGAGCCAATCTCGAACTGGCGCATCGCTATCAGCAGATGGGATTTAATGTACTGCTGGTGGACTATCGAGGCTATGGACTAAGTCCGGGCCCATTTCCTAACGAAGAACGGGTTTACGAAGATGCGATCGCAGCCTATCGCTACCTAACAGAAACGCGCCAAGTACCAGCCGATCAGCTCTGGCTATTTGGCCATTCGTTAGGGGGAGCCATTGCCATTGAGCTATCCACCCAACGTCCGGCTGCAGGGATGATTGTGCAGAGCACCTTTAGCTCAATGCTCCAAGCTGTAGAATTTTCGGGGCAATATGACTGGGTGCCAGTGGATTGGATCTTAAACCAGCGGTTTGACTCCTTGGCCAAGGTGTCGCAGCTTAACCTGCCGGTTTTGTTTATTCATGGTGTCGAAGACGATACGACAGCCGCTGTAATGTCAGAGCAGCTCTATACTCTGTCGCCGTCGCCAAAACAGCTTTGGCTGGTGCCAGAAGCCGGACATAACAACGTTGCTGACACCGCCGGACCAGAGTACTTTACAACGATTGAAACGTTTGTTCAGCAAACGCAATCGGCTGTGTCTATTCAACCCCACACGTCTCCCGTAGAATAGACTTTGGAGTTATAGCAATAGCCAATCTAGGCTCGTAATTAAGGAGAACGGCAATGCCCGAGGCAGTAGGATCGCTAGAGACAAAAGGGTTTCCCCCGGTACTAGCCGCCGCAGATGCGATGGTTAAAGCGGGACGAGTCACATTGGTGAATTACATTCGAGCCGGGAGTGCTCGGTTTTGTATCAATATTCGGGGTGATGTGTCCGAAGTGAAGGCTGCTATGGCTGCTGGCGTTGAAGCGGCAGAAAATGCCCCCGGCGGTGTGTTAGAGACCTGGGTGATTATTCCTCGCCCCCACGAAAACGTAGTAGCCGTTCTACCCATTGACTTTGGTGAAGATGTTACCCGCTTCCGTAATGCGGTGGAACAGCCTATTTTGCCAGGTCGCCGTTAAACCTTTATGAGCTACTTAAGGGGTTTGAGATACATTTCAAACCCTTTTCTAGCGTTAGCCGGTTAGTTGGAATCGTTGTTGCTAGCTTCGGGTTCTAGCAAACATACGGCATAGCCCTTTGTGGTCGATGCGATCGCACTGTCGTTGCCCCGTCCGGTAAACTGAGCGGCCAGTTCTAATGCTTCAGCCGCTGTTAGCCCTGGTCTGTAGACACTATAAAACTGCTCTTCGTAGTTGACAGCTACCATAGGGTTTGCCAAGTCAGGTACCTGCACATAGCACTGGTGATACTGTTTTGCATCACCCAACATCAAGCAAGTGGCCGGGCCGTGGGTAGGCCAGTCTAAGCTTTTTTTTCGGGGTCCCTTAAAGACCTGTGCCTCGTTTTCCAGTGCCCACATGACATAGCGTCCGTTCGTCAGTCGAGTGAGGGCTAGGTCATCTCCACCCTGTTTCGATAACTTGTTAAAGGCTTTCATAGCCAGATCGGCATCATCAAATCGTCGAAATAAGCTGTAGTAATGGCCATCTATGCGAATGGCAGACAGCTTAGAATCAACATCTGGCACTTTAATATGACACGTACTGTACTGACCTTGGTAGGTCAGCAACTTACAGGCAGCGACAGGCATCGGGAACTCATGATCTTCAGTATCTAGATTCTAAAGGGTGAACGTGTAGGGTCACACCATCTAAGTGGCTTACTTTCATGAGCACGATTACGGAAGCACAGTGATACATTGTTATTACGTTGAGTAGAGAGAAAAAATGCAGGCCCTCGCGGATACGCCCACTACATTTCCACTGATGGCTGTTGTTGGCCAAGATGCAATTAAATTAGCATTGCTCTTAGCGGCAGTAGATCCTGGATTGGGCGGTGTTGTAATTGCAGGTCGTCGTGGCACAGCAAAATCTGTTTTGGCCCGAGGATTGCATCAGCTGCTGCCACCCATTGAGGTGATTGATGGCTCCTGTGCCAATGCTGACCCGACCGATCAGCGTGAATGGGATGATGCGACCTATGAGCGCTTTAGTGAGCTTAAAGAGCCAGTCAATCTGGATGAGTTACCCACAAAGGTTATTCCGTCTCCTTTTATTCAAATTCCGCTGGGTGTAACCGAAGATCGACTGCTGGGGTCTGTTGATGTAGCCAAGTCCATTCAAACTGGCGATTCTGTCTTTCAGCCGGGGTTGTTAGCTGAGGCAAATCGCGGTGTGCTCTATGTGGATGAGGTTAATCTGCTTGATGATCAGATTTCGAATCTGTTGCTAGGGACGTTGACCGAAGGCCGTAACCAGATTGAACGTGAGGGGATTAGCTTTCAGCATCCGTGTAAGCCGCTGTTGGTGGCCACTTATAATCCTGAAGAAGGTGTGCTGCGGCAGCACCTGTTAGACCGGATTGCGATCGCACTCTCCGCCGATCGTCCCCTCACCATGGAAGAACGCGTGGACGCCACCGACCAGGCGACCAACTACGCAGATGACCCAGAGGGCTTTTTAGCTGGCTACACCGAAGAAATTGACAACCTCAAAACCCAAATTATTCTGGCCCGCGAGTGGCTCAAAGATGTCGTGATCACCCCCGATCAGGTGCAATACCTGGTAACCGAGGCTATTCGCGGCGGTGTAGAAGGCCACCGAGCTGAACTCTTTTCTGTACGCGTCGCTAAAGCTAGTGCTGCGTTAGAAGGACGTACCGAAATCAACGCAGATGATCTGCGCCGAGCCGTGGAACTGGTGATTATTCCTCGAGCCATGAATATGGATCAGCCCCCACCGGAGGATGAGCAGCCCCCACCGCCGCCACCACCCGAAAATCAGCAAGAAGATGACCAAGACGAGTCTCAAGAGAATGATGATGAGGATAATGACGATGACCCTGACGAAGAGCAGGAAGAGTCTCCTCCAAGTATTCCAGAAGAGTTTTTATTTGACCCCGAGGGTGTTGTTTTAGACCCTTCGCTTTTGTTGTTTGCTGAGACCATGAGCAAGCAAGGAAATTCGGGTAGCCAGAGTCTGGTGATTTCTGAAGATCGCGGTCGCTACATTAAGCCGATTTTGCCTCAAGGCCCAGTCCGCCGGATTGCGGTTGATGCCACCTTGCGTGCTGCGGCCCCCTATCAAAAAGCTCGTCGCGCCCGTCAGCCTGAGCGTAAGGTGATTGTTGAACAGGGAGATATTCGCGCAAAGCGTCTGGCCCGGAAAGCAGGCTCGTTGATTATTTTTGTTGTTGATGCGTCTGGTTCGATGGCCCTAAACCGTATGCAGTCAGCTAAAGGTGCCGTCTTGAGTCTGCTGACAGACGCCTATCAAAACCGTGATCAGGTAGCTCTGATACCCTTTAGAGGTGAACAAGCCGATGTGTTGTTGCCGCCAACACGCTCGATTACCTCTGCTCGTCGTCGGTTAGAAACCATGCCCTGCGGTGGTGGTTCGCCATTGGCCCATGGTTTGAGTCAGGCTGTGCGAGTAGGGACGAACGCTAAGCAGTCTGGAGACGTAGGCAATGTGGTGATTATTGCCATCACCGATGGTCGTGGCAATGTGCCCTTGGCTCGTTCTTTGGGTGAACCGATGGAAGAAGGCGAGAAACCAGACATCAAAGCAGAGCTGCTAGATATTGCTGGCCGTATTCGTATGACTGGCTTCCAACTGTTGATTATCGATACCGAGCGCAAGTTTGTTTCTACCGGCTTTGGTAAAGAACTCGCTAAAACAGCAGGCGGTAAATACTATCAGTTGCCCAAGGCGACAGATAAGGCAATTGCTAATATGGCCCGTGGGGCATTAGCCGATATGAAAGCTTAAGGTCACCCAAGAACGTGGTTGTCCGGCAGGGAATTTGCGCGTAGGTCTAGTGCACAAACTCCCTGAAGCGACTGAGATAAAATCAATCCTCTTGATGCTTGTAACTACTGCCTTACAGGTCAAATATCAAAGCAAAATACTATCATTCGTCCCCGACGCTTCCAGTGTTTTTTGTCTCGGGGCATTGCTCTTAGTGCATCAGCTTCCGATTTAAGAACGAATCGCATCTCACCTGAAACGATGGTGCAATCGATAAACTCCCAAGATCGATCAATTCCTGCTGCTCGTTCTGCTTCAAAGTCAGTTAAGATTTCGCCACATTTCATAGAACATCGATGGCGTAGTATGGCTTTTTCCCAAGTCGCTGAGTAGTGAGGGTTTTTCTCACTATCTACACCTAAGCAGGTGGTTTGAAAAAAATTTGGTTGTTCGATGGTGCCGTAATTGAAGCCTAAAAATACAGTAACTACTTGAAATTTTCCAGCTGGATCATTGGCAACCAATAGATTGCTACCATCCTCCATGAAGGTTCGCCAAATTTCTTCATCACTACAGACAACAGGCTGCCGATCTTGCAAAACATATCGCTGCAAGTCTTTGGTTTTGTCTGACAGTGTAACCATGATTAATTCTGGCCATAACTATCCACGATAATAACGAGTATAAACCTAGTTTGTCATGCCCATCTGGAGCGTGGGACAATTGACACGTTAAGAACACATATATCTCCCTTCACAAGAAATTTGATGACTGAATTACAAGAAGCAAGAGAAGTTGCTATTGGCCTTGGTGGAACCATCACAGATAACAGTGTTGGCTTTATTGCATGTTTTGCAGATGAACCAATCGCTCAGTATTATCTCATTTTAGTAGAGGACTATGAGTTATTGGCTGCTGAAAAGCAAGATAGATGTGTGGTCACAATTATTGTCGCGAGCCTAATGTAGTATTGAAGTCTTGCACTCTACTTAATTAGAGTGTGTGGTAGTTTCTGTGCCTACTACTACCTTAGGATAAGAATATTCTCTGCTGCACTGCTACCAAATTGAGAGATGACGTCAAATGTTCGCTCAACATTTCATCTCAATAGTGCTAGATGTTTCGCTGTTGCTAATGCACAAGATTAGTTTAGGTATCAGAGCCGCTACTTTAACGTGGACAGAACTGGAATATAGGTCAGT
>JBCDIX010000059.1:0-45791 GCA_038748405.1 Cyanobacteria bacterium P01_H01_bin.21 | reverse complement strand
TTCAATTCCTCGATAGCCGCGGCTTTATTGAATGATGAAGTCTCCGAACTCATAGTGATAAGGGAAAGGCGATGCTCTGATGGATAATAGCTTCTCAGATCATACCGATCTACCCTCAAGAATCAAGACGGATGGCTATAGGATTAAATATTGTAGAGGCGTTTCATGGAACGCCTCTACAATATTTACGACAAATACGTGTAGCGGCTTAAACTCTCTTCGTAGTTTTGCAACAACAGCTGAGCTTCAGGTAGCGTAATCTGTTTTTCCCTTAGTGAGACTTCTGAGCGCTGTCGAATTTGTTCTACCAGGTCATCAGAGTCATACTGCACATAGCTTAGAACCTCCTTCATAGTGTCTCCCTTAACCACGTGCTCGATGGTATATCCCTGGGGAGTGAGATGAATATGGACCGTATTCGTATCCCCAAAGAGATTGTGCAAATTACCCATAATCTCTTGATAGGCCCCTGTTAAAAACATGCCTAGATAGTAGGGCTCCCCTTCTTTAAGATCGTGCAGCTCCAGCACCGATTTAACATCGTGTAAATCGATAAATCGGTCAATCTTGCCGTCACTATCACAGGTTAAATCCGCCAGGGTGGCTCGACAGGTGGGTTCTTCATCCAGGCGATGGATGGGCATGATGGGAAATAGTTGATCAATGGCCCAGGTATCAGGCGCAGATTGAAAAACAGAGAGATTTATGTAGTAAATGGACGCCATCATTTTCTCCAGGTTGGCTAAGTCATCGGGAATATAAGATTCCTGACGCAGTACCTGGATAATCTTTTGACAACAGGCCCAAAAAAGATTCTCAACCCGTGCTCGCTCGGTCAAACTTATATAGCCAAAGTTAAAGAGGCTAACGGCTTCTCCCTTAAATTGTTCAGCATCGTGAAAAACCTCTTGATAGTTTTTAGAGTTAATACTGTTGTAGGCTTCGTAAAGCTCTTTGAGAATGGCATGGTCCTCAGACGATGGCTGAAAGGGAACCTGAGGACGAACTTCACTGCTACCCAACACATCAAACACTAAAACAGACTGATGGGAGGCAATAGCTCGACCGCTTTCGCTAATGAGTGTAGGAACCGGCAAATTCTTGGCGCAGCAGGCTTCTTTAACCTCTGCAACAACATCATTGGCATAGTTTTGAATGCTGTAGTTTTTAGAAGCCGGGACATTGGTTTTAGATCCGTTGTAGTCGACACCCAGACCACCCCCCACATCTAAATACTGCATATCGGCACCCAGCTTAGCCAGCTCACCATAGATTTGGCAGGCTTCCCGCAGCGCATCTTTAATGATGCTGATGGATGAGGTTTGAGAGCCAATATGAAAATGGAGCAGCTGCAAACATGAGAGCATGTCAGCAGCCCGCAGCTGTTCGACAATGGTCAAAATCTCAGGAATCGTCAGCCCAAATTTAGCGCGGTCTCCAGCTGATTCACCCCAGCGCCCCATGCCCTTGGTGCAAAGCTTAGCTCGCACTCCCAACCGAGGCTGAATCGATAATTTTTGAGCGATCTCTATCACTAAAGGCAGCTCATTCAGCTGTTCTAAGACAATAATGGGATTTTGACCCAGCTTTTGACCCAGCATGGCGGTTTCCAAATAAGCTCGATCTTTATACCCGTTACATATCAGTAGTGCTCCCGGTGTCTTTAAGGTGGCCAGGGCAATCATGAGTTCTGGTTTTGACCCAGCCTCTAATCCAAACTGATAGGGTTCGCCAAATTTCACCAGGTCTTCAATCAGATGGCGTTGCTGGTTGCACTTAACCGGAAACACGCCGCGATAACAACCTTCATAGCCATATTTGCTGATGGCCTTGGCAAAGCAGGAATTGAGACGGTCCAGTCGGTCCTCTAGGATGTCGGAAAAACGAACAAGAATAGGCAGGGATAAATTACGGGCCTGCAGCGCCTGAATGAGCTGATGTAGATCGAGCGATCCCCCCCGTTCGCCCTGGGGAGATACAATGACATGACCAGCCGCATTAATGGAAAAATAGGGCTCTCCCCAGCCATTGATGCGATAGAGTTCTTCGCTATCTTCGATAGTCCATGACGCGTCTGCTGAAGAGAGTCTTTTCTCAGACGGCATATCAACGTCCGCAGAGACATCCATCCGCTGTTGATTGATCGAAACTTGAGCTGAACTCATCAAAGTGTTTCCTTTAACAAAGGTGTAATGATAGTTTAAATTTATCCCTAACCTATCTGTCAGGTCTTACTCAGTTTGCATACTTAAGACACTGAGGCCTGGTAGCTATACGTAGATATACTCGGTAGACCAAGTTATTAGACATATTTGTATACAAGGAATAACTTTAGCTTATGAAGACACGCACAGCCCCAACACCGGTTGTTCCTGTTCTAGGCGCTGATTTGGTCATTTTATTGGTAGCCATCGTTGCTGCTTTTCTGTTTAGCCAGGCCATCAGTTTAGCGATGTCCTCGGAATCGATTAATCAGACGCTACAGGCACCACCCCGCTTTTTGATTGTGGTATCTAGTTTGATTGTGCCGCTCTTTTTTATGGCACTAGATGGGCTGAATGCGGCGGGAAATCGACTCAAGCTGCCTTTTGCCGGTAGCCGTAAACGCGCCCAGCAAATCTATGCTCGCCGGATTCATCTGGGTCTATTGGCTCTGTACTTTAATGCGATTTTAGTGGCGCTCTGCTGGTCGGCCTCAGCCATGCCGGTCATGTCAAAGATATATTTAGCCGGCGTGTTTGCGATCGCAATCTACGCGCTGGGTCAGAGTATCCCTTCCACCAAGCTGAGCTTTACCCTATCGGGCGTTGTATTTGTGGTTGTATTGCTAGCCACCCAAACCTTTATTATCACCAAAACCCAGGCCGAAGCTGAGCAGGCGGGTCAAGAGCTGCGGCAGCGTCTGGGGGGTGACGTTCCTGAACAGGACGATAACTAGTAGCCCTAGGAAATTTCTAGGAAAGCTCAACCACCGGTTGGTTATTAGCTAGGGTTTCTTCAGTTAGCAGGTCTTCCACCGTGACCCGCAGCAGTCGGTCTTGGTCAACGGTAAAGCTCAGCCGTACTCTATCTTCTCCAGGAACACCGGCAGGGTCTAAAGTTGCAATATTGGGCGACTGGGCATTTAGGGGTTGAGCCACAGCCTGACCAGCCTTAGCTTGGCGAGTGACGAGTCGATTGCCCTCAAAATATACTTCAGTGCTTCCCTGCTCACGCCCCAGCTCACCAATGATGAGTTCAATGCTGGGCTGTCGCTCGCTGGAGGCTCCCAATACCAGTTCCACCGGCTGTTCCATTGGGTAAGGTTGCCCCTGGGGAATAATCGAGTGCCAACCATGGCAGTTATTGCGGCGATCCCAAAACCGAATGCCGTAGCCGTGATAGAGAAAATCCGTCAAATTTATCTGCTGCAGCTTTAGGGCTCCAGCTGCCACCGCCGTAAATGGCTGATCGCCACAGACTTTAGTCGTGCTAAATCGATCTTGAACCCAGGTTTGAATCGCCGGGATCTGGGTGGTTCCCCCCACCAGCAAAACAGCGTCAATATCTGCAATATCTATCCCCTGACGGCGACCCTGCAGCAGCACCTGATTTACTCGGTCGTCTAACCGGTCAAAAAACTCGTGCCGTTGCAAAATTTCCTCAAACTGTTCGCGCTTGAGTCTCAGCTCGTAGCTCTCAAATGTTGCATCATCAAAGTAGCTTTCGCTTGCCGTCGCCGCCGTAGATAGCTGAATTTTGAGCTGTTCTGCTAGCCGCAGTGTCAGCACGGATGGAGCAATACCGTACTGCTCACACAAATATTGAGCGACCCACTGGTCAATGTCAGCGCCGCCTAAATTTTCCCCGGCCTTCGCCAGTACTTTAGCGGTTGAGATTTGCTGGGCCGAGTTTCCCATTGACTTTTGACCCCATTTGAGGATGTATCCAAGCCCCTGGGAGCGCCCACCCTTTAGCTGAACGATGGCCAGATCCAATGTGCCACCGCCAAAATCAACCACTAAAACCGTTTCTTTATCAGACAACCCATACCCCAGTGCGGCGGCTGTGGGCTCATCAATCATACGTACCCGACTGACATCCCATCGTTGACACCGGCTACCGAGCCAGCTGCGATAGGTTTCAAAGCTATCGACGGGCACCGTTAACACCAGCTCATCCAGACTGGCTTCTTGCTGTTTTAACTGCTCAATCACCCGATTAAAAAACCATTCCCCCACCTGCTCAAAGGAAAGGGTACGGCCATCTAAGTCTGGTATAAAGCCCTGAATAGAGGTGCCAATGCCACGCTTAAAGTTCTTAAAGCAGCGTTCTGAGCGGTCTAAACCGCGATCGCGTACCGGTTGACCCACCACCACCTGGTCGAGCTGAGCGTCTTCTACATACAGCAAGCTAGGGACCACGGCTGCTCCAGATGTGCGCTGGGCAATGGCATCTAGGGCTAATACTTCAGAGGACTGGGTAGCCGCATTCCATCGGCAGAGCACCGTATTACTGGTGCCAAAATCAATTGCTAGTACCATCAAACAGTTTCCTTAGCTTGCGATCGCAAGCCCAAACGCTCCCCCAATAAATAACCCTAAAAAGCAAACACTCAAAATCGACGCATTACAGCGCAAACGTCCCATGTCTGGCAGCAGGCGATCGCCCACATAGGCAATTAATAAGCTACAGCCAGCCGTAAGCAGCAACACACCTAAATTGATAAAAAACAGCCCAAACCCAATCTGAACAAACTCAATGCTGTCAATATCAGATGTACCACCAAACCCGACAGCCACCCCTAGTGCCACCACCGACAGGGCCGTTCCGATACAGGTCAATGCGCGAGACAGCAAGATTTGAATCCCTTCTAAAGATGACAAAGCTCGAGGGCCAGCCAGCGCCAACGTCTGTATCAAGGTCCCACCAAACGCCATTGGCCACACCCAAAACGGAGGTGAAAACGCAGCCAGAAAGAGACCCACTACACCATGAAGCACCAGCATGAGGGTTAACAACGACCAGGGGGGGCCTGTGACAGGTCGCGCACTACCCACACGTCTAGGCACCCTGGTCGGAAACTTCCGATTATTGAACGGTTGGTTGTTCATGGCTGTAAAAACGATAAGCCGATGGCACTGCTATTGATACTAGCAGTCTGTAAGCCTGAGAACTTAGGTCTGAGTTCTCAGGCTGGATCTGCGAGACCAAACTCCTGCATGGCTGGAACAAAATTACGATTTTCATGACTAGGCCGACTAAGTTTGATCAACGCAAACCGCTGTGCCGGAGTTAGCAACTGCCAGCTGTCGTTTGTAATGTCTAAGTTGTGGTTAGTCGCCTGGGTACGCACCTGCTCAGGTACCGCTGATGATAGCCAGGGGGGATGGGCCGGAACCTCTAGTTCCTTAGCTCGCTGCCCGGTGTAGTGAACAACTAGCCCCTGAAGATAGTTTTGGTAAGCAAGCATATTATCTGGGCAATCACACGACATTGTTACCAGTGCTTGACGCTCAGCTTGGGTGAACTGGTGCCAGTGATTGAGCTTGAGCTTAATCCCACAGGTATCTAGCTTGAGCCGCACCACCATAGGAATACATCGCAGTGAGTCAATAAACTCCTGTTCAAACCGAAAGCCACCAGATTCCATATCAGCTCACCCCGCATAATCTAAGCCATCTGACTATTGTTAATCGTGAGTGTAGTAATGTTGCTCACGATTAGTAAACTGTCGGGACATTTATCTAGGTTTTGATATCCATGTGACTGCGACTTATATCAAAACATTGATTTTTGTAACACGACAACGATGGCGGTTTATCCCTTTAATCCCTTTGCTTGACGGCGTTAGAAAGTTGCGCGACACTAAGTCAAATAGCTGGCGTAGATACTCCGGATTTCAATGCTCTGTATTAACTTTAGATATGGAGTTTTAACTGTTTTTTGGATATCGTTCTGTTTATGTACTTGCTCCTGGTGTGGCAAGCCCTATGTGAGGTGAATCCCTTTGGAAACACTGGAATTTATTATTTATCCTGATGGCCGAGTAAAAGAGCTTGTGACCGGTATTGTCGGTCGCTCTTGTGCTGAAGTAACTGCTGCTATCGAAGCTCAGTTAGGCCAGGTTTTATCACAGGAAAAGACGTCTGAGTTTTATGCCCAGGAAAATCGGCTTACGTCTGAGCAAATCGATTCCCAGGCAAACTACAGCAGCTGGTAGGCGTTTGGCGCTGCTACTGCACTGGCCCATGGCCCCCATTGTCAACTTCCACACAAAACAAGGTTTAAGATGTCGCATTTTAGCCAGATCAAAACCAAGATTCGCAACCTGCCTGCTCTACAGGCAGCTCTAACCGATATCGGTACTGACTGGAAAGCTGGTCCCAAAGCTGTTCGTGGCTATCAGGGTAAGACTGAAACTGCCGAAGTCGTTATTGAACAAGATAACGGCTATGATCTTGGCTTCAAGCGCAATGCTGATACGGGTGACTATGAGCTAGTTGCAGATATGCAGTACTGGCAGCAGTCTCTGTCTGTAGATGGTTTTCTAAATCAGGTGACTCAGCGCTACGCTTACCACACTGTTTTAAGTGAGACTGAGCATCAAGGATTCCAGGTAGCTGAGCAAAAGACAGCAGCGGATGGCTCTATTCGTCTGGTGCTACAGCGCTGGGCTCAAAGCTAGTTTTCTCGGGTCAATTCATCATGTGAGGCGGCTAGGGCTCGAGGGGTCCAGTCGCCTTTGTTGTTTTGGAGTAACTACCGATGACTTTGCAAACCGATCCGTCTGAGGAGCGCTCGGGTCTTGAACCCGAACTTGGTGGAGTCCTCAGGGATGCAGGCAATCGCACTGGGTTAGAACCTGAATTGGGCGGGGCACTGCGTCAAAAGGGTGTTTATGTAGACGAAACCGTCTGTATTGGCTGTACTCACTGTGTTCACGTGGCTCGCAATACGTTCTATTTAGAACCGCTCCACGGTCGCGCCCGCGCTGTCCGTCAAGATGGTGACTCTGAAGAACTCATTCAAGAAGCCATTGATACCTGTCCTGTGGACTGCATTCAGTGGGTGGACTATACAAAGCTCAAAAACCTGGAAGAAGAACGACGTACTCAGGTGATTCCTGTGGCTGGTTTTCCCGTTAGTCAGGCATTGGTACGACGTAAAAGTCGAGATAAATCTAGTAAAAAGCCGCCCAAACATTCAGCTGAGTAATTTTGAGTTCTTAGTTTATAAGTTATGCGGGACTTAGCAGGCGTTTGCCTAGGGTAATTCTCTGACGGTTGGGCGTGCGCTGCCTGTATAGGTGATCTCCACTTGAAGTGCTTGTCCGGGAGGTGAGGCAATGGTTATGGCCGGAATCTCCAAGGCTGGGGCATTTTCGCTAATGGGGTCCAAACTGAGAAGTTGGCCATCGGCGGCGATCTGCGTGTGATATACCACTGGATAGGCAATACCTGTTGGTTGATAGGGGGCTAGCTGAGTTGCGATCGCAACCAAAACATCTACATTCCCAGGTGCAGTGCCCCGAGCCATACGAGAGCTAGACTCTGAACCGCTAGAATCCTCTTCAAATTCTGCCTGTAATGTTGGCGCTTCGGCTATGGCCGCTGGTTCACGGGGAGCTGCTGTTTC
The DNA here is from genome assembly GCA_038748405.1 of Cyanobacteria bacterium P01_H01_bin.21. Classification (GTDB taxonomy): domain Bacteria; phylum Cyanobacteriota; class Cyanobacteriia; order Phormidesmidales; family Phormidesmidaceae; genus Leptothoe. The sequence continues at coordinate 38,174 of JBCDIX010000059.1, read as the reverse complement.
TGGGGCAGGCGCTGGTTCAGCGAGTGCTGGTTCAATGTCCTGAAAGTTCTGTTCGGAAGAGTCTGCAGGGGGTGGTATCTCATCGGGCGTAGGCTCAGAAAGCGGCTCGTCAGCAGGTGCACCATTCTGACGACTGTCCGGTTGAATCTCATCTAGCTCTAACGGCTGCTGAGCTAATTCTTGATTTGCTTCGGGTTGAATTTCTTCTATAGTATCTTCCGCTGACTCATCATCCTGAGCCTCAAACAAAGACCCAGCTGGTGCAGAGCCCGCTTCTGGAGACACTTCTGGTAGGTCGGCCTCATCAAAAACCGCTTCAGGGGCTTGAGATGTGGCCACCTGGTTAAATGCAGTAGGTCTGTAATGGAGATAGGCAGTCGTCACACCCACAGCGACTAGTAGAGACGCCACAGCTGAACCCGTCCACCAGCGAGATCGGCGTCGCCGCATCACCGCTGGCAAAGTAATTTGCCGCTGACCATAGGCATTTAGCACCTCTGCCAGGTCAAATAGCTGTAGGGTGCTGAGTTCTACAGTCGTTTCCAGCAGCTTTAGTCTATGACGTTGTGGCCACCACTGACGGGTAAGGTGAGTCTGCACATAGGTTTCCACCGCTTTACTCATCGTCAGTAGCTGATGCTGGTCACCCGCAGCCAGCCGTTGCTGGTCTAACCACAGGCTAAAGCGCAGCTGACGCACCACCGGTCGGTCGCTCCACTGAGACAGTGGTGAAACGTGGGATGTGACTTCCAGAATATAGGGACCAGACTGATAGCGCTGGGTATCGATGGGTAAAACCGAGGACATGAACAGATGGGGCGCTACGGTTATAGCTTACTAGGCTAACCCCATAGAAACTAGGGTGGTTACCGTTAGAGAAACAGACCAATGGGATGAAGGTTTCCATGCGGCTTAGATGGATGAAACCATTTCCCGGTTTTCTTTTGTTGCTCTTCGACCTATTCTTCTTTTATGTTGCGATTTTCAAACTCATCCCAAGCTAATCTAAACCAGAGAATCATCTCCCGAAAATTTATCCATAACCTGACCAAGCATGAATCCCTTATCACAAGTTCAATTACTTCAAATTGCCCGATCAATCACTGGATATAAGCGATACACAGCTATTGATCTCAGTGATGGTAATCCACCTCTTGAATTTGCTTGGCTTGAACCCGAATACATTGTCATGGATGGTGAAGGCTACGCGTTCTATTACGACACCATAGAACAAGCAAGAGCTCTGAGAGAAACCTTACATCAAGGCTATTACACCAACTGCCTTGCTACGTCTAACGGACTACCCATCACGTTCGTCTGTCTTAGTGATGAGATTGAGAGTCGATATCTCTAAAGTGTTGCCCTAACTTCTGAGTAAATTCGGTAGGCTTATTCCAACCATTAGCCTTAAACCAACTGAATTGCCGAATATGTCCGCCCCGTAACCCTGTCCAGTTACACACATCTAATTTGTCTGAGTTTGAGAGTTGGTAGCGTTGACCTAAGGCATGCCAGATATCTCCCTCAATCGTTACAGGCGGATCGATTCTAAATGTCACACTTTCAGAACCTGTAATTGCTAGCTCTACGGGCTCTGTGGGAAATTGACTGACCAGGAAAATCATGTCCATGAGTGATTTGAGATCGCTATCCGACACTACTAAAACACAGGGCTTTTGATAGGCTTTTAGCTCGGTGCTCAACCATTCATAGGATTGTTCAGGCGAAAACTGACTCTCACTGAAAATATCAGCGCGAATAACCATCAGTTTGAATTGGTGGCCTAGCTCCATTGCAGACTCAATTGAGACATTTTTCTATAATACTTTCGTTCCATAGTTATGACCTAAGATAGGTTAGGAATATTGTAATTTTTAGGTGAATCTACTGTCAGTAGAAGCGATTACTAGTAGTAGAGTTTTTTCAATCTTCAGTATCTAAGTTCACTCATAAAAGCTGAAGGTTTATCGAGATAAATAATAAAAGGCATGACTGAGCAAACCTGGACAAATGACCAACTTGGCAGACAAGCTGAAAGTCAAGCACTAACTAATTATTTTATTAATCGATTTGCAGCAGCAGAATCTAATGATGAATATGGAAAAATAGTACTTAACATAAATGCTGAATGGGGACTTGGAAAGACTTTCTTTTTAACTAACTGGGCAAAAGATCTTGAAGTCGATGGTTTTCCTGTAGTTTATTTTGATGCGTGGCAAAATGACTTTTCTGACGAGCCCTTGCTAGGATTTATTCATGAAGTTGATACCTCACTGAAACCGTATCTTAACAACTCTCCGAACGCACTAAAGTTACTTCAAAACACAGTAGAAAGCGGGAAAAAGCTTATTAAACCTTCACTACCTATACTGTTATCCATACTAATCAAAAAATCATTAGGGCTGAGCCAGAAAGAATTACAACAACTCATCCGGGAAATGGATAACTCAGATGAAGATATTGAGCCATTAGAGGAGAATATAGCTGTTGATAACACGTTAGCTCAATCAGTTGCTACCATTGTTGAAAAAGCTTCAGCAGAAAGGCTTAAAGAGCATAAAAATATAAAGTCAAGCATACTTACGTTTAGAAAAAATCTTACACAGCTGACTAACTACATTGATCAAAAGCTCACATCTAAAAGCCTACCGATATTTGTTTTCGTAGATGAGCTTGACAGATGCCGCCCCAATTATGCAATTGAGCTTCTAGAAAATATAAAGCACTTATTTGGCGTTAGAGGAGTATATTTTATTGTTGCTACAGATTCGAAACAATTAGGACATTCAGTCAGGGCTGTTTATGGAAATAAATTTGATTCTGAAAAGTATCTTAAACGTTTTTTTGATCAAGAATATACTTTCCTAAACCCTGATACGTTGAATTTTTCAAAGTTTTTATTTAATAAATTTAAGCTAGATACCGACGGCACTTTCTTTTCTCCGCTAAACGACTTGATTTATGCTTATGATGATCCTGGAATTCCTCTATTTTCTCTATTCTCCTCGTATTTTAGATTGAGTCTAAGAGATCAAGAACAAGTATGTTCTATGCTGAATGCGATTCGTTTTTCTCATCAAGACAAGAAATTTCACTTAGGTTATTTATTATTTCTTATTATGCTGAGACAGGTTTCAAACAAAGCTTTTGAAGCATATGTCCGAGGAGATGGGATGAGACGCAATAGTTCATTAAGTAGCTTTTATACTTCGTATGGTCTACAAGACAAAATAGATGCACGTATTAACTTCAGAACATATGCTACAAACACACCCTTTAATAGAGAAAAAAAAATAGAAGAGATAAGTTTAGAAAAAATTATTGATGCCTACATAAAATTTTCAATGATTGATATTCTTGAAATAAATATAGACAGAGGAAGAAAAACAGATGATTTGCTTGAAATCCACGAAATAAGACAAGAATTAATTGCAGAGTTTCTATCCTCTTACAGAAAAGAGGACCCACCAAAACACAATCTTAGTATTTATCCTTCAATTGTTAAGCAAGCAGGTCAGTTTTCATAATTTGGTAGCTTCATGTGAAGCTAGTGTCAGTTGAGATGATAATAACGATGCTTATGAAACTGAGAAGGATTTCACATCAGGTCAAAATGCGCTCCAACCTCAACACAAATCCAGGCAATACATCTTCACCCGATAGTTCAACCGGATTTGTCAATACCTCTGTTTCTTTATCTGGACGATAAATTTCCACCTGCCGAGTTTGTGGGTCAATCAACCAGCCTAGTTGAGCGCCGTTATCTATATATTCCTGCATTTTCTCTTGCAGCATTGACCGGCTATCTGAGGCAGAGCGTAGTTCCACTACAAAATCAGGGCAAATATTGGCAAAACCCTCTTTTGGTTCAGGGCTTAACGCATCCCAGCGAGATTGACTGATCCAAGAGGCATCTGGCGAACGAATAGCCCCATTGGGTAATGTAAATCCGGTAGAAGAATCAAAGGTTTTTCCTAGCTCCTCATGGTCTTCGTACCATCGGTAAAGCTGACCTGTCAGACTACTGTTGCGTTCTCCAGTTTCCCAACCTGTCGGTGGATTCACAATTAACGCTCCTGTTGCCGTTCTCTCTAATCTCAAGTCAGGATTAGCTATCGCCAAAAGTTCAAACTGTGCATGGTTTACCTGCAATGACACGCTATCTGGCAGTTCGATAGAAAGGGTCTGAAATTGAGAATTTGTTTGAACCATAGTGCCGTGGCCCTGGTGTCTAATTGTCTTTATCGTTAGGGTCGTAGGGAGGAATGATTACCCGATAGTTGGCATCATACACATCCTCAGAATCTTCTGGTTTTGGCTCTTCAGGCTCGGCAGAAACTGACGGTTCATCGTCACTGCCATAAAGCCAGCCTTCTTCGTAGGTGCGTGGCGATGGGCCATCCGAACGATAATCCCTCTCCTCATCCCAGCCCATATCTGGGCCAGCATCTTGCCTAGAGGCGTATCGTGCCGATGCCTCGTAATCATCGTCACCCCAGCCTGTTTCAATATCTCTGACGGTATCGCCCACCGCATCGGACGATCTTGGAGCCTCTCTGTAGGTTTGATCAGCTGCGTAGCCAGGTGTCCGACCAGACTGCTGGCCCCGGCCAGACTGTTGGCCCCAATCGTCCCATTGTTCTGGAGCCTTAAAGGTTTCCCAGTCGGTATCATAGGGATTTTGACGTCTGCCTGTGGGCGGCGACTCATACTGATTGGATACAGGCTCACTGGGAGCGTCGACAAATCGATTCGTGGGTTCCGGAGCCGGATCGCTGAGCCGCTGACCCATGGGTCGGTATGGGCGTTTAGTGGGGACCAGCTGATAAATAACTAAAGTCAGGATGACGCCAGCTGCGATCGCACCCAATAACCAAAGCGACAGTGGCAGAGCAACCGTAGGGGTTCCCAACACCACCAAACTCAAAGCAGGGCTAAGATTTTGCAGCACCAAAATCAACAGCGCTGCCACTATCAGCAGAAACGTAATGAGTTGAACCATCAGCATTCCCCGATACGTTTTGAGTGCTCAAGGTTAAGTTGAGCCCCTCAAAACTAAACATCAATCATCCGCCACTCGACCATGACCCTGCCAACGATTTAATGGCACACAGTCAATCTCTAGCTGATCTAACGCCCGAGCTACCACAAAATCCACCAAATCATCAATGGTTTGGGGGTGATGATACCAGGCCGGAATCGCTGGCACAATTCTAGCGCCTGCTTCTGCTAAGGTCGTTAAATTACGCAGATGGATCAAGCTAAAAGGGGTTTCTCGGGGCACCAACACCAAAGGTTTGCCCTCTTTAAGCTGCACGTCCGCCGCTCTCTCTAGCAGGTCAGAACTCAAACCGGCTGCCAGTTTGCCCACCGTGCTCATACTGCAGGGCATGATCACCATACCTTGGGTCTTAAATGAACCGCTGGCAATGGATGCTCCCACATTGCTCCAAGCATGACAGCGTAGGGTTCCAGCTACTGCAACGTCGGCTTGCTCTCGCCAAAAGTCTACCTGTTGAGCTAAATCTGCTGGCAACCGTATCTGTTCTTCGGCTTGCCAAACCATATACACGGCCTTGGAAGCGACCAAATCAACCTGATAGCCAGCCGTTAGCAGATGCTTAAGGGCACGAACGGCATAAATTAGACCCGATGCGCCGGTGATTCCTAAAACAAGGGGGCGGGCAGTCACCCCAGATGCGAGTTGACCATCCTGCGGCATGACAGCGCTACTCTTCGCCATCGTCAAACATGTCGTCCCCATTCATGGCTTCACCGTTGGTCATGTCGTCATCGTCGTCGTCGATGGCTTCACTGCCTCCACCCACGGCAACCAGGTCAATTTGCTGTCGGTAATAGTCAACACTTTTGACCTGTACTTCAACCCGGTCACCTAAACGATATTGTTGTCGATTCTTACGACCCATTAGTTTCTGTTGTCGCGAGCGATATTCATACCAATCGTCCTTAAGCGAACTGACGTGAACCAGCCCTTCCACCAACAACTCTTCTAACTCTACAAAGAAGCCATAGGACTGCACTCCTGTGATTAACCCGTGGAACACTTCACCTGTGTGGGCCTGCATAAAGGCCGCTTTTTTCAAACCTTCCAGGTCAGATTCAGCTTCCTGAGCCAGCCGTTCCCGCTCGGTTAAGTGGTTGGTCATATGGCTAAAGGTTTCTTCAAATTCGTTGTGCTGATCGGGGGGCAGCACACTCCAGCTGACGTTGCCGTGGCTGCTGCTGCTACGCAGATCAACGCGATCTTTAGAACGGGTTGTTTTGCGATCGCGGCCATCGTCAAATACAGCATGTAGCACCCGATGCACCAACAGATCAGGGTAGCGTCTTACCGGTGACGCAAAGTGGGTGTACCCATACTCTAAGGCTAACCCAAAATGACTGTCTGGATGGTTGCTGTAGGATGCTGGCTTTAATGTGGACAACAACAGATAGGTGAGTACTTTTTCTGCCTTTGACTGACTAAACTGTTGAACAAAATTGAGATAGTCTTTTGGAGAAACCGTATCCTCATCCTCTAGCTGTAAGTTCAGACCCATGTTGTTGGATAACTTAATCAGCTCTTGCACATCACCAGGGTCAGGGGTGCTATGTAGACGATAGATGGCTGGAACTCCTAACTCTTTAAGATGTTTAGCCACCAGCTGATTGGCCAACAACATACACTCAGTCACAATCCGTCGTGCAGGCAGCAAGTCCGACACCACCATGACCCCTAGACCGCCTTCGTCATCGTGCTGAAACTTAGGAGAGAGATAGTGAGAGAGTTCTTCTCCTGCTTCTTCGGGGAAAACATGATCTGGCAAATTAAGGTCAAACGACCCCCGCTGATTGCGCTGCTGCTGCAGTAGCTCGCTGACCTCAAACAGCTGGTCAATTAGCTCAAAGCTATCTTCAAACTTATTTAAATCACTCTTTTTAAACGACAGTGCTTCTAGGGCATCTTTGTCATCACGAGCCAGAATAGCCTGGGCTTCATAGTAGTTCAGCTGCTGATCGTTATAAATCACCGATGGTTGCACTTCGTAGGCAAGAACCTCACCCTCTGCAGAGAGAATGACCATAACAGAAATGGTCAGTCGTTCTTTACTTTCTAAAAGAGCACATAGAGATGTGGACAGAGGTGGAGGCAAAAGCGGCACTGGAGAATCTGCCAGATATACCGATGTACCTCGTCGATAGGCTTCTTGATCAATGGGGCTATTGGATGGAACGTAGTACGAAACATCTGCTACATGAATCCCCAACAACCAGTTACCATCGTCTAGCTGCTCTAAGGTAAGGGCATCATCAATCACCTGAGCCCCATCAGCATCAATACTAACCGTGGGCTGATCTCTCAAATCAATCCGTTTTTTAATGTCTGCCTTACGCACCCGATTAGGTAATGCCTTGGCCGCCATCATGACTTCTTCGGGAAAGGCGCGGGGCAGATCGTGTTTGCAATAAACAATATCAATGTCGGCTGCGGCTTCTGCATCGCTGCCTAAAATCTGAGCCACTCTGCCATGGGGCAAATGCTGCCCAATGGGGTAGCGTAAAATCTCTACGTGAACCAGATGGTCAATAGCAGACTTAAGGTCATCCTGACTGAGTTCGTCATCGGCTTGATTTTTTAAGTCAAGCTGAAATAACAGTCGATCATCTAAAGGAACAGCCTGCAGACTGTCTTTTGACTCAGATTCTCTAATCCGGGCTAAGACCGAGGAGTTTGCCCGTTCTAGAATCAATTGAACTTCTCCCTCGGGGCTACGCCGACGGTTTCCCTCTTTGGTAACTCTGACTAATACCCGGTCACCATTCCAAGCATGGTTGAGATGAGCCTCCCTGACATAGATGTCATCAGCCTCTTCCTCATCTTGAATGGCAAAACAAAATCCTTTACTAGAACAGCGCAGCTTGCCTTCAATCACACCGTCTTCATGGACCCGGCGATACTTGCCCCGTTCTTTTTCCAAGACACCAATGCGTTCAAGCGCATCCAGGGCAATATTCAAATCGCTGGCATCGCCATCGTCAGAACAGTTGAGCTTTTTTTCTAGAGTCTTGGTCGTGACGAGCTTATCGTTTGAAAAGTTAGCTAACAGGGAAGCAATTGAAAAATTCATGTAGCGATGAATCCTACGCGTTAGTGAAACAATGCCACTGGTTTCTTAGCCAGAGACTGGGCCAGGAACGCGCCGCTTCTTCAGAAACCGACAAAAGCTGCATCCTTTGCAAAACCCAAATGCCAATGACAAACGTTGCTCTACAGACCGTAAGTCACAACTGCCATACCACTTAGCAACCAGCTAATTCACAAGGTACGAGGGCAATCCCCCAAGACGCATCCCTGAAAATCATTCCGAATCGCCGCTGCACGGCATGGCGCGTCATCTATACTGCCTCTAGCTGAGCACGCTCAAGAAAGCTAGCATATGAACGGTACAAGTTTTCCTTAAAGTGGTCATTATGTCAAATATCTTTCAAATTATTTAAACTAAGACCCCAGTAGCAGACCTCTAGTGGCGTTCTCCGGTTACTACAAACACAACGCGTCGACCGATGTTGGTGGCGTGATCGGCAATACGCTCTAGATAACGAATAACCAGGACCAGCAATACAGTCGGTTCAACATTGCCAGAAACTGGAGGGGCTTGAACTAAGAGGTCAAAAAGACGCTCGTAGTCATCATCAACAACATCGTCTTTTTCTTTGATTTCTCGACCGGCTTCGGCATCTAGCTCAGAAAGAGAAAGCAAACTCAAGGCCACCATAGAACGACAGCGGTCCAGCATGACCTGAATCTGGTCTATGAGTTCGTGGGGAGGATATGGAAACAGTTTTAGGGATACTTCTCCAATATCTTTGGAATAGTCACCGATGCGCTCTAAATCTCGAATCATCTGCATTAGGGCACTGACTAACCGTAAGTCTTTGGTGACGGGGGATTCTAGGGTGATCAGATTAATGCAGTCGACTTCTATTTGTCGATATAGATGATCGACTTGTTTGTCGTGCTTTTTTAGGTTTCTGGCGGCATCAATGTTGCGATCGCACAGTGCCTCCCTCGCCAGTAGGCAAGAGCTTTCCACCAGCGCCCCCATCCTCAGTACATCCCGCTGGATCCGGGTCATCTTTAGATCTAAGGCCGAACGAAAGGGTGAAGCGACGCCTGTAGACTGACCAACACTATTTGACGCAATTGAAGTATTGCTATCGATTTCAGAGGGTGTTGTACTCATCGTTTAAAAGTTGACTGCACATAAGCAGCCTCTAAAAAAGTGTAGATCTTAAATCAGTTGCGCTAAGTAGTGATAGCGCATTAGCTATTCAAATCGATGTTGTCAAAGCTACATTCTAATTCAGTTCCATAGTTTCACTGAGATAATTTGAGAACCTTATATTTTCTGCAAAACCACAGCGATCAATCCTTTTTTGCGTAAATCTACCCTAGTCAGAAATCCCAGACCAAAGATTGAAAAAAGGGATGACAAAAGAGAGTCAAAGCAACCAGAGGCCAGATAATTTTTATATCCCTGTTGTTAAACTCTGTAACAGATTGACTACGAAGCGCCTGATTACGTCAGTTTTGGTCAACAATTCTCTAAGAGCATAGTAGTCGATAAGGAACTTAATACTCCATGGCTTTATCTGATACTCAAATCATCATCGCGTTGCTGATTGCTTTAATTCCGGGTGTCCTGGCCCTGCGCCTTGGGACCGAGCTCTATAAGTAGGGATCGGAGCAGACCCTTGTCTGATTACCTGACTTTTTCTAGCCGCCCGCTAATTTGTTAGCACCTGGTTAGCCATTCGCTTCAAAGGCATAGAGTGATCCATCTAGTTCAGTCTGATGTTTGAAGCATAGCCGATCTTTTTGAGCAATGTTCATAGCAGCTCTAAGCTTAGACCGCTTAGGGCTGTTTTTTATTTTTTGGTAAAAGACCAAATTAATAGTGCAAATGAAACAATAGGTCCCATAATATGGGGAAACTAAACAGCGGCATATTGGAACTAACGTCTATGGCTCGAAAATCAAGGCCAGTGGTTATCCGAGGAAAGGCACGCCAGTCGTTGGTGTTAGAGTCTACGGTCAAGCTCACTGTAAATATACTGCTGGCTGTGGTGGCGACCTCTACGATTGCTAAGCTGCTGCCTTACTATCAACAGCAAAAGGTGGAGCTAAACCAGCTCAATCATTCTATTCTTTCCTTAGAGAAGGAACATGCTGGTGTGTGGCAGGACTTTAGCCACAGTTTTGACCCAGAGCAGTCGAGTCGAATTATGCGCGAGCAAAGCGGTCAAGAAGATCCAACTCGGCATCCCATTGTGCTGATCGACCCTCTGCAAAATTCCGAGCCCGCATCTCCATAGCGGCTGCCTGACGCAACCTTGAAGATAACGCACTACAATCTATTGACAGTCAATTGACAGTCAATAGGCAGGAATCTGTGGTTGCCAACATTAATCCATCCCCTCAATCGTCTAAACCAGATCAGGCTATAGAACAGAAGCTAGCGTCATTTGAGTTTGACAGCGTCGACTCAGCCCTCATGGATTTATCTGCTGGCAAAGCAATTGTTGTTGTGGATGATGAAAATCGGGAAAACGAGGGAGACGTTGTCTGCGCCGCCCAGTTTGCAACGCCCGATATGATTAACTTTATGGCGGTTGAAGCTCGCGGACTGATCTGTCTGGCGATGACGGGCGATCGGCTAGATGAGCTAGATTTGCCGCTGATGGTTAGCGGTAGCGGATTTGAGGATGAGAATGAACAAACTGCATTTACCGTCAGCATTGACGCTAGCTTAAACTGGGGCGTCACTACAGGAATTTCAGCAGAAGATCGGGCCCGCACGATTCAAGTCGCTATCAACCCCAAGGCTAACCCCCAAGATTTGCGGCGACCGGGACATATTTTTCCCTTACGTGCTAAAGAAGGGGGGGTGCTAAAGCGAGCTGGCCATACGGACGCGGGGGTGGACTTGTCTAAACTGGCAGGTTTGTATCCTGCCGGTGTAATCTGTGAAATTCAAAATGCAGATGGGTCCATGGCCCGTTTGCCAGAGTTGATTGACTATGCCCAAACCCATAGTTTGAAGCTGATCAGCATTGCTGATTTGATTAGCTATCGTCTTCGTCACGAACGGTTGGTTAAGCGAGAGGCGGTTGCTGATCTGCCCACTCAGTTTGGTAAATTTCAAATTTATGCTTATCGCAATCTGCTAGACAATTCTGAGCATGTGGCCATCGTTAAAGGAAATCCTGACACCTTTGGCACTAAACCTGTGATGGTGCGAGTTCATTCAGAATGTCTGACGGGTGACGCTCTGGGTTCACTGCGATGTGACTGTCGACTGCAGCTACAGACAGCCCTTAAGATGATCGAAAATGCGGGGGCAGGTGTGGTGGTCTACCTGCGTCAAGAGGGGCGCGGTATCGGTTTGGTCAATAAGCTCAAGGCCTATTCGCTACAGGATTTAGGGTTCGATACGGTGGAGGCTAATGAAAAGCTAGGGCTACCAGCAGACCAACGCAACTATGGTATTGGGGCTCAAATCTTGAATGACCTGGGGGTGCATGAGTTTAAGCTGATCACCAACAACCCACGTAAGATTGCGGGTCTTAAGGGATATGGATTGGAAATGGTCGACCGCATGCCCCTACTGATCGAAACCAACACCTACAATTCTGACTATCTATCGACAAAGGCCCAAAAGCTAGGGCATTTGCTGCTGCGTTCATATTTGGGCACCCTGGCCCTTCTATGGGCTGACCCACTGCCTTCTGCCCAACGGCATGAAACGGTTAATCGCCTCCGACAGCTAGCCCATGATGCAGGTCTATTACTGCAGGAAGAGGCGCGGTCAATCGCTGTCTCATTGTTTAGCCCTCAAGCGCTGATTGTTAACTTAGGGCTGGCGGAATCGGTGGCCAGTGACTGGTATGAAGAGCCAGATAATGCCTATCGACGTGCGATCGCATCGCTGTTAGACAAGCTAATTCAATGGTCTGATCTAGAAGAGCTAGATCTGCTCATTGCCAACGGCAGCGATCCGTTTACCACTCTGCAGGTAGGGCTAGACCGTCAAATTTTTAGCTGGCAATCACCCGACGTGATTGGCAAGGAGCTTAGCACCCAGCGGATCTACAGCTTCTCTCGCCACAGCGTTAATGATTGACAACTGACGTCTACTACTGACCTCTACTGGGGCGTACGGCCCAGCTGGGGGATATACGGCACTAGCGAGCTGTTATCGCTAGAAAGCTGTTGCCCCTCTCTAGTCGCGGCCACCTCTATCGCCAACGCTGAGACCGCTTCAGTAAATTGAGGGTCTTCCGGCGTTCCCATTAAATCTGGATTGTTAGATAGAGTGCTACGTTGATCCGAAGATAGATCAACTTGAATGTCGGGCGTAATGCCCTTGCGGCTGATGTCAGTGCCGTTGGGGGTAAAGTAGTGGGCCACCGTCACAGCGATCCCTGACCCATCCGAAAGACCGTGTAGCGACTGCACCAGGGCTTTCCCAAAGGTGGGACTGCCGACAACAATTGCTCGATCGTTGTCCCCCAATGCGCCTGTCACAATTTCACTGGAGCTAGCCGATTCACCATTGACTAAAACAGCCAGCGGTAGCTCGGTTAGATGGGTGCGGTTAGCTGAAATTTCTTCGCTATCGCCGCTGCGATCAACTGTCCGGACAATGGGGCCACGGCGTAACCACATCCGACAGATGTCAATACTGGCCTGCAGCAACCCACCGGGGTTGTCCCGTAAATCCAGCACAAATGCATCGGCCCCCTGGCTGCTCAAATCAGAAATGGCCACCTGCATCTGCTCGGCCGCATGGGCGCTAAATTCATCTAGACGGATATAGCCCACCTTAAGGCCTCCTTGCTGCTCGATTTTGGCGTTGACTGTCTGCACCTCCACCCGAGCCCTGGATAGCACAAGCGTTTGAGACTCGTTATTGCGCTCAATGGTGAGCGTCACCTGGGTATCAGCGTCACCACGCAGCAGCTGAGACGTACGCTCTGCACTGAGAAAATCGATAGAACGACCGTCGACAACTAAAATGCGATCCCCCACCATTAGTCCAGCATCTGCGGCTGGAGAGCCAGCAATCACATCGGTAACAACGACCGCACCGGCCGCGCGATCCCGAGTCAGCCGGATACCAATGCCAGACACTTCCCCAGAGGTTTGATCGGTGAGCTCAGCATACTGCTCAGGGCTTAAAAACCGAGTGTAGGGATCATCAAGACGACGCAGGGCACGGCGTAGCTCAGTGTAGGCAGCCTGACGTGACGTGTAGCTCTGCCCTAACAGCTCTTGACGAACTTCAATCCAGTCGGTGCGATTAAAGGATTCGTCAACATATTCGCGGTTAACAATCTGCCAGGCTTCATCAAGAATAGCCTTGGGTCCATCCGTAAACGCCGCTTCAGCTGGAAATGAAGTTAAAAGTGCAGGTGCTAGAATAACCGCTGCGATCGCACCAGTCGACCGCAGTAACTCTAATCTGGTTTTCATTGAAACGGTTGCAGCAGGGATTAACTGAAGGGTTAGAAGCAATGTAAGAGTCTAGGCGAAGGAGTAGATAGCCCGATATTAAATACGCTAACAAAAATAAGAATTCAAACTTGTGTAGTCACGATGGCGTTAACAAATCTGAAATATCACGATCAGATATAAAGTAGCAGACCGTTCAGAATCAGACCCCTACATACTTAGTTTTTCAGCATAAATACTGGATTTAATCTAGCCTACAGAATAGGCCGATTACCTAAATTAAACGGATCTTTATCCAAACCTTATTTTTGTTGTGGGCACAGTTGATGACATTCAACAGCCTTTGAAAAAGAATTCACTAGACTGATCAAATATCTTAAATACTACGTCCTCAAAGACTCCTAGTCCATCTACAGAATATTCTTCGAACCGCATAATTACAGGAGTATATTTACGGAAGCCAGTATCGAGAGCGATGCAAAATGTCCAATTCCAGGTCTCTAAAACGGCGCTTAAAATATGTTGGGCTGGGAATAGTGCTGATAGTAGCGGTTGCTACGCTAGCCAATCTCAGTATGCTCTGGCGTTCTAGCAAAGGCCCAACGGATGCTTACCTGGTCTTAGGGGGCAGCATCAGTCGAGAAATGCATATGGCTCAGTTAGCCAGCACATTTTCCGCCCCAAAGCCTGTTTTAGTGTCGGCTGGTTCTGTTGATCCGTGTATTCGTTTGCTGTTTGAACAGGCCGAGGCCAGCCTCAGCCAGGTCTGGCTAGAAGACTGTGCTGACTCTACATTTGGTAATTTTGTTTATTCTGCCCCCATACTCGAGCGCTGGCAGGTGCGTCATGTCACTCTGGTCACATCCGGTAGTCATACTCGCCGGGCCCTAATGCTCGCTCGAATTTTGCTTGGGGCTCAAGGGATTTGGGTGGAGCCTCTGATTGTTGAAGAAACGGGTATCCCTGGCAATCAAGAATCTACCTTCAAAACCGTCCTCGATGTGGGTCGTAGTGTCGTGTGGGCAGCTGTGGCTCAGGTTTATAAGCCTGGTTGCGATCGCGTCGTGGCCCTCAGTTCAGTCAATTTAGAGCAGTGGCGTCAGCGCGGATTTAAGTGTGAGCATCAGGCTGGAATTGAGGGAAGTTAAACCAATATTAGAAAGCCGAGTGTCTTCTGTTTCTCCTATTCCCGCCACTACACCCGAATATAGGTAATAATCCTTAATTTTTACTCCAAATCGCTGCACTGAAATTGTCTCTAGCTGTTCCCAGCCTTGCTCTAGCTGGAGTGGCCCAGTCTCAGTAAAGGGATGCCAGTCATCGGCTAATACCAGGGCCCTATGCCCCATTAGCTGACGGGAACTAGCCCAGACATCAAACTGATCGATGCGCTCAGACACCGCCAGGACGCTATCGTCATTTAGGGCATAGGCTAGGGCAGAAGCGGAGCGATAGTCGGTGGTCAACAGCAGTTCGTGGCTCGGGGCGTAGCGGTTAACCACGGTTGCCACCTGCCGCCAGCCAAAGGACATGCGGCCATCAGGATCACCGTCTGGGCCAAACAGGGCTGTCACCGGTAGCAGACAATAGTTGATTACCAACAGCCAAGCCACAATAGTGCCTAAAATCTGTATCCCGTTGAGCCAGCCCCAGTAACGTAGAGTTTCTGATTTTTTATCTATGAAAAACAGCGGTGTCAGCGGTAGTAAAAGCAAATATGCCAGAATATTCCAGTAGTAAAGGGCAGTTGAAAACAGCCCTACCAGTGACAATAACCCGGTTGAGATAAAAAATAACCCTAGAGCCATGGCTCGATAGGTAGGAGAAAGGGGAGAAGACAGTTTGAGCCGTACTGATTTCACCAAGACCCACACCAGGGGAGGCGATAAAATCAAGGCGGCGGTGAGCCAGAAAAACAACACGGCATCTGGCCGCAGTGTGGGGCCGCCACCACTGTCTACGCTGCGGGTTACATAATATTGAAACGATAGCCAATCATTTTGAAAATTCCAGATCAAAATAGGTAATGTAAAGAGAGCTGAGATCGCAACGGCTATGTACAGTCGACCATCTCTCAAAAGCGATCGCAGTTTTGGCTGACTCACCATGACTGCAAGGGCTGTGAGTCCAATAAATACCGCTGTGTACTTGCACAGCCCGGCCAGACCTAGGGCGATCGACCCGCCGTAGAGATACATTGTGCGGCCCCGACCGTTGACCCACACCCCGTCTAAAAATCGGATAAACCAATAGGCTGACGTTAATGAAAAGGCAATTAGCCACTGGTCGTGCCAGGCCAGGGTCAAAAACAAAAAATAAAGCGGGCTGCTCCAACAGCATAGAAAAATGACGGACCAAGCGTCAGTCGCACGCTGAGCATAGAGATACGTTGAGATTTGGTAGTAAATCCCAAAAAATAGTCCATTACTCAAAAGTGTGGGCAATCGCAGCACAAATTGAGACTGTCCAAACCCAGAAAACACACCCTGTACCCAGGCATGAAATGGCGGATGATCGTAATAAGACCAATCTAAATGCTGTCCCCACAGCCAGTAATAGGCTTCATCCGGGTTAGGAAACGCCGTCAGCCAGTACACCCCATGGGCTAGCAGAGTTAGCCACAGCCAGGGCGATCGCAAAACAGCACGGCGTGGTGGTGAGCCATTTAATTCAAAACTCAAAACTCAGAACTCAAAACTCGCGCACCAGGACATTCTAGGGCATCTATGACGGTACCTATGCAGACCAACAACACGTCTAATTTTTAGCGATTGCTGATTTAGGGAATGAACCGATCTGCAGCTATCGCTAATTAACGGCCTCTCGCAGCTAACGTCATCCCGAGGATCAGCAATGCCAATTTTTAAGGCTCGTTACCCTCATCCGCAGCCTCAATATCAATCCCCCATTCCCGCAGTGCTTCGTCGCCATCATCGATCAGTTCTTCAGATTCAAACTGGAGAGGCTCCACTAACCCCGCCCGCTCGTCAGGATCGCTCCACAGCGTTGGCGTATAGACAATTACCGGCAGCTTTGCTCCGTTTAAACCACGAATAATCCGCTCGGGCGTTTGTGGAAAAGTAACAAACAGCGGATAGGGACGCTCAGACCCTTCATTTAACAAGTGCTCGTACCCCATAGGCATCAGCCACTCATAGCTTTCTGAAAGTAGAATTTGAGTCTGTCGCCAGCGGCACAACAGTTCTGAAAAGTCCTCGTCTGGACGGTGGATAAACAGAACAACATCCACACCGGTTTTGATTTTCCACTCAGGATCGCACATGAGAATAACCAGGTCGCAGGGCAAAGGCACCACCTCACGACGTTTATTAAGCGGGCCGGTCGCACTCTCAAGAGAGCGACGCACGCTGATATTGGGCAGCGGTATTGTAACGATGCTTTCCTGAGGGCGGCGAATACTGGGCAACATCTCTAGATAGGGGCGATGTTGCTTTAGCAGCGCTAATGCCCCTTGGTAGTCGCTGCATCTTGCAAGCAGATTTTCGTAGTCGCCCTGCTGAATAGCCATGCTGAAATTGAAAAGGTCGCTGAATACACCCATTCTAGCTTTCCCATCCAGCAACCTACTATTGTAGGACCGGTGCGTACCACGCTACGACCCTACAGCAGTTCTGTAGACCTCTCCGCTAGCGCTGAGCGTTCACCCCGGGTCAACAAAATATGACCAGCCAGGGCCTCATGTTTAAATCGCTCCACCACGTAGGTGAGCCCATTACTGGCCGCATCCACATATGGATTATCAATTTGCGCGGTATCCCCTGTCAAAACAATTTTTGTGCCCTCACCAGCACGGGTGAGAATAGTTTTTACCTCGTGGGGGGTTAAATTTTGAGCTTCATCAACAATCAAAAACTGTTTTGGCAATGTTCGTCCTCGAATATAGGTCAAGGCTTCAATTTGCAGTAGCCCCATGTCCATGAGTTCTTCATGTCCCCGACGCCAGTGAGCAGGCTTACCGGTAGGATCTTGAGTGCCAAAAATGAGATCAAAGTTGTCGTATAGGGGCTGCATCCAGGGCGTTAGCTTATCATTAACATCTCCAGGAAGATAGCCAATATCTCGCCCCATGGGCACCACCGGACGAGAGATCAGCAAACGGCTGTAGACTCTTTCTTCAGACACTTTCTGAACACCGGCAGCAATCGCCAACAGTGTTTTCCCTGTGCCAGCCTTTCCCACCAGGGTTACCAGAGGAATGTTATCGTTCAATAACAGATTTAAGGCAAATTTCTGTTCTCGATTGCGGGGATGAATTTGTGAGATTCCAGCATAGGGCACCTTGGGCAGCGGGATAATGCGTTCTGCTTTACTGTCCACCACAGCGAGTGCTGTGTGGGCTGGATTGTTAACATCAACTAATGTAAGGGACTGATTGGGATAAAACTTTCCCTCCAGCGTTAGAGTGCCACCTCGAAAAAGTTCGCTGAGCTGTTCCGCATCGACCAGCAATTCCCCTGTTCCAGAATACAGATCGTCAATGTCAATCTTGTCGGTTTCATAGTCCTCGGCGGCCAACCCCAAAGTATCAGCCTTAATGCGGAGATTGGCATCCTTACTAATGAGAACGACAGGACACTGACAGGTTTGTTTATGTTCTAAGGCGACGGCTAAAATTTCATTGTCAGCTTTATCCCCTTCAAGTTCTAGAGGAAGTGACGATAGCGTTTCTTGGTGACACAAAGAGACAACGAGTTTGCCATCTCCTTCTAAACAAATACCATCGGTTAAGCTGCCTTGCCCCCTTAGTTTGTCCAGGGTACGAGACACTTGCCGCGCGTTACGACCGGTTTCATCCAGTGACTTTTTAAACCGGTCTAGTTCTTCAATAATGGCAATGGGTAAAATGACATCATTCTCCTCGAAGCGGTAAATAGCCTTGGGGTCGTGCAAAAGCACGTTGGTATCGAGGACGAATGTTTTTCTCATAAACAAAAATTACCTTTGAAGTCCTTAAACCCACAGAGGGCAGACACTTCTGTAAAACGACATCACTGTGGAAATATCTGTATCATTATCTATTAAACCTCACTTGTTTGCGTAGCAGGTTACACCAATTTGCATCCGCAGATGAGCTTAACATTTGCTCTAAAGATTCATAAAGGCTGAGATAGCGTCGACAGTTAGTCGTTGACAGTCAATCACGGCCAATATTTCTCAATTCTTGATGAACACTGGTACCCACCTGGAGGGCTTCGTTGAGCAGCTGGCCGTAGTCCCCTGCCATATCTGTGGCTGTAAGGGTTTGAAGACTGGCAAGGTTAGTTTCAATATTGATAAACAGCTCTTGCCGACGGGTGATAAATCGGTGGTGTTTGCGCATGATGCGATCGCTCATTAGTGCGCATACTAGACTCTCACGGGTTAGGTGCAGGGCTTCTTGAACGGCATCTGGGTTATCTAACATCAAACGTCTAGAGGTCTGATCGGTCTGACGCAGCTCTGCTAAAATTTCAACCGCTTTGATCATCTCGTTAAAGCGATCAACTTCGTCTAGCAGGTGGCTAAGGACCTTGAGCTGTCGACCTTTGTAAATGCCATAGCTACTGTAGGCTGCGGTGGTTGCGATCGCACCCACTCCCCCTAGCACTATAAATAGACCGATAGCATCGGCGGCCAAATTTTGCCCTAGCACCAAGCATACCGGCAGCCAGAGCACCAAGGCCACAGCCAGCACCAGTGCTTGATTCATCAGCCAGGCCCAGCGCAGCCGAGGTCGCTGAAATACGCTCAGGCGCGTTCCCCAGCCCATGGATAAATCACTAATATCTAACCCCGTCAGCTCATCCAAGTCGCGATTTGTAATCCGCAGGTTATCCAGATTGACTCCACTCATGCGCGCTGCGTTTTTCCCTTATTAGAGCCCTAACAACGAGGCCAGACTGGTTAGAATCTGAGCGTAAAAATTTCCTTCAATCTCGGGTCGAAACACCTGAAATGGCTCATTGGGGGCTCCAAAAAAGGGACGTAATGTCCACCCTAACTGGGACCCCACCAGGGCATAGAGTCCTAGCCAGCCCAAGAGCAACCGGTTGCGCAGTCGACTACCGGCGGCATCAGCCCCCACAATCTGACGCATTCCCTGATAAAACAGACGCACCCCAATAACGCCGGTCAGCCCCATCACCGCCACATTGAGCAGTAGAAAGAAGTTATACCCCTGAATAGAAATCAAAAAGAATAGAACTACCGGAGCAAAGCTAAACAGCAGCACGCTAATGACGGCGACAGTGGTCATTAAGATAGCGGCGTACTGACGAAAATTTAGCTTAGACCCAAAGAGAATATCAAAAAAGTAAAGCGTCGGTAAACAGATACCCAGCGTAATCAGATAGAGCGCCGGTAGTTTGATGGCCGATGCCAGCATCTGTAGCCAACTGCTCGATGAACCAATAATCGCCCCATAGACTCCAAAAAAGATGCAGCTGACCACCAGCAACGAAAAGATTTTGCGCTCAAGCTTGACGTCGTGTTGGATGTCTTTAAGAAACTGGTCGCGATCGCGCAATAGCTGAATCAAAACAGCAAAGTGCTTCATAAGATGCCTACTGGAATAACGTCAGGAATGCTCCAGTCGTAGCTACACAGCGTCAGCTGCCAATTTCGAATCGCAAAAAAACCAGAGTGTTGAACTTAACACTCTGGCTAAAAACCACGTGCACAATCAAACGTTAGGAACCCTGCGCCTTGAGTTGTTCAATTTCCTGACGAATGGCCGACAGCTGCTCGGTTAGGGCCTTAATTTCAGCCTGGATACCGCTGTCTGCCACAGGTTTAGCCACCGTATTAACAGTTGCACTGCTAGCCGGTGACTGAGCAAAGGGATTGGGAAACTGACCGTCAAAGTTACTACTAAAATTATCTACAAATTCACGGGCTTCTTTTTCCGTTAGGGCACCTTTTACCTCAAGCTCGTCGGCTAAACGATTAAAGTCTGTCCCAATATCAGAAAACTTATTAGCAGACGCCTGTGGGTCTTGAACAGCCTCCACTGCCGATGCAGCAGCCCCCAAAGAAACCCGAAAGCTTTTTTGAATAAACTCAGTGAACGTATCAAAATCCATGACTCAAGTCGCTCTAAACGCCTAATCACCGCGAGCATATATTATATGCACCGCTGAACAGTCTTACCCGGTGTAGATATAGTCTAGTCTTGGACCGGACACTGTCGTAGGTCGGACACTGACCGATAGCAAATCGGACTAGAGACCCAAACACTGCCGAGCTAACCAGCCAATTTGCTGCCCCACCTGCACCCGATACCAGCCACGTCCAGATTCGCCCAGTAGCGTCACCGAGTTACCGTTGCGAAAGGTCCCCAAAACACTGTACTGAGTTCCTCCTCCACTTCGCAGGTTACAGGCATTGTAAGGGGCTGGTGCCTGGATGGACCTCACCTGCTGCTGAGCCTGGACATGACTCCCCAGCATCAAAAAAATCACAGGCACGAGAACTAGCCCACACCACTGTTTTTGTTTCCAACCCATAGGGCGCCGAGAGAGTTTTGTCTCTAAATCAGTGATCATTGGCTAACAAAAGCGTCTACAGGGATCTTAACAGTGGCGATTGATACTTAATTTTAATCAGAAAGTATCAACCTACAACAGATTAGGCAAATAATATGTACTTTTTCAAAGTATTGCCAATTTTTTTGTTTGACCCAGCATAGCCAATAGTGTCCCAGCTCCAAAAATGCCTCTGCAAAACACCATCCATAGCGCAATTTTGAGTTTTTTCTATCATCTGAATAGACATATCATTCTGCTAGAGCTGTTGCTGAGAAGAGTAAATCAAGAGAATTCCACTGCTAGAATCTATTTGTGATTCTCAATACAATTAGGTTTTTATGCGCTCCTATCTCGTTGCGGTTGTCGATGGTGTCCATGCTCGTTTTTTCACCCTTGCCGCTGCCGAGTTCTCTGATCAAGGACAATCAGGGCCTCATTTAACCGAGCACAGCAGCTTAAATAATGCCGAAAAACCCATAGCGACCAAAGGGACTAACAACAATCTGATTGGGCGTAAACATCACGGCAACCGCCACGAAAAGACAACACAGTTTACGGAGATTAATCGACGCTTTGCCAGCAAAGTGGTACAGCATGTTGGCACCATTGCCCAAAACACTCCAGGCCATCATTTGGTACTGGTGGCAGAACCCCACATTTTAGGTGCTTTGCGTGAGTCTGTATCCGCTCACATCCCGTCAGCGATGACCGTCAGCGAGCTTGCTAAAGATCTTTGTCGCTTAAATGCCCATGAGCTACATAAGTATTTGACCAATAAACAAATATTGCCTGGCCCTAAACGTATCACTGGTCGGTAAAGGGATAGCCGACTAAAGCTACCAATGTACAGGCTATTAAAAACAGGCTATTGCCTTAGAGGCTATGGCAGGAACTCTCTTAGCTTGTTATTGTAAAGACAATGTGTGCAGATCTATTGTATTGGGCGCAACCATGCGTACAGTATTTGCATGTCACGAATGCCGCTTGTCGTTTTAATTTGAGAAAATGGTGGACGTTTCAGAGATTACCCAAAAATGTGGTTTGTTAAGGCGTCCAAACATAGGCCGTATTGATAGTTCTACGGCCCATGATTAAAACAATGCATACCTTTTAGCTGTTTATCAGTAACCTAGGCTACTGGTGAGCAGCTTTTAAATACAAAACTGTTGTTAATGAGGTTTTTTATGCTGATGGAGTTATGCCCCTGTTGTGGTGTTCGTTTGCTGCGGCATGCCAGTAAATCTGGCTCTTTTTTACGCTGTGGTAGCTGTCGATTTGAAATTCCTGAAGAACTTCCCTCCGTCACTGATGAAACTGCCAAGTCTTCTGACAGTTTACTGGATAATTTAGTGGATACTACTGAGACGGTTACCGCCTCATAGTCATTGCACGCGTCGTTATCTAATTTAAGCTGTGGCTATCCCATGGGATAGCCACAGCTTTTGATTTATGCAGTGGCAAGCAGATCACGGCAAAACAGACCGTAACAGTCTTTAACTCAAACACCAGCAAGACATAGAATTTTGACAACAAAGCCTGGGACGTGAATCGGTATTGTATTGTCAAATAGGGAGTATGCCGGTCTGGTTCTCCTGGTTTAACTACATTTGCTATGTCTAATTCGGAGCAGCTACTGGCTCAACAAACTCTCAATACGCTGGCTAGCTTAAGCTATCGCGATCGCGATCTCAGCAGCTACTTGCAAAGCATAGCTCAGGGGGTACAGAGCATTTTAGGGACAGATTGGGCCGTTGTTACTCTCTGCTGGGACGATTCAGAACGAATTTTAGCGAGCACCATTGATTTAGATACCGACCCAGAAGAAATTTATGAGCTGCACGGCACCCTCACAGATAAAGTCTTTCAGACCGGCTGCCCGCTGACGGTAGAAAATTTTATTCAAGACTCTAGCCATGGTGCTGGGCCAGAGGGCTATAGCGCCTATCTGGGGGTGCCCCTACGGACACCTGCGGGTACGACCATTGGTACTATTTGCACCTTTAGCCAACAGTCGCGACAGTTTGCCTCTGATTTGATCAACACGGCACAGCTATTTGCTGAGCGAGCGGCAACGGCGATTGATAACCACCAGCTCGCTCAGCAACAACAGCGCTTTAACGAAGTCTTAGAGGCCGAAGTAGTTAAACGAACCCAAGAGCTGCGGGCTACTCAGTCAGAGCTAATGACGATCAATGCTGAATTAGAACAGCGGGTGGCTCAGCGCACCACCGAGCTGACTCAGCTAAATGCCCAGCTTAAGGAAAGTGAAAATCGGCTGCGGCGCATTTTTAATGCCTCTAACGATGCCATTTTTGTCATTGACCCCAGTAGCGATCGCATCTTAGAAGCCAACCCCCAAGCAACTCAGATGTTGGGATATAGTCGCAAAGAACTCTTAGAGAGCGTTCATATTTCCAGCGTTCACCCCGGGGAGATGCCCCAGCTGATGGCCTTTACCGCCTCTGTTTTAGAAAAAGGACAAGGTTGGACAGACCAGCTGACCTGTTTGACGAAATCTGGCACCACTATACCAGCAGAAATTTCTGCCTCTATGCTGGAGTATGCCGACCGGCCCTGCGTGGTGGCCATTGTTAGGGATATTCGCGATCGCAAACGGGCGGAACAGGCCCTGGCGGCCCTGGCCGAAGTTGGAGAGTTGGCCTCTATGATTGTCCATGAGGTGCGTAACCCCCTCACCACTGTCAAAATGGGTCTAAGCGCGTTACTGAGCACTGAGCTATCTGAGAGAAATATGAAGCGGTTAGAGCTAGCGAGTTCCGAAGCTAGCCGTTTAGAATCTCTTCTCAATGAGATTTTGCTCTATGCCAAACCCCAAACGCTGCAAACGACGGCGGTAAATTTAACGGAGTTAACCACCACCGTATTAGATACCCTCCGGGCCCAGCCTGCGGCTGCCAATCGATCGATTATATTTAAACCAGTCGGTGATTTAATTACCATTCAAGGCGACGCCGATAAATTAAAACAGGTAGTGATCAATCTGGTGAGTAACGCCTGTGAAGCAGTTGCACCAGGGGATACTGTGACTTGTTATCTAGAAACAACACCAGACCATATTCGTCTTCAGATTCACAATGGCGGTACTCCCATTCCACCAGACGTACTACCAAATCTAACCAAACCATTTTTCACAACAAAGCCTACCGGTACAGGGTTAGGATTGGCGATTGTAAAACGGATTATAGACGCCCACGGAGGAAATTTTACGATTGAATCGACAGCTGAAATAGGAACAGTAACAACAGTTATGTTTGAGGCATAAGCACTTATAGAGCATCAGCGCTTAAGAGAAATATTGCTACCCTAGACATTCCGTATGGGCATTAATCTGATTTCCTCTCAAAAAAAGCAGCGGCTGATTTAGGAAATGAATCGATCTAGAGTAGTAGAGCTTAAAAAGCGCCTCTTATGGCTAAAACCATCCCCAAGATCAGCAATGCTAGAAAAAATAGTGGAGTTCAGTGGATGTTTCGTTACATCAGCTGGGTGACCTCTCATAAATCGCCTGTGAATGACACAGCCATGTACGTAAGTAAAATCACTGGCTTTAAAAAACTTTATATTATCGATTAAAATCCGTAGTTTGCCTGATTTTTTTTCAGGAGTTGGTTAAATGAGTGTGTGTCCATAGTCTGGCAACAGACAGACATCACCTATCTGTGTTGAATCGTTCTGTCATCCTTGAGTATTCAGTCGTTAGCCCTCGTGCGAATGTCCAAGGATGCTAGAAGGGCTATGCTGCTAGAGAATAATGCTTTTAATAGATAGGCGTTTTAGCCGTTTTTACAAAGTGTCTAATGGCTAAAATTCTATTGATTGACCCAGATACAGCCAGCCGTCAGATACTGAAACATGCGTTTAAGCTGTACGAGTATGAGGTGGTGACCACCCAACGTGGCGATGAAGGGCTGACCCTGGCGGTGAGTGAAGCTCCCGACCTGATTGTTTTGGATGTTGATGTCGCAGGGTTAAATGGCTGGCAGGTGATCAAACGTCTCAAAGAGTCTAGTCCTACATGGCTGATTCCAGTGATTGCCATGGCCGCACCCGCTGTGGATGGGCAAATCCTAATTCAAACGGGTTTTGATGCCTACATTCGTAAACCTGCCTCTGCTAAACATGTTTTACAAAGAATTGAAACCTTGCTGGATCAGACAGCGCGAGTTTCAGGTGACGAGCTAAGCTCCCCCAGGCCGGTGGGCACATCTACCACAGGTGCTGACAGAAACGGCTCCCAGCCTGACTACGCGCCTGACCACGCGACGGTTGTTTACATTGATGACAGCCCAGCCGATAGTCAGACGATGGCCAATATCGTGGAGGGAGCAGGGTATCGCTATGTCAATATTTCGGATTCGCTGCAGGCTCTGTCGCAGCTGATAGATCTAAAGCCTCAGCTCATTTTTTTAGAACTGGTTTTACCCGTAACCAACGGTTACGAGCTGTGTGCACAGATTCGACGCATTTCTCTGTTTAAGTTGACCCCAATTATTATTGTGACCACTAGCAAGACAGTTTCTAATCGGGTGCGGGCCAAAATCGTTGGAGCATCCGATTTTGTGAGTAAACCCATCAAGGCCCAGCCCATCCTAAAGGTGTTGATTAAGTATCTCTCTGCCTACAGCAAAGTGTAGTTCTACGACAGCAGATGTTGATGAGACCATAGGGCAGCCTGGGTGCGATCTCGAACGTCTAACTGACAAAAAATATTGGTCAGGTGATTTTTCACAGTGCCTTCAGTTAAATGCAGTGCGGCGGCAATTTCGCGATTACTATGTCCCTGACCTAGCAGTGTGAGAATTTCTAACTCTCTGGTATTAAACTGTGTTCGTAAATCTACTTTTGCATGGGTCTGCTCTGGTTTAACCTGAGAAAAGACCTTAGGGGCAATGGTGGGGCCTAGCTGGCTATAGCCTTCGTGGAGGTTACGGATTGCGATCGCAACCTGTTTGGCGGGCGTACTTTTTAATAAATATCCCAGGGCTCCAGCTTCGAGCGATTCAAACACATACTCATCTTCATCAAACGTCGTTAGCACCAAAATTCGAATCCACGGAAACTGCTGATGAATTTTACGGGTGGCGTCGACTCCATTACACACAGGCATCCGGACATCCATTAAAATCACATCCGGCTGCAGCTGAACGACGAGTGCGATCGCTTCTTGACCGTGGTTAGCCTCCCCCACAATCTCAAGGTCGTCTTCTAGCGCTAATAACGACGCTAACCCTTGCCGAAACATCGGCTGATCGTCCACCAGCAAAATCTGAATCATTGCGGCACAGTTACCTGAATTAAGGTGCCTTTGCCAGGCACACTCTGAATGGTCATCTGCCCTCCCAACAGCTGTACTCTTTCCTGCATCCCACGTAAGCCATATCCCGTAATCGTTGATCCAGGAACAAATCCAACGCCATTATCCGAAAGACCGACTGCAATACCCTCAGCATTTTTTTGAGCCCACAGCTTTACAGTCGAAGCCTGGGCATGTTTTTGAATATTGGTCAGCCCCTCTTTAATAATTAGAAAAAGCTGTTGGCTCACCTGGAGTGGCAGACTGGGTAGACTAATACGCGTCTCAAACATCAATGGCTCAGCCGTGTGGGCCTGTTGAATTTGCTCCACCAGCCCCGTTAGTGCCTCAGGCAAATTAAATGTACCATGGCGAATCGTGGAAACTGCTCGGCGGACCTCCTGTAGAGATTGGCTGGATAGTATTTTAGCTCGATCTAATGCTTGCACAGACTGATCTGGATTTTGAGAGTACAGCGTCTGAGCCACTTCTAGCTGCACATTTAGAGTCGTCAACGTATGACCCAGAGAATCATGAATATCGCGGGCAATGCGGGTGCGCTCTAAATCTGTTGCCAGTATCTTAACTTCCTGCGATAGCGCTGCCGCCTGCTGTCGGCTTTTGCGTTCAGATAACACAGTCCAGCACAGCAAAATAATCAACAAACAGGTGACAATATAAATTGTTGTACTGTTAACAACGACATCTAACACCAGCAGTGGTACAGGCACCTCTAGGGACGCTTCAAACTGTTTTCGAAGCTCATCTATCGGGGCTGAAAATTGATGAAAAATTCGCTGGCCTAGGCTCAGCTGCCAAGCAACACCCGCAAAAATAGTGATTAAAATAACATCACGCCGCCGCAACAAAAAACAGCTTTTTACCAACACCAGATACAGAAACATATCCAATCCCCAATCAGTAAACCAACGGCTGATCAGGAGAACAACAATTTCTAACCCAATATAGGCACGTCGGTAGGCGATGGGCTGGTCTACAGGAAACACAATGCTGAGCACTGCCAACACACCCAAAACGCTAAAGCTAATGTAGTCGGCTGTACCGGGTTCGTAGCCTAATGATCGGTTGAGCATTAGCAGACCAATGCGCAGAATCACCAAGATTAAAAAAGCCCATTCCACATATCGCAGAGTTTTAGGAATTGACGGGGACAGATCGGCAATAGACGCTGAAACCGGTTTGGCCTGTTTGCCTGCTCCTGTAGTGTGACTGACAGCGTTCATGCTTTTGACGTTTTGCACTTAGTTAATAAAGCTAGAGACTTTCCATGTGGCCTTGTCTGATGGTAAACCACCAACTCTACCGCCTCCATGACAAATGTCATAATTTGCCATGACCTTTAGTTATAGAGGCCAATTAACAACGTCGCTAAAGTGCAGATACGGTTCTACACGGTAAGACGATGGGCAGGCGACTTCAATTAGCTTCACGCATAGGAATGGCTATCGTCTTACTCTGGGGCACTCAAGCCCTCTGGGGCACTGAGGCCCTTGGGGGCACTGAGGCCCTCTGGGGCACTGAGGCCATGGCCCAAATGTCATCGCCGGATCTACAGTTTTTACCATCACAGGATGCGCCCATGCTTTCCAAAGCACCCATGCTTTCCAAAGTGCCTATGACACCCGCACCGGCCGATCAGTGCACCGCAGAAACCACCCTTGCAGCTGACACCATCGCCGAAATCGAGACTTATCTAGATGCCTACGACCAGACGGGGCGTCTCTCTGGCAATGTCATGGTTGTTCATGGTAACGCTGCACTCACCTGCAGTTATGGCTTGGCCAATCGCGAACATGGCGTTGTCAACACTCCCGAAACCAAATTTCGGATTGGCTCTATTACAAAACAATTTACCGCTGTTGCTATCCTCCAGCTACACGAACAGGGGCTGTTAGATATTCAAGCCCCTATTTCCTCATATCTGCCCGATTACCCGGAAGGCGATCGCATCACTAGCCATCATTTGCTAACCCACACCTCAGGCATTCTGGAATATCTCGATGGCGAAGTATTTGCTGACATTAATCAATGGCTGCGACTGCCTTCCACCCTAGATCAGCTAGTTGATCGCTTTAAGGATTTACCTTTGGAGTTTGACCCTGGAGAGCAATTTAAATACAGCAATTCTGGCTACATTGTACTGACTCAGATTTTAGAAACAGTATCTGGGCAATCCTATGCCGACTATATACAGACCAACATTTTGACACCGTTGGGCATGAATAATACTGGCTATGAGATTCCCTCTGCTGTCATTCCCAATTTGGCCCAGGGGTATACCTTGGCCAGTCCTGATCTATACATACAAACCGATCCCATTGATATGAGTCTTCCCCAAGGGGCAGGGGGACTGTATTCCACCTTAGGAGACCTCGCTATCTGGAATCAGTGGCTCTATGGTAGCGAGTTAGAACAGCCTATCTTAAGCAAAGCTTCCATCGACCTGCTGACCAAAGCGGCTGTAAAAATGGCAGCTCCCGAAGGTCAGCCCGATGCTTTTTATGGCTATGGTGTCATCAACGATTCGCACTTAGACCAACAGCGCTTTCACCATAGTGGTGGCATTAATGGGTTTCGTTCTAGCCTGATGTATTATCCCGAAGAAAATTTAACCATTGGTCTTCTTCTTAACCTAACTAATCAAGCGCCAGGTGCGATCGCTGAAGGGTTAGCGGCCATACTGCTAGATGAACCCTACACTATGCCTCAACAGCACGAGGCCATCGACTTAGAGCCCACCCTCTACGAAAAGTATGTTGGCACCTATCAATTGCTGCCTGAGCGACAGATTGAACTGCGGGTTGAAAATAATCAGCTTGTCATCAGCCACGCGACTGAGCAGGAGTCGGTTATGCTTTACCCCACCTCAGAAACAGAGTTTTTTACCCAGGTTGTGGATATTTTTATAAAATTTGTCTTGAGTGAGGATGGCACTGTTGAGGGGTTCACCCTGTTTGATCACGGCTACGAGCTCTTTGCTCCCAAACTAGACGAGTAGCATGCGATCGCTAAGGGGATAAACCGACAGACATCTATACAACTTTATTTGAAACACATTTAAAAAAATTCCCAAATTAGCTGAAACCATCAGATCATTATTTCAATCTGAATTAAACTGTAGGTAGTCTATCTCTGGTGTAGCCAGGCTATGGTAAGGATTGGAATTAATGGCTTTGGCAGAATTGGCCGACTGGTTCTGCGGGCAGCTTGGCCACAGTTAGATATTGTCCATATCAATGAAATCCAGGGTGGCACTACAACAGCCGCCCACTTGTTAACATTTGACTCTGTCCACGGTCGCTGGCCTCGAAATGTCGAAGCTAGCGACAAGCGCCTGCTGATTGATGGCAAACCCGTTAGCTTTAGCGCCCACTCCACCCCTGGCGAAGTGCCGTGGGATGACCTCAATGTAGACATTGTTCTAGAGTGTTCCGGTCAGTTTCGTACACCAGCGCTGTTAGAGCCTTATTTTAAGCGTAGCGTTCAAAAAGTCATCGTCGCTGCCCCGGTTAAACAGGGCGCACTCAATATTGTTTATGGCATTAATGACCATCTCTACAACCCTGCAGAACATCATTTGTTGACAGCCGCCTCTTGCACAACTAACTGTCTAGCTCCTGTTGTCAAAGTCTTTCAAGAAGGGCTGGGCATCAAGCATGGGGTAATCACGACAATTCACAACCAAACCAACACTCAAACCATCGTCGATAAACCCCACAAAGACCTGCGTCGGGCCAGGGCAGCTAGCCTATCTCTTATCCCCACAACAACTGGCTCAGCCACCGCTATCACCATGATTTACCCTGAACTCCAGGGCAAACTTAATGGTGTTGCGGTTCGGGTACCCATGCTAAATGCGTCCTTGACCGACTGCGTATTTGAAGTGGCTCGACCCACCACTGTAGACGAGGTCAACGAGCTGTTTAAGACGGCGGCTGCAGGAGAACTCAAAGGCATTTTAGGTTACGAAGAACGACCGTTAGTATCCGTTGACTACCGGGACGATCCTCGGTCGTCCGTGATTGATGCCCTATCCACCATGGTGGTAGACGACACTCAGGTAAAAGTTTTGGCCTGGTATGACAACGAGTGGGGATACTCCTGCCGCATGGCCGAGCTGGCCCAGAAGGTCGCGAGGACACTGGGGCCAGCGGAATAGTTTTGAATTTTGAGTTCTCAGTTGAGTTGGTAATTCAAAACTCAAAAATTATCTGACTTTGATGTTTCGCACACTTTTTTCGTAATCAAATCAGGAGGCACTCCATGACAAACGAGTATTCTCAAGCACCGCCTCAGGCAGGCGGCGAACTCAATATTTTTGAGCGATATCTCACTCTGTGGGTGGCCATTTGTATTGTGGCCGGAATTTTTCTGGGGCGGGTCTTTCCCAGTATTGCCCAAACTTTAGATGCCATGAGTGTTTATCAGGTGTCGGTTCCCATTGCCATCTGTCTGTTTTTCATGATGTATCCCATCATGGTAAAGATTGATTTCTCTCAGGCTAAACGGGCGGCCAAAACACCCAAGCCAGTGTTGCTAACGCTAGTTGTTAACTGGCTGATTAAGCCTTTTACCATGGTTGTTTTAGCTCAGTTTTTTTTAGGCGGGTTGTTTCAGCCACTGTTGAGCGGAACAGAGCTGATTCGGGGTAGCGAAGTGACGTTGGCTAACTCGTATATCGCCGGGACAATTTTGCTGGGGATTGCCCCCTGCACCGCTATGGTGCTGATGTGGGGATATTTGTCTTACAGCAATCAGGGACACACCCTGGTGATGGTGGCGATTAATTCGTTGGCCATGTTGTTTTTGTATGCGCCTTTGGGGGGCTGGCTGCTCTCTGCCAATGATTTGATTGTTCCCTGGAGAACAATTGTGCTGTCGGTGCTCGTCTATGTGGGGTTACCTCTGTTGGCGGGCAGTATGTCACGCACCTGGATTTTGAGACATAAGGGTAAAGTCTGGTTTGAAACCGTATTTTTGAACTATTTAGGACCAGTGGCCATTATTGCGATGCTGACTACTCTGGTCTTACTGTTTGCGTTTAAAGGGGAGCTGATTGTGCGCAATCCGCTCCATATTCTGCTGATTGCTGTTCCGTTATTTTTGCAGACGAACTTTATCTTTTTGATTACCTATGTGGCAGCCCAAAAGATGGGCATGGTCTATGAAGATGCGGCACCGGCGGCCTTAATCGGGGCAAGTAATCACTTTGAGGTTGCGATCGCAACCGCCGTTACCCTCTTTGGTCTTAACTCCGGTGCTGCTCTGGCCACCGTTGTCGGTGTTCTAATTGAGGTACCCGTTATGCTAATGCTAGTGGCTGTATGTAAACGCACGGCGTTCTGGTTTTCTCGCGAACCCCACAAGGCCACACTACCCGACCCCCGCTGTATTCGCATTCAACCATAGCCATGTCAGATCGGTTACAGCCCTGGTGGGTAGTTCCCAAGCAGCTTGCAGGCATGTGTAAACCCACCCAAGCAGATCTGGCTGACCTCAGGGGTACGGGCGTCAGTGCGCTTGTTTCACTACTGAGCGATGACTCTAATCTAGATCTCTATCAGCAAAGCCAGATCCCCCACATCTGGGTGCCGATTGTGGGGGGCACTGGTCCCACCTTTGAGCAGCTTGAACAGATAAAAACGTTTGTCGATACTCAGAACGCTCTGGGTAATGCCGTTGCCATTCACTGCTCTAGCGGTCGTCGTCGCACCGGGACAGTGATTGCGGCTTTACTCATTAAAGCCAGTTTGAGCTATGAACAAGCCTTAAACACTATCTTGGCAGCCAACCCAGATGTTGAGCTTAGAGCAGCCCAGCTCGATTTTCTCAAAAGTCTCTCAAGCCGGTCATAAAACAAACACCTAGGCCACCATCGGCATCCCCGAGGTTACCACCTCAGCATAGAATTTTTGCAGCTGCTGTGTGGCGCCCCGCCATCCCCAACGCTCTGCTTCGATGCGGGCATTGCGTCGGAGCAGCTCAATTTCAGCCCGTGCGGCTAATAATCGCTGAGTGGCTTTGATGGCCCCTTCATCATCTTGGGGATCAAACAAAAATCCATTGGTGCCATCAGTCACAATATCTGGTATCCCCCCGGCATTAGCAGCAACCGTTGGACACCCAGCCGCCATGGCCTCTAACAGCACTAAACCCAACGTTTCAGTTCGAGAGGGAAAAACAAACGCATCAGCAGAAGCATAGGCAGAGGCCAGCTCTTCACCCCCCAGATAGCCAACAAAGTTAGTAGAGGTGCCTGCAAAGTGTTGTTCTAGCTCTTCACGATAGGGACCATCCCCCACCAGAGCTAACCGTGCCTCCGGAATCGCCTCCAAAATTGGCTTAATCCGATCCACTTCTTTCTCCGCTGACAGACGACCTACATACAGCAGCAAAGGGGCATCCGGATATCCCTGGCTCAGCCGTTCACGCATGGTCCGGTTCGCCAGACTAGGCCGAAATAAATCCGTATCCACACCTCGCTGCCAGACCTTCACATTTTCAATACCGTGGTCCGTCAGCTCCTGCTGCATGGCCGTGGACGTACATAGATTAATGCGGGCATTGTTATGAACTGCCTTTAGCAGCTCCCAGAGCATGCCTTCAAACATACCAAAGCCATAGTGCTCTAAGTACTTAGGTAAATGGGTGTGGTAAGAAGCAATCAGCGGAATCTCTAATGCCTTGGCATAGTAAACCCCGGCTAGACCCAGAACGGCAGGGTTTACAACGTGTACTAAGTCGGGTTGAAACGCCTCCAATGCCTCTCCAATCGACGGTCGTGGCAATGCCAGCTTTAACTCCGGGTACAGCGGCATCGGAAATCCTGAAACACCCTCGATTTTGGCACCCTTATAGCCTGTCAGGCCTCCCTCGGGGCAAAATACACACACATCGTCTCCTAAAGCCTGTAGCTGTTCGACGGTGTGCTTAAGACGAGTTACGATACCGTCAACTTTAGGAAGAAATGTTTCAGTAAACAGAGCAATACGCATACGCTTAGGAGTGGTTGAATGCGGATGTATCAATAAACACTGGGCTGTTGATCATTCAACCGCGAAATTGGCCCAGGCTCAAGCGCTCATAAAATCTTTTTTTTGACAATAGTCTATATAACATTAGTCCAGTCAATTGATGCGATCAATGCCGGTTAGATTGAGCCGCCAAAATCCAACAAACAGCGGTAGTACTAGCACGCCCGGTTAAACCAAACAGGCAGAAAACAGCCGAATGGACAAATCAACTCCATCCTGTTTCCTGCCTGTTGATTAGCTAGCCAGCAGGAATTGGAGTCGGTGCAGATGTAGACTGCTTTGTCCATTTAGAGGTACAAACAATCCTCGAAGTGTCGCAGCGGTCGACATACTTCTTGGCAATCTCTGTCACTTCTAGCATTAGCCCCTTATCTAACTGGGTAGGCTGCAGCCCCATATCCAGGAAGCACTGATTATCAACGACCAGCTCGTTTTCAGGCGCTTCGTTACGAGGGTTCTCCATGTACTGGATTTCAGCACCCGCAATATCAGACACAATGCGAGCCAGATCGCGTACCCGATGAGTCTCAGTCATCTGGTTGAGAATCTTGACCCGGTCACCTTTGGCGGGAGGATTGTTAACGGCCAATTCAACACAGCGTACGGTGTCTTGAATATGGATAAAGGCACGGGTTTGACCACCCGTACCATGCACTGTCAGGGGATGACCAATAGCCGCCTGCATCAAAAAGCGATTGAGCACTGTTCCATAGTCGCCGTCATAGTCAAAACGGTTGATCAGCCGTTCATCCATAGCGGTCTCGCGGGTGTTGGTACCCCAGACAATTCCCTGGTGTAGGTCAGTAACTCGCACCTGGTCATTCTTGTTGTAGTACGCAAAGAATAGCTGGTCTTGGGTTTTGGTCATATGGTAGATACTGCCCGGATTAGCCGGATGCAAAATCTGTTTTTCAATGACCTTACCGGTGTCCGTAACAACCTGAATATCCAGATATCCTTCAGGAATTTTCATCCCAGCCGTACCGTAGCCATAAACACCCATGGTGCCTAGGTGAACTACATGGATATCTAGCTCAGATTCAACAATGGCACACAGCACGTTATTGGTGCCGTTGAGATTGTTGTCAACAGTGTAGCGCTTATGCTTTGCTGACTTCATGGAGTAGGGAGCAGCACGCTGTTCAGCGAAATGCACAATTGCATCGGGTGCATAGTCACAAATCAGATGCAAGAGTTTGTCATACTCTTGAGCAATATCGACATTGTAAAAATCGATGGTTTTACCACTAATTTCCTGCCATGCCGACAGACGTGTGGACATCGGACTAATGGGAGTTAGAGAGGCGATTTCTAACTCATTGTCGATATTGCGTCGGGATAGGTTATCAACAATGGCGACGTCATGACCTGCGTTGGATAGATGCAGTGCAGTGGGCCAGCCGCAAAAGCCATCTCCGCCTAATACGATTACTTTCATCCTTTAGCGTTTAAGCCTCCTTCATGATTAGCAAAAATTATACAGAATAGAGGTATAAATCGTTATCTTGTGCACCTAGGAGACCTGTGATCGACAGCGAGTAATTTCCGCAGCTTTTTTTGCTAAAGCTACGGAAATTGGGCAAATCAGCTGATTTTGCCAATAATTTTGACAGCTTAAAAATAGCGATCTTTTGTAGTTTTTATTTTTTCATGAAATAATTTTTTTGTCGCAGTGCTTCTCATGTCCGTACTCCCCTCAGGCTTACAGACCCGTGAGCTTGAAAAGCCAAATCTGGGTTTCCTGACGGTCGTCAAAATTATTGTCGCTAACCATTAGTAAACTCTGACTACCATCCTGTAGTTTTGGCCCCAGGGTCATAGCTTCCAAATTGTCGGGGTTAAGCGGGGTGAGGTCGGCAAGCAGCTGTTTGCGAATGGGGGTGATGCCAGAAATATCTCCCTGTAGCGATGCGATCGCACTGATATCGCTGGCCACACCGGTTGTCACCTGATAGAGCTTTACTGAGAGTCCCTGGAGACCAAACGCTCGTTCAAGTGCTAAAAAATGCCCCCCCACATCCACCGATAAAATTTCCGATAGCCCGTTGAGAACGGCTCCCAGCGGAGCTGTATCCATCGAATACAATTGCTCTGAAAGCAGGGTAGACTGACCTGTCCCGTTAGGGTCAACCAGATAGTGCAGCCAGCGGTTTTTAAAAGGAATTTCTGGGTCCACATCTAAATCTTGATAGAGCGGCCCCTCGGTGGCGGCAAACAGCCGAAACGGCTCATAGGCGCCCCCGGGGGCGCTAATGGTTAGCGCCTCGAAGCCAATATTCTCTTGAACTCCCTGGGTTTGGGTGTCAAAAGTTTCGCCAGCGGTTTCGCCATCTCTTGTATCCAGCAGATATCGGGCCGGTATGGGGAAGCTGGTTTTTAACCGTCCGGTTTCCAGGTCAAACTCCTGTAGGGCAGGCGCAATTTTTTGTTGGGGAGAGCCTTCACTAGACACAATCAAACTGCGCTTGGGGGTAAGTACCATCCCTTCAGCATCCAGCGGAGCCATAGAGCTACCGGCATCGTCCTGCAGGTCCGTCACGGCTTTAAGGGTGACGTCATCAATACCGGCAGGACTCAACTCTAGGGCAAGGGTATAAAATCGGGGACGTTGACGGTCGTCTGATAGAACATAGTACTGGTCGGGCTCTCGATCATAGGCAATGGCCGACAGCCCCCCCACCTGAGTGCCTGCAAACTCCTCCATCGGCAGCACCACATGATCTATTGGCTCCACCGATAGATCTAAAAACAGCCGAGCTTCAGCACTCACCTGAGGAATGGTACAGCCGCTGATCCCCAGCAGTCCTAAACACAGCCAAACACTTAGAAAAGCCCCCACCCTGCGCAGCCTGTCCATCGCTTCTCTCCATGCCAAATGTTTTCAAGGTTAACAAACGACCACTAGACTATCCACCCGCCATCTCAAGAATCACCCCCGAACGAGCCGGTAGAGACACCTGCTGAGCCTCAATCGCAATGTCAGCCTCTCCCCAGAGAACAGTCACAGTTTTGTCAAGAACAGACAGCGTAATGTGCTCTGGTTGCTCAGCTGTATTCACAATAATCACGACGGTCTCTTTTTTATTGGTGCGGGCAAATGCGTAGAGATCGTTGGTCGCAGCCAGAGTTTGATAGTCCCCTGTACACAAAACAGGATGGCGGTGTCGCAGCGCAATAAGATCTCTATGTAGATTCAATAGCGTAGAATTCCAGGCTGTTTTCTGAGGAAAACTACGGCGACAGTCTGGATCGTGGGCACCGGCAAGACCAACTTCATCCCCATAATAGACACTAGGGGCACCGGGAAATGTCATCTGCAGCAGCACAGCCAGCTCAAAACTGGTCTGATCATGATCAATGACTGTGATGGCTCGGGCAATATCGTGGCTAGACAACAGGTTTAACTGAGTTAGCTGAATCTCCCAGGGATAAAGCGCTAAGAGTTCTTCTATCTTCTGCGCATAGCCTTTAGCATCTAATGCGGGGTAGGGAAAATACGCCGGTTTCTCCACCAAGGACATCACCACTCGGTCTTTAGCCGTAAAGGCCAGGGCCGGTCCCGTAAAGAGATAGTTCATTACTCCGTCAAACTGAGTGCCATCGAGCCATTGACGAGCATCAGTCCAAATCTCACCCACAATGTAGGCATCTGGATTAACGGCCTTAACCCGCTGGCGAAATTCTTGCCAAAATCCCTCAGCTTTAACATCAAAGGGAACATCCAATCGCCAGCCATCAATTCCCTGATGCAGCCAGTGCTCTGCAATCTGCATAATGTATTCCCGAGCCTGAGGGTTGTCATGGTTAAATTCTGGCAGTGCTCGATTGTCGTACCAGCCCTCATAGTTAGCCGGTTTGGCACCATCATAGGCAGATAGCGGCCAGCCTTCTACCTTAAACCAATTGAGCCATGGAGATGTTGGCCCATTCTCAAGAATGTCGTTAAAGAAGAAAAATCCTCGACTGGCATGGTTAAAAACACCATCGAGAACAACTTTAATATCGCGCTGATGAGCGGCATCTAGCAAATCCAGAAAGGCTTTATTACCCCCCAATAGTGGATCCACCTGATAGTAATCGTGGGTGTGATAACGATGGTTACTAGCGGATTGAAAGATGGGGGTAAAGTAAATGGCCGTAATGCCCAAATCTTTTAGATAGTCTAAATTTTCAGCAACTCCCCACAGATCTCCCCCTTTGTAGCCATTTAGCGTGGGGGGAGCATCCCAGGCTTCCAACGGAACCTGCATGGTGGGAGGCAGCGGCCGCTGGGTACGTGCAAAGCGATCGGGAAAAATTTGGTAGAAGACAGCATGTTTAACCCAGTCGGGGGTCTGAATTTGCATAGGAGCGGTGGGAAACTGCACTGCTTAGAGTAACGGTTTGTCAGGGCAACTCGCACGTATATTAGGATGGCTACAGGTTTGTGTCGTTGACGCACTGCTCATTAGACGTTCTAAATTGCCCCAAACCGACGGCGAAGCCTGTGCTGTCCAAAAGCCTCGCCGCCACAGTTGCCAAATAATCTGTTTTCTCAAAACAACAGTTTAGCAACTCGGAACTTTGCGTGGTCAACGAGGCTATTGCTTAGCGTAGAGATTTCTCGGTTAAGTAGAACAGTCTGTGTCAGGGATGTGATGAAATGATATATCCCTTAGCAACCTGAATATTTTTGTTGCACGTAACCCCGTGTCGGGGCGGTGCGGGGTACGCCCCGGACCCGGGGTACGCCCATAAACGGAGGTGGGGGCCCCCCCGTGTGT
>JBCDIX010000058.1:0-47637 GCA_038748405.1 Cyanobacteria bacterium P01_H01_bin.21 | reverse complement strand
GGTCAGGCCGATCGCCACCCGGCCGACCTTCGGGTGAACCGCCTTCGGGTGGGCCACCTTCTGGCCTGACTTGGGCAACATCTTGAGTCACGCTTTCGTGACCCTGCTGGGCCATCGGGCTATGTAATCCGAATGCCAGTACCGCGATCGCAACGCCCAATGCAAGAGCGATTAGTCCTACTTTTTTCATAAATATAGCTCCAGTCAAAGAAAACGCTAAATAGCGCCAATAAGCTTGTGTTTTATGAGTGATTTCCAGCCAAATTGTTGGCCAGTTTTACCGCCGCAAAAAGATTACTCAACGGTTTTTCTGACTAGCACTAAATTGTCTAAAACCAGATTAGAAGACCAGATAAACTGAGCCTCAGCACCTATAAAGACTTCTGAAAAGTTGGTATAGCTGCGCTTATTATCAACACCGACAGTTTTATTAGAATAGGTGACAGCTTCAGGCCATGCACTATCATCAAAATCACCTGAAAACCAATTTTCAGGAATCGGATAGTGCAATGCATAACAAGATTCATCACAGCTAGGGCTGCTTGCATTAGCCTCAGAAGAATCTCGCGCGGGTCCGTCTTCTCTTACGCTCTCTGGATTTTCCAGAGGCGCAATATAGAAGGTCTGTGCCCGCCAGCTGGCATCGGTAACAGTGCCGTCGCTAAAGCTAGCCACAAAACCACCATCACCCGGATGATAGTCCGTTCCTCGATTACGTTCTGTTCCCAGCCCTAGATTTTCCTCCCAATCGATTAGCTTAACAGCATAGGTGATGGGCGCTTTTGCCTTAAAGCGAACAACACTAGAGTTAAAGGGTGTAAAGGGCACCGGATCAACAGCAACAAGCTCTCCGTTAACGTAGAGTTCAAAATAATTATCTGCAAAAATATAGCCAGTAATGACTTCACCATCCGAATCAATTTCCGTAATAGGAATCGATTCTAAGTCGACCTCTTGAATATTGTTATAGATCGTTTGAGTACACTCATTGTATAGATCAGCGGCTTTAGGGCCTGTTTCAAAATTATTTTCTGCAGGCACAACCCAAGCGATGCCATCGGTTGCCGTGATGGTGCCCAAAGCACTTACGCGTGCTCCATAGCCAGGACAATTTAGTAAATTTTCGACTGTTGTGTTCGGGGCACGCCCCTGAGTAGTAGAGCCGAATGGGTTAATTGAATCTGATATACCAGCAGTAGGTGACACTTCTGCGTCTTGTAGTTTATCAAGAGGCGAAGTTACAGTACAAGAGAGAGACATTAAAGAGACTGTGACAACAAAACTTAAGGTTGTTAGCTTTAAAAACATGGCAATTACTAGGGTAAGAATAGAGATTCCTACCCTATGACTTTGTCAGGTACTGTGTGGGTGATTCGACGGGGCGATTGAAATCGCAACCTGTTATTATCCTATGTTTATCGTGAGTCCGGCGGGCGGTCTCGGTTCTGGAGCTGGTGGTTCTGGAGCCGGTGGTTCTGGAGCCGGTGGTTCTGGTGGTCTTTCCACTCTTTTTGGTGGTTCTGGTGCCCTCTCCACTCTCTGAGCAACAGCATGACGGTGAGATGACCTCCCCTGCACCTCATGAGCTTGTACACTAGCGGCGGTAGCCGCTATAAAGCCTGCACAAGAAACACTTGTTAACGTTGTGGTTAAAAAGACTTTGGCTTTTCGAGTTAGTTTCATGTTACAACTCCTAAAGTTTCACAAGGAGTGATGTTCAGAACCTCTCATTGCCAGGTTTTACACCTGCGACTAAAGGTTTACACAACATCTGAATGCATAAACAATAGAAAAAATACCAACAGAAAACATCCGTTATAAGTCACGATCAACCCATGACCAAAGTCACGATGGATTAATTAGCACCAACGATCACAGTGACAGCTGCGTTTTTAGCGTGAGTATTGTTGCTCAAATTACAAAACCTTCTGATGGCCAACTCATTTGAGAGCAGAGCAGGTGGGCGATCAAGTACTTAATTTTTGGGAGCACTCGATAAGAGTTTTATGAGAGCTTCTTGAGTGCCTAGTGCATACAGCTGCTGTAGGTGATTTGTTACAGCTGCTGTAAATTGCATGCTCTTTGGCAAATCACCAAAGAGCGTCGTCATATTGAGCAGCCCCATCGGATCACTTTTTCCAGCGAGTGCTTTATCTATGAGGATATCAGCCATCGGATCGTCAATTGGTAGCGGCTGACCTTGCTCATCTTTACCACTTAAATAGCGAAACCAGGCGGCGATGGTAAAGCTTAAATATTCAATGGAGCCACCTTGTTTGAGTTTGTCTCGTAAGCTGCCAAGGAGAAACTTAGGCAGCTTATCTGAGCTATTGAGACAAAGGCGAGAGAGCTGATCGCGCACTTTAGAATTAGAAAATCGTTCGATCAGGGTGCGTTGGTATTCATCGATGTCAATGCCTGGCAAAGACGGCAGTGTGGGAATTACTTCTGTTATTAGCCGTTCGGTAGCGGTGCGGATCAGGTCGTTGGCCATGGCCTCAGAGGTGTAGGTGTAGCCTAGCAGCGAACCCAGATAACCCACCAGCAAATGGCTACCGTTGAGCAGCCGCACCTTCATCATCTCGTAGGGATGAACGTCGTCGGTCATTTGCACACCAACTGACTCCCAATCCGGTCGTCCGGCACAGAAGTTGTCTTCCACCACCCATTGGATAAACGGTTCTGCAACAACGGGCCAATCATCCTGAATGCCAAACTGATCGCTAACCATTTGGATGTCAGCGGGTGTTGTGGCAGGCGTAATGCGGTCTACCATACTGTTGGGGAAAGCAACATTTTTAGCAATCCACTGACCCAACTCTGGATCTTGTAACGTGGCAAAAGCCGTTAACATTTTGCCAACAACGTTGCCGTTTCCCTGGATGTTGTCACACGATAAGACAGTAAAGGGTGGCAGCCCATTTTGCCGTCGTTGCTTGAGCGCAGCCGTGAGAAATCCGTAAACGCCGATGGGCTGCTCAGGATGCTGCAGATCATGTTGGATAGTGGGATGCTCTGCATCAAATTCGCCAGTGCCCTCAATAACGAAGTAGCCGCCTTCTGTAATGGTGAGGGTGACAATCTGGCACTGTGCATTTGCGATCGCATCAATAACGACCTGGGGGTTGTCAGGAGCCAATAGATACCGGGTAATGGAGCCGATAATGCGAGCTGTATCTTTTTCTGGCGAGCGTTCGACTAACGTGTACAGACAATCTTGAGTCTGTAGAAAATTTCGCATTTTCTCATCGTATTTGAGTAGCCCCACACCGCAGATACCCCAGTGACTGGCTGGCTCACTCGTTGAAGCCTGGGCTATCTCTTGCTCTATATAGTTGTCTATGTAGAGTGCCTGATGTGCCCGATGAAAGCCCCCTACACCAATGTGAACAATGCCATGGGCTACCTTACTCCGATCATAGCTAGGTGTGGGAACTCTCTGCTGCGGGAGTGATTTTTCACTCAGCGGGATGGCGATCTTTGTTAACGGATCGTTGAGGCTCGGACTGTTGGATAGGCTGTCGTTCATTCGTTTTTTCTAGGGTGAGATGATGGCGTTCGGCCTTGGGAATGGCATTATCATTGGCATCAAACAGGTGGCATAGGTTACCGTCAATATAAATAGGCACACGATCGCCCACTACAACGGGTCTATCTCCCTCTGTTTCGAGAATCAGCGTATCGCCACCTGCAACTTTGACATAGAGATATGTCACATCGCCCAGATGCTCAACAACAAGGACTTCGCCCATGAATGTAGGGTTGTTCCCATCTATTTGTAGCGATTCGGGCCGGATGCCGAGGGTGGCACGATCGCCTACCATTAAGGTCTTTGGCTGTACAGGCACCGTCACAACAGCATCACCAGGCAGTCTTAGCGTTGTGCCTGAATCTTGAACGCTGGTGGTCATCACTGGCAAGAAATTCATCTTAGGCGAACCGATAAACCCAGCCACAAATCGATTACGGGGATGATGATAAAGCTCCATCGGTGCGCCTATCTGCTCTATGACGCCACCTTGTAGAACAACAATTTTATTGGCCAGGGTCATGGCTTCCACCTGATCATGGGTGACGTAGATCATGGTGGCCCCAAGGCTGTTGTGGAGGTTCGCTAGCTCCAGCCGCATATCACCCCTAAGGGTGGCATCCAGATTTGACAGAGGTTCATCTAACAAAAAGACTCTTGGGTTACGCACCAGGGCTCGACCAATGGCTACCCGCTGTCGCTGACCACCGGAAAGGGCTCCGGGCTTACGGTCTAACAGCGGTTCTAGCTGCAAAATACGCCCAACCTCTTTGGCTCGCTCATATCGTTGGGTCTTAGACACACCGGCTAGCCGGAGACTAAAGGCCATATTTTCAGCCACGGTCATATGGGGATAGAGAGCATAGGTTTGAAACACCATCGCCAACCCTCGCTCATCGGGGGGGACATTGTTCATGCGCTCACCGTCGATCACCAGATCGCCGGAGGTAATATCCTCTAGTCCGGCGATCATCCGCAGCAGTGTAGACTTACCACAGCCTGACGGTCCAACAAAGACAACAAATTCGCCATCTTTAATATCAAGGTCAATGCCTTTGATGATCTCGGTGTCGGTATAGGTTTTATGAAT
Source organism: Cyanobacteria bacterium P01_H01_bin.21 (assembly GCA_038748405.1). Taxonomy (GTDB): domain Bacteria; phylum Cyanobacteriota; class Cyanobacteriia; order Phormidesmidales; family Phormidesmidaceae; genus Leptothoe. Next base: position 43,018 of record JBCDIX010000058.1, on the reverse strand, counting down.
ATCTTTGAGGACAACGGTTGCCATGATTGACTCACTCTACTAAACGGTTTTTGAGAAATGGTGATTTCTAGAGGACGGCTGGATCTCAGCCTTATTTGACAGCTCCAAAGGTAAGACCACGAACCAGCTGTTTTTGACTAAACCAACCAAAGAGAAGAATAGGTGCGATCGCAAGTGTCGAAGCTGCCGATAGCTTGGCCCAAAACAGTCCCTGGGGGCTAGAAAACGACGCAATAAATGCGGTCAAAGGAGCCGCGTCAAAGGTGGTGAGATTCAGACTCCAAAAGGCTTCATTCCAGGACAAAATTACCGACAGTAGAGCCGTAGAGGCAATCCCCGGCAGCGCCAGGGGCAGCAGCACATAGGCTACTTCTTGATAGGTGGTGGCTCCATCCATGCGGTCGGCTTCAAGAATCTCTTTGGGCACCTCTTTAAAGAAGCTATAGATCATCCAGACCACAATGGGTAAGTTGATCAAGGTATAAATAATAATCAGCCCGATGCGGGTATCCAGCAGGCCCGATTCTCGACCCAGGATATAAATAGGAACCAGTACGCCCACCGAAGGCAACATTTTTGTGGAAAGCATCCACAGCAGGGTACTTTTAGTCCGTTTTGTCGGGAAAAAGGCCATGGCATAGGCGGCTGGAACCGCCAGCAGCAGGGCAAAAACAGTGGCTCCTAAGGAGATCACAACACTGTTCCAGGCGTAGTTAAAATAGTCCGCTCGCGCTTGAACATCGATATAGTTTTCAAACGTCGGGGAAAAGAAAAGTTGGGGCGGTGTAGCAACGGCGGCCACTTCTGTTTTAAAGCTGGTGATAAACATCCAGAATATGGGGAAAAACAGAATACAGGCCACCAGCCAGGCCAGGAGTCCAATCAGCCACGAGCTGCGTTTTGGGGTGTTTGCCATGTTGGGTTATCCAAATCAGGGTTCTATATCAAGTTTCCAAATCGGCTAGCTATCTAAATTACTCGCGACGCTGCGGATAAGGAAAATCGCCACCAGGTTAGCCAGTACCACCGCAATTAATCCCCCTGCAGAAGCTCCGCCGACATCAAACTCCAACAGCGCCTTGAGATAGATGTAGTAGGCCAAATTCGTTGTTGCCAGACCCGGTCCGCCGCCCGTGGTAACAAAGATTTCCGCAAAGATTGTCAGAAAGAATATAGTCTCGATCATGGCAACTACTGCGATCGCACGACTCAGGTGCGGTAAAACCACAAACCGAAACAGGCTAAGGGACTTCGCTCCATCCATCCGGGCGGCTTCTAACTGATCCGTATCGAGAGACTGAATTGCCGTTAGCAAAATCAATAGCGCAAACGGTAGCCACTCCCAGGAGACAATAATGATGATCGACAGCAGGGGAAAATCGGCAAACCAGTCGATGGCCCCCAGCCCCAGCCCCTGGGTAATCTGAGCAAACAGCCCGTTAGCCGGATGCATCAGCATATTTTTCCAAATTAGGGCGCTCACCGTTGGCATAACAAAAAACGGTGAAATGGCCAACACTCGGGCCACACCTCGGCCTGGAAAATCTTGATTAAACAACACCGCCAGCAGCGTACCCAGGCCAATAGTAATCGCTAGAACAGAGGCTACCAGGACAAGTGTTGTACCAATCGAAATCCACAGCGACGGATCGGTGAGAATAAAGGTAAAATTCCGCAGCCCGGCAAACCCGCGATTGTCGGGGACTAACAGATTGTATCGCTGAAAGGAGTACCAAACCGCCATCGCCAGCGGCACCACCATCCAGAGAACAAGAACAATCACTGATGGAGCGACAAGAGCAAGGGCCGGAATCTTGCGTTGCGTTCTTTTTGCAGATCGCTTTGGCGGCGACTGAGCGGCGGCTGATGTCATTATCCTGTTTCCTCCATGGGCTGATGTACTCTGATGGGGCTATTCGATGTATCCGGTGTGGCGCATAAATCGCTCGGCCACCCCTTGCGATCGCTCCAGTGCCTGCTCCACAGAAACCTGCTCGGCCAGGGCCGCTGCCATCCGCTGACCCACCTGGGTTCCAATAGCCTGAAACTCTGGAATATCCACATACTGCACCCCTTTATAAGGTGTGGGTGATGCCGCCGGACTCTCAATATCTGCAGACTCAATCGAACTCAGCACTGTCTTGGCAAAGGGCGCAACTTTTTGGTATTCCGGATTCTCATAGGTAGAGGTGCGCGTTCCCGGTGGTACCGACACCCAGCCTGATTCAGCGGCTACTAGTTGGATGTAGTCTTTAGATGTAGCCCAGGTGATAAATCGCTGAGCTGCTTCGGGCGACCTGGATGTTTGAGGAATAGCTAGCGCCCAGGACCACAGCCAGTTTGAACCATTGGGATAAGCGTCAATCGGGGCGGGGGCAAACCCCACCTGGTCGGCTACCTGTGACTGCTCAGGGTTTGACAACAATCCGGCGGCAACGGTGGCATCAATCCACATACCGCATTTACCCGTTGAGAACAGCGCCAGATTCTCATTAAACCCATTGGAACTAGCACCGGGAGGACCATAGTTGTTGAGCATATCAACATAGAAACTGACCGCATTGTTCCACTCTGGTGTGTTGAGCTGAGGCTGCCAGTCCATATCAAACCACTGGCCGCCAAAGGTGTTCGCCAGCGTTGTTAAAAACGCCATATTCTCACCCCAGCCTGGCTTGCCCCGCAGACACATGCCGTATACTCCGTTCGCCGGATCGTTTACCTGGCTAGCCCACTCCCCCACCTGTGCATAAGTGGGGTTCTCAGGCATGGTAATACCGGCTTGCTCAAACAAGTCACGACGGTAGTACAGCATCGAACTTTCACCGTAAAATGGCAGCGCATACAGAGTGCCATCCTGGGAAAGTCCCTGGCGGATAGGAGTAATCAGATCGTCCACATCGTAGTCATCAGGCAGCTGGTCGAGAGGTTTTAGCCACCCCCGCTTAGCCCAAATGGGTGTTTCGTACGCGCCAATAGTCAAAATATCAAACTGACCGCCCTGGCTGGCCACATCCGTTGTCGTACGCTGACGGAGAATATTCTCCTCTGACATCATCCATCGCAGCTCAATGTCAGGGTTGTCGGCTTCAAATTTACGAGAAAGCTCTTGCATCATCACCATATCGCCATTGTTGACGGTGGCAATGGTCAGTCGTGTTTTTTCAGCCGTCCGTGGCCCAGCACCACAGGCGTGTAGCAACTGCATTAAAAGGACGCCCACCAGGAACGTTGCTATGACCTTGGCGAAGCGAAATATGCGCACCACTCAGCTCCTTTTAAGTAAACAACTCGGGCTTTTTTCGATTACCTATTTTGATTAAATGCTTATTCACTGAGCAAAAGCTCAATAAACAAAATATATAGTGTCGCCCTTTCAAAAAATGAGAATAGGAAATAATTCGCAACATTTAAAGCGATTAACTTCTGTGGATTGAAAAAAAACTGGTTCTCCAGACCTGCTGCTAGTTAAGGTCGCTGGCTTATTTACGCTTTGTTGCAGTTTGAAGCTAGCCACTCAAATCTGAGCAGCTAGCTATATATTGAGCGTATGTTCAAAAGAAAACGGCAATGTCACTTTTTGGAGCAATCGAGGCGGGCGGCACAAAGTTTGTCTGTGCGGTGGGGGCGAGTCCTGACGATTTGCGAGCAGAGATTCGGATTCCAACAACAACTCCAGCTGAGACCATTGCCCAAGTAATCGACTTTTTTCAACAACAAATATCGCAATTTGGACCATTAGCAGCGATTGGGGTGGGGGCGTTTGGACCTGTTGATGCCCGCATTGATTCGCCCACATTTGGCTGGTTTCTTGACACCCCCAAACCAGGCTGGCAACAGATTGACTTTGCTGGCATGCTCACGCGAGAGCTGTCAACTCCCGTTGGGTTTGATACTGATGTCAATGCGTCGGCCTTAGGGGAGTACCGCTGGGGCAATGGCCAGGGATTTGACACGTTTTTATATATGACCGTAGGCACAGGAGTCGGCGGTGGTGCAGTAGTCAACGGCCAGCTGGTGCACGGGCTACTGCATCCCGAAATGGGCCATATTCGGATTCCCCACGATTTATCTGTCGATCCGTTTCCGGGGGCTTGCCCGTTTCATCAAGACTGTCTAGAAGGACTCGCCTCTGGATTTGCCATTGAAAAACGGTGGCAGCAGAAGGCCGCATCGCTTCCGGCTGACCATCCGGCCTGGGCGCTAGAGGCACACTATTTGGCAGTGAGCTTAGTGAACTTTATGCTCACCTTCTCACCGGAGCGGATCATCCTGGGCGGTGGCGTCATGGAGCAAACGCAGCTGTTTCCACTGATCCGCTCGCAGGTGCGCCAGCAGATGAGCGCTTATCTCAAAGTGCCAAAAATTATGAACGACATTGATAGCTACATTGTTCCGCCCAAGCTCGGTGGCAAGGCTGGTATCATGGGTGCCTTTGTCCTGGCTCAGCAGGCGGTGTCTGGCCAGCGCAAATGATTTAATGGTAAGTTCAACCGTCCTAAAAAGTAGAGCATATGGGAGACTCGCGTGCTGGCCGGCACTCACGCCATCGTAAACTTGATTTAGCTGCCCGCGCCGCGTGGCTTTACTACATTGCCAACAATACTCAAGAAGAGATCGCCACTAAGTTAGACGTATCCCGCCAGGCGGCACAGCGTTTGGTGGCGTTGGCCGTCAGTGAAAAGCTGATTACGTTTCGGCTCAATCATCCGCTCAGTAACTGTATTGCCCTAGCCGAAGCATTGCGCGATAAGTTTGACTTGTCTACCTGCGAAGTGGTGCCCAGTAGCTCAGACAATCTGCGCACGGGTTTGGGCATTTGCGCGGCCAACTATCTGGAGACTTATTTGGTGGCTAAGGCCCCGACTATCGTGGCATTTTCGTCGGGACGAACGCTGCGGGCCATGGTGGAGCAGATTCCATCAATGAACCAGCCCCAGCACAAGATTGTGTCGATTGTGGGCAACATGTCTCACTATGGCCGTGCCGGGGGGCATGAGGTGGTGATTCATTTGTGCGATCGCACAGGAGCTGCCGCCTATCCTGTACCCACACCCGTTGTTGCCACCAGTATCAAAGAGCGCGAACTGTTGCAAACCCAGCGCTCGTTTATTGCAGTTAAATCTCTGGTAGAACAGGCTAAAGTCACCTTTGTTGGCATTGGTGAAATTGCCTGGAATGCTCCACTGCACGAAAGCGGGTTTATCAACGATCGAGAAATCACCGAACTGATTGAGCTAGGGGCTGTAGGAGAAATTGCAGGATGGGCCTACAATCCACAGGGGATGTTGCTGCAAGCTGGCACGAATCAACGGCTTGCTGGAGTACCGCTCGAACACCCCGTTGAGCGGCTGACGATTGGAGTAGCGGGTGGATTACATAAAACAGAGGCTATCCTCGCGGCACTCAACGGAAAACTGATTAATGGGCTAATTACGGATGAGTCCGTGGCTGAGGCCATTCTGCAGACAGTGTCAGGAACAGCCGCGGGTAGTGATTTGGTTTAACGCTGTTTCTCTCTTAATCGGCCATGGGTTCTGACGACGATAGATTTTTTAGTCCTCAAGGGTGACGTTACGAGTTAAAACAACGGGAAGTTCGGTTTGACTAAGGGTAGCGGTATAGGCTGGCTCCAAATACTGTTGATAGGTTGTGTCTTCAGCTAGGTAGGTTTTTAGAAAGGCTACCCCCATCGCTTTAACATAGTCCTGCGCCAGCTCCGGATTGGGACCGATGGCTTCTTCTGGCAAAGCGAAACTGTCCGTCTGCGAATTGTGGATTGTGGAAAAATGGGTGCCGCCATCCATCAACATCAAATAGCGTTCTGGAGACTCGAGCCAGGTAAAAGGGCGAATTTGTTCGGGCAGGGCAGGGGTAACTGTGTCAGAACTGCCTGAGACCATCATAATTGGCACCTCGATATTGCCCATGCCGGTGGGACCAAAGACAGCGCTATCTAGCGGGTTAATTGCGATCGCAGCCTTCACCCGGTCATCGTGTAATTCTGGCAGGGGCTGTGGCAGCGACGGCACCAAACACTGCAACAACAGCGATAAATTTAGCTGCTTAATCTGGGGCGGGCAGCTCTGCTCCAGGGTGTCTGCGTCAACGGTGGCACCGGCTAACGCTAGTGTGGTGTAGCCTCCCATGGATTGACCCAAGACGCCAACGTTTTGGAAATCGATCCGACTGCGCAGGGCGGGGTCGCGCTGGGCCTCTAGCTCAGTCAGTAACGTTTGAATATCCAAAGGTCGACGCACCATTTCCTCTGGTTCAACAGCTTCACCCACTTCGCCGCTTAAGAGGGCTCCGATTTGCTCGTCATTGCTGCCTGAGTGTTCAACAACAGCCACAGCAAAACCATAGGAGGCAAGATGTTTGGCTAAATAAGCCAGTGTGGTGCGATCGCCACCCAGACCATGGGAGACAACAACTAGCGGTAGGGTATCCCCTTCAGGCAGGTAGAGATCGGTGGGTAACGAGGTTTCTGTTAGGGTGAGCAACTGCCAGGCAGTCGGACCAGGCAACGTCAGGTCGCGAGCTGACAAGTCAGCTTTTGCGACACCGTCACCCACATAGCTAGCCTGTTCATGAATTTGTGTTGTTACTGCTTGGGTTTGGTTGATTTGATTAGTGGCGGCTCTTGCTACGCCCAAAAGAGTCTGCAAATCTACCCGTACCCCCTGAGTCGGAAAATGTTTGAGCACATTAAGGGCATTCAACCCACCGTCAGGGTCTGCTGCAGCCAAGATCAAAGAACCTCGAATCCCCAGGGCTCCATTTTGTCGTCCCTGGGTTTGGATTAACTCTCCTAGCCACTGTAAAATCGCCTCTCCCTGGGTAGTGTAGAGAAACTGGGAAACCGTTACCGCATCTATATCTGCGCTGGTTGATAATCCACTACGCAGCCGTTCAAGCCGTTCTGGACTGAGAAAACGACTCAAAAAGCTAAGACTGTCAGGAAGCTCACCTGTGTCTACATAGGTTTTTAGATCGGCAACTTCAATATATCGTTCCAGTGGACCGAAGCTAGCATAAATACGTTCTACTCCTAAAACAGGTGTAGTCAATAAAAGCAATTGCAACAATCCAGCCACAGCTGCAATAAATAAAAATCGTAATCTACTCATCTTGCTGCGAAACATAAATCGACACCCTTACTAGAGCCAACTAGCAAAATTTGATAATTTTATTTTACTAAACCGTTTAGTAAAATAAAACATAGCATTACTAAATCGTTTAGTAAACTAGATGTCAATACCTAATATGCCAATGCTCTGATTGTCTGACAGAAGCCACCGCACATGGCTGTTGGAACAGTGGTGGCAGAGTCTGAGTTTTCAACAGTAACGTCAAGAGCAGCAGGGTTATATGGAGGCTCACCCGAAGCCGCCATCGGTGTGTCAGCTGCTCACAAGACTTCTTGCACGGATATTGAAAATACTTTTTTATCTGACAAGAAATATAATGAATCTCGTCTGCCAATGACTCTATCAACGTTCTCAAGATTTCCGATGCGCACCTGGCAAATTTCTTGGGTTCTATGATTGTCCTGTAACTTCAGCAAGTGCAATAGTGCATCGTCTTCATCATAACTGTTGTTGAACAAAGCAAAGCTTCTATAAATGGCAAATGCGCTACTGCCTTTGACTGGTATATGCCAATAACCGTCAATTTTTCGGTCCTTTATTTTTACCAATGGAAAATCTGTGTAGTAGTAACACCACGATTCCTTGTTAGATACAACATTGAGGGCATAACAATCACACATCTCTTGTAACGACTCTATGGGTTGATATTCATAAAGCTTTTCTCCATCACTATTCCATGCAATTAGGCCATTTTGACCAATGGGATGAGTCCATCCGTAATTCCCAAATATGCCTTCATCAAAGTAGCTGGTCCAGATAACACCATTTGAATCCGCTTGTACATCTTGAATGCCATCACCCAATAAAATCTCTTTTTGAAATTGTCCCTCAACAGAATAGATTCTTCCGTTTCTTTCGGATCTGTTTTCAGGTTGATAGTGTGATCTAGCGCAGACCAACAGCAACTCGCGATCGTTTAGCAATTGTAAATCATGAAAGTTAAAGCTGTCTTTTATATTGGCTAATAAACGCAGTTCTCCATCAGAGGATAGATAAATATCATACGACTGACCTCTTTCAGTTTTTGTTGTTGCAAATGAACCAATACCGCTCTCTTCCCTATAGTTCAATGGATGTAAGGCAACAGCTAGTAATAGATCTGCATCTATCGAGCAATTGAAGCCCACTATTTCACCTTGAGTGATTACACCAGTTCCATCTACAATTTCTCTAGCCTGTTTTCTAGCAATGTTCATAATAATACTCAAAAAAGGTGTCTAACATTTCCAAAAACTGCTATCAGCTTATCTATAGGAGGAGGACAGTAAATCCCGCCAGGTTTCAATGATAATCCCCAGGTCAGCAGGCAAATCCTCGTTTTCAGCGATAATTTCAACGACAGTTTCAGCGTCGATAAGTGTAGTGCTGCCTTCATATGCTAAGTACTTAACTTCGCTTTCATAGCGCATTTGATTGAAGTTGGAAAAATTCTGTCGCTGTAGCAGTATGCCAAATTCGGTGGCGGCTGAGTGAGATATATGACGTGTAGGAAGGACTTCTACTGCGAAGTCATCGCCTGGATAGAGGCTTATAAACTCCTCACTCAATGTGCCATCAGCTGTTAACGTTTGAGTATGTATACGCCCTGAAATATAGGAGAGATATTTCATTTGAAAAATAACTTGAGGCTCTAGCTCCTTTCGGGGCTCTCGTGGGTGATAAAACCAGCTGGCTACTCGACCTTTTTCGTCACTGGCAGTTGTATTTTGAATAATCTCTGAGCCATCTTCGTTAAGATGATACACCCATTCTCTTTGAAATTCTCGATGCTCTGGCCAGCTGTCTCTTTGCAGGTTGCCGACCTGGTCTTTCGGCCCATCATTGACAAGTACTCGAAATCCTGGAATAGCCTCTTGCATGCACGTTACACCGAATTCGGCAACACCAAGGCAGCTGTCCCAGGTGGCAGCTTGGACTTCTAGAATTTGTAGATTTTCTACGGGTTGCTGAACCTGTTGTGCAACCGTTTCGAGTAGTGTTTGGCTAACGTCTGCAGAAAAGTCTCTTTGATTAAAGTCAGTGCTGTTGGGCAAGGGTTCTAGATATAGACGACCGGCAGCGCGATTGCTGCGATAAACCCATCGTTGTTGCGAGCTTTCTACCTCTACCCGCCATCCTTTTGTTTCTGTATCTGTGCAGCTTTCGTTCGGTTGCGCTAAACCCAGACATTGATCACTCCAAGTTTGAGGTGTCGCTGTTCCAATAATGATATTTTCAGGCGGGACATTCAGACGTCTGGCTAAGTCTAGCTGAATGCGGCGAGCAACTAGACCTGGAAGAGTAGACGGTAGGGGCGCATCAGCAGGGAGAGGTTGGAGGGCATGGGCAGCTCCACTGGCGAAAACCATTAAACTGGCGAAAAGGCTGGCAGCTTTAATAGACATCCTAAAAGTAGTCTTCTGAAATTCACTGATTCATGTACTAACGTACGAAAGATAGCCACAGCATTTGCAACGTAGGTGCTAGTTATCAAACTGGATACCAGAAGAGTCTTTTTAGGAGACCGTGTTTCACGTAACAAAGTGGTCAAAATTTTGCAAGACCCGAAAGGGTTAATTTTCTCTTTGAAGCAGACCATCTTGCACATGAATGACACGACGGGTTTGGGCTGCGATATCGGGCTCATGGGTCACAATGATGACGGTAATTCCCTGGCTGTTGAGTTCGCTGAGGAGCGTCATTACTTCGTGAGACGTTTGGGTATCGAGTGCGCCCGTGGGTTCGTCAGCCAGGACCAATGCTGGTCGATTGACGAGGGCTCGTGCGATCGCAACCCGCTGCTGCTGTCCCCCAGAGAGTTGGCTGGGTCGGTTGCCCATGCGATCGCCCAGCCCTACTCGCATTAAAGCTGATTCTGCCTGTTTTCGCCGCTGACGACGACTCACCCCCGCATAGACCATCGGCAGCATGACATTTTCTAACGCGGTTGAGCGAGCCAACAGATTAAACTGCTGAAAGACAAAACCAATACGCTGATTGCGAATATAGGCCAGTCCCTCATTGGTTAGGGTAGTCAAGTTTTGTCCTTCTAGAACATAGTGGCCAGCAGATGGACGGTCCAGACAGCCAATAATATTCATCAGGGTAGATTTTCCGGAGCCTGAGGCCCCCATAATCGAGACATAGTCCCCTTCTTCAATTGTTAGATCAATCCCCTTAAGTACGGGGACATTAACTTCACCGAGCTGATAGGTTTTGCGGATGTCTTCCATCCAAATCATGGCGATCATAGAACGTCTCTCCTATTGAACGTCTCTTCATTAATTTTTGGCCCTTATCCCTAATCACTTCGTAGGGCAATAATCGGGTCTAATTTCGCAGCACTGCGGGCGGGAATTACACCGGCGATAATACCAATCACAAAAGAAAGACCCACCCCTAAAACAATCGCCCAGAGAGAAATTACAAAGGGAAAATCAAATAGGGTGGCAGCGCTGCGGGCAATCGCTATTCCCAGGCCCACTCCTAGCCCTCCACCCACAGCCGAAATTGAGATGGCCTCTGTTAAAAACTGGCTCAAAATCGCCTGATTGGTCGCCCCAACCGCTTTACGAATGCCGATCTCTCGGGTGCGCTCTACCACCGACACCAACATAATATTGGCAATGCCGATGCCGCCTACGACTAAAGAAATGCCTGCGATCGCAACCACCATAATCGTAAACAGACCCACCGTACTGGTCAGTGTTTCCACCAAATCAGCCGCACTCACAATCTGAAAATCATCTTCATCACCCCTGGCAGGGTAAATATTGTGACGCACTCGCAACAAGTTTGTAATCTGAAAATCAGCCGCTTCTAACTGGTCTTGTTCAGTCACTTTTATCGCAATACCCTGAACCGCAATCCCGCTCAGGGCGTTGTTGCCGACTAACCGAGCGGACATATTGGTCAGCGGTACATAGATCTGTTCATCAGGATTCTCTCGACCCTGGGCACCCTTCTCATTGGCAATTCCAATCACGCTGTACCGCTGCCCCTGAATGCGAATGCTTTTGCCAATAGAATTATCGCTATTGCCAAACAATTCATCCTCTACAGTTGGCCCCAATATCGCCACTGGCTGAGCAGCTGTCAGCTCATCTAATGTAAAAAAACGCCCCGACTGCAGCGTAATGTTATTCACATCTGCATAATTTGTATCCGTGCCCAAAACAGTGGTAGACATATTATTTTGGGCATAAACCACTTGAGTCGTTTGCTGCAGATAGGCCGTCACCGTTCCAGCAGATAACACCTGGGACTCAATTGCCTGGGCATCGCTCCAGGTGAGTGTGGTGGCACTTCCACTACCCTGGCTGACGTTGCCAGTATTTGCAGCCCCGGCCCGCACTTGTAAAAGATCTGCGCCCAAACCCTGCAAATTTGCCTCTGTAGCAGACTGTACCCCTTGCCCCACTGAGGTTACGGCAATCACAGCGGTGATACCAATGATGACGCCCAACATGGTTAGGGCCGTGCGCAATTTGTTGTTCCAGAGAGCTGCGATCGCGATTGCCAAAATTTCTGCCATAGAAACTGATGGCAGGTAGGTCATTTGAGTCTTAACCACCAGGACCTCCTCTCGACGCTCCACTGCTAGGCCCCCCAGAGCCGCCTCCCGGTAACAACGGTGGTCCCCCTCGATTTTGCCGATTTTCAGGTAATCCCTGAGCCGCACTCAACACAATTTTTTCATCCCCCTCAAGTCCTGAAATCACCTCCGTCTGATCCTCGATTGTTAATCCGGTCTCAATCGGCTGAAATCGAGGCGTTTCTGCTGCTGTGAGCACCAACACTCCTTCTCCCTGCTCTTCTCGCACAACGGCAACGGTGGGCACCACCAGCACATCAGTCAGTTCACCCGCTTGAAATTCAATATCTACATTCATTCCAGGCTGTAGCTGTGACTGCGCTTCTTCAGAAAGATTGACCCGCACCTCAAAACTAGTCACGTTAGAGCTTACTGTTGCTTGTTCTGCAACCTGGACGACAGTTCCTTCAAACTGCCGGTCTGAGTAAGCATCGGCTTGAATCTTAGCCAGCTGCCCGGTTTGAATCTGAGCAATATCAGTCTCTGCTACATTAGCAACAACCTGATAATTAAAGGCTAACGAGAGAATCGACGACGACGACGATGACGACGTTTCACTAGCGGCCGTTGAGGGAGAGACAAAGTCTCCTGGATCAGCATAACGGGCCGTGACAATACCGCTAAAAGGAGCCCGAATTACCGTATCCTCAATCTGAGTTTCAACCGTGGTTAAAGCGCCTTTTGCTTGCAGTACAGCGGCTTCAGCCTGGGCAATCTCTTCTTGACGGTTACCCGCTTGACTCAGGTTTAGTGCCTCCTGTGCACTGTTTACCTGAGCCTGAGCCGTATCACGAGCGGTTCGATAGGCCGTGGTTTCTTGCGCAGAGATTGCCCCCTGAGAGTACAGCGCCTCATAGCGATTTAGTTCCTCTTCAGCCTGGTTTAAGCTAGCTTTAGCACTGGCTAGGGTTGCTTCCGCTTGGGCAACCTCTTGGGGGCGATTGCCAGCAACCAGCATGGCCAAATTTGCTTGGGCTGAGGCCAGCTGTCCTTGCGCCTCGAGCAGCTGGCCCTGCAAATCAGAATCGTCCATATAGGCTAAAATCTGGCCCATTTCTACCGCATCGCCTTCGGCAACGGTCACGCTTTCCAAACGGTCTGAGGTTTTAGGGCTAACATTCGTCAGCTGCTCAGGCTCAACGGTCCCATTGGCTGCGACCGTAATTGGTAGTGTGGCCGTTTCAACATCAACCGTCAGCGTTTGGGCCTGTTCTTGCTGCTGGGGTATCACAACAAACTGTCGATAGAGCAGATAGCTGCCGCCTGTGAGGATGCTCAACATCAAGAGACCAACAGCACCTTGAACAAGGCGATGTTTAGCTGGATGCTTAAAAGCAGTTCCTGCCTGTGGGATAGCACTATGGTCAGAGAATTGGGGCAATGGCAAACTCATAAAAGAAGCCCTAATCAATGCCCTTAAATTAATTGACTCTTGCTTATTTTTAATCTGCTAAAAGTCACCATTGGACCGTGAAAATTTTCACATTCTCCAACTTAGAGTTTAGAGATTTCTGTCGAGTACGAGGATGCCTAGTAGTGTTTTACAGTGCATACTGTCCACCTTCAAAAGGCCATAAGCCTCCATAAGCTACAACAAACCTTAGAATTTATTTACACATAGGAGAAAGCACTTCGACTAAGTAATCAATAAATACACGAGTCTTTGCAGCGAGATATCTCGTGTCTGGATACAGTGCGTAAATTCCTGTTGTAGGTACTGTCCAGTCAGCAAGAACAGGTTTTAATGCACCCGTTTGGAGTGCGTCTGATGTAATAAAGTCGGCCAGCAACGCAATCCCTGCACCTGCGATCGCAGCTTCAAACAGGACGCTAGCATCGTTGGCTTGTAACCAAGGTATGATCGGAGCAAGATGAGATTTGTTATTTTTGTGCAGTTCCCAGCGATGGCCCGTCTTTAAATGAGAAAAGTGAAGACACTTGTGCGCTGAGAGAGCTTCTGGCGTTTTAGGTAAACCATATCGTTCTAGATACGTAGGTGAGGCAACCAGGCGACGATGGTTGTCGGCGAGTTTGCGTAAGCGCAGAGAAGAATCTTCCAGCTTGCCGATGCGAATAGCAACATCTACCTGCTCCTCTACCAAATCGACAAAGCGATCCGTGAATTTAATATTCACACGAATATCAGGATATCGGCATAGGAATGAGGGAATCGTTTGGGCGACATGTAACCGACCAAACGTAGCAGGCATTGTAACGTTGAGCAGTCCAGCCGGACGGGTACCCAAGGAAGCAGCGGTTACATCGGCCTCTTCTAAATCAGCAATAATGCGCTCCACTTGACTGAGATAGAGTTCGCCCGCCTCAGTGAGGGTCACCCGCCGCGTTGTGCGCACCAAAAGCTGTACGCCAAGTGAGTCTTCTAACCGCTTTACGCGCCGACTGATGGTAGATGGGGTGAGATTGAGCGTGGCAGATGCCCCAGCAAAGCTTAAACGGCGGGCTGTTTCTACAAAGGCTTCTAGGAGTGCAAGTTTGTCTTCAGACGAGACAGGCGAGATAAGCGAACTATTATTGCGTATCATGCAATTATCTAGGGTGCTGAATGGGGTTTATCCTAACCCAAAAGAACTAATAAGCTGTGCAGTATCGCAAGAGAGGATATTGCTATGCAGGGTCTGCTTGAGGGTAAAGCCGGGGTGATAACAGGTGCTAGCTCTGGGATTGGTGCAGCGGCGGCGCAGCTGTTTGCCGCTGAAGGGGCGAAGGTGGTTCTTGTCGCTAGGCGACAGAAGAAACTTGACCAGTTAGTCAATGCGATTATCGAGACAGGGGGTAAAGCCTTTGCTTTGCCAGCTAATATCAGCCAGCCTGGAGCCCCCAGCCATATTGTCAATGAAACAGTTTCTGCATTTGGACGGTTTGATTTTGCGTTTAACAATGCAGGCACCATTGGCAATTTTGTGCCGATGCTTGAACAATCTGAAGAAGATTGGAATCGAACCATTGAGACCAATCTCAAATCAGTTTGGCTGTCTGTGCGTGCTCAAGCCCGCTACATGGCAAGCCACGGCGGCGGCGCAATCGTCAATACATCCTCCTGGCTTGCAGCTGGTGCGCTACCCGGTTCTACGGTTTACTCAGCTAGTAAAGCAGGTATAGATGGCCTGATGCGTCCGGCGGCAGTCGAACTCGCACCCTTTGGCATTCGTATCAACAACATCAATCCGGGTGGAATAGATACCGAAATGACGAGAGCAGCCTTTCAACACGATAGCGCTGTGTTAGAAGCGTTTGGTAAGTCTCATCCGAGGGGTCGTATGGGCACGCCTAAAGAAACTGCTGAGCTAGCCGCTTTTCTACTGTGCGATCGCGCCGCAAACATCACCGGACAAACCATCTTTATTGATGGTGGCTATAGCATTCCGGGTCAACGAAGCTAAGTAAACCAAGCACTTAAAACAATGATAAAACGCCTATTATTTAGCAGCGTGATCGTAAGCTACGCCTGTTTGGCTGCCTTAGCCGGCTGTACCAACCTGCCTGCAACATCCGTCAGTTACACTGAGTTACCACCAGATTTCGAATATCCAAACGGCATTACAACGGGGCCAAACGGCCAGCTCTATGTGGGCTCAGTCACCAGCGGTAATGTGTTGCAGATTTCCTCAGATGGAGAAATTACAACAGCGTTTGAAGAAACAGATGAAGTGTTTGCTGGTACGTCGGTTCGCTTTGACCCGATTACAAATCTTTTGTGGGTGGCGTCGCCTGATTTTTTAGGAGAAGAGATTAACGGCGAGAGAATCCGTCGTCCTCATCGCCTTGCCGCTGTCGATCTCTCCAGCAATAGTACTGTCTGGTCATCAGCAATGCCAGATGAAGGCTTTGCGAACGATATGGCCATGGACGGAAAGGGTGGTATCTATATAACCGATAGTGTGCGAGATCGTGTTCTACATCTATCAGAGCCGGGGGCACCTTTTGAAACGGTTGCGGCTGACCCGCTCATGGAGCCGGGCGATTTGGGGCCTGCCGGGATTGCGATCGCACCCAACGGCGATCTGATTATCGGCCTATACAGCGACGGCGCGTTGTTGCGTATCAGCCTCGGTACCAACGAAACGCCAGCCCAAGTTACCCCAATTGATCTGCCACGCCCGCTCGAAAACCCCGATGGACTTGCGTTTGCTCCGGACGGACGACTCTTGGTTCTTGAAGGCGCTGCTGCGAGTGGCGATGGCAAACTGCTGGCCGTTGATCTCTCAAGTCCTGAACCTCATGCTACTGACGTACTCCTTGAGGGTCTCGATTCGCCGCTCAATCTCACCCTTACAGACAACAGCGTTGCTATCACCGAGGGGCAAATCCGCCATCTCATCGTGGATGATCCAAGCCTCATCGCACCAGAGACATTCCGCGTCATAACCATTCCTCTAAGTGGCTTAGAGGCAAGTGACTCATGAGACGGTATCTCTTTTTAGGAGCTGCCAATGAGACGCTGGGTTTGAGCCTACACCCTATTGCGCAGGAGGTGCTGACTCGTAAGAAATCCGTTTCAACCCGTTCGACACCCAAAAATCGGAGGCGCACATGCAGGATGAAGATCAAAAGCCAAGCCATAGTTCTCAATTGAATCGCTCTCGACGTAACTTCTTAGGCCAGATGTTGACGGCAGCAGGTGGGGCGATCGCAGCTCCCTCATTACTTCAGTCGGCAGATGCTCAAGAAGAGGCTGCAGAAGAGGCACTAGCCAATGGTGAGATTCAAGTCTCACTGGCGGTGAATGGCCAATCCCAAACTCTCAATTTGGAACCACGAGTGACATTGCTAGATGCGCTGCGTGAGAGGATAGGTCTTACAGGAACTAAGAAGGGATGTGATCATGGCCAGTGCGGCGCCTGTACCGTAATGGCTGATGGCCAGCGGATTTATTCTTGTTTAGCCCTAGCAGCGATGCAAGAGGGCAAGGAAATTATCACGATTGAAGGTCTAGCCAGGGGAAATGAGCTGCATCCTGTTCAGACAGCTTTTCTAGATAATGACGGGTTTCAATGCGGCTATTGTACGCCTGGGCAGATTTGTGCGACTGTAGCGCTTCTGGATGAGATCAATCGAGGCTGTGCAAGTGCAGTAACAACGGAGCTAACGAATCCACCTCAGCTCAGCAATCTGTCGGAGATGGAAATCCGCGAGCGACTAAGCGGCAACCTTTGTCGGTGTAGCGCTTACAACGGGATTGTCGCCGCAGTGCAACAAGTGGCTGGGCAGCAGCCTCCTTCGCCTGCTGCTCTAATGCAGATTCGTGAAAATGCGAGCGAAGCTGCGGAGATTGGGCTATGAAAAACTTCACCTATGTTCGAGCAACCTCTGTCCAGGATGTGATCGCACGCACAGCCCAAGATCCGACTGCCACCGTGATTGCCGGTGGAACGAATTTGGTAGATCGGCTAAAAGTCTTTCTAGAAGAACCTTCTCAACTAATTGATATCTCTTGCTTGCAGATACAGCAAATCGAGCGGTTGCCCGATGGTGGCCTGCAGATTGGGGCGCTGGTCACGAATACAGCGTTGGCCGATCATGCTGATATTCGGCGTGACTACCCTTTGCTTTCGCGAGCGATTTTAAGGGGCGCTTCGCAACAAATTCGCAATGTGGCCACTGTCGGTGGCAACATTATGCAGCGGACGCGATGCCCTTACTACTATGACACAGCGTTCGCTTGCAATAAGCGACAGCCCAGATCCGGCTGTCCAGCCATAGCAGGCGTGAATCGTCTCCATGCCATTTTGGGCGCGAGTGATCAGTGTGTTGCCGCGCATCCTTCTGACATGTGTGTGGCGCTATCCGTTCTAGATGCCATCGTTGAAGTTGCCGGGCCGCGAGGGCAGCGTCAGATTCCATTCGTCGATTTTCATCGCTTACCGGGGGATACGCCGCAGCGCGATACGAATTTAGAGCCCGGTGAGCTGATCACTCACATTTTTTTGCGACCAATGGCCTATGCGAGATCAGGGGTTTATCTCAAGCTACGAGATCGCGCCTCATATGCTTTTGCTCTAGTCTCAGCGGCAGCGGTCCTGGATATATCAGGTGAAGAAATTCGCACTGCTCGACTGGCACTGGGTGGGGTCGCTCATAGGCCGTGGCGGGCGACCCCTGCAGAAAAGTTTTTAATCGGTCAGCCGGCAAATCCATCCGTCTTCGAGCAAGCAGCCAATTTAGCCCTTCAGGAAGCGGCTCCTCTGTCTGGCAATCAATACAAAGTGGATCTGGCAAAGCGATTAATTCGTCGTGTACTCACCGTTTCAGCAAGCAGAGGAGGTATGGTATGAATCAGGTGATCGGGTCATCCGTCAGTCGTCAAGATGGACGGGCCAAAGTCACAGGCACAGCAACCTATAGCGCCGAACATCAGATTCCCAATTTAGCTTATGGATATTTGGTGACTGCGACTATTGCTAGCGGACGCATTCGCGCGATTGATACGCGCGAGGCTGAGCAAGCCTCTAGTGTGATCACAGTTTTTACCCACCGCAACGCGCCTCAAGTCTTCAACCCAGACGAGAGTATTTCACGACTTTCGGAATCGCGGCTGCCGCTGTCAGACGATCGCGTTCACTATGCTGGGCAAATCATTGGTCTAGCCGTTGCGAATACCTTTGAACGTGCACGAGAGGCTGCACATCTTGTTAAGGTCGAGTATGAGCCCCAAGCCCCTATCGTAGAGGCGAATAGAGCCACCTATTCCCCGGCTCCGCAGTGGCTCAGAGAAGACTTAACCTATGAACAAATTGATGAAAATATTGGCGATGTCACGACCGCCTTGGCTACTGCAGAGACCCAGCTAGAGGCTGTCTACACAACCAGTACAGAACTCCATGCCCCAATGGAGCCACACGCTATCATTGCTCATTGGCAACCCGACACGGTCACGATTTACGAGCCTACCCAAGCTGTTTTGATGTCACAGCGAACCTATGCTGACTTGCTCGGACTCCCGACTGAGCGGGTTCGCATTGTCAGCACCTACATTGGTGGTGCATTTGGCTGCAAATTTCTGCCCTGGCCACATAGTATCCTCTGTGCCGCCGCTGCTCGCGAGTTAAATCGTCCACTCAAAGTTGTGGTCTCAAGACGACAAATGACCATGAATACGGGCCACCGCTCTGAAACCGAACAGATGCTTCGATTAGGCGCGTTAGCCGACGGTAAATTGCAGGTGATCGAACACACTGCTAGGTCTGTTACTTCTCCTCTCGAAGACTTTCCCGAAGCCTGTACGATTATCACACCGGTTATGTACGCCGCGCCCAATATGCGTCTGGCTCAGGAACTTGCCCCAATGAATGTTGGCTCACCAACTTTTATGCGAGCACCCGGTGAATGCCCTGGCATGTGGGCCTTGGAATCCGCAATGGATGAGTTGGCTTGGTCACTCAAAATCGATCCCATACAGCTTCGTTTGATCAATCAAACAGAGCAGCATCAGCGGAAGAATCTTCCCTTTTCTGCCAAGTATTTTGCCGAATGTTTGGAGGTCGGTGCCCAACAGTTCGGCTGGCAAGATCGTCCCATGCAGGTACGATCGCTCACTCGCGATGGCAAGCTGGTCGGCTTAGGAATGGCAAGCACCACCTTTCCTGGCTATCGGGGCAGTACCTCAGCTAAGGTTCGCCTGTTGCCAGATGGCACAGCCCACGTCATGAGTGCAGGCAACGACATGGGCACCGGAGCATATACAGTTGTTGCTATGACCGCTGCCGAAACTTTGGGCATTCCCGTTGATAAGGTTCGCGTCGAACTTGGGGATTCAACCCTGCCGGATGGCGGTGTGGCCGGTGGGTCGCAGATGACGGCTTCGCTTATGCCGGCGGTTAAACTTGCCTGCGAAGACGTGTTGAGACAGGCCCGGTCTCAAAGCGCTCAGCAAGCGTCTGAAAAACTCAAACAGTCAGGACGAGCTGCCTTTGAGGCAACGGCCTCAGCTGCGCCCGGCGAAGAACGTGAGAAATTTTCATTCCAATCTTGGGGAGCGCACTTTTGTGAACTGATCGTTGATGAAGCTATCGGGCGAGTACAGATCACGCGCTGGGTGTCTGTCATCAATGCCGGACGCATCATGAATCCTAAAACCGCCGCCAGTCAAATTCGGGGTGGCGTCATCATGGGTATTGGTACCGCCCTGATGGAGGAGGGGCACTTTGACCCTAACACTGGTTACCCTGTGGTTTACGACCTAGCGACTTACCACTATCCTACCCATGCTGATATTCCTCACATTGACGTGACGTTTGTGGGTGAGCCCGATTTTAACTTTAACCCGATGGGCGTACGCGGCATTGGCGAGATTGGGATTAATGGGGTATCTGCTGCGATCTCAAATGCTATCTATCACGCCACTGGAAAGCGTCTGCGCGATTTGCCAATGACGCCAGATAAATTGTTGGAGGGCGTATGAACCACAACTTGCAAGCGATTCTTAACGCCTATCAGGACAGCCAGCTAAATAACAGTCCGACGTTTTTGGCGACGGTTGTTCATACGCAAGGCTCAACCTATCGGCGCTCCGGTGCCCGCATGCTGATCACTGATCAGGGAGAGATGATGGGTATGGTTAGTGGCGGCTGTCTAGAGCACGATATTATCTGCCATATTCAACAGCAAGCATCGTCTCACAATCCGTTTTTGATCACTTACAACACCACACCCGAAGAAGACCTGCTTTGGGGGTTTGGCTTAGGCTGTGATGGCACTGTACACGTACTCGTAGAGTATTTAGAGACCGATTTGGGTCGTAATCCGCTCACCTTCATACAAGACTGTTTCGAGCACCAACAGCCTGGTGTGCTGGCAACCGTATTTCAAGTCAAGGGCAATCGTCAAATCTCTATCGGTACACATCTAGCGTTGCACTCCGACGGCTCAATCGATGACACCTTAGCAGATGCAGAGTTACGTCAGGCAATCGCTCAAGATGCCTATATTGTTCTTAGTCAACAAGAAACGACTCATCGCCACTATCAGTCTTCATTCGGACAGATGGATGTGCTGTTTGAATTTATTCAGCCGCCTACACAGCTCATCCTCTTTGGCGCAGGCCGAGATGCGGTGCCGCTGGCCAAATTTGCCAAAACTTTGGGATGGCATCTCACGGTGATTGACTGTCGCGCACTTGAGACTACAAAAGAGCGCTTTTCGATCGCAGACCAAATTATCCTCACCCATCGAGATATCGTTAGTCAGCAGGTTGCGATCGCTCAGAATACTGTCGTAGTTGTGATGACTCACAACTATTACGATGATGTAGAAATTCTCAAAATACTCTTGCAGTCTCCAACAAGATATATCGGTGTCCTAGGGTCTCGACAACGCACCGAGCGGCTATTACAAACTCTGAATCAGGAGCTCTCAATCGATATGCCTAAAAACCGCTTGTATGCTCCAGTTGGGCTTGACATTGGGGCAGAGACTCCCGAAGAAATCGCGATCGCAATCATGGCTGAAATTCAAGCCGTTCTAACCCATCATAAAGCTGGCTTCCTCAAATATCGTCAAGCCCCGATTCACCAGCCAGTTTCATAATCTCAGAAACCGATTTATGCAGCCCTCTGATCCAATCTCTCAGCAAAAAACTATTGCGGCAGTTATTTTAGCTGCTGGCGCATCGACTCGAATGGGAACTCCAAAACAGCTTTTGCCCTATCAAGGAAAAAGTTTATTAAAACGGATAACAGAGACTGCTATTTCGGCAGATTGTAAACCAGTTGTAGTGGTTTTAGGGGCAAACGATAATTTCATACATCCTGAAATTAGCAATCTGCCTGTTGCGATAGTTAAAAACTCTGAGTGGCAAACCGGTATGAGTTCCTCAATTCGGTGTGGAATCCAAGCTTTGATTAGAGTCTCTAACAGTGTCAAAGCTGCGGTGATTCTTCTCTGTGACCAACCTTTTGTCTCAGCAGAAACGATCAATCAGTTGAAGATCACCTACCGTTCCACCCATCAATCTATAGTTGCTTCAACTTATCAAAATACAGTGGGAGTTCCAGCGTTATTTGATGCAAAGCTATTTTTGGAACTCATCAGCTTGACTCAAGCAGAGGGTGCGAAAAAAGTGATTCAACGCCATATTGATTCTGTTGCTACAGTTAGGTTTCCTCAGGGGGCAATTGATATTGACACCCCCAATGATTATCAGCAATGTCGAAATTCAGAATACTTTCGTATCTAAATGCAACGAGTAAGATCGATTTTGATTTTGCCTCAAGTTGCCAGCTCTGTGTTGGACGCTCGTTGCAGTAGCCAAACCAACTTAACTTTCGTAATGGGGTGTCGCTGTGGGCTTAAGCAATCGATATCGGAAATTTGTTTCAGTCTCCGCGGCCTCTTTTTGGCGGTGAAGGTTTATGCCCTCAAAATTCCAGCATGTCACACGATGAGAAACCATAATCTACGGTTTCTCATCGTGTCAGCATAAATGACCTGTTAAATTACTCGTAGAGCCTGTCGTAAATAGACTGGGTATCCGGATATTTTGCCGATAGCTCAGGCGTAAGCTGCAAGAGCCTCTGTTCAGAGAGCTGAGACTCATTGGCGATCTCTTCTATCACTAGTTTGTGACGCTCCGGCAAATCTACGCAGCCGGGGAAGGTAATTTCTTGGGCCGTTTTATCAAACAGTGAATAGTGAAAAATATCATAGTTGCGATATCGACGCGATGTGTCTTCATCAAGCCGATCGCTGTTGCCGTCGATAACAACCGGCGCTGTGGTATCCATCGGATAGTTTGATTCTCTCAGCTGAATGCCCGCAGCTCTCGCTTTTTGCAGCATAAAGTTCAGAGCTATATTAGTTCTAGCTCGATTGGGTTGGCCATCACTGAGCTGTGAGTTACCCCCTACATCACCGTGCCCTCCTCTAAACCAGACTTCTAAAACATTGTCTCCATAGGCTCTATCTAAACCAAAGCCAGCTTTTTTGACGTCTAATGACATGGCATGAAATGTATGGTTAACGATGCTGGGAATACGTGCTTGAAAGATTAGCTCATTGTCATTGAGCGGATTGCCAAAAGAGGCAACGGTATCAAATATACCCAGAAATCTGATGTCTGGTGGTGTGGTTAAAGGGTTTCCCTTAGCATTGAATAATTTCTTATAATCTTGAAAGATTTTATCGGCAAAAGCTCTTGCGATCGCAGCCCCTCGGCTATAGCCAACGATGTCAATTACTGGGTCGCCACTTTCGTAAATTTCCTGCAGTTGCGCAAATGCAGTCTCAATCACATCGGAAGCACCTACACCAAATGCGCCTCCTACGATTCGGTTAGCGATGCGGGTGGAGGAACCCACACCAGGGAAATATTCGGCCCGCAGTCCAGAGTCAACATACTCTTTGTAAAAGAGGACAACGTTGGTTAGATATCGATCATTTTTTGTTTTAGCTGTAGGCGTAATGGGAGATTCTTGATCCCAAGCGTCTCCGGTGCCGTCAAATGCGTAGAGTGCCATAGTTTATAACATCCAAAAATTGTTTCTGTAGGGGCGCTCCATGGAGCACCCGCAGGTCTAATCACCCGCGCGATTCGGGCGTAAGCTGTAGATACAGCGCCGGGATAACCAGCAGTGCGATAAATGTGGCCGATACCAGACCTAAAATGATGGTCATACAGAGAGGGAACCAGGTAGCGTTGGTCAGAGCCAACGGAATTAGACCAACAATGGTAGTAATCGACGTGGTAAGAATGGGCCGCAGCCGGTCGCTGGCTCCAAATGCAGCAGAGTGGCGCACATCTAAGCCTTGTTTTCGACGTTCATTCATGGTTTCCACCATGACAATGGCGTCGTTAACGACGATGCCGGTTAGGGCGATCACACCAATCACAGCGGGAAATGAGAAAGATAGGTTTAGAAAGAAAAAGCCGAGCAAGCTGCCAATTAGGGCAAAGGGAATTGTCATTATGATAATCACTGGCTGGGTGTATGAGCCAAACTGCAACACCAATACGGCAAAGACAAGAAAGATAGCGACAATCAACATTTGCCCAGCGGAGCTAAAGGTCTCGCTAGTGGTGTCGGAGTCACCGCCAAATCGATAGGCATAGCCCCTGGGCCAGCGGCTGGCGTTTTCTTCCTCGCTTAGGCTGGGGTCATACTGCATCGCCTCTAGCTTGGGAACTAGCTGAGCTAGGATCTCGCTATCAAAATAGTTTTGCCCAGGGATAACTTTGGCCAAGATTGTGACACTTCGTTCGGTATCACGGTGGGTAATGGCCAGTGGCACATCCCCTGGGACTATCTCTAACAAAGCGTCGCGGGGTAATACTTCTCCCTCTGGGGTAATAAACCGGGTGGTGACAAATTCATCGAGGCGAGAGGGGCCGCCAACAGCTCCATTTTGCGAAGGCCACTGGGCACTGAGGTGAATTTCTAAGTCTTCTTCACCGCTGCCAAGGGCAAACTCTCCTACCCGGTTGTCGGTCATCAGGTAGCGCCCCTGTTCGCCCAAATCGTCCTGGCTAATGCCGTAGAAATCGAGGGCTTCTCGCTTAGGGACTAGCTTATAGTCTTGACGCAGACTGCCCAGATCGTCCCGCACATCCATGGTGCCTGGAATGTCGCGCAGTGCCTGCTGTACCTGACCAGACATCTCTCTTAAAATGGTGAGATCTTCGCCATAGAGTTCAATCTCAATGGGGTCCATGGCATACTGCATGGCCAGCACTGCCCCTGGATAGTTGCGGACAATGGTCTCATCCAGGATTTGTCTGAGGTCTCGCACATAGTTATAGGAGTTGAGGTTGCGATCGCTTCGCTCTACAAACGTAGCTGAAAGTCCCAAAAAGTAATCGGCGTTACCGGGTTTAATTTCACTGGAACCCACCAGGTTACTCCGCTGTCCCACCAGTTTAACTACGCTCTCAAACACGTTGTTACCGTCGGGGTCACTGTAGTTGCGCACAATTTCACCTAGCTGGTCTGCTACTTCCTGAGATCTGTCCAGGGTAGCAGTGGGCGGCAGCTCCACATTAATACTCAGCTTACGGCTGTCGTTAACCGGAAACAAGGAAACCGTCAGCTGAGTAAACAAAATAACAGCGCAGACAAACAGGGCAATGGGACCTAAGATCCACAAACGAGCAACTCGGCGATTTGGAATGGTGGTGCGTAAACTCCACTGGGCAAATCGCTCAGAAATCTCTTCGGTTAGCCGGTCAACAAACGTTTTGGAATGGGTCCCTTCTTTAACAGTGCCCAACAAAAACTTGGACATGGGAATAACCACCAGCAGAGCAATTCCATAGCTCATAATTAAACACGTAATCGCGCTGATGGGCACCAGACGAATAAATTTACCCATGGTGCCTGAAATTGCCATCAGTGGGGCCATCGCTAAAATTGTGGTGAGCTGCCCAGCAAAGGACGGACCGGCATAGGCGGTGACTGTTTTGATCGCGGCTTGGGGGAACGCCAGACCCTGAACAAAAATGCCATCATGCATGCCCTCTAGCATCAAAATAAAGACATCCACTAGCAGACCCAGAGCTAAAATCATTCCTACCATCACCATGGTGTTTAGGGTGTAGCCCATCATCCAGAGGGCAAAAATCGCCCCTGCAAACGTGAGTGGAATAGCCAAACCCGCAATCAGTGCTTCGCGCCATGTTAGCGCTACAAATAAAATGGCAAACACACACAGCGATGCCTGCAGTACATTCGCCCCCAACCCGTTCAGGTCATCGCGAATGAGATCCGCGTCGTTTGAGAGCAGACGATACTCCATGCCATGGGGCCACATCTCTGGCTCTTGACGAGCGGTTTCCATGGCGGCTAAAACATTGTCTGCCACCTGGATAGTGTCGCTACCGGCCACTTTGACCACATCTAAGTTGATGGTTGGTGCATAATCACTGCCTTGCCAACTTAAAAAAGCGCGATTGGTTTCTCGCTCTGGTCCCTGGTAAACATCGGCAACTTCAGAAAGCCGCACAATGCGGTTGTCATTTAAGCGTGCCACAGGCAGATTTCTTAAATCTTCTAGGGTGCGAAAACGACCGTACAGCCGTAGCTGGGCACCAATGTTGTTGTCGCGGATGAGATCCCAGGCACTGTCGATATTGCCTCCACGGATGGCATTGCTGACTTGGGTAGCCGAAATCCCCAGCGTTGTTAGCCGACTTGGAATCAACTGCACATGAATTACAGTCTCACGCTGGCCGGCTAGATTGACTTCTCGCACATTGCTAACGGATTCTAACTCTGTTTGTAATGTCTCAGCTGCCTGGCTCAAAATAGCGGTGTCTAACCCTTCACCCGATAGGGCCAGGGTTAATATGGGTGTATCTTGCTCAGACAGTTGTTCAAAGTCAGGGGGCTCTCGACCGGTGGATTCAGCCGGCAGCTCAGATTCAGCGTCATCCACTTTACCCCGCAGTTCCTGGATCGATTCGGCAATCGGAGCCTCTGCTTTAAAGGCAACATTAATAATCGATACTGAATTAAAGGTGGCGCTGGTAAAATCGTCTAAGCCCTGGAGACTTTTAATTTCTTCTTCTAGTTTGTCAGTGACCTGACTTTCCATAGTTTCTGCATCGGTGCCACCCCAGCTCGTGGTAATCATGGCGCGGGCAATTCTAATATCGGGGTCGCCCTCTTTAACCATAGAGAAATACCCCATCAGTCCCCCCATCACAAGCAAAAAGCACAGGAGAATGGCAAAAATCTGACGGGTAAAAAAGAATTCCCTCCATCCAGATTGTTCGGGTTGTTCTTGAGGGGCGGTATTGGGGGCTGGCCAGGCTTCTGTTTTCATTGTATGAACTCCCGATCACCAACGACATCAATCGGGGTGCCATCCACTAGCCGGTTTTGACCTTCCACTACGACTTGTTCCCCAGGCTCCACACCTGAGAGAATTTCTACACCCGATAATCCCTCAATGCCTCGGGTAACCTGACGCCGTTGAACTGTACCATCGGCTTCATTAACCACAAAGGCATAAAACTGCTGGTCTCGTGAAACCAGCGTCCCCAGCGGTACCATCACGGCATCGGGTTTAGCTTCCACTTCAATCCAAACATAGACACGTCCACCCACCTGCAGGTTTCGCACCTGTTGCAAGTCTCGAATGCTGACTTCGATGGCACGACTGCCGGGGGTTTGAGAGGGGCTAACTGAAAACACCTGACCCTCGGTACCGCGCTGTTGAGCGATATCGAGCAATATTTGTTCCGAAGCTCCCGCAGCTTGGGAACTGCTCACCTGTTGTTCTAACACCACATAGGCCCGCTGACCTGGGCGAATGGCATCGGCGGAATCTGTTTGAATTTCTAACTCAACTTCAAAAGATTGCGGGTCCATCACCACAATCGGTGCAGTTTCAATGGCTCGTTGGGCGCTGCTGGTATCTAGATAGCGAGTATCCCAATACTCGCCTTCACGGATGTTGATGTAAGCGACAATACCGTCAATGGGGGAGACCAACTGGGTATCTTCAAGGTCAATCTCTGTTTCATTTAATCTAGCTTGGTACGCTCCAATGGAGGACTCTGCCGAGCGTACGCTATCCTCAGCAGAACGGACATCTTGCTCTGCTGTTTTAAGGGCAGCTTCGGCCTGGTCCACCTGATTTTGATAAATGTCGCGATCGCTTTCTGAAATTGCCCCCTGCTCAAACAGAGACTGATAGCGTCGTAGCTCACTTTGCGCCAGGGCCAGATCAGATTTTGCCTTTTCTAAATTGGCCTCAGTTTGCAACAATGAGGCATTGGCCTGGTTCCGTTGGTTGACTGCCACATCAATGTCGGCTTCTGCTGTTTGAATGCTGGAGTTTTGTCTGCGGTCATCAATGGTGGCCAACACTTGACCTCGGGCAACGCCATCTCCTTCCCGTAGCTCTGTGCCATTGACGTTATGGATATAGGTAATGTCACCGCTGGCTTGAAAGTTCAGCACCTGTCGCTGGAGTGGCCAGGCCGTCCCTTCATCAAATACCCAAGCCTGGGCTAACCCGGTTTGGGCCTCCACCACCCTCACGGGTAAACGGCTGGGCGCTACCGTAGTCGCGACTTCATCTATATCTGATGAGACTAACCGTCGATGGATTCGCCAGCCAACTATGCCAGTAACTAGCAGCATCAATATAGTAATGGCGGGCCAAAGAGATCTTTTGGGTCGACGAAAGCGGGCTGAATAGGGTTTAGGATCCGTTTGTTGATTGACTGCTGTCTCAGCATCTGAAGACGCTGAGAGATCATGGGCCACATCAGTCTGGGAGTAAGGAATCTCAGAAGACATTATATAGGAGAGAATAGCAGTAGTGTTGTAGAGAAAAGTTCTGCAGAAGCGTATCTTGAGAGTGCCTGTAGTACCAAACAGCTGACCCACAGCGGTTAGCACCCACACTCTTTATGGCGCTACTCTAACTTGCAGATTGAGCAACGTTGAGTTGCTCTCGTGGGGGGTAGGGCATTAACAAAGACTGATCTGCAGGCGGAGATGAGACTGTTATATCAACTGTTCTAAAGCAATCAGACCGATCGCCTTGCACAAAATAGGCCCCAGTAAAATTCGCCCCTTGCAGATTGGCTTTTTCAAATAGGGTGTTGTCTAGACAGCTACCCATGAGACTTGCACCTTGTAAATCTGCTCCTAAGAAGCTCACCCCTCGTAGGTCAGCTTTACTCAAATCGGCTCCAGTCAGAGAGGCTCCAGTAAAATCAGCCCACTGAAGATTGGCTCCGATCAGCACAGTCTGATGTAAATTGGCCTTAATCCATAGAGTATGGGTAAGCTCTGCTTCAATAAACTGGGCCTTACTAAGATTTGCCTTGATTAAATCTGCGTAACTGAGGTTAGCCCGGTTAAAGTTAGCCTCTCTCGCATCTGACTGCATCAAATTTGCTCTGGACAGCTGAGCTTCGCTGAGATTTGTTTTGCGTAGCGAGGTATTGCCCAGGTTTGCCTCTATCAGCTGGGCCTGGCTTAAATTGGCCCTTAACAAATCATTGCCGTAAAAATTGCTATAGCTAAGCTGCGCGCCCACTAAAAAGCATCCTCGACAATAGGCGCTATTAAAATCGGGTCGTAGAGACTGATGTTTTTGTCGCCATTGATTCCAGACAATGGCTCCTTGTTTAAGCCGTTGAATATGCTCAGGATTAGCCACAATACTGACCTTCCTTGGATTTTATAAAATGTTGTTATTAAGAGGAATAAGCGCCAATGCAAGAGTGTTAGAAAAGCAGCAGTTGCTTGATCTCCAATAGCATTCTGGCCGATCGCACCTCTCTAGAATGTGTGCAAAACAACGCTGCCAATAGCGGTGGGTATTTAGTATGGCTGGAGAATCTGGATCAAATAATAGTTGTTGAGAATATCGCCATAGGGGAAAGCTGCCAATAAAAATCATTGGAGTAGACCTCGTATATCTTTGCCGCAAACTATAAATCCACACCTTTATTTGAAGCTGACTAGCCAGCTTGATTTTATTTTACTAAACGGTTTAGTAAATATACATTCATTTTAATAAACCATTTAGCTAGATAAATATCAATACTTATCCAAGCGTAAGGGATCTTTGCTTTGCGTAGGCAGTCCTAGATTTCTAAGCTAGACCCTTAATTTAGAGAGTCGTTTGGGTTGCGGACTGGTTACTCGTAGAGCGCTGCGGGGCAACACCCGGAACACTTCATCAATGCTGGTAACACCTGTAAAGACTTTTTCAATAGCGGCCTGACGAAATGACATAAAGTCAGTTTCTCGTAGATAGTGATGCAGGTCGATCATATTGCCGCTGTGGATGATTTCTCGAATCGGTTCATCCACTTCTAGCAGCTCAACAATGGCTTCACGGCCCAGATAACCTGATTCTAAGCACTGGCTACAGCCACGCCCCCGATGTAAAACAGGATTTGCCTTGATCTGGGCAGGGAGTACTCCTAGCCGTTTAAAATCTGCATCTGTTGCCTGGTAGGACTCTATGCAGTGGGGGCAAATGCGGCGGACTAATCGCTGGGCCACGACACCCAGCAGTGCATCGCTAATCAAACTGGGATCGGGGCCGATATCTTGCAATCGGGGAATCGCCCCGACAGCATCGTTGGTGTGCAGTGTGGTAAACACCAGGTGACCCGTTAACGCCGCTCGAACTGCTGTTTCAGCGGTTTCATGATCTCGCACTTCCCCCAGCATAATAATGTCGGGGTCCTGACGAAGAATAGCCCGTAACCCGGCAGCAAAGGTCATTCCGGCTGCTTCATTGACCTGGGTTTGAGTGATATGCGGTAACACATACTCCACGGGGTCTTCGACGGTGACGACATTGACGTGCTCTTGGGCGATCACCTGCAAACTTGTATATAAAGTGCTGGTTTTACCAGAGCCTGTTGGCCCAGTGAAGATAATTAGCCCCTGGGGCTGCTGTAGCCAGGTTTTATAGGTGGGCAGCACTTTGGGAGAAAAGCCCAGTTTATCGATGGTAGAAAATGGGTTTTTGCGCGGTAACAGTCGCACAACGGCCTTCTCTCCGCAAACGCAGGGCAATGTGCTAACTCGCATATCCATCCCCAGAGCTTTGCCATCGGACATATATTGCTCTGCGATCCGTCCGTCGTGGGGGCGGCGACTATCGGCAATATCCATGCTGGCCATTACTTTGAGCGCAACAATTACCCGTCGGCTAATCTCTAAGGGCAGCTTGGTTACATTGCGTAAAACGCCATCAATTCGATAGCGAACCTGTAGTCCTTCGGTGGTGGGCTCTAAATGAATATCGCTGGCCCGATTTCGCAATGCGCTAGCAATAATTGTCTTAATTCGCTCAATTTGATCTTCAGCCTTGGATAAAAACAGCTCTGTTGTTTCACTAATATCTTCTGCGTCGTGGCTGCCGGTGAGGGGATTGACCAACGGGGTCGCACCGATGCTATTGACATCAAAGTGACGGGTGTGGTGCCAGCAACGATAGCTTTTTTCGGTAATCGATAAGACTTTGATCTGAGCGAGGGTGCGATCGCAAATCCACTGTTCCACCTCAGGCGTTATGGCGACTGGGCTCCCCAAATAGTAACAATTTCGCCACAGCAATAAGGGCACCAGCGGCGGCAGCGCTTGATCATCTGAAAATAGCTGAAAAAACCGCTGGGATACCTCATCATCCAGCAATGTCAGATTTAATCGCCCCTGTTCATCTTTGAGTAACCTTAACGCCTGCTGACAGTCAACCTGACCACTCCTAAGCTGTTGCCACGCCGTCAAAAAATCAGAATACATACAAAATCCGCCGAGGAGAACACCATCACACAGTCCCCAGCAGATTATTTCGTATCCAGATAAAGAAGAGATTAAAACAGGTTAAGGGTCACCACGCCATCCCCTATTCCCTTGAAAATACCCGCACCGAAAATAAACAAATATCACTTGTTTAATAGTCCGAAAATCTTCCGTTAACCTTCTTCCGAAATATTACCTTGGGGGATTTTAACGTCCAAAAAGACGGAGATTGTTTTGTTCACTTCATTTGGAAGTAGTCAAATTCTCCACGTCAAGTTATCTACCAAACATATTAGAAATAAAGATGGTCACCTTAAAAGGGTTTGCTTCCCTACCAGCCGATACCTTCGCAGATGGTCCTCCGTCTGGTGCAGACAACGGCCGCATCGATGCCGTTAACCGGATTCAACCCATCTCAGCCAACGGTCGCAGTGGTCCTTTTGACGGCCAGCCAGTGCAGGGCTTTAGCGGAGTACAGTTTGCACCCGACACCGACGTGAGAACATTCTGGTTTTTATCTGACAACGGCTTTGGTGGAGAAAGCAATAGTACCGATTATCTACTGCGCATTTACCAGGCCAGACCCAACTTTCTGGGCCAAGAAGGTGACGGCAGCGTCGATATTCAAGGATTTGTAGGGCTAAGCGACCCCAATAATCTGATTCCATTTGATATTCAAAATGAAGATAGCACCGAGCGACTCTTAACTGGTGCCGACTTTGATATTGAGTCATTTGTTATCGATGGTAACGGCGATATCTGGGTTGGTGAGGAGTTTGGCCCCTACATTCTGCATTTCAACAGTGAGGGTGAGCTGCTAGAAGCCCCCATCCCCACACCAAATCCGGTTGATCTCAATACCCTCAACGGCCAGGACCCGCTCGTCATCGGCCACCGGGGGGCTAGCGGTGATTTTCCAGAACACACTTTAGAAGCCTATCGCGCTGCGATCGCAGCCGGTACCGACTTTATCGAACCCGATCTAGTCATCACATCAGACGGTGTCCTGATTGCCCGTCATGAACCCCTGTTAGACGACACCACCAATGTGGCCGAGGTGTTTGGCCCCGAGCGCATGTCTACTAAGATGCTAGACGGTGTGGAAATCACCGGCTACTTTGCAGAAGACTTTACCCTTGAAGAAATCAAACAGCTGCGGGCGGTTCAATCTCGTGATTATCGCGACCCCGCCTTTGACGGACTGTTTGAGATTCCCACCTTTGAAGAAGTCATCGAACTGGTGCAAACGGTCGAAGCTGAAACCGGTGTGCAGGTGGGTATCTATCCTGAAACCAAGCACCCCACCTTCTTTGACCAGCAGGGCCTGTCCTTAGAAGAACCCCTGCTCGAAACTCTGCAGAGTACAGGGTTTACCGACCCTAACCGGATCTTTATTCAATCCTTTGAGTTTCAAAACCTGATTGACCTCCAGGGCCAGCTAGACGAGGCCGGTCTGGGGGAGATTCCCCTGGTGCAGCTCTATGGCAACACCCTGCCCGATGCGCCAGTGGGCAGCGGTTTCTCTGCGCCCTTTGATATTCGCTTTAATGTCGAGCAGGGCAACGACCTGGAGGCCATCTACGGCGCAGACTTTTTGGCCGCAGTTGAGAATCCCCTGTCTAGTACGACCGTTTACAGCGACCTCGACAGCCCCGAATTTTTGCAGGTCATCAGCGACCTCTATGCCGAAGGCGCCGGTCCCTGGAAAAACAACATTCTGCTGAGAGAAGCCCTCGACACCCCCGTAGATGGCAACGGCGACGGTGTAGCCGAAATTACCACCCAGCTGACAGGTGAGGTCACCTCCTTTATCGACGATGCCCACGACGCCAATCTGCAGGTACATCCCTACACTCTGCGGGATGAAGAGCGGTTCTTAACCCTCAATCCCGATGGCACGCCCCAAACTGCAGAGCAAGAGTTTCAGCAGCTGGTGGAAATCGGGGCCGATGGCTTCTTTACCGACTTCCCCCGCACGGGCGATCCGGTGGTCGACAAGCTAACCGCCGATGAAGTGCGCTCCCCCAACAACCCCGACTTTGACTTTGATACTCTTAACGGTCAAACGCCTTTGGTCATCGGCCACCGGGGTGCCAGCGGAGACTTCCCGGAACACACCTTAGAAGCCTATCGTCTGGCCATTTATCAGGGGGCCGACTTTGTTGAGCCTGACCTGGTAATCACTTCTGATGGTGTCCTAATCGCTCGCCACGAGCCCATGTTAGACGACACCACGAATGTGGCTGAGGTGTTTGGTCCTGAGCGTATGTCCACCAAGCTGTTAGATGGAGAAGAAGTCACCGCTTATTTTGCAGAAGACTTCACCCTGGCAGAAATCAAACAGCTGCGGGCGGTTCAGTCTCGTCCTTACCGCAATCAGGAATTTAACGGCGAGTTTGAAATTCCTACCTTTGAGGAAGTGATTGAACTGGTCGAAGAGGTCAGCGCCAACGTCGGGCGTGAGATTGGTATCTACCCCGAAACCAAGCATCCCACCTTCTTTGATCAGCAGGGTCTCTCGTTAGAAGAACCCCTGGTGCAAACTCTAGTGGATACTGGCTTTACCGATCGCGATCGCATCTTTATCCAGTCCTTTGAAATCCAGAACCTGATCGAGCTGCGCAACGACATCCTGCCCGCAGCGGGGTTAGATGACTTGCAGCTGGTACAGCTCTTTGGCGATACCGAAGGGGCCTTTATCAACGATGGCGGTGGCGGGTTCTCGGTTCCCTATGATGTAGTAGTCAACGCCGATCTATCTGCCGCTGAGAGAGAGGCCATCTATGGCGATCTGCTGCCGTTTCTAGATTTTGACAACCCAGGCTACGATTCACTGGCCAATGCTGAGGCCATCACCGCCATCAGCAGCTACGCTGATGGCATCGGCCCCTGGAAAAATAGCATCCTGCTGCGTGAGCCCATAGAAACTCCTGTCGATGGCAACGGCGACGGCGTTGCCGAAATCACCACTCAGCTCACAGGCAAGGTGGTGCCCCTGATCGACTTTGCCCACGACGCCGGTTTACAGGTCCACCCCTATACCCTACGGGATGAAGAACGGTTTCTCACCCTAAACGAAGACGGCACACCCCAGACCACGGGCGATGAGTTTCGTCAGCTGATTGAACTCGGGGCCGATGGGTTCTTTACCGACTTCCCCGAAACAGGTCGCATTGTGGTTGAACAGTTTGAAACTGCAGAAGAGTTTGCCAACCTGCGCGGTTCTCGCGGCTATGAGGGCCTAGCCTTTAGCCCCGACCGTCAGACTCTGTACCCAATGCTGGAGGGCACTGTCTTTGGTGATCCAGAGGGGTCCGTGCGCATCTATGAATTTGATGTTGCCAGCAGCTCATTTGAAGGCATCCTGGGTCTATATCAAATGGAAGCGCCAAACCACGCCATTGGTGACTTTACCCCCATCAATAACGACGAATTTTTGGTGATCGAGCGCGACGGTCGTCAGGGGGCCGACGCAGCATTTAAGCAGATCTTTAAGGTGGATCTATCTGAGGTGAATTCCGACGGTTTTGTTGAAAAAGAATTGGTGGCTGATTTACTTAACATTGCTGATCCAAACGATGTCAATGGCGATGGCAGCACCACCTTTACGTTCCCCTTTGTCACTATTGAAGATGTTTTGGTTTTAGACGAGACCACGATTCTGGTGGCAAACGACAACAACTATCCATTCTCTATTGGTCGTGATTTTTCGGGTGTCGAAATTGACAACAATGAAATCATTACGCTAGAGCTGGATAAACCGTTAAACCTTGACTCTCGTTTGGGTGTGGCCGCCATACCTGAGTCAGTTACTGTCGGCGATGACGGCGATGAAACCCTAGAAGGCACCGTGAGCGACAATATCATTGCCGGTGGTTTAGGGGATGACGTTATTAGTGGAGATGACGGTAACGATATCCTTCGGGGTGACTTAAATAGCCGCAGTTCTCAGCGGGGGATTGGTAACAACGATGTCATCTTTGGCGGTGCTGGCAACGACCGCATCGGTGGCAAAGGAGGCAATGACCTGCTGTTTGGCGATGCAGGCAATGACCAAATCTGGGGGGATGATGGTGATGACCTGCTGCATGGCGGTCCGGGCAACGACATCTTAGTGGGTGACGACTTTGGCCGTGGTAGCGGAGCTGACACCTTTGTTTTAGCAGCCGGTGAAGGGACAGATACCATTCTCGACTTTGAGGTGGGTACCGACCTGATTGGTCTGGCGAACGGGTTAACCTTCTCGGACCTGTCCATTGGTCAGCGTGACAATAGCGCTGTGATTTCTACGGGAACTGAAGATCTCGCCTTGCTCACTGGTGTCGCTGCCACAGCTTTAAGCGAAACTGCATTTACTGTATTAATCGCTTAAGACCTTTGTTGGGACGGCGGTCTGATAAAAACCAGGCTACCGTCCCAATTATTTTAAAAATAAAAATTCGAAATTAAACTGTATCGTAGAATACAAAAAATAAAATTCTGACTCCTTTCTGCGCTATTTACCTAGGGCGGTATACGTCAAACGACTGAATCGACCTAGTGATTGCCACATTAAGGATAATCAAACCGTCTTGATGGGTGTGAGTGTCCTACTCGCTTGTTAGTTGTTCTAAGCTCCGGCAACCGGGTCTTACGGCTCGGTTGCTAATGGGTATCGCAAACAGCTAGCTGAAATTCAGTAGTTTGCACCGCAGCTGTTGTTATCTAAGGCTTTATCGCCACTGTTGTGGACTTACCCAAGCTGTAGCTAAAAAAAGCTACTCAGTAAGGACACCATTACACACTTAAATCTCTTCTTTAAATTTTGCTGAGGGTTATTCTGTATGATTAAAAAAGTTCTCTTAATCACAACTGACCAATCAGTTTGCAGCACATTACACCCCTGGCTAACTCAACATCACTACGATGTGATATTTACGACTCAGGGAGGTGACGAAGGCATTTTGTTGGCAGTGACTCAATCACCAGATTTGATTTTAATCGATACAGATTTACCGGTTATCAATGGCTGGCAAGCGCTTCAAATACTTAAAGCATCAACGGTGACTCAAAAGATACCCGTGATTGCCCTGGTGAGCGCAGATGAGGACGCCACAAAAATCCAATCATCTGGCTGTGATGCTTGTGAGTTTAAACCTGCTGAGCCAGAGAGTGTTTTAGCAAAGGCCAAAATTCTGCTTGACTCTACACCCAAGATTTTAGAAGCCTCTAATTCTTTACTCTTTCCAAAATATCGGCCGGTTGCTAAAAGCACGTCGTCAGTCGCTAGCTCCGATGTGATCTACATTGACGATAGTCTATTAGATAGTCAGACCATGGCCGATATTGTCTGTGGCGCTAACTATGGCTACGGCAATATCTCACAGCCATTGGATGCTATCCCATCACTGCTTGAAACCAAACCGGGTCTTATATTTTTAGACTTGGTCATGCCAAATACCAACGGCTACGAGCTATGTGCTCAGATTCGGCGTACATCTGCCCTACGTAAAACACCGATCATTATTGTCACCAGTAATGATGGCATCATTGATCGAGTCCGCGCTAGATTTGTGGGGGCATCGGGCTTTATCAGTAAGCCAATCGAGGAAAAACGGGTCCTAAAGCTACTTGGCAAACATCTGAAACCCCACACTCATCAGCGGTCTGACCAGACTGAGCGCAGTAAGCTTTTAACTGCCGTCTAAGTGAAGTAAGTAGCGATCGCAACGTTGCGATCGCTCCGATTAGTCAAATCTCCCTTCAGAAACTAACGAGCCAGCCCTAAATTGCGCAAACGCGCCATCAGCGACTCTCCCTTAGCCTCAGTAAACGAACCACGTTCTCGCCAAAGTACGTCACCTTCATCAGAGGCCAACAAAACCTGGATAGTTCGAGTTGTCTCGATACCAACAATACGATTAATAGATCAATAAAATGTCTATACTTGTTGGTAACCCATATGTCATTAATCCTATTTGAGACTAAGCGAATACTCTGTCGTAGACTGTCTTTTGATGATATTGACGATATGTATGCCGTCTACAGCGATGCGGATGGGATGCGATGGGTCGATGACGGACAACCCATTACACAAGATGACTGTGTTAGGTGGGTCGACGTAACCTTAAACAATTACAGCACCCGCGGCTATGGCATGTCCGTTTTAGTCAGTCGTGAGACAATGGAGATTATTGGTTTTTGTGGGCTTGTTCATCCTGGAAATCAGTCCACTGCCGAAATCAAATATGCACTTCACCGAGCATTTTGGGGTCGCGGATTGGCTACTGAAGCTGTTATTGCCATGCTTAATTATGGCAAGCGTGAATTTCATCTACACATGATCATAGCAACTGTAGCACCCGAGAATTTAGCCTCTCGCCGGGTGCTACTCAAGGCTGGTATGCAAGAAATTGAAAAGCGCCATACTGACGATGGCTCAAATATCATCGTATTTGAATGGAGGTCTGCTGAATTAGGACTCTGTTAGAACTTCAGGCCAGTTGGCATTAGCCCTTGTAATGTTGCCGGGAATATCTCTTTCCCAGCGACGCTGTACTCCTTTATTAAAGTTGAGATACAGCTTGCCGTCTACGATCTTCCAAGCATTGGGGTCAATCGCAGCGGTATATCCCTGACTCACAGCCCAGGCGCAATACCCACCATACTGCGGCGCATATTGTTCAGGATTGGCTGCAAACAGATCTCGATTTTCAGCACTGGCAAACTGCCAGGTGGCATTGTTCCAGGTATAGGTAAACTCTGAGCTACCAGCCACAGGCCCACCCTCAGTAAAATAAGCAACTGGATCAGTCCCGCGAATGGCTAAGCCAGCCCCATCGGTAAAGTATTGAATGGTTTCCTCAGGTTCAACCGCAACAGTCTCAGCTGCAATAGTCTCAACTGCAGCCGGTGCATCGGCAATAGGAGCTGCGTCGGGGCTAGGTTCGGGCTCGGCCACCTCGATTGATTCGGGCTGGGGGGCGGCAGAACTCTCTAAGTTGCTGCTGGGGGCACAGCCTGCTGCAACGCCTAGGCCAATAAGTGCAACGGCTAGCTTAGTTAAATAGTTAATACGCATAGTTAAAGGTGGTTTTGATCTTACGGTTAGCTAAACACATCAAACTTAATCTGCGATGAAATATCGCTAATAATTTGGACAAGACTGCCGCAGCATAGCCCCCTACTCCGGATTTGATAAACTGAGAGCAACTAACTGGGGCAGCCCATGGCCCTCGCAGCCAACCTACAGCAGAAATCCCTAAGTTTTGACGAGTTTCTTGCCCGCTATGGTGGTGACAACCGCTATGAGCTAATTGATGGAGAGGTATTTGACTTGGAACCCACGGGGCAACATGAGCAGGTCGCTGCTTTTTAAGAGAAAAACTCTTGTGCGATCGCAAACCTACTTCATCACAGCGATGGGGTTTTCTGAAGCACTAACATCATCGTCTCCACCACTGTATAGATAAGTCTCTAATAACTCTAATGCTTCAGACGCATCTTCATCGGTACCGGCTGTAAAAATTATGGTGCCTTGGTCAGCAAAGTCTGTCCAATGAGCCGAAAAGACCTCATTACCCCCGTCGTGCCAATAGATTCGGCCAATGTCATCAATGTCTTCTACCACCAAACCGTAACCATAAAAGCTATCCTCCTCCTCAAACTCACGCACATGGGGAGTCTGCACAATGTCCAGCAGATCTGTTGAGATCACATTACCTGCCACAACTGCCTGACGAAATCGGATCATATCCTCCACCGTTGAGACTAATCCGCCATTACCAATCAGATTCCAGTAAGGTCGATTGTTTTCCCAGCTGGCCTGCTCAATTGACTCACCGTTATTAGTTCTCAGCGAACGACTGTCGTCATAGACAGCGGCATAGCCCGTATTGTCTAGCCCCAGCCCAGCAATTACATCTTCACGCAGATAGTCTTCATAGGCTTTACCCGAACGCGCCTCAATAATGGCAGCGACTACACCAAACCCAGTGTTGGAATAACTGTAGGCTCCTCCAGGGAATGACTCCAGCGATGATAAGAATGTTCGCTCAAGAAAGTCATTCTTATCGAGCTGTTCAGCATCATCTCCGATTGACTCCGAAAAACCGGCTGAGTGGGTCAGCAGCTGGTGTAGCGTAATAGCGGCCTTATCTTCTGGTACGGTGTCAAAAATATCACTCAGTGTTTCATCAAAACGCACCTTGCCCTGCTGCACCAGTTTTGCCGCCATGACACCGGTTACCGTTTTTGTAATCGAATTAATATCCACCTGCGTTAGCTCTGGTGGAATTGTATCGACTGCTGGAGTCCCAAACTCACTGTACTGTGTGGGCTCATCACCGTGAGCCACTGCAACAATAACATTTAGATTTTGAGCTTCAATCTCTGCTAGGGCCGCGTCTAAACGCTCTGGAAAGGCTGCATTGGTTGGCTCTGGCACAGGCTGACACCCATTGATAACGGCAACAATCGATACACCAAATATCGATAAAAATACATTTAAACGCTCCATACAATTTTCTCTTTAAAGAATAAAAAGTACTGCCGAACAACTCATAGGGAATTATGTCTAAAATTACTGTAGTCAGAGGCAGTGGCTATCTATAGACCAATAGATCATAAGCACCCTCAAGTTCTTGAAGCATGCTTTCTTTGATATCGTCCTCCAAGTTTTCACCAGATGTCATCCATGACAGCGTTATTGACATTGATATCACACCAGAAGATAGAAATAATCTGCCGCACCAATTTTTAGACATTGTTAAACAGCTTAACCAAAACTATCTTCATTGGAAACATCTTCAAGCCACTAAACAGGCCACCCATGCTACCTTTTTTCTCTACACCAAAGACGGCATCCAACAGGCCGTTGACAAAGCGGCTGCATCGGGTAACCCCATTGAATCGCAGGTGCTGCTGATATTAGAAACTAATCTAGCCCTAGCCACGGTTAACTCACTGCTAATTGCGGGTGAAGAATATCTTAAAACTGAACAATTACAAAACTGTAAAGACAGCATCGATACAGCACTCTCTACGCTATATGAATTTGTTAAAACACGAGAAAAACTCAGTCAATCTCAAGATATTGCTATAGAAAGTATTCGACACGACATTCTCAATGATAGTGAAAGTAGCCAATATGCTACCTATGGCATCAAAAAACTGTCAACCTTACACCGCGATGCTAGAGTTGATCGGCCAAATCTATACGTTGTCAGACAGCAGCTAAAATCGTTGCAAGAAACCTTTACCCGTATTTGTCCAGAGGATATTGGTGTTGGAACCTCAGCGAGTAATCGACTTGATTCTCTGATTTCTAATATCTTTATTGAACTGGTGAAGCCTGACGCCAATATCACGACGAATAGAGCTGCAGGTGAGGCGTTCTCTGGAGACATCGACAGTGGGCCAGTTGGAATCTTCTCACCAGATGGAGCCTATTATTTAAGACAAGTAGACGGTGATGAGGGTAACTCTGAAACAACCGCTAAATTAATTGAGGTTAAAACTGGGGAAGAGCTTAACACAATTGTCTATCAAGGTCGATTTGCCGCCATGTCATTTTCAAATGACGGCAGATATCTGGCAGTTGTCTTAGACGAGCATTTTAAGGTGGTAGAGATTTCGACAGGTCAGGAGTTTTCTCTAGGTCAGCTTAACCATTTAGTCAAGGTGACCTGTTTTTCCCCAGACGGTACTCATATCGCAGCCGTCTCTGTTGACCGAGATATTAAAATTGTCGAGGTGGCGACGCGTAAAACAGTTCGTAGCTTGGCTCCAAACCCAACACACGGTGCAAAGTCTGTCTGCTTTTCTCCCAAGGGAACCTATCTGGCAGTTCCCCAAGATAAAACGATAAAAATATTGGCTGTTGCCACTGGTCATGAAGTGACTACGGTTCCCCACAAAAGCTCTGCGAATGTTCTTTGTTTTTCACCTGATGAAGCGCTTATTGCCACCACAATCGGTTCAAATACCCAAATCACCAAAGTCTCGACCGGTGAAAAAATTACATCCATCTCTCACCAGGGTACACTCCAAGCGATATCAGCTTCTGCCTTTGGCACCTATTTAGCCATAGACTCTTGGAATAACACCGTTAAGCTAATCAAAGTTGTTACCCAAACAGGCGGTCGAAATGCATACACCATTAAACACGAAGATAGTCTCAATGCAGTGGCGTTCTCTGCAGATGGCAGCTATCTAGCAACCGCCTCTTCAGATCAGACCGTAAACCTGATTAAGGTGGCCACTGGCAGACGGGTAACTACCATTAAGCATGAGACCAATGCCGTTGCTCTCTCGTTTGCAGCCAATCGTTCATATTTAGCAACTGCTTCACTAGATGGTACGGTCAAGTTGCTAGAGTTGCCTAAACTGGTGGAAGACGCCAGTGAAGAGGATGGTTCCTCTGCTATGCCCCAGGTTGAGGAAGCCTCCATTGTCCACATCAACAAGGCTGAGGCATTTTTTAAGACATGGCGATTAGAGCAGGCAAACACCAGCAGCTTTTATGAGTTTATGCTGTCTAAAGCGGAGCAGGGGGGGCTTTCGGCTAGATATGATGCACCAATTTTAGACACCAATCTGTTACTAGAGGCGCTGTTTTTTCTAATTGCTAGCGCTGAGAAAAACTACCAGACAATTTGCCCTTACCTCACGGATATTGACCATGGTGAGCTTTATCTTCCTGCCTTGCAAGATTTGCGAGACAATGTCTCAGCCGCGCTATCGTCTCTTTATGAGTTTATTCATAGTCGTATGGGTCTTGATCAAGATAGCTATGCCCAGGCCATAGATCGATTTCAGCGAGATATTGAAGTAGACGTATATACCGCTCAGCTAGCCTTGACGACCTATGAAAAGACATTGGCATTTCTACGCTATGACGGTATCAAACAAAGAAGTGAATTTCGTACTGTTAAGGGAATGTTGGATAAGATCTTTAACATTCTTGATTCACTGCTGCCAGATGATGTTCGACGTCAGCGCACCGATTCGAAAAAGTCTTTGGTCAACCACATTTCAACGGAAGAGGCTTTGCAGGTCATTGACACGTTTGGACTGCAGGAAGAGGAATTGATTACATTGTTGACAAAGCTCAAACATAGCGGTGCCATGAACTCAGCCATAGCCCTTGCCGCTATTTCTAAGGTGACGTCAAAAGCCGTGATAGACCTTTGCCGAGGGCTACCCACTGAAGCCATTACAAAACAGGTGGCCCTGTCGGCCATTAAAAAACGCCGCAAAACTCACTACATAGGTACACTACTGCCCTGGACGAATATTGCACAGCGAGACAGTTTACTTAAAACACTAGAGACAGCTCCTCAAAAGACCTGGTGGAGACGGTAGTTGGACTATCTGCCAAATAGCCGAAGAGGAGGAACTGCTGAGCTGCTCCCCATAAGTAGCGATGGCCTAGTTAAGAATTGGTGCAGAATCATACTGCCGCATTACTTCTGTGTGGTCCCTCTTTCTTGGTCTAGGCTTAACCTAGTACGCATACTATTGTGTGGTTCACCACTGGGATATCCCGGTTTTATTCTGGGTATTTTTCTTCATCCTTTAATAAGTTCTTGTTGCCTGTACTGTGACTCACTTTTCCGTCGTTATTTGCACCTATAATGGTGAATCTCGCCTGCCAACTCTGCTAGACCGACTGCGATCGCAACACTTGCCTCACCCTCTAACCTGGGAAATCCTGATTGTCGATAATAACAGTCATGACCAAACTGCCCAGTGTATTCGCGCCTATCAGCAACAGTGGCCCGAGCATATCCCCTTACGATACCTGTTTGAGCCTCGCCAGGGCCTGGCCTATGCCCGCCGCTGCGCCATCCGGGCCGTCAACAGCGAGCTGATCGGCTTTTTAGATGACGACACATTACCTGCCAACGACTGGGTTGCCCAGGCTTACAAATTTGGCCAACATCATCCCCATATAGGGGCGTACGGCAGCGCCATTGACGGACGATATGAAAGTGAGCCTCCAGCCGGATTTGAGCGCATTGCCAGCTGTCTGGCCGTGATTCAGCGGGGGGATACCCCGTTTCAATACCATCCTAAACAGGGGG
>JBCDIX010000057.1:0-47655 GCA_038748405.1 Cyanobacteria bacterium P01_H01_bin.21 | reverse complement strand
TTGATCACAGCTTGTAGCTGATGGCGCTCATCGGGGGTTAGGCGGACAATGTACTTTTTCTGCATAGAATTTCGGTATGCTGTCTAGAGCTTACCAAAACACTCTCGTTAACCCTAATTCTTAGTCTTGACACTGCACTAGGTTCAAAGTGTTAAGGTACTTTTGAATGATCTTGAAGAGTCATTACTTTCTGGATAAGCTGATGCGATAACTCACAATAATTGAACAGAATCAGCAATTTTTCCTTATGAAAAAGAAGCGATTGCTTATGATTGGTAGCCTTGGTGTAATCCTGCTCTTAGGTCTGCTGAATCCTCGTAATAGCGCGTTAGCAGAATACATATGCTATGTGGAGAATAACAGTGGTGACATACTTGATTTAGGAGAGATTTGCACAGTGGAAGATGCGAACGATAGGCTACCTAGTCATCCACAAGCAAACTGGGGAAGGTTTTTACTTGTGATAGATAGTGCACCTGCTGAGGTAGATGAACATGGTTATTACACTGATTCATGGGGTAATAAATGGGGTAGACCTGATGAGTATGGTAGACCAACAGATTTTATCGCCAATCCTAATCGTCCTCCTTACCCAGAGATTTTAACTGAACCGATGTCGGCTGAGGAATA
The DNA here is from genome assembly GCA_038748405.1 of Cyanobacteria bacterium P01_H01_bin.21. Lineage (GTDB taxonomy): Bacteria > Cyanobacteriota > Cyanobacteriia > Phormidesmidales > Phormidesmidaceae > Leptothoe. The sequence goes on along the minus strand of JBCDIX010000057.1, from coordinate 47,025 downwards.
TGCAGAGTTTGAGGCAAGAATGGAAGAATTGGCAGCTGATGATTCTGTTGGAATAGCTGAAAGCCGTCTAATAGACTAAAAGAGAAGGTACAGACGTTCTATGGAACGTCTTTCTATCATTACCGTTCCAAACACATCTCAAAACAGCACAGTATGAAAAGCCTCTTTCTTCACTAAAAGGGGAGATAAAGCCTAAAAATTAGGACAGTTCTCTGCTCCTAACCAGCTAATGTTGTAGGCTATTGTAGCTCTGGTATCTCATCTACTATATTGCCTGTAGGAGTAAGAGAAGAAATAGGCCCATCTACCTTGCACGCTTCATTCACTCTGAGTACACCTGCTAAGTTTTCACGATATAGAGGCAGTTGTTCAGAGGTCATAAGTTCCGCAACTTGCTCGTAGAAATCTTCAGTTATTTGATCGAACTGCGCTTCCTGCTCTGGTGTGTAGTAAGTGATATAAGAACTCAAAAATTTGCCGTACTGCCCAAACTCTTGGTTGAGTTCCTCTTGACGGTCAATATGGGGATCGGTTTCAATTACTGCTTGAATAGCTTCTCGAACATCTGGTGGAGCCGACGAGTTAGGATTTTCTCCAAAGATCAAGGGTTTGGTCGGGTCTGCCATACTTACAGCATTCGAGTGTATTGCCATGCTTCTCGCCTCTGCTTGCGCGTTTAAGTCGTCGTAGGCACTACGCTGTTCATCGGTAAGAGATAATCCTGTGAAGTAATCAACTAAATAACCGCCATCCGCTGTAGGTTCACCTTCTTCTACGGTGATGCGCTGGCAAGCCGCCTGTTGTTCAAGAAGTTCTGTCGAAGGCTCCGATGGTTCTGTCTGTGCACTTTCAATGTTGACTATAGAAACCAATGCAACTAATCCTAAAGAACCCAAGAGTAATGCTAGAGATTTGTTTTTCATATCAGAAGTCACTAATTTTTCAAAGCTTAACCGCAGTCAGGCCAGAAGTGTAGATCGAGTGTGAGTTGCCTACTGACTTAAACAAGCCATAAGTTCACACATCAACCAACGACCGTCCTAATGTATACACAATGACCTTCTCTAAAGAGCCATAGCCCTGCTGGGAGAAGGTCATTGTAATCAAAAAGCTATATCTTCAATTGAGATTAATGAAGACATTAAGCGGTGCGGGTAATTCTGATAGAACTCGTTTTATTCAGAAACTCGCTCAGCACCTTAAAATTGCTGTTATTAGAGCTAGTGAGTGTACGAGACGTAAACACTCCAGAAAAATTGTTGTTGTCGTAGAAATTTACAGTGTAATCCTTCCCAATCGGAATGTTAGTTGCTTTGATACCCTCAATGTCTTGAGTTCGCTGAGTGCATCCCAGTTTTGCAGATACTAAGTTGAGAATATCCCGCTGAGATAGACGTAACGATGCAACTGCTCAAAGCTTAGCGTCACTTGCACTATTTGATCCTAAGCATTTCTACTCAGTTCAAATTTGGGATGCACTCTGTTCACTGGGCTCATAAAGATATTCAAACCAGTTACCAAAGGGGTCACGACCGTAAAACGATGCAGTGCCGTCGCGATGCTCATGGATTTTGGTTAGCTTGATGTCTTCCTGGCTCAGTTTGGCATAGGCTTCATCAATGGCGGCGCGCTCATCAAAGACAAAGCCAAAATGAGGTCCGGCCTGGTCATACTCAGGGCTGAGCAGCGCTAAACCATCGTCACCCGCCTTTAGATATGCCCAGTCGTTATCCTGCCAGACTAAATTCATCCCTAAACTTTGGTAAAACTTGGCGGCAGCAGCAATATCATCAACACAAATTGCTACGTGCCCTAAGCGTTTTAGTTCCATTCGATTCAATATCCTTCAGCAAGCGGCGTTAATTTATTGTAAATGCCTTAGCAGATGAAGCAATCTGAGGCTGCCATTTGCTCGAACTAGCGCCAGGGCAGTTTCTCGACTGTCACCGACTACGGTTTTCCCTAACCGTGGCCCAATGGGTATCGATTACAATCTGATCAAAGCAAACAACGCAAATATTATGGATGCAACCTTTGATAGCGATAAACGCAAAGTTTTATCAGCCCTAGCCCATGGCTCCATATTTTTAAGCCAGCTTTTGTTTTCTGCTGGCATACCAGCTGCCCTATGGATTGTGTCCGACGATCCGGTGGTCAAAGAAAACGCTAAGGAAGCCCTGAACTTTCACCTAAATATTTGGATTTACAGCGGTATTGTTGGAATTTTGTGCTGGCTATTAGTGGGCTGGCTCTTGGTCGTTCCTTTACTAATTTTCCAGTGGGTAATGCCAGTCCTAGCAATTTTGGCTAGTTTTAATGACCCTGATAGTGCCTTTAAATACCCGTTCATTATTCGCTTTCTCTAAAGCTGTAGCGGCTGGGGGACCATCATTGCTGGTTTGTAGGGGGTGTTATTGTGGATAGTTTTCTCCTCCTAAGGGGAAACACTGAGGTGGTTTCAGCATTTGATGACACTTAAAGACTTGACGAATCTCCTGATACATTGCTGTCTGAGATGAATAAAAGAATAAGCAGCCAATAATGCTAGAGAGGCTGCTTTTTTCGTCACCCCATTCAGCAAAAATCCCGTGAACAAACAGCGCTGGTTTAACTTAACTGAGTATGCACTGCTTCTGGGCTCTGGTGCTGGAACAGTCGCTTCTGTTGCCACACAGCAGGTGTTATTAGCTGCGGCTCCCCTATCGCTGTTAGCAGGGTTAGGATTAATCAACCGACGACAGCTTGAAAATAGTGTTTCCCAAAGCCAGTCGGTCATGCTGTCAGCTAACAGCAACTTTGACAAGCGTTTGCATGCTCTAAAAGAGCAGGTAGAGGATGTGCCGAGTCACGAGCAGCTTAATGCCGTTCGGCAGTCAGTGATTGCTCAAAATCAGCAGGATATCTTGAGCCTGTCTCAGCTGTTTGAGTACACGCGAAAGATGTTGCTAGAAAAAATTGAACAGCAGGAGGTGCCTGAAATTGACGAGGTCCGTCAGGATCTGGTCAAGCTGCAGGAATATTACACCAAGCTGGGTGTGGGTCTTAAGGATGTTAGATCGCGCTGTCAGCAACTCTCGGATACAAGCCGAATTGAAACCGCTGAAGCAGTGGTGACAAAACTCAAAGCTGAACTGATGCAGCTGCGAGTTCATATGGAAGTCTTTGGCGCTGATACCAAGAATAACTACTCTGGTCTTAACGATAAGCTGCAGTATCTAAAACAGCAGGTCCAACAGCTGACGACCGACGATAGCCAGCTGTTGCTTAAAGGAGAAGTTCAAGAACTTGTTAAAACTGTTGCAGAAATGGTGTCTCGGGATGAGTTCCTAGAGCTTTCGAACCGTGTTAAAGAGGATCGGGCTAATAATTTGGCGGCATCTCCCATCGTTGATCGTCAGAAAATACCCGTCAAGCATCTCCAAAAGCGTGTTGATACCTTAGAACAACAGATAGGAACCGTCACTAATTCTGTCCTAGAGGCGGTAGCTGAAACCTTGGAACCTTTACAAAGCCAGCGAGGGGCAGTGTTTCATCAACTCCAGGCACGCTTAGATGCTACCAATCAGCAGATGAGCCATATGACAGATGCTGTATTGGAAGCTGTGGCTGAAACTCTAGAACCTCTCCATGGGGCAGAGGCAAGTGCCGTCAATAACCAGTGGCTATTAGACTTTGATGACGTTGAAGGTAAGTCTAATAGCCGTCAGGCTCTAGAACGGCTAATGGATAAGGCCAAAAAAAGGCTAGTGCTGGTGTGGCCCTGGTCAGATAGCGTACATCTGGATGAGGAGCTGTTGCAGCAGTTTCGGCAGCTGCTAGACCGTAAGTGTCGGTTAGATATTGGCTGGTGTCATCGAGGGGACAATCGTGAGCAGCCTTTATTGCGCACCATCAGCCAGCGTTGGAGTGAAGATAGTGCGCGGCATCATCAGCTAAAACACGCTCTCAATCAGCTGCTTCCTCTCAAGCAAGAGTATCCAGGGCTGTTCTCGTTTAAGATTTTGGGCACTACTGAGAACTTTGCGGTTTGTGATACGACCTCTGCCTTAATTGGAATGCAGGCTCTATCTACCGAGACTAGCCTGTTTCCAACGGTAAAGCCAAAGCTGTATACAAAAGACATAGCCGTTATTCGACGTCTGATCGAGCGGTTTGAAAATCCGATTATTGATGCACAGGATGCAGTTTCTTACTTCAATCGTGGCATTACCCGCTATGACATGCGCAATTTGAACGGGGCGGTGGATGATTTTACTGAGGTGATCAAGATTCGCCCGAGTGCTGATGCCTATAACTGCCGTGGCGTTGTTTGGATGGAACTGAGTGATTACGCCAAAGCGCTTCAGGACTTTGGCCATGCCCTGCGATTAAACTCCGAGCTGTTTGCAGCCCGCTGCAATCGAGGGGTGTTACGAATGAATATTCGGGATTATGGCGGTGCTCTTAGCGATCTTGAAGCGGCGGTTGAGCTACGTCCTGAGAGTGCGATTCCCTATTTTTATCAAGGACAGGTATTTCAATTTATTGGTGAACTACGACAGGCCGTTGGTCAATTTAGTTTGGCGATTGAACGACAGCCCAAACTTGCCCTACCTTACTGTTATCGAGGTGCGGCTTATCAAAAACAGGGCAAGTTGTTACAGGCGATCGCAGATTTAGAGACCGCTGCCCGACTGCTGCGTGTTACGGGAGATGTGAATAATCTCAAACAGGTAATGCGCAAGTTAGACAAACTTAAGCAAGGGCTGCAGGTCAGAACCGCTGTGATGCACTGATGCCCTTAATAGGGAAACAAACTGTTAAGAGATAATTGAGATCGCAGGTCCAGCTGCCATTTGACAGCCTAAAGGCAATGTCACCCTGAGGATCGCTAGATGATGATGTCCCTGGGTTTGCTGATTAAGCCGCTGCCGTTTGCAAAAGCTTACCCATCAGGCCAATTTCGCTGCAAACTTCGTAGAACTTAACCTCAGGTGGAGATGCAAATAGACCGGATAGTTCTCTAACAATTGCCTGGTAGGTGGGGCTTTGATTGGCCTCCATATTGTCTACATTGTCCCAAAGAATCACCGCAATACCTCGATCGGTGCCCGGTTCTTGGAACAGGTAGGCACCTTCAAAGCCATCGTCAAATGTGGCCACCGCCTGCTCATAGAGCTGACGGGCTTCGCAAAATCGCCCAGGTTTGAATTCGCCAATGGCGATATACGCCTGCTTGTGCTTTAGAAAATCAGTAAAGTCAGTCATAAGTCGTACTCTCACATTTCAACAGGGAGGTAACCTCTAGTGTGATCTGAGGCAACCTCTAGTGTGATCCAAGGATTGCTGAGTGCGGTGATTTTGTGATGTTGGTTTGCGATTCTTAGGGTTGAGTTACGGTTTAGTTGATTTATACTTTGATCATAGTAAAAACCCGCTGGAAGCTATAGATAACAACAGCTATGTGCGGCTCAAAGCGAGCATTCATCGGTTTATTGCAGGCTCAGCCAGAATCGTATCGACTTGCTGATAAAGATTGGCTTTTGTGGTGGAATTATCTAACACATAGTCGGCCTGAGCGACCTTTTTACCAATAGGGTGCTGATTGTTGATGCGGGTTTGAGCCTCGGCTTCAGACAGCTGGTTGCGCTCCATCAGCCGCTGTTGCTGTTGCTCGAGTGTGCAAGTGACGACCCAAATTTCGCTGACTAGGTGGGTGAGGTTGGCCTCGAATAATAAAGGAATTGCATACACCAGGGTTTGGGTGAGAGGATACTCGCTACGAACTTGGGTAAACCGCAGGCGTACAAAGGGATGAATCTGTTGTTCAACCCAGAGTTTCTCGTCTGGCTGATTAAAAATGATGCTGCCGAGGTGCCGGCGGTTAAGACAGCCGTCCTCTAGCAAAATGTCTTTACCATAGCGCTGGTGTAGGGCCGCTAAAATCGGTGACCCCAGAGCAACGGCTTCACGAGCGTAGATATCGGCATCCAGCACAGGTAGATGGTGGCGCCTGGCTAAATAGTCTGAAACTGTAGATTTACCCGTGGCGATGCCGCCGGTTAGACCAATGATGCGCTGGTGGTCATCGTTAGCCATGGGGGCGAGCCCACTCAGCGAGAGCATCGGTCAACCCCTCTAAGGTGTAGCTGGTTGCTTTGATATCGACTCGCCCCAGGTCTTCATGGCAGGTTTTGGTGGTTTGGGGACCAATGGATGCGATCGCAACTCCTGCCATTAGCTCCATCCAGTCGTCACCAAACTGCGCCATCATCAGCTGCTTAAAATGCCGCACCGTTTTAGAGCTAGCAAACGTCACCACATCTATTCGTCCCTGCTGGAGTGCCAAGACTGCGTCAGCACTCATCGTCTCAGGGCAGCCTGACTCATAGGCCGCCACCTCCGTGACCGTGGCCCCCTGCGCTGAGCATTCACTGACTAAAACATCTCGCCCACCCGTTTCTACCCTGGGGAACAACAACTTTAAGCCACCCAGGGGCACCGGAAAACTCTCCACTAGAGCGTCAGCTACGTAATTGGCTGGAATAAAATCAGGCTTTAACCCCCGCTCTGTTAAGGTTTTAGCCGTTTTTTTACCCACAACTGCCAGCTTAAGATGGGCTAGCTGTCGCACATCACAGTTGTTTTCTAACAGCCGGTCTAAAAAGAAATTAACCGCATTGGCTGAGGTCAAAACTAGCCAGTCAAACTCCTCCAAAGTAGCGATTGCCCGGTCTAGGGCCGCCCAGCTAGACGGTGGTTGAATCTCTAACGCTGGCATATCCACCACTGTAGCTCCGTGGCTCTTGAGCATGGTGGCAAACACACTGGACTGGCTGGTGGCTCGAGTAACCAAAATCGTTTTGTTCTCTAAAGGCCGCACGGCTTTAGATTGGCCCGTAGACACCTCAGTTGCCGTCATCGGAGGCTGCAAAAACTCTCGTAAGCGTACTATCTCACCAATAACAATAATGCATGGCGACAGCTGCTCCCCTTTTGTCACCTGAGCAATATTGAGTAGATTACCTTGCCAGATACGCTGCTGTGGTTGACTGGCCCATTGAATAACAGCGATAGGCGTATCACCATGACGTTTATGGGTTTGCAGCTGATAGCAAATTTCCGCTAAGTGTCGTCCCCCCATTAACAAGACTAAGGTTTCTAAACGGGCAAGGGTAACCCAGTCAAGGGTTTGCAGATTGTGAGCCGTAAACACACCAAAGCCGTGGCTGAGGACCGGGTCAGTCAAGGGAATCGAGCTAAGTAACGGAGCAGCCAACGCTGACGATAGACCCGGAATCACTTCAAAATTACAGTCAGCGGCTCTGAGAGCCTGAATTTCGCTGGCCGCTCGCCCAAAGATAAACGGATCGCCGCTTTTAAGCCGCACCACCTGGTTTCCCTGCTGACAGTGACTCACCAACAGCTGATTGATCTCTGTTTGAGGTGTGCTGGGCCGCCCACCCCGCTTACCCACCTGAATAATCTCGCAGGCAGACGGCAGCTGTAATAACAGTTGCTCATCCACCAGCGCGTCATAAATCAAACTGTCAGCTTGTTGCAATATCTGCTGCCCTCGCACGGTGAGATAGTCGATATTGCCTGGCCCTGCCCCAAGAAGATAAACCTTACCGTCTGCTGTCATTGTGTCGGCTGTTTAGGGCAGAGCGATGTTGTTGAAGGTGGAAACAGGTGGCGTAACTGGCTGACCAATGGTTTTTCGCTCGATTCCTTGCACTGTTAAAACAGAACAGTGGGCATGGTGCATTACATAGTTACTGACACTGCCCAGCAGCAACTCACTAAATCCACTACGACCCCGACGACCCATCATGACCAAGTCGGCGTTCCACTGACTGGCAGTCTCGCATAGCTTTACACCAGAGCTGCCGATCGGGCAGGTATATTCGGCGCTTAGCCCCTGGCGATGAACAAATTCGGTTTGCGATCGCAGCCACTGTTCAACTTCTTGTTGATGCTGATGCCAGCTTGTAAGGTGGCTTTGGTACAGTTCTGTCGTCCAGACACCCTGCATCCCTTCCAAGCTCAAATAAACCGGATCGGGATAGCCTGCATCCATGGGAGAAATCACCGTAACTAAGTGCAGCTGACCCGCAGCTGGTTTAGCGAGTGCGATCGCTTCTTCAAGGACGCTGCGACTGCTGTTACTTCGGTCTAAAGCCACTAAAATCCGTTGAAACATGGCAGTTCTTCTCCTACTATACGGGCGGCATAAGGGGGAACTAATCGCTTTTTTATTATTAAATACTTAATCTCCTAAGACGCTAAAAAACGCTGGAGTGATAAAAAAATTCAATCTCTAAGTTGAGAAATATGAAGTTCATAATACTAACGTTATGTTCAAGAAATATTGCGCCAGTCTAAATATAGATATAAACACAAAGCTAGCTAAACAAAGTGATCAATTAAACCCTTTTCAGCAACGATATTTAACCTCAAAATCGACTGTAACTGTCGGTCAACCACCCTAATCTGTTCTGTTAACGCTGTTCGTAACATATGGATGCAGCTGCTCTGCACAGTCACTAAGTAATATGAATAATGCTTTCAAGTCTTTGCCTATGATCGGTTTGATCGTGAATTGACCCATAGAATGCAAGTGGCTTAAGAACTAACGAAAGGAATTATCCTTTCTACTGTTTCTTTCTTCAAAAGAGACCTTTTTTCAATCTCACTCAACGTTTATCTGAGATTATTCACTCCCTGGACTTTTATCTAATTAACCATCCGATCAATAGTACAGGCAGTATCTCATTGATAACTTGAGGTAGTTAACCCATTCCATCCCAGTTAATACACGTTACAGAGGCTAGAAGTCATGAATATTCTTCGTTGGTTAGCGAATAGTTTCGAGTATCTTTTTGGCGCATCTGTGCGTATTTTTGGGCCAAACGATGACGCCTACCCCACCGTTGGTGTACAGCCCTATGAAGGCGAACCCCATTCTTCTAGAAGTATCTAGTTTAAGTCTGTCAAGCTCATCGATGATCGATATGCTCCTCTAAAGCTCTGGTATCGTTGCCAGAGCTTTTTTGTTGGCAATGTCAATCCAGCTGCACCGGCGCATCATCCGCGTTACGATTGAGCTGTTGATAAAAAATGTTAAGCCGTATGCCCTCATATCAATGTGTGGCACGGCTGGAGTAACCCTGAATGACGCTTTCCTTGCCTCTAGATTTAGCAAAATCCACACCTGAATCAGCGAGTGAGATCACCCTGGATGCTAAACATCTAAAAAAGTCCTACGGTCGTGGTAAGCGTCGATTTGAAGCAGTCCGTGATGTTTCCCTGCAGCTTTTTGCTGGGGAGGTGCTGGCCTTTTTAGGCCCTAACGGAGCCGGTAAGACCACCACCATCAAAATGATCAGTGGTTTAGTACGCCCCGACTCCGGGCAAGTCAGAATCGATGGTCTAGACCCTCACCGTCAGTCAGCTGCTCTAAAGCGAGTGGGAGCCGTGTTAGAAGGTAACCGCAACCTCTATTGGCGACTCACACCGCTAGAAAATATTGAATATTTTGGGGGGCTACGGCAGGTGCCCCGTCGATTGGCACGACAGCGTGGGGAGCATTTACTCGAGCAGTTTGGGCTGAGTGATAAATATAAAACTCCGGTGCAAAAGCTATCGCGGGGTATGCAACAAAAGCTAGCGATAGCGGTGGCCTTGGTACATCAGCCCACCCTGCTGTTGCTCGATGAACCCACACTAGGTCTGGATGTAGAGGCTAGCGAAACCGTCAAAACTTTGGTGCGGGATGTGGCAGCTGCGGGATGTGCAATCTTGCTAACCACTCATCAGCTAGATGTAGCTGAAGAACTATCAGACCGAGTTGCCATCATTCGTCAGGGCCAAATTGTTGCAGAGCAGCCTACGCAGGAACTGATCCGACAGTTTTCAGGTAGTACCTATCGCATCGACTGTGGTGCAGCCATTGACCCTGCGCGAGCTGAGAAGATTGAAGCGCTTGGAGGTAGCGTCACTAATGACCAGATTCATTTTTCTGGTGATGCCCTCTATGAATTGTTAGATATCTTACGACCGTTGCCTATTACAGAGATTCGTCAAGATCAAGCCGATTTAACTGATGTCTTTCTGTCGTTAATTCGTAATGATCAAACCGAATGGCCCGGTACCCGCATATAACTCTTTAGTCATGCTGTAAGGGGGAATCTTTGAAACCAGGTGCACTATTGAGGGCTATTGTAGGTGCGGGCTCAGCGCTCGCTATACATTCAGCCGCTGAATCTTCAGTAATGCTGGCCTCGCCGAGTGCCGATATCCAGGTTGCTCAAATACGCCAACAGATTGAGCAACTATATGAGGCTGATTTGCAACTACAGGCACTGATTGAAAGTATCCGTTTAGGTCAATTAGTTCGTGAGTCTTCAGATCTAGATGAAGCGTCTCGATTTCAGGCTATTACAACAGTGGCAAACGTTGTTTACAGCATTCAGCAACGCCACAGAATACCCAACAGTGCGGCTTGGATTTTAGATGTCGATGTTAGTCCCGATGGTCAAAAAATCGCCACTGCCATATCAGATGGGACCATCCGTGTCCGCGACTTTAGTGGACAGCTGCTGTGGAGAACCACTGGTCACGAAGCCTATGTGTGGGCTATCGCATTTAGCCCTGACGGTCGGTTACTGGCAACCGCTTCGTTTGATGGCACGGTGAAGCTTTGGTCGGCGGATGATGGCCAACTAATTCAAACATTTCAAGCTCATCAAGAGCGCGCATATGATGTTAGCTTCAGCCCTGATGGTGAACAGCTAGTGTCTGCTGGTGAAGATGGCGCTGTGCAACTGTGGTCAGTTGATGGGCGTCCCCTCAATGTGCTGTCAGAACGAAGACGGGCAACTGCTGTGCGGTTTAGTCCAACAGGAGAATTTTTGGTTTCAGGTGAATCATTAGGTGATTTACAGATTTTGTCGCCCACCGGAGAGTTGTGGGGTACCCTACCGGGGAATGACAGTTCCGTTTTGCAGTTAGATATTAGTGCTGATGGTCGAAAAATTGTTGCGGGGCATAGAAATGGTCTTGTGCGTCTGTGGCATCTGCAAGATCTAGACGCACTAAAAGAGTCTTTGGATGGGGCCTTATTTTTTGGAGATGGTGTTCGGTTTTTACAACTTCCTGAGGCTAGAGTGGGATCGCCTGAGGATTTTTTTAATCGAGGGCCTGTAGCATTTGTCTTTGATGAGGATTATCTTGCTGCAACAGTGCCTGTGGTTCAATCTATTGAACTAAGAGGCCATAGCGACCGTGTTGATGACGTGCAATTTAGCCCCGATGGTGAACGCATCGCAACATCCAGTCGAGATGGCATGGTGCTCTATTGGAGCACATCGGGCGATTTGCTCAACACATTTCGAGGCCACAATGGTTGGGTTTCAGGTATTGCGTTTAGCCCTGAAGGTGACAACATTATTTCGGGTGCAGAAGATGGTGCTGTAATGATTTGGCAGACATCGTCAGCCCCGGTTCCTCAATTGTTAAATGATTGGCCTGTTTCGTCAGGTAACGAGTGGTATGCTGCAGCCAATCATGTGGCATTTAGTGCCGATAGTGAATGGATTGCAGTTGCCGGTAAAGGTGGCGAAGTGCAAATTTGGGATCGACAGGGGCAGTTATTGCGATCTCAACCAGTATCTATCAATGCCATCAAAAGTCTAAGCTTTAGCCCAGATAAACAGTGGTTAGCCCTGGGTGATGAGTATGGTCAGGTAGCCCTCTGGCGGTTGGACGACTCTAGCGATATTGTTCCGTCTGATAACATTCAGCATGGAGCTGCGATCACCAGTCTGAGTTTTAGCCCAGATGGGCAACAGCTATTAACAACAAGCGAAGACACTACCCTCAGTCTGTGGAATTTAGACGATTTCTCATCTGTAGAGATGCGCCACTCAGAAGCGGTCGGACAGGCGGTTTTTAGCCCAGATGGTCAGCGTCTGCTTTCATCAAGCAGAGATGGTGACTTCTATTTTTGGTCATTGGATGGCACCAGACTGCGCACTCTTGAGACCGAAGGAGGAACAATAAAGCAAACAGCGTTTAGCCCAGCTGGAAACCACTGGGCGATTGCGAGTGGAGCACAGGTACAGTTAGGGGCGACAGACAGTCAAGAAACTCAAATATTGACTGGTTTTTTGAGGGGGCTGAGCAATTTGACCTTTGGCCCCCAAGGACAATTTCTACTAGGAGCCAGTACTGAAGGCTCTGTAAAGGTTTGGGATACGTCTGGCCAACTTTTGAATGAGTTTTCTCCGTTTCCAGAAGACGGTAACATTACCCGTCGTGTTTATCTCAGTCCAGATGCCGAAACCCTGGCCTTTCAGTCTGAGGCAGGTCAGATTGTTCTCTGGGACCTACGGGTTGATTCTCTTTTACGTCAAGGGTGTGATTGGCTATCGGACTATTTACAAAGCCCAGTCTCTAAAATCTCTGACTCAGAGCGTCAGGTGTGTGAAAATATCTCATAACAGATAAAAACTGACTTGCACATCTTACGCTATTATCCATCATCATAAAGAAACGCCTGTCCTATATAGATTCTGCATGTTTAACCTACTCATTGGCGAGCTGAAAAGAACGTGGATTCAGTTTGTCCGCTACCCTAGCGAGATTATTGGGGGTGTCGTCATCATCACCACAGTGTTCTATGGTCTGTTTATTAGTGCCCAATATATGGCAGGTCCAGCAATGAACTTTGGTGATCGGCTGGACTCTGTAGTAGTGGGCTATGTGCTATGGACGCTAGCCCTGTATATCGTCAATGATATTGCTTTTAATATTCAGGCCGAGGCGCAGACTGGAACGTTAGAGCAGATTTTTCTCTCACCCTTTGCGGCACCGAAAATCTTTTTTGCACGTGCGATCGCAAGCTTAGCGCTACGAATGACTATTATTGTACTGATTCTGTTTATCCTAATGGGGATTACCGGCAGTCAGCTATCGTTTCCATTGGGGTTAATTTTCCCGCTGCTGACGCTGTTAATGGCCGCCTATGGGTTAGCCTTTGTCATGGGTTCTTGCGCGTTAATATTTAAGCGAGTGCAACAGATTTTGCCAATTTTTCAGTTTGCTTTGCTGTTTTTACTGGCAGCACCCACTGAGGAATGGAGCGGACGTGCTCGAATAATTGCCAATTTCTTGCCGATGTTGCCAAGCACAGGGCTGTTACGTGATTTGATGGCCCGTGGAGAAGGCTTAGATATCTCGTTGCTAGGTATTGCTCTGATGAATGGTGCGGCCTATTTTGGGCTTGGTTTACTGGTGTTTGGCTGGGCCGAGCGTCAGGCAAAACGCAAAGGAATTTTAGGCGGATATTAGAAGGTTTACGATAGCGCTAGCTCAAAGAAGTTGTGCCATTATTGGGGTAACTTCTCAATAGAGCTAGAGTGATGAAGCTTGCGAGTGTGATGGTGTTACTTGCTCTATCGGTGGCTCGACCTGCCCGTGCAGAGCTACTGTTTGACCGAGGACTGCCTTTTAAGAACATCAACCATGAAGCTGGAGAGGGACGTAGTAATATCCGTTGGACTGCAGGATTTGATAATCAAAATTTTTACAGTGACGATTTTTCCATTGGTGAACCAGGAGAGCGTTATCGCGTTAACCACATTCGCACTTGGGTAGTGTTGGGCTATCGAGAAGACGATCTCCCGGCTGAACCCAGTGAAGTGGGTGATTGGTTTAGTGATGTGAGGTTATTGGGTGGGTTACCGGCTGATGAGCATCTATCGGTGCTAACGTCGGGGACACTAGCTGTTGGTTCAAGCGTTGTCAGCAATCCCAAAATTGAACTGAGCCGAGTTACCTATCCCAATACAGCAGGCTCGGATTACCATAACTTTGGTCGAGACATCACTGTTTGGCAGCTTGATTTTTATGATTTGAACTGGGTTGTTGACGGGGGACAACGCCATAACTTTTCAGTACAGGGCATGGGGCGTCCGTTGGAAGGGCGAGATTATCTGCATGGATGGTACAACCATGCTACAAGTGCTCAGTATATAGCTTCACCTCAGCAAGGAGCTGATAACCTAATGTTGGTTTTTAGCAATGGAGGTGAATTTGTTCGCATTGCTGAGGCTGAAGAAAATTGGGATAAACCGTCGGATATTAATATTCAAATCTTTGGTGAGCAGCTGGCAGACAGTGGCTCACTAGCGGTAGACACTCCCAATCCGCTCATAGAGATTACGAATAATCTGTATCAAGCAGAATTACTGTCAGAACGATTTCGTCAATGGTTACTGATTGAGATAGAGCAGGGAGTGACCGATCGTAAATCCAGGCTCTTGGCAGCAGTTGCTGAACAGGCGTTAGAAGAGCAGAGTGGTAGCTATTTGCCTGAACAGTATGTAGATGTAGAGCCTTCAGCTGAGGACGCCGCATTAGCAGCAAGTATTTTATCTCGTCTACCAAGTTTCTTGGTGGAATTTATTACTGAGTTTGAAGAGACTCATGGAGTATCAGCGATAGATGGTTTTTTCGCTGAAACGAAGGTAATCTTTCTTAGAGAACTTGAAGCGCTGCATGGCTTAAGTGATGAAGACTTTGAAGCACTGATAGTTACAAGTGTTCAGGAAGTTTTTACTGAATCTTTTGGAGAGCGTCACAGTGTGGGAATAACTAGTCTTGGAGACGTAGAAGAACAACTTAGCCAGCACTTGGCAAAACTTGATAGTACCGGCATTCTAGATAGATATGTATATGATCATTTACACAATAAGCTCTCAAACTACGAAATTCTATCCACATTTGAACTGTATGAGAGGGCTCTAGACCTAACAATTACTCTAGAAAATCTTCAGTCACCTTACATCAATGAACGATTAGATTCACTGCAGCAAGCAACTATTCTTTCATCTGAGTCTCAAACAAATCTTCTAGCTGCATTAGAAGCAAAACAAATCACTAGTGAGGTTGAATTCTTTAACTATATCGACCAAGCAACTCTGTTGAATATGGATGAATATCCTGCCCATCCTCAGCTGTATTTGCCGCGAGTCTATGAGGATGTTGCCCAAATGCTGAACGGGGTAGATATCCTAGAGAACGATTTCGGTACCTTTCAAGTAGTAGACGCAGTTGAAGGAGCCAGCTACTTTAGTGGGTCTGGCCCTTTTATTGCCCATGGGACTTTGGTTTCAGTGGACGGCGAAGATATTAAAGAGGAACTAGATGACGCGGTACCGTTGTTGGCCGATGATTGCCGATTTCACTGCGAGCTAGCGATCTCAGCTAAGTTTGGCAATCGTACCTATCAACAGGCTGGTGTGTATGCTTTGCTCGAAGAGATAGAAGGTGACTATGATATCTACTTTGAAGAATTGTCTGCCTTCTTTAATCAGATTTTACGTGATCAAAACTCTCCCTATCGTCTCTATACGATTGGTCCATCATTCGACCCAAGGGTATTTACAGATGTACAAACCCTTGAGTCTACAAGTAATCAGCTAGGATTTATTGCCCTAACTGAAGCTCAAAAAGAGAGTTTCTTTGACAGAAACCATATCGCTTCTAGCGAAAGTAGTTTACATAGTGAGCAACCTGGTTTACGTAGCGAAGTTATTGACAAAATAGTAGACTCGCTGGAAACAACAGGTGTGCTGAGCCATTTGAGTGATGAACAGATTGCTCTTGGCAAAGCCCGTCTTGCTCAAAACTATGTTACTCGGAGTGGTCAAATTCTCAGCGTGTTTGATGGTGTGGTTTACAACCTCTATAATCTGTCGAGTGAAGGCAATGAGCTTTACCAAGAAATAACGTTAGCCTTAGCAGGCATCTCACGCGGAGCGTTTCAGCCTTCTAACTTTGAGCTTGTCTACAATGAGGTATCTCAAACTCAATACTATTCATTTGAGATGAATGGTAATCGCTATAGTCAATCCTTTCAGACTGGTGGGGAGTGGCAGTCGATTTCAGATATCGTCTCATTTGTTGCAACGGCTGCTGTTCGCGAAAATCTAGGTGGCAATTTCTACCGGCTGAATGAGCAGTCCGGTATTTCTTATAGATACATTTTTTTGTCAGATATTCAGTATGAGACTCTAAATGACTTTGGGTTGTTTGACATACAGCCTATCGATTAAATCAGGCTTATGACAAAGGTCATCTGTCGCCGTGACTTTCTGATATGGAAAGACTGTGGTGTGGGCTGCTAAATTTCAAAGACTGATCCACCTTTGGAGTTAGCCCCATGAACCGATTGCATATCAGTATCAGCTTGGTCATGCTTTCTGCCAGCCTAGTGGGAGGCAGTGTTAACAGGCCGTGGGTGTCGCCCATGCATCCGATGGTGGCGACTAGGATGATCAGTAAATCAACCGATAATCCTGCTACTCTACCCCCTTTGATTGAGCGTGAGTTGTTTTTGGCTGATCCAGAGATTATTGGGGCTCAGCTCTCTCCAGATGGTCAACTTATAGCGTTTCAAAAACAGCTAGACGGTGTTCTAAATGTTTGGGTTAAAGGCATTGATGAACCATTTTCAGAGGCTCGCCCAGTCACCTCAGATGCGAAGAGCCCAATATTTTTCTACTTTTGGAGTGCTGATGGTCGCTACATTCTCTACATTCAAGATAAGGGGGGTAATGAGAATTTTCATCTCTATGCAGCAGAGCCTAACGCTTTAAAGACAGCTTCAAACGAGACTCCTGCTGACGCGAGAAATTTAACTCCGGTCGAGAATGCAACAGCATTACTGTATGACATTCCTAAAGATACGCCCGATGAAATTATCATTGGTCTTAATGATCGCGACCCACAGGTACACGATGTTTATCGTCTAAATCTAAATACGGGAGAGCGATCGCTCATCATTCAAAATGACGAGAATATTGCAGACTGGACTATTGATCAAGCGGGCAATGTTCGTCTAGCCCGTCGTCAATCTTTAGAAGGTGGCAACGAACTTTTAAAGATTGACAAGAATGGTGAACTGCAGCCTATTTATAGTTGTGCGTTAGATGAAACCTGTATGCCAGTGGAGTTTCATCCAAGTGGTCAACAGATATATCTAAAAACCAATCGAGGTGTAGATCTAACTCAATTAGAATTGCTGGATCTAGAGACAGGTCAAAGTCAAATAATAGAAACCGACCCTGAAAATCAGGTGGACTTTGAAGGGGCGTTATTCTCAAACGTAACTAACGAATTAATTGCCACTTACTATATGGGTGATCGTCGACGTATTTATCCTCAAAATGATGCCTGGGCTGCTGATTTTGCGTTTCTCCAACAGCAGCTACCAGAGGATAATTTCTCTCTTGCATCTGTTACGCGAGACGACCAATTAGCTCTTATTGAGGTGCGAAGTGATGTTAACCCTGGTGCGATGTATCTTTATGAGCGTCACACTCAAACCCTTGAAAAACTATATGATGCTTGGCCAGACCTGCCAAATGAGCACTTGGCTACTGTCGACCCCATTCGCTACACTGCCCGCGATGGTGTTGAAATTCCTGCCTACTTGACGCTACCTCAAGGGATCACTCCAGAGAATCTCCCTGTGATTGTTTTTCCCCATGGTGGCCCTTGGGGAAGAGATACTTGGGGCTTTAGCCCCTTGGGTCAGTTTTTTGCTAACCGTGGCTATGCTGTGCTACAGCCTAATTTTCGTGGGTCTGCTGGCTATGGCAAAGCGTTTCTCAATGCGGGTAACCAGGCTTGGGGTACAGGAGTCATGCAGCACGATGTCACTGACGGTGTTGAGTATTTGATTGAGCAAGGTATCGCTGACCCTGACCGTATCGGTATTACGGGGTTCTCTTATGGAGGCTATGCTACCTTGGCTGGGTTAGCATTTACACCTGAGCTTTATGCGGCTGGGGTGTCTATGTCTGGCCCGTCAAACCTGGTTACCCTAATGCAAAATATTCCTCCCCATTGGGTACCCATTCGAGATAGCCTGAGCTTACGAGTGGGTAATCCAGAGGACCCTCAGGACCGTGATCGCCTTATGGCTCAATCTCCTTTGTTTGTGGCTGACCAAATTCAGGCACCGTTGTTGGTAGTTCAAGGTGCTAATGATCCACGGGTACCCCAAGCTGAGTCAGATCAAATTGTTACTGCTCTGCAAGAACGCAATCGTCCGGTGGAATATTTGTTGGCCCTGGATGAGGGCCACGGTTTTCGGCAGGAGGATAATATATTTGCGTTGACGGCTGCCCTTGAGCAATTTTTTGCCAAACATCTTGGTGGACGCTACCAAGCAGATCTTTCTCCAGAATTACAAGCTCAGCTAGAGACTTTGACGGTAGATGTTGACACACTGCAGTGATGTTAATGTCAGACATTTGGTATCCACCTACTCTGTAAATATGATCGCTCTGATCTAGGCTATACCTGATGATATCTGGGGTTATCTATGACATTTTGGACTGGATGGTTAACGGTATTTATAGTGGGTCTGGTGGCAGTCGTGACTCCTGGGCCAGACTTTGCCCTGACATTGCGGAGTAGTTTGGCTTACTCTCGTCGGGCAGGTGTGTATACGGCGGTTGGTATTGGCATTGGCAATGCTATCCATGCAACCTATTGTTTGGTTGGCATTGGTGCTCTAATTTCTCAGTCGATTTTGTTGTTTAATGGGTTAAAACTACTAGGGGCTGGGTATCTAATTTATTTGGGTCTAAAGTCTCTGCAGGCTAAACCCATCCAAGCTAAATCCTTGCAGGATAATCGACGGATCGTGAGTGCCTTTGCTGCCTTTCGTCTAGGGCTTTTCGGTAACTTACTTAACCCTAAAGCAACTCTATTCTTTCTGGCTCTGTTTACTCAAATTGTGCAGCCAGAGACCCCGTTAGTGGCTCAAGCTGTTTATGGTGGCACAGTGGTGCTACAGTCGTTGGTGTGGTTTGCCTTATTGGCGTTGCTGATTTCTCAACGCTGGGTCAAACAGCTATTGGTAAATGTCTCTCATTGGCTAGAACGAGTGACGGGCGCGCTCTTAATTCTGTTAGGGCTTCGTTTGGCTGTAACAAAGTTGAGCGATTAGCGAGTTTGGAATACGCTAAGGCTAAAGGTGTAAATGTAGCCCGTGAGGAACAGAATCAGAAAGGGCAGTGAGAAATAGTGGTGGTTAGTCAGTGCGATCGCAATTGTCAGTACCAGATAGACCATCATGGCTAGTTCAAAATAGGGCACCCAATTTTTAGCAGCTCGATATTTCTTATCAATCCAGCTGTCTGTGGTGCCAATGACGCCGTGCTTTGGTGTGCGAACAAAGTCTTTATTGTTGCGTAATAGTCCGTCACAGACAGCGAGCGACTGATTAATACTGAGACCGATACCCACCCCCATTAGCAACAATAGATTTTGCAGCATACCCCAAGAAAATCCTGCCTTTCTTGGGCGCTGCAAAGAGACTAGATAAAAGCTAACCAAACTAATACAGGTCACTAAAGACATCGGAACATAGAAAAATATCGCATACTGCCAGCTGTAGGGCATCACATAAACTTGATAAGGCAAAGAGAGCAGCAGCAGTAACAACATCAATAGATAGTTGAAATTGTTGGTTAGATGAAAAAATGCCTCCCATTTAATACGGGCTGGGAAATGAGATTGTAAAATAGACGGGAGCAATTGTTTTGCCACCTGACTGGACCCTTTGGCCCAGCGAAACTGCTGAGATTTAAATGAGTTCATTTCCATGGGTAGCTCTGCCGGCACCCTAATATCGGGTAAATAAACACACTTCCAGCCCTGTATTTGAGCACGATAGGACAGGTCTAAATCTTCTGTTACTGTTGAATGTTGCCAGCCCCCTGCATCGTGAATAGTATTGACCCGCCAGATGCCAGCGGTGCCATTAAAGTTAAAAAAACAACCCGTGCGACTGCGTGATGTTTGCTCAGCTAAAAAATGCCCGTCCAGCATCAGCGCCTGGAGTTCTGTCAGTTTAGAGTAGCTGCGGTTGAGATGACCCCAGCGAGCCTGCACCATACCTACCTGTGGGTCTGAGAAATAGTGCACCATTTTGAGTAGGGTGTCGGGCGGTGGCACAAAGTCAGCGTCAAAAATTGCCACTAGTTCACCACTTGCTGTCTTTAATCCGTGGGCCAATGCTCCTGCTTTGAACCCTTGGCGTTGCTGACGGTGAATATGGTGAACATTTAGATTTTGTTGTCTGAGCTGCTGTACCTGTTGCTGACAGACTTCTTTAGTTTCATCGGTAGAGTCATCTAGAACCTGAATTTCTAGCCTATCGAGCGGGTAGTCAAGCTGACCAACGGCCTTTAACAATCGCTCTACCACATACATTTCATTAAATATAGGCAGCTGCACCGTTATTGTGGGTAGCGTTGCGTTGGTGTAATACTGTTGCGGCTCAGACAATAGATGGCGATAGCGATAATATCGCCAGATAATCAATAATCTATGGAGGCTGTAGAGGGCAATGATAAATAGGAGTAAGTCATAGGCATTGGTAACAATGTCAGACAGGCTCATGTACTTTAGGATTAGGTTTTCAGACTGGTTAAGCAGCTAGCAGAGGCATTATAGTGTTCAAAATTATGAATACGCTGGGTAGAAGCTGAGTGGTTGATGATTTGAGACCTAAAGTGCTCCAAAATGCGATTGCTAATTTAAAAGATAAATGGGTCTAGAGTAGTGGTCATCTTAGAGCCACTCATAGCTAAAACTATCCCGAAGCTCAGCAATGTTTCTAAAATTAAGCCTATTTGTCAAAACGTCCCATATAAAGCCCTGACAATATCCAGAAACCTTAGGCCCATAATGGGAAAATCCTACATTGGGAACTTCTATGGATATTGTGTTGGGCTTGATCAGCGTATTTATATTTTTGCTGATCAGCGTATTAAATAAAGTGCCGTTAGTGTGGCCGTTAGCGGGTGCGATCGCACTTTTTATTCTGATTCATTTGCGTCGAGGCTACCGGTTACCAACGCTGCTTCGATTTTGTTGGCAAGGTGCCAAACAATCCTGGCCGGTATTTAGTATTCTGCTGCTAATTGGTGCCTTAATGGGCACCTGGCTCGCTGGCGGCACGGTGCCAGCGCTTGTGTACTACGGAACTCAGATGATAGCCCCCCACTATTTTGTGCTGTCAGCATTTATTTTGACAGCTTTAGTGTCAACCCTAATTGGTACTTCATTTGGTGCAGCTGGAACCATTGGCCTGGCTTTGATCATCATGGCTCGCAGCAGTGGTATGGACCAGCTCAATCTGGTCGCTGGGGCGATTATTGCCGGGGCCTATGTCGGCGATCGGTGTTCTCCACTGTCTTCTAGTGCTCATTTAATTGCAACAGTGACAAATACCTGTATCTATCGCAATCTAAAACAAATGCTGCTGACGTCGCTTTTACCGTTAGCGCTGAGTCTATTGGTCTATGGCACACTGTCCTGGTTTTATCCATTAGCAGATTCTCAACAATCGGAGATCAGCCAACAGATTGCAGCCACCTTTAATTTGAGTGCCATCATGCTTTTACCTGCTTTACTGGTGGTTGTGTTGGCGACTATACGTCTTGATGTAAAACTAACGATTATTGTTGGCTGGATTGTTGCGCTGATATTAGCAATAGGTTGGCAAAATTACTCTCTTGGAGAAGTGCTAGGCTTCACTATCTGGGGATTTCAGCTTGAGAATGATTCTGAGCTGGCGACTGTTTTGTTGGGGGGCGGGCTGATACCCATGTTAAAAGTCTGTACTATTGTGTTGTTATCAACAACGCTTTCAGGGCTTTTAACCAGCACCCAAAGTTTGTCGAAGGTGAGCCGCTGGTTAGAACGCGCGCAGCAACAGCGCACCCTGTTTGCTGGGACAACCATAATAAGTTTGGTCGCCGCTGTTTTTGGCTGTACTCAAACCATTACTATTTTGCTGACCCATCGGCTAGTATCACCCCAATATCAACAACAGGGTCATAGTTCACAACAGGTGGCCATTGATCTAGAAAATACTGCAGTGGTTCTAGCCCCAATAATTCCCTGGAACATCGCTGGACTTGTTCCTGCCACATTGTTGATGGTGGGCCCAGGCTTTATCCCCTTCGCCGTCTATCTTTATCTTGTTCCCCTATGTAACTGGCTGTGGCCTGTGCAGCCAATGCCACAGCTGCAGCCTGCAAGTACCGACAGCTGACAGCAAACTGATTTTTTGCAGTGGCTGATTCAGGAAATAAATCTGTTTGGTTAGATATTGTTACTGTTGGGTTGTTTAAAGCCTGCATTGGCTGGTCGCTCGTAGGCTCCCATCTTGGTCAGAACGCGGCGACAGCCAACGTAGACTAACCACGCGCAGACTAGAGTTGGCACTAAAAATATGGCCATAGTCAACTTAGAAAAGTATTCACCTTCTAGAATCCTGGCCTGTAAGCTAATCACGATTCTAGCCGGTCCAGTTTCTGTATTGACCCAGTGCATAATAAAGGCCATGCAAAAGCCAAAAAAGCCAAGAGGCAAAAGGCAGCCAAGGTTTTGTAACCAGTCTTTCAGGATTGGATGCATGATTGTGCAAGGATACAGACCAGGGAAAGCCTGTATTAGTGACGAAGGAATTTTATACTTATAGAATTCCTGTCTAATTTCTCAAATCCAGAAATTTTGATTAAACCTATTGATAATTCATGGCTGTACCCACAAGCAGAATAGTCTTAATCCATAGATTGTCCGTACTCCAGGATGTTGGTGATTCTACCAAAAGCGTTGCCCAATCATGACTCAGCCGGTCTAATTAGGTCTATAAATTGAGTGAGCGACAGCCTGATATACCGTTACTGAGAATCGCTCAAGCAGTTTCAATACTGTACTTTCTGATACAAAATATAAACATCAACGTCTGAGAATTTACCTGTTAGCTATCGATTCTGATAAGTGAGCAGGGCTGTTCTTGAATATCTAACGAGTTAGTCCGCTTTCTGTGGCGACCCCCTGAGTTTGGCCACCATCTTGCCCGTGATGTGGAGTCTATAGAGGGACATGTCACCAGCTTTAACTAAGGGCGGCTGACTGCCAGTGGGTGAAAATATGAGTACCCTGTACCCGCAGCTCACAGGAGTCTAGGTCAAAAATCATGGGCTCGTACTTCGGGTTGGCGGCTTCTAAAACAACAACCGACTCTTTTTGAAAGAAGTGCTTTAGAGTTGCACCTTGACCTTCCACATACACAGCAACAATCTCGCCAGGTTTTGGTTTGTATCCATCGGTTACAGGGCGAATGCCTACGTAGGCTCCGTTAGGAATACCCGCACCGACCATACTGTCCCCTGAAATTTTGAGCACATAGTCATTTCGCTTGCGGCCACTATACTCAATATTTAAATATTCATAGGCTTCAATTGCCGGTTCATGACAGTAGCCTGCTGCAATCTCACCACGGATGGGTAACCCTTCGGGATCTGGCTGGTGCATGTAGGGTATGTCGGGAGATTCAAAATTAACCAGCTTAATACTGCGGGATGTTCGTTTGCGGCGGGTAATGTACTGGTTATTTTCTAGCCACTTGAGACTGTTTTGGATACTGCCATGGGAGCGCTCTGTGCCAGTGATGATTTCTCGCACAGTAGGACTGTTCTGATGTTTGCGCCAGTAAGCTTCGATGAAGCTAAGTACAGTTCCGTGTGGTTTGCGGACAGCCATGGATCAATGTCATTTTAGGACAAACGTATTATAGTTCAAATGCTCTATAGATGAATGACTATTTTTGAAAAATAGCCAAATTGCTTCATCATGCTGGCAAAAATGTCTGTGTCTTAATACGTTCAGACAGGCTGTTGTTGTTTGCCTCAGTGACCGTTCGTGCGATGGGCATTTTGGTGGTTAGAGCAGATTGTTATTGCAAAGTAGCTGCTAGATGTCTGTTTTAAGTTGCTGATGTGTATCGGTTGACGACAACAGCGTCTCTAGGGCGAACACCATTGGGGCTGCAAGTCCTGGCCAGTTCACAGCGATTGTTTTTTGAGGGCTGTCGTAATATTTCTCTTTTCTCGAAGGATAGAGCGGTAAATTAGCGTCTAAACTGACATTACAAATGATTAAATTAATCCTGATGACTGACTGAGTTTCTATCGCATTGGGCAGGAGTCAGTCAGGCAAAGTTGTCTTTACCACGAGGCGTATGGCTGCTATCGATGTGCAAAACCTAACCAAGGTTTATCCAGTTGCCATTAAGCAGCCTGGAGTTGCTGGAACACTACGTCATTTTTTTCGACGTCAGTATCGCCAGGTGAAAGCGGTGAATGATGTTTCGTTTAGGGTAGAGCCGGGTGAAGTTGTTGGATTTTTAGGCCCGAATGGCGCTGGTAAAACCACCACATTAAAGATGCTCACAGGGTTAATTTATCCTTCTTCTGGAGAAGTACAGGTGGCGGGGCATACGCCATTTCAGCGACATCGTTCTTTTTTAGAGCAGATTACCTTGGTCATGGGACAAAAGCAGCAGCTACTCTGGGATTTGCCCACGCTAGATTCACTGCGGATCAATGGCGCTATCTATGATCTTTCAACGCAGGAATTACGTCAGCGGATCTATGAGCTGGCTGACATGCTAGATATTACAGATAAGTTAACTCAGCCTGTCCGTAAGCTATCCCTAGGAGAGCGGATGAAGGCTGAAATGTTAGCCGCACTTTTACATCGTCCTAAAGTATTGTTTCTTGATGAGCCAACGCTGGGGTTAGATGTTAATGCCCAGATGGCAGTTCGAAAGTTTTTGCAGACCTATAACCAGCGATATCAGGCCACTATTGTTTTGACTAGCCACTACATGGCAGATATTACGGCACTGTGCGATCGCGTCTTACTGATCTATCAGGGGCAGCTGATCTACGACGGGTCTCTCACCGGTTTGGTAGAACAGTTTGCCCCCTATCGCGAAGTCACCGCTGAACTAGCCCAGGAAATCTCCACCGAATCTTTAGCAGCCTACGGTGAGGTTCAGTCTATTGATGGGTGTAAAGTTGTTCTCTTAGTCCGTCGCGAAGAGCTGACTAACACCGTATCCCAAGTCCTAGCTCAGCTCCCCGTACATGACCTAACGGTCACCGATCCTCCCATTGAGGATGTGATAGGAAGAGTATTTGATGCAGGAGAGGTTTAAAGGCTGAACTTTCAGATGTACAGACGTTACCGGCAACATCTGTACATCTGAAAGTTCAGCAAGCTGCGATTTCTTCTAGTTAGTTCCCGACCAGTGTGCTCAACATTATGAGTTCTGAGAAACTGAAATGGGAATGTTCGTAACTAAAAACAAAATCCTTAAACTCTCCTTTACCTAAACGTTAGCTACCCTCACCAATAAAGGGAGTTCCCCAAAATTTCCAATTTTCTTTGTTAAATGGAGAGCGCCATTTATAGATCAGTGCGGACTCAATTGTCTGACGCGGGCGGCGTTCGGCAGGTGCCTGCCGCCAAAATGCAATACCTAATTGACTATCAAGACCATGATGGTAATGGGCATGACGATAGTTCATTAAATAGCGTTTGCAGTCATGTTCACCTTTCCAACGCTGGTTTGATTTGACTGTTTCGCCCACATATAACAACAGGTCACTTTGATAGTCGATGACAAAATATAGAGCAGCCACACCCACATCACTAAACTGCCACCGCCAAAATTCTGTATTTTGCTGAGGTAAAGCAAACGGCTCAATACTATTGGTGGGATCACTTGATGTCTCAAACAAACTTGCTTGTTCCATAACAGGTGTCGTTTTTACGGACATCTGGAATGTGGCAACCCTGTGTTTCCAAGCAGTCAGTTCATGTTGACCAATGGGCGTGTGAGACTGCAAGTTTTGAAATCGAGACTGACTGATAGCCCGTTGAGCCTCATCGTTGAGTAAGGAGGTTTGTTTTCGAGTACCCATGGAATTTATTCCAAGCTTAACGCTATATATAGCGGCTTAACGCTAGATGTAGCGTGATTAACTCTATAAAAGGCAATCATACCTCTCTATCTAGAATCAAGACTACTTGCTTTACAATTGACATTATTGGGTACAGCAGCAGATTTAGTCTGGAAACTTAGCGATCTGTTTGTAGTTAGGGATAACGACATCAGCCCGTTAATGTTCTGAGTAATGACACCTGCTTCACAAATTATGCAAAAGTCACTCCCATTGTGAAGACAATCATCAATTCTAGGGGTGAGTTTGTATTGATTCTGTAGGTAACACCGTTTCTTAAGTCGGGTTTTGTTGTTGCTACTTAAAATTGACTTACGAGCAGAGGGTGGCTACCGAGTAATTGCCGAATTGTGTGAGTAACCGCTCAGTGTTTACTCGCTAAATTAGATAAGGCGAGCATTATATAGATAACCCGTCTGATAGAACTTTTGGGCAACCTTAGATTGCCGATGATTCTTCCAGTATGTTGTAAGTATTGCTATTAGATTATGGTCGATAGTGTTAAGACATCCTCTCCTGTGTCAGCGTTGGTACAATCGGAGTTTCAAACGATTCAGATACCTGTCAGCATGGCGGTAACTGAAGCGACAGCATTTAAGAAGCAGTGTCAAACGCTTTTTGCTGAGCAGCCCGATTTGTCTGAGCTGGTACTAGATTTTTCGGCAACTCGTTTTATCGACAGCAGTGGAATTGGTGCACTGGTGATTTGTCATCGCTTAAGTGCTGCTACAAACTGCACGCTCCGACTGGTTAATGTGCCACCCCAGGTCATGATGGTGCTGTCATTAACTGAGTTGGATAAGGTGTTTGACATTACCTTGGCGGCTGCAGAAGACTCGAGCCCAGCCGACCAAGTTCTGCCTGAAACCCATCCCTCTGTAAACTCCAAAGCAAAGCGTGCGCTCGATATTGCAGGTGCGCTAGTGGGTTTGCTTCTAACCGCAATAGTCTACGTCCCCGTTTCAATCATCATTAAGCTTGATGACGGTGGTCCTATTTTCTTTGCGCAAACACGCTGTTCTTGGCTAGGTAAGCGGTTTAAGATTTGGAAATTCCGGTCTATGGTCACTGATGCCGAAGCCCGTAAGAATGAGGTAGCCAACCAGGTGGAAGGCCCACTCTTCAAAAACGAAAACGATCCCCGGATTACTAAGATTGGGCGTTTTCTGCGTAAGACCAGTTTGGATGAGTTTCCTCAGTTTTGGAATGTGCTCAAAGGAGACATGAGTCTGGTTGGCACACGACCTCCTACGCCTGATGAAATTGAACAGTACGAAGTAGGTGCATGGCAGCGTTTGAATGTAAAACCAGGTATGACGGGTGAATGGCAGGTAAATGGCCGCTCTAGTATCACTAAGTTTGAGGATGTGATCAAACTAGACCTGCGCTACCAAGAAAACTGGAGCTTCTTTTATGACATTCAGCTGATTGTCAAGACTGTGCTGGTTCTCTTTAGTAAAGAGTCTGGTGCTCACTAGAGTTCGAGCATCAAAATCTCCAATAGAGAAGGACGATGGTGTTTAATTACCATCGTCCTTTTTTAATTGGGCAAAAATTAAATTAACCGACGTCTACCTGACTGGTATCTACAGCTGTTGCACCCTCAACGTCTTTGGCAACAGCCACCATCTTGTCAAGAATGGCTTGGCTAGGCACTTTGCCCTTAAGCACTACTTTGCTGCTGAGCTGAGCAACCCAAAGTGTTTCAACATCATCTAGCTGAGAGTCTTCATCAAAGGCAAGAGTAACTCGCTTAGCTAGGCCACTTTCATCAAATTCACCAGTAAGGCCAATTTTGCACAGTGGAATTTCGTCCTCTGCTGCAGAAGGGGCAGGAGCATTGTTAGCTGCAGCAGGAGCCGCCGCTGTCTTTTTGGGAGCGGACGCTTTTTTGCCACCGGGACGTCGACCAGCTGTAATGCTAGCGCCTGCAGGCTTGTCCTGCTTGAAGATACGTTTTAGAAAACCCATGAAAATTTCCTATGTGAATACCACATGTGAGTAGAACAAATGCCTCACACCTAAAATAGGGTAGCGGTCAGCTTCTGATTCCATATGCATCTTCAGAAACAAATAACGTTGAATAAGTGAAAATCGCATTTTTATACGCTAAATGGCAGATTTTCGCGATTATTATGATTGCTGCTGTGCGTAATTATTAGCGTGAACATTGAAGGAAATTGCTATAGTCTGAACGCGGCAGGTATAGGTTTTCGGCGAGGCAAGTCATGCTACGAGACGAGCTGCAAGCATTAAATCATCGCTACTTTGGTGGGCGACGGGTGTCGCCGATGGCGCTAAAGCATATGCGCGATAGCCTGATGGATGATTCAGAGCTGAATCGTGACTATGTAGTAATGACGATCGGTGCCTGTATCATTGCCACCTTTGGTCTTTTGTCTAACAGTGCAGCTGTAATTATCGGTGCCATGTTGGTGGCTCCTCTGATGCTGCCGATTCGTGGCATTGCGTTTGGGTTTTTAGAGGGTGACCTGCCTTTAATTAAGGAAGGAGCCAAGTCACTAGGGATGGGAACCCTGATTGCGATCGCACTCTCCACATCCCTCGGTCTTATGCTGGGCTTATCAGAATATGGCTCTGAGGTGTGGGCTCGCTCAGAACCAACGCTATTAGATTTGGGTATTGCGATCACGGCAGGCGGGATTAGTGGATTTGCTAAGGTGCAGCCGAAGATATCGAGTACGTTAGCGGGAACTGCGATCGCAGTTGCCCTGATGCCACCGGTCTGTGTGATTGGGTTAGGGTTAGCCCAGGGAAGGATGGCCCTGAGTCAGGGGGCAACGCTGCTCTACCTAACAAACCTGATGGGTATTACCCTGGCCTGTATGTTGGCCTTTTGGCTAACGGGGTATTCACCATTTCAAAAAGCGCGTAAGTCGCTCAGATATGCGTTGATTTTTACAGCGGCACTCGTTGTACCGTTGGCAATTAGTTTAGTAGAGCTAGTACGGCAAAATCGAACTGAGGATAGTGTGCGTGACGCACTGGTAAATGGCACAGTAACCTTTACTCGATTAGAGCTGATTGATAGCAATATTAACTGGTTGGCCGACCCACCTGAAGTACGGCTGACTGTTTATAGTGTCGAGCCAGTGACACCCAATCAGGTAGGTCTATTAGAAGAATATGTCAGTCGTCGAATGAGACGAGATTTTCGGCTGATTTTTGAGGTAAGCGAAGTACAAGAAGTCACCAGAGAAGAAGTCCAACCTGCCAGTAGTGAGCCGGTCAGTGAGGAATAATTGATATGGGCACTCCCTTATGGATACCCCATTTCTAGGATGGTTGTATTCCTTACAGATGACGCAGGATATTGCACGGTACCGCGTGCCTGAAAATGTGGAGACTTTGTTGCGAGTGTTAATGGCGGTTGCCTGATGTAAGTGTTGTGTTTGCTCATGCCCAATTTTCAACAACTAATCCAGGGACACGCAAAAATTCTTTCTCGTTGTTGGTAATCAGCCTGATTCCTAGGCTAAGGGCTTGAGCTGCAATTAAAAAATCTAGAGGCCCAATGGGTGTACCCTGCTTCTCAAGCTGAGAGCGAATAGCACCATAAACTTGGGCTGCTGTTATATCGAAGTCAACAATTTCCAGGGGCAACAGAAACTGCTCTAAAGCAGCCTGATTTTTTTCTGGATGCTGACTTTTTTGAGTGCCGTGGGTGAGTTCAGCAACTGTGATACTAGATATGCCAATGTCGCCCACTTCAAAGGTTTGAAAGCGACTAAACACATCGGATGGCTTGCGTTTGATTATGTAGATGCAAATATTGGTGTCGAGTAGATATTTCATGCACTCGCTGACTGTCAGGACTTAATTGTCGCGGTACCTTTTAATCAAATAGCTCTTCTCGTTCTTGATGGTTAGGCTGTTCTCGGTCTTCCATGAAATCATCAGAAAATTGAGCAACGCTATCAATGAGAAGTTGCCAAGGATTTTGGTAAGGCAGTAAGACTACAGCATTGCCAACTCGCTTAATGTAAACTCGGTCTCCATCAAACCGAAATGATTTGGGTAGTCGAACTGCCTGACTTTGCCCATTTTGGAAGAGTTTTGCCGTATTCATGACAGGAAGTAAAGTATATATTAAAAGTATATACAAAAACTAAATATCGCACCATTATATAAACAGTCTTAGAAGGTCTCCGATTATACGGATGTAAGACCAGAGCCTATGAATTTAATTTAAAGCAGGCGGCTGTCAGAAATAGAAATAAGCGACTATAGAAGATACGGATATCATCGTGATGTCAGGACTAGCTTCAATGCATTCAAAAAAAGAGCTTCAAACTATTCTTAAAGAGAAATACGGTATTAATAAAAATGTTAGCCAATCTTTGGCGACTGAAGACTGTCAACAAGTACTAGCTATTCTTCAGCAGGAGCCTAGTACAGTTAAGCTGGTCGAGTCCTTTGCGGAAAAAAATACCGATCTTGGACAGCGTAACCAATATTTTGGCCGTCTGCGGAATAATGCTGAAAAGAAGCTGCAAAAGCTGCAGTCAGAATATCAGCAACTTGAAAATCAGATTGCTTCAATGGAGCAGGCAAAAATAGGTTTAATTGATCGTAAAACAATAATCACGAAAGAAACTCAAGTTTTGGAAGCCGATATTAAACGGTTATCTGCTGAGAAGAAAATTTTAGCTGGAAAAGTGCAAACTTTGACCACTCACAATGATGAGCTGATCCAATCCAATACGCAGCTCAAGAAAGATAATAAAGAACTTAAAAATGTTGTCGATCAAATTCGTCTAAGACTGGCAAGAGATACTAAGATGCTGCTGCAGTACGAAGACAGTGAAATTCGCAAAGCTCTGATTCGCCTATTTCGCTGGACGTTGGGTTAGAGGGGATTGCTATGGCATCTAAAAAAAATAAAAAGCGTCTCTTCAGCAGTATGGGGTACCGCGAAGTTCAACGCTCTAATTCTAATCGACGTAATCAACTTCCTAAAAAAGAACAGGCTTGGTTAAAGGAAAATGGATACAAAAACGTTGGTTGGGAGAACATTATCAATCTATACCAAAAAATAAACGAACTGCTACTTCAGCCTGATCCCAATGAAGATACGCTAGAAGAGCTTTTCCTCAAAGCTGACCGTATCGGTAACAAATATCAAACTCCAGCAGAAATCAGAGAATTTAACCAAAAATTGTCAGTTGCTGTGAATGAAGTTGCTGACGAAATTGATCGACAATTTCCTGAATCAGAAATAGAGGTTGTTGACTATAGTCAAACACAAACTAAGCGCCAATCTTCTGTTAAACGTAAACGCCGCTAAAAATCTTCTATACTCACCATGGCTGATGATAAAACGCTTCAAGAACTTTTCAAAATGGCTGACAAAGTCGGTAAAAAGCGTTATCACAGGCTCACTAGTCAGGACCTTGAAGACTATCGAAAATATGACCATTGGCGTTACATCAATGGTGATAATCAACGCGGCACTACCCCTGAAAGTAAACAGTGGGTGAGAGAGAAT
Organism: Cyanobacteria bacterium P01_H01_bin.21; assembly: GCA_038748405.1. GTDB lineage: Bacteria > Cyanobacteriota > Cyanobacteriia > Phormidesmidales > Phormidesmidaceae > Leptothoe. The sequence goes on along the minus strand of JBCDIX010000057.1, from coordinate 15,630 downwards.
GCAGATAGACACTGCCCTGTTTGTAATCAGCGGTTTTCAGAGCGTGATGGTCGTACCATTGATCATAAGCTTCCTCGTGCCCAGTACCCTTGGCTATCGCTAGACTTTCGAAATCTCTGGGTAATTTGTCATCTCTGTAACCAGGAGAAAGGGGAACGTCATTGGTACGAGTATGAGCACTATATGCTTATTCATCATCCTGATCGCTACCAGGATGTTGCTATGTTTCGACCTCGACAATTACTCAAAGACTTATAGAAGTTGGGTAGACTGAATTGGCTCTGGTAGAATTGTGGATCACCCATCAGCCATATCATTTCACAAATTGTATCTTGACTCCCTAGATCAAGTGCTCTACCGTTAACAACAGGTCCGCGAGGCCCTCAGAACTCAATCCCTTAGCGCTATCGGCAGGTGTACCACCACCCACCGATAGCTAACCTCACAAGCTGAAGCGCCAGCTTGAAGGCTAATGTCAAATGTACCTTAGCCCTTCCAGTTTGCAACACTTGCGGGATGGCTAAGGTTTGAGTTTTGGTCCCATCCCCCTCAGGGTTTCTGCCATTGGCAGTCCCCGAGGGGGCGTTATCCACATCAACCAAACGACCAAAACCATGTTCCAAGACAATACCCAGGGCGCAGGCGCGTCTGACGTTCCACCTGCCACCAATTCTCTCCCCGAGTATCAATTCGAGACCGTTAATCACACACTCTTTGGTACTCTAAACGCTGTCCAAAACACCATCAAACTGCTTCATAAACTCAACTATGCCGAGCCCAACGACTGGAGCCGACCACTGCCCACTGGACGAGTCAACGAAGTGATGGCCATTTTGACCCGACGAGTACGAGTAGATTGATTCTAAAATCACTGACTACTAAGGGATAACCTCATCCCCTCCTGGGAGGGGCGAAGGGGTGGGTCAACTGATGGCGCAAATGGTCGAGACCCAACCCCGCCTCCGGCACCCCTCCCGAGAGGGGATGAACTGAGGTTGGCTTGTCCTTTGGTGAATTGTTTCTTGGCAGATACAACCCTTTATGCCCTAATCGAAAACTAACTCCCCTCCTGGGAGGGGCACCGGGGTGGGTCAACCGCTGGCGCAATTGCTCAGGACACAAATAAGTGCCTCTGAGAGGGATAACTGAGAGGGATCACCACACATCTGGATACTCTCAGTTTATGAGATGCCGCATCATACCCTATAACCCCAAGCTCAGAGAGCGTGCTCGTCAGTTACGGCAAAATATGACAGAGGGTGAAATCATCCTTTGGCAAAAGCTCAAAAGAAAGCAAATGATGGGATACGACTTTGATCGACAGCGCCCCATCGATCAATTTATCGTAGATTTTTACTGCAAAGCTTTATGTCTTGCCATTGAAGTTGATGGTTCCTCCCATGACAGCCCTGAAGCACAAACACGGGACTATCAGCGTCAAATCAGGCTTGAAGCTCTTGGAGTCAGATTTCTTAGGTTTCGTGATGCAGATGTCAAACAAAATATCGATGAGGTCTGTCAATCCATTAGGCAATGGATAATCGAGCACAAAGATTAGAGTTGATTACGCCCTAATCGAAAACCAAATCCCCTCCTGGGAGGGGCAATGGGGTGGGTTGACCGATGGCGCAAGTGGTCGAGACCCACCCCGCCTACGGCACCCCTCCCGAGAGGGGATGAACCAGGGCTATTTTTTCCCTTTGGGAAATTATTTCTTAGTAGATATCAACCCTCTATGCCCCAATCGAAAACTAAATCCTCTCCTGGGAGGGGCAACGGGGTGGGTCAACCACCTAAAACTTCCCATCCAATGCCTCAACGCAACGCTCGCAGATGGTCTCATGTGCTGCTGACTCGCCCACATGGGTGGAATAGTTCCAGCAGCGATCGCACTTTTTCCCATCGGCATCCACAATGCCAATACCAAAGGCATCTGACTCGCTACGATACTTGATGTCTTTTAACCTATCAGCACTGTCTAAAATCTCCACCTGAGAGACCAACAGCAAATACCGAATCTCATCCACATGGCTGGACTCAGCTGCCACAGCATCACTAGGATTCATTGCTTTGAGCTGATCTCTCAGCTGTGTATCTGCCACATAGATCAACGCTTTTGCCTGTAACGAAGAACCAATATCCTTGGCTGAGCGCGCCTGCTCTAAGACTTGATTCACCTCGTCCCGCAGCTCTCGCAGCTGGTTCCAGGTGTCTGCCAGTTCTGGTTTCGCCCACGCTGGGTCAATCTTTAACCAGCCTGCCTCAAAGACGGAGTTAGTACCCGTCTCGTAAGGCATAGACTGCCAGATATCCTCTGCCATATGGCACAGTACCGGTGCAATAGACTTGGCAAGATTCTCTAGGGCCACCGCTAAAACAGTCTGACAGCTGCGCCGTCTTAGAGATGCTGCATCGCTGATGTACAGACGATCTTTGGCAATATCTAAATAAAAGTTAGACAGATCGACTACGCAGAAGTTTTGTACTGTCTGGAAGAATCGAAAGAACTGATAAGTATCAAAGGCCGATTCTACCTCTGCAAAAATCTCTGTCATGCGGTGGAGCATGTACCGATCTAACGAGGGTAGCTGCTCATAGGGAACAGCATCTTTTGTTGGGTCAAAATCATGCACGTTGCCCAGCAAGAATCTCGCGGTGTTACGAATCTTGCGGTAGACATCCGCCAGCTGTTTGAGAATTGTTTTGCCGATGGGTACATCAGAAGAGTAGTCCACTGAGGAGACCCATAATCGCATGACATCAGCGCCATAGGGCGGATCTTGTTTTTTGTTTTTGCCCCCTTCAATGATCTCGTAGGGGTCCACCACATTACCGATGGACTTACTCATTTTGCGACCCTTTTCGTCCAGGGCAAATCCATGGGTGAGAACAGTTTTGTAAGGTGCGCAGCCGTGGGTGGCAACACTGGTTAACAGACTGGATTGGAACCATCCCCGATGTTGGTCAGACCCTTCTAGATAGAGATCAACCGGGTACTTCAAGGCATCTCGCTGATCGGCAACGGCGGCCCAGGAGGAACCGGAGTCAAACCATACGTCCATGGTGTCAAAACCTTTACGATAGGTATGACCATTGTTGCGATAGCTCTCGGGTAGCAGCTCCTCAACAGACATACTCCACCAGGCATCAGAACCATGCTCCGCAAAAATATCTCTCACATGGGCGATGGTTTCCTGGTTCATGAGCACTTCGCCAGTCTCTTCTTCATAGAAAGCTGGGATAGGCAAACCCCAGTTACGCTGACGAGAGATACACCAGTCGGAACGGTCACCCACCATGGGTGTAATCCGGTTTTCTCCCTGGGCCGGAATCCATTGCACATTTGAGATAGCTTTCAGAGCTTCATCACGGAAGCCTTCAACGGAGGCAAACCACTGCTCGGTGGCCCGGAAGATTGTGGGCTTTTTGGTGCGCCAGTCGTAGGGATATTTGTGGATATAGGGTTCGTGCTTGAGCAGTGTGTTGGTCTCGCCCAACGCGTCGATCAACGCTTCGTTGGCGTTCTTGAGCACGTTGAGCCCTTCAAAGCTGCCCGCTTCTGGCGTGAAGTTACCCCGCTCGTCTACCGGGCACAAAATGGGCAAACCGTATTTTTGGCCCACACCAAAGTCCTCCATACCGTGACCGGGCGCAGTGTGGACTAGACCTGTACCTGACTCAGTGGTGACATAGTCGCCACCGACTACGATGGGGCTTTCGCGATCAAAAGTTTCATCCTTAGTGGCCAGGGGGTGGCGATAGGTGGACCCTGCCAGATCTGACCCTTTGATGTCGACCTTGGCGACAAGACCGCTGCCAAAGGTGTCAGTTAGCTGCTCTACCAGGTCTTTAGCAACGATTAGATATTTAAAAGGCTCTTTAGAGGTGACTTCTGCCACGGTGTAGACCAGCTCTGGATTTACCGAGACGGCTACGTTGGCGGGGATAGTCCAGGGGGTAGTAGTCCAGATGGCGACACCCAGGTCATCTAGGTAGGGGGCTAGTGCTTCCTGGGCGGTTTCTGAAGCGCTCACCATGGGGAAGGCGACATAGATACTGGGGGAGGTGTGGCCTTCGGGATATTCCAGCTCGGCTTCTGCCAGTGCTGTTTGTGACGATGGGCTCCAGTGGACGGACTTGAGACCGCGATAGATATAGCCTTTTAAGACCATCTGGCCAAAAACTTCTAGCTGAGCAGCCTCGTACTCAGGCTGCAGGGTCATGTAAGGGTGCTCCCAGTCGCCCCATACGCCAAAGCGACGGAAGCCTTTAGCTTGGTTTTCAATGGTTTCTAAGGCAAATTCTTTAGCTTTTTTGCGTAGCTCTAACGGTGTCAGGTTGGCACGCTCTTTACGGTCGATGGTTTGGAGCACTTTTAGCTCGATGGGTAAACCATGACAGTCCCAGCCAGGGACATAGCGGACTTTGCGATCGCGCAGTAGCTGATATTTATTGATGATGTCTTTTAGTACCTTATTTAAGGCATGGCCCATATGGAGGTTGCCATTGGCATAGGGCGGCCCATCGTGCAGCACAAATACGTCCCCAGCGTTTTCCTGGGAAAGTTTTTCATAAATTTTGCTGTCATCCCAAAATGCCTGCAGCTCTGGCTCACGCTTGACAGCGTTGGCCCGCATACTAAAGTCGGTCTTGGGCAGTAGAACGGTGTCCTTATAGCTTTTAGCGTCGGCGCGTTTGGGGTCAGTCACGATGTAAGGAAAAAACTAAGGGAATTGATTACGCTCCCGTCATTCTGCCTCAGAAGTTCCTACTGCTTCAATAGTTTTAGTTTTTTACTTTGAAAGACCGATAGGAACTCCAGAAACTAAAAGCCTTCTGGAGGCTGACCTAAAAGTACTGTTCAAATTTAGAACTGTAGTTTTTCTTGACAAGAAGCTAAACGGTGCTGAGGTTAGTCTAGCGCCCAGTCGCATGTGGCTGTCGTTGACTGATATTAGTTTGCAGAACACAGCGACGTTACCTGCTCTGTCGAGAAGATTTTAGTAGAACCGCTAGTCAAATCATATTGAGCAAGATCAATGCTTTAAGCACGTTCTTGGGTCTAATGGGTTTACTCACAAACTCGGATGCTCCGACCATTTTTGCCCGCATGCGTTCTGTAAGCCCATTACTACCACCTACAATCACAACTGGGGTATCTTTGAAAGCAGACATGCGCCGAATTTGAGCACAGAGTTCATAGCCATTTACAACAGACATCGACTGCTGTAAAAAGATCATCTTTGGCTTGAGCTTAACTAGCTGCTTTAAGACCTCCAGCGGGTCGGCAATATTGGTGTAGCGATAACCTGATGCTTCAACAATCGTTGCCATCTTATGGCTATCGGCCAAACTATCGTCTACATAAACGATCCTGGCATCTTTAGGAACAATCGCTTGCGCCAGTTTAACAACGACATCATCTTGGTTAGCGGCGACTGCTCTAGTAATCTTGTCGTCCACAGGCTGTAGCTGCAGCCCCTGACTGTCGAGATGAGGCAAAATCGACATGACAAATACCATCAGCGGCTGTTTTGTCTTTAGTGCCATATCGCGCAGCGTCTGTTGCCCGTCCGCTAACGCACTTAACAACTTAAACAGCCTTGGAATCGCTAAATCTTCTAAAACCGCTAGATCCTTTATAACCAGGGCATCATTGGGGCTAATCTGAGTGAGGTTTCTATTTTCCCAGTCTTGCCACTTTCGTTTGGCTTGAGCCCAGACACCGACGTTTTGTAAATTTATGCAGGAGAAATCGCAGGCTTTCTGAGCTTTAATACGATATCGAAACCCTTTCCCCGTGGTTTGAAAAATTAAAGTCCCCTGCTGCTGCAGATCAAATAATACCTCTGCAATACAGTCGGCCACGATATCTGAAAATGCCTGCCGATTAAATTTCTTGCAGATCACTAACCGAGCTAGCCGACTGTAGTTCCAATCAGCAGGGTAGGCGCTAAGACCATGTTTGAGTAATTCAGGTCTATATCTCAATATTTGACGACACCAGCGACGCTTTGCATGAGTACGGGTATTTGCCCATACCAGCTGCCCTGCTAAAAAATATAAGCGCCACCGATGAGTAACGCCACTTTCTATCAATAGAACACCCGTCAGCTGTTCTTGTTTAGCGAGCTGTATCTTTCTATCTAGTTCAGCAACAACTACATTCAACGTAGCGACTTCAGCTCTCATGATGTCTATTGTTTTTGATCAAGCCTATGCATTCTGTGTTGACGAGTAAACTGACTATAGTCTACAAAAACACAGCGAATGTTCGCATTTAAGCCTCTTTAATAATAATTACGCTGATATGCGTATTTTCCTCTGGTTGTTTATAAAGTTTTACTGAGTGAGTCTGGGTATATAAGCTATGTAAAGTAAGGAGTTTTTCGAAAATGGGAACATTTTGTCACAGTTGACGTCGACAGAACGCGATGTATGATTTCTCACTAAAACAATAATCTGCTCTACGCACACGATTGAAATTGTTTTAGCGGTTTCACACTATCCAACTTTCTAGGAGACTTTACAGCTTCTTCTCAAATCTTTTATAAATCTCCTCAAACTCTTTATGGGTTGGTTGTTGCGGAATGCTCAACATGTTGTCACTGAGTGATACCCATGACTGAGCGCTAGCAGTCCATAGATGAGCAGCGGGTTCTAACCAGCTTGTATCATCCAGTGTGCCTGGTTTGATATTTGTAATCTTGTCGTTGCGGCTGGGCTGATGAAATAAGCGAGTGCCGCAGTTACTACAGAAAAAACAGGCTACAGTCCGTCCGCTGGCAGATGGACGGCTCCATTGTTTGGGTGTGCCTTTGGTAAGTTTGACAGACTCACGTGGTAGGGGCATGGACATACCAAAAGCGCTGGAGGATTGATGTTGGCAATCAGTGCAGTGACAGACATATAGGGTAAGCGGTTCTGCTTGAAGCTCGTATCGAATCTGGCCACATTGACAACCACCTGTATAGGGAAACGGCATAAACTCTTACTCTTTTAAGACTGGTGATTGAGCCAATGGTATTGGCTTGAATTTTTCTTACGTACATCTTGTTAGTGAGACTTTTGAACTAAACCGAGCTACTCCCAAAAATCATCCTCGGGCCAGTTACTGTCTTCGTCCGGCTCGGCGGTCGCTGGCGACGACGAAATTTTGAGGGCAGAGGCTTCGGTAATTGGACTGGCTGGCGGGACGGGGGGCTTATCAGGGTTGGCTGCTGCTACGGGGGTGTTATCGCTGGGGACGGGCTTATTCTCCGCCGCATTCTTTTCTGTATCGGCTGTTTCTAAACCACGGTCTTGTTTGGGAATAGACGGTGGTCTAGGGGGTAGCTCAATCATGGGTGTGGGTGCTTTCTTTTGAGGGGTGACTAAGTCCTTGAGCCAGCTTGCAAAGATGCCAACGGTAGCGATGGGGTTTGGTTTTGTGCGCTTTTTGGTGGTTTTAGAGACGGCTGGTGCTTTGGGTGCAGGGGGTGCTTGGGGAGGTTTTGGCTCTGTGTCGGTTTTGGGAATTGCTGCAGGAACGACCATCTTGAGAGCAAATTCGTCTTCTGCTGGTTTAAGCAAGATGGGACTATCTGGATCGGGTGCTTGCTCTACGAGGTCTTCCACACCGTCTTCTACAAATTCATAGTCTTTGACAATGGGGCGGCTAGTGCTGCCGTTAAGACGATTACGCTCAGATTTGCCGAGGCGAATGGGGGTTTGCTGAGCGGATGGGGTGGTTTTTCGACGCAGCAGCAGGGTTTGATACCCCAGCCATAGCAATAGCCCTACCGATGCAGTTTGCCCCAGCAGCACTGCACCATTGATTTGTTTAGCGCAGTACCACAGCACCACGGCGTAAAACATGCCGACACCGCTCCAGAAAAAGTCTGATCGACGATGCACTTCTGGCAAGATAAAGGCCGCTAAGTAAAATCCTAGGCTGCCTAGCCCAACAACAACTGCCAACATGTTTGCTAGCATCCGCTTCGACTCCAGCGTGATGAACAGATTGCTGCTGCTTGGGATCAAACGAATGCCCGTTGCAAAGGTTTCTAGGTTAAATCTTTGCTGAGCAGCAGCAGCGCAGATTTAATTATTAACGATAAGAACCAATTGATGGGAGTTTTTGAATGTTGAGTTTTGAATGTTGAGTTGCTTACCTTAATGTGTGGTCGCTCTAAAGGATTGCTTGAGCCTTAAACTCGAAACTCAGAACTCAAAACTATGTAGTGCGGTTGTAAGATATCAGACTGTACGTCTGCCCTAAAAACATTATGAGCAATCAGTCCCAAATCCCTGTTGTGGTTAATGGTGCCATGGGCAGGATGGGTCGTGAAATTGTTAAGGCCATCGCGGGTGCCGACGACATGCAATTGGTTGGTGCGGTGGACCGTAAGCCTGAGGCTGAAGGTCAAGATATTGGTGAAATTGCCGGGTGTGGACCTTTGGAAGTGCCCGTAACGCAAGATTTAGAGGCTACCTTGGTCATGGCCCAGGGGGTGGGTAGTGCGGTGATGGTGGATGTCACCCACCCGGCTAAGATCTATGAACAGGTACGAGCTGCGATCGCATACGGTGTGCGGCCTGTTGTGGGGACCACCGGACTAACCCCAGAGCAAATTATTGAGCTAGCCGAATTTTCGCAAAAGGCCAGCATCGGGTGTTTGGTTATCCCTAATTTTGCCATTGGGGTAATTTTGATGCAGCAGGCAGCGCTAAAGGCCGCTGAGTATTTTGACCATGTAGAAATCATCGAGCTACACCATAACCGTAAGGCGGATGCCCCCAGCGGTACGGCTATTAAAACCGCACAAATGCTACAGGAAGTAAAACCCTCGTTTAATCCACCCCAGGTAGACGAAACTGAGACACTGCAAGGGGCACGGGGCGGCACCACCGAAGGAATCAATATTCACAGCGTGCGGTTGCCAGGGTTGGTGGCCCACCAGGAAATTATGTTTGGTGCCCCTGGCCAGGTGTATACATTGCGGCACGATGCCATGGACCGGGTTTGCTTTATGCCCGGCGTGCTGCTTAGCATTCGCAAAGTATTACCGTTGAAATCCCTTTTGTATGGATTAGACAAAATTCTGTAGATTGGGTTGAACTCGTGAAACCCAACAAACCCAAGATATACAATTCATTCAGGTAAGCAGACATTGTTGGGTTACTCTTCGAGAAGGCAAAGCCTACGTGCCTCAACCCAACCGACATCATGGGTTGTCTAACCCGATGGCTTCGCTGATGTTGTCCAATCCATGCTCATCAAGCTTTTTGAGCAACCCTTTCAGCACCTTTTTCACCATCCACGGGCCTTCATAAATCCAGCCAGTGTAGACCTGCAGCAGCGATGCGCCAGCCGTAATTTTTTCCCAAGCATCGTCGGCTGTAAAAATGCCACCGACACCGATGATGGGCAGCTGACCGTTCGTGTTTTGGTAAATGTAGCGAATCACGTCTGTAGACCGCTGACGGACCGGCGCACCGCTGATACCGCCAGCTTCTGCCGTGACTAAATTGCCAGTGGCTTCTATGTATTGGGTGGTCAGGTGCTCTTTTGAAATCGTAGTGTTAGTGGCAATAATTCCGGCCAGGTGATGGTGTTGGGCCAGTTCTAAAATGTCATCGATATCTTCCCAGGCCAGATCGGGTGAAATTTTGATGACAAGCGGTTTTTGCTGAGTGTTAGCGGTTTGTAGCGTCGCCAAAATTGGGTCAAGTTGAGCTTTGGCCTGGAGCGATCGCAACCCTGGTGTATTGGGTGACGAAACATTTACAACAAAATAGTCTCCCTGGTGCTGCAGTCGTTCAAAACTTTGTAGATAGTCAGCTGCCGCATCGTCTAGCGGTGTAACCTTTGATTTTCCTAGGTTGATACCCCTGGGGTAGTCCGAAAATGGCAGCTCCTTAAGCCGTTCCGCCAGTGCCAGTGACCCCTGATTATTAAACCCCATGCGGTTGAGGCCCGCCCTATCTTGGGGTAAACGGAACAAACGAGGTTGAGGATTACCCGGTTGAGGATGACAGGTGACGGTGCCTAGTTCTGCAAAGCCAAAACCCATCAAGGGCCAACAAGCCGCTGCCAACCCATCTTTGTCAAAACCGGCGGCTAACCCAAACGGATTAGCAAAGGTTGTTTGCCATAGGGTTTGGCCAAGACGGGGTGATTTGATTTGGCAGTTATGCTCACACCAAGCTTGAGCCATCCGCTGAGCGGGTTTGGTCCAGTTGGGGATCGTCGTGGTGGGCTGAGCTATCCAGGCAAGTATTTTAAGTGTCTGCTGGTGGGCTATTTCTGGATCGACCTTAAAGCGCTGGAATAGCAGCGGCAGCACGCTAAATTTATAAGTGTCTTGCAGCACAAACGATGCCCTCAAATAGCCCTGTGGATTATACCGTTGAAAGCCTGGCCATATGTGGCAGCTGCAAATGAACTACCCCGTATGGCTCCATAACTCGTAGAACTATTTAGCTGATGTCGGTACCATAAACACGGGGTAGTGCGGCGGCGGTCTGAACGTTAACGTGATGCTTGTTAATGCTAAGTTGTGATGTGGTTATCTATGCGAGCAACCATGTTGACTCATTTTCCGTAGTAATTTGCTCAAACAGTACTGCTCAGAAAACTGAGCTAGCTTACAGTAAGCTAAATCCCTATCGTTACTATTCAGGCGTCTGCCTGTTTTCAAAACCTGAGTCTATATGGTTAGCCCCATACCCCCAACGACATGTGAACAGCATTTGGCCAACTTGGGTCAGGTTCTCAAGACTGTATGGGAAAAAGATACAGTTGACGAGCAATTAATTGAGCTAGCTAGCTACATGCAGCAGCTGTATCCCAACGAACTAACTTGGGTTGGTCTCTACGACGCAGATGAGCAAAATCTGACCACTCAAACGGCTGTATTGGCCAGCGGCAAAAGCTTCCTATGGCAAAAAATTAAGCTCCAGCCCGATGATGCACTACAGCAGGTAATTGAGCGTGGTGCTCCAGCGGCTGTTTATGATCTACAAGAATCCCATCGAGCAGGTGAGTGGAAAGCGATTGCCAAGCGTTTGGGCATCCACGATGCCATTGTTTTTCCCATTATGCGGCAGAAAGAATGTCTAGGCATTTTGCTGCTGGGGGCCAATCGACGGGGGGCGTCTTTAAAGACCGGTATCCAGAAGAAAACGTTTTCGATTCTGGTTACCACCATCGCGACTATTTTGCATCGATATCGACAGGACTATTATCTACAGACCGAAAAACGACCGTCTCAGCCCTTTTTTCAGCTGTTGGCTAAGCTGGAAACAATTCAAGAGCTAGAGCCGAGACTGCAGGCTATTGTTGACGGCACACATCGATTTGTTGGTTCCAGTCGCACCCGTGCCTATTGGTTTGAACCGCAGCAGCGTTTTTTCTGGCATCGAGTTGCCAACGGGGGGCACAATCGACACGCCTATGCCACCCAAGAGCCTGCCACATCTCAGCTGTCTGCGAGCGGGTATCAAGAAGTTTACCAAGCCTTATCCTGTGGGGATGTGATTGTCATTGGTGAGGATATGTCTTCTCACTCAGAGGCAGTAACGGCGCCCCTAAAGTCTGCCTTTGAAAAGCCTGCCATGATGCTGGCACCTATTTTGATGCAGGGTGATTTGCTGGGCTTTTTGGTCGTAGAAGCAACCCAGCCGCGCATATGGAGTGTGCCAGAAAAACGGTATTTGACGGCAGCGGCTCAGGTGGTGGGTTTAGGCATGCCAACGACGGTGCTGCAAGAGCGGGTGGCTGATTTAGAAGCCAACCATCAGCTATCTGTTGGCATTGCTCAAAGTATTCATGGCGATCGCGACTGGCAGTCAGTCATGGCACGCTGTAGCGAACAGCTCATTGCCACCCTTGAGATTGACGGTTTGCTGGTGCTCATTCCCGATATAGAGTGCGGTGGGTTTGAGGTGGGGTATCAGCACCACGGTACCCAGAGTAAACCAACCCAAGGGATGTGGCGCTCACTACACGACATTGACTGGCAAATGCTGGCACGCCAGTCAACGCCAGTAGTCTGTATCGAGAATTTAGACCATGACCTAAAGCTGCGGGCCTGGCATCCCCAGTTTGAACAGATGGGGATGAAATCGGCCATGGCCTGCAATCTGTCGCCAGGGCAGCCCCCGGAAGGTGTCTTAGTGGTCACAGACAGTAACGGTCGTCGGTGGAATCAAACAGAGCAAAACCTGCTCCAGTCAGTCGGCCGTCAGATTGGTTTGGTACTGCATCAGTGGTCGCTACAGCGCCAGGCTCAGCAACAGTCCCAGATGCATGACACGATGCAATGGGGACTGCGGAATCTGCAGCGCACCTTTGATGTGGAGCAGCTAGAACAAGCGGCCACTCACCACATTAGTCAGCTGCTACGGTTGCCGCTGGTGGCCCTGATTGTTTGGGAAAATGGTAAAAAAGAAGCACGACTGGCGTCTTCGGTGATTCGCGATCAGCAGTTTATGGCAAAAGATAACCCACCTATTTTGGTGGAGAGCGATGCCATTATCAATTGGGCGATTCAAACAGACGGTGTCATTCAGCTAGAATTTGAAGAACTCCCCGATGTAACGCGTCAGTGGCTCAGGTGTCCGGCCCATGCTCAGGTCTTGGTTGTTGCCCTAAGAACATCGCCAGAGCATACTTTGACAGGGACTATCGTACTGGCTGCTCAAAGCGATCGCCGTTTCTCTGATCAGCAAATGAGTATGTTGGCGGTGTTAGTGCATCAGCTTGCCTGGTGTCGGCGACATGTGTTGTTGACTAGTCGTTTATATGGTTACAAAAATCAGCTGACCGAACTGAACTGGTACAAGCACCACCACATGGACGATATTCGTCGGCAGGTGCGCGAGTCGCGACGACAGCTAAGCAATCTTAAGCAAGTCCCCGACATTGACAATCAGCCCTACTTTCATGCTGTTGAGAGTCGTCTGGCGGGGATGGAAAAGGAACTTTTGCGGTTAACCAGTCGAGAACGCTGGGCGATGGCGTCTGACCCTCGTAAGGTGCCGTTGGTTGCCCTGCTAAATCGTTTAATGAAGCGGGTGCAGACCCAGGTGCAAAAGAAACAGATTTGGACCCAGGTGCACTGCGATAGTAACCTGGCGCTCCAGGGTGAGATGCAGAAGATTGAGTTTATTCTGTATGAGCTGATTTCATCGGCCTGTCGACGTTCACCAGCGCGGGGTCGAGTCGATATCTGGAGTCGCCCTCTGGCTCAGCAATGGATTGAGCTATCAATTACGGATGATGGAGATGTGGATGAAGCCATCATCAATGCTTTGACCCAAGGTCATCGACAGGATCATCTAGCCGAATCTCCTCTAGACAGCCCCCCCGGTTTAAACCTAGCCATCTGTCGTTCGCTCATGCTTCGTCTGGGTGGAGAATTTATTTTAGAAAAGCTGGAAGATAACCGTATTCGTAGCTCTGTCATGTTTCCTATGCACAGGCTCAACAGCATTCCCTAGCGGTCCGCTAATCTTTCCAGCCAGTCCCATAGCAGAAGCGGTGGCAAAGTTTGCTCTGCCACCGCTTCTCTTGTATTTGTTGGGTGTAAAAAAGCCCTAATCAGCCGGCTCAGAAAGAGTCCTTAGCCGTTTCCGAGAAGGTCGATGCCATTGCGTCACTGCCATCGTAGGCAATCACATCGACGTTGGTAGCCTGTAGCATGGGTGTCCTGATGACGGATTCATTCGCTAAGGTAAAGAGCGGATTTGACAAAACTCCGGCCAGGGATGTTGCCACAACAGCTATCACAAGACTGACTTGCATCGGACGCATACCGGGTAAGTCCCAACGCGGCGCTGGATAGCTTTTAATGGATTCAGACATTTCTTGGGGTTCTTTTACTACCATCATCTTGACGACACGGATGTAGTAGTAAATGGAGATGACGCTGGTAATCAAGCCAATAAGTACCAAGTTATAGGCTCCTGCTTGCCAGCCAGCCCAAAAGATATAGATTTTACCAAAGAAGCCAGCCAGTGGTGGAATACCACCCAGAGAAAGCAGACATAGAGAAAGACACAGCGTGAGCAATGGGTCTTTTTGGTAAAGTCCAGCATATTCACTAATTTGGTCGGTGCCGGTACGTAGGGAAAAGAGAATAACGCAGGTGAACCCGCCCAGGTTCATAAACAGATACACCATCAGGTAAAAAATCATACTGGCGTAACCGGCATCCGTGCCAATTACAAGGCCAATCATCATAAAGCCTGCCTGGCCAATAGATGAATAGGCCAGCATCCGTTTCATACTGGTTTGAGCAAGCGCTACAACATTTCCGAGCACCATACTCAAGATGGCCAGGGCTGTAAACACAAAGCGCCATTCGTCGGCCACCAGAGGAAATGTGCTGACCAGTAGACGTATCGCTAGAGCAAAACCTGCAGCCTTAGAGCCAACAGACAAAAATGCCACGACAGGTGTGGGTGATCCCTCGTAGACATCTGGAGTCCATTGGTGAAAGGGGACTGCCGCAACCTTAAAGGCAATACCCGCAATTACAAACACCAGAGCAATGACTAGACCAATGGAGTTACCATTCGCATCAAGTGCCAGATTTGCTGCGATCGCACTTAACCGTGTCTCACCACCTGACAGACCGTATAGCAGCGAAATGCCGTATAAAAAGATGGCCGAACTGGCTGCACCAATGAGCAAGTACTTGAGGGCTGCCTCGTTAGAGCGAGGGTCCCGTTTCATATAGCCCGTCAGTAAATATGACGAAATACTTAGCGTTTCGAGTGAAACAAAAATAGTGACCAGCTCATCGGCACCGGCCAAGAACATGCCCCCCAGGGTGGCCGTTAGCAAAATCCCTAAAAACTCAGCTAGAGCCGTTCCCGACTGTTCCACATAGCGGATGGACATGGGCACCGTCACAGCCGCTGAGAGTACGATGATGCCTCGAAAGACCAGGCTGAGGGCATCGCTATTAAATTCACCAAAAAAGGCAATAGGGTTGCCTGCATCCCACTGCAGTGCGAGGGCGCCAACGGCAGCTAAACAGCCTCCAATGGCAGCGTAGGGAACCCAGCGTGATGACGCCCGTCCCGAAATTAGATCGCCTAACAAAATAACCACAATCGTCAGAATGACAATGGCTTCAGGCAGGATTTTACCCGTGTTTAACTGAGCAGCGAGGCTTGCAACGTCCATTGGTGCAGTAGTCTGGTATTTCCATCTGGAATCTTACCCTAGTATTCTCGCTCATCTTGTCGTTTCCCTGTGGGAATTTTCTGAATCAGATTAAATTCCCATAGAGAAACGACAGGATCAGAGCTCCAGACTAATTTTTTGTAGACTCTGCTTTAGCTGGAGATCATCTTTTTCTGATTTTCCTAAATTTCTTTTACAAATTCGGGTATGACTACCAAAATGGCTGTTAAGGGCCACTATGAGCGGAATTTAGCCGATATCGAGCCCCTCAATCCCCTAGAAAGGGGGATGGACTTTTTGAGTCTAGAGGTGGACGAAATTTGCCATTTCGATCTATCGATATATAAGGGCGACCATTATTAGGACGTCATGGCAAAGATGCAGGTACGGCTTTTCGCACTCAACCACTGCGCTGACCTCTGATAAATTCTGAGCTAGATGCAATGGTTATG
>JBCDIX010000056.1:0-48430 GCA_038748405.1 Cyanobacteria bacterium P01_H01_bin.21 | reverse complement strand
TTTTTCCCCCCTTCCAAAACCCCCCCACACACACACCCCTTCTAACCAGTAAAAAAAACCCCCCCCTCTTTTTGTCGCTTACGGTTTGTTTTTCGGTTTGTCCCACCAAAAACCCAAACCCCAACGCTCCAAAAAAAAACGCATCGTTCATATATTTTAGATGTTCTTCTTTCCAAATTGGGTATACCCTAAGGTCTGAGATTCTCGGACGGGCCTATGGGCGAACTTGAACCGGTGTTTCCGTTAAAAGCGGTAATCTTTCAAATTTTATTTTTATTGGTGGCGGCGGCTCTAGAAGCAATGGTGCTGCGTCAGCGGCTGCGGCTGGGGTATAGACAAAGCATCCGGTACGCTGCAGCTGTTAATTTGCTGGCGGTGGTGGTGGGGTGGTTTGCCTTTCTTGCTGTTGAACCTCTATTTGAACCTCGTCTTCAGGCCCAGGTCATCAGCTATGTGCTGTTTGATAATTTGATCAATAACACCCTCAAACCCCAGATGGGCTGGATCATTTTGGTGGCAGGGCTAGCGGCATTTTTTGTGACGTTGATTCTAAAGTTAAAAGGGTTAGAGCTGATTATGAGAGCAATGGGCACCTGGAGTTTGCCCTCAAAGCCTAAAGAACTTACGCGTAAGGAGCGCTACAGTCGCTCACGCACCGGCACTACCCTCTATAAAGAAGCGGCTTCTCAATTTGCGATCGCAGTTCTTCAGGCCAATGCCCTGAGCTTTAGTGCCATTCTCTTGCTGCTGATTATGCGCTCTTACGTCCTCAGGAGTGTCGCATGATTGACGTATTCAAGGATGCCATCAATAAAATTCGCGGGTTGCTTACCCCCCCTAGCTATCTGTCCTGGCAAACGTTGTTGTTGCTAAGTTTGTTCTCTTGGGGCATGGCCACCCTGGCTGAGGTGAGCGAAGCCACCCCCATTACTGTCGGAATGCTCAGTACAGGCAGCTGGCTGTTTCTCACCATTGCCATTTGGTGGGGGTTAACCGATAACCCCATCAGACTAGGCTATATTTCCATCAGCCCATGGATTACGGCCGCGGTTATTTGTGTATTTGTGTTTCGACCCTGGACCACCGAACGGCTGCAGCTTGCTATGGCCGTATGGCCAGTGATAGCAACAATTCTAGTCGCCATCCCAAACTTTTGCGACTGGAAGCTAGACTGGTCGGTGCCTAAACCCGCGATTCGCCAGGAACTGATTGTTCTATTACTGATCAATCTGTTGCTAAGCAGCTGGATTATGTTTTACTTCCGTATTCAGCACTGGTTTAACGAGTACCCCAGCTTAATTGCTGAAAATTTGGACGAAAGCGCATTTGTTTATCGGTTTGGTGCGGATACTGACAGCAATTCCCAGGCAGAGTTACTGCTTACTAGCGCTGCTGAGAACCTGGAAGAACAGCTAGATGATACGCCCTGGCCCAGGGTTGAGCGCTGGTTGCTAAACCTGGATAACAGTATTAACTCCATTGCTGAGGGCATTGTTCTCAATGCGGTCACTGAGAGCGTATTTTGGAGTTTAGACGCCCCCCGTCCCAACTCGGTGTCTAATGGCTATCAGCTCAGACTGCGCGCTAACTGGCTAGGGCCAACGGCCAAACAGAATGGCTATTATGTTGAAAAGGTCTGTACGATTATGCCTCGGCCCCTACAGCAGCGCCCGAGAGAAGAAGGGGAAGAAGAGGAAGAAAGGGAAGAGACGGCTCCGGCTACCAACCTGATTGCTCAGGTGAGCTGCGCTGATCAAACCACCCAGGTGGAACGTGAAATGGTGATTGAGGAATCGGCTACGTAGTTTTACTCATCGCTCGCTGAACGCATTTTTTAACACTCTAAATTAGATTGTCTATGCTAAATCTTCCTCGCATCACAGTGGTTGCACGCAATGTATTTTTAGAAGTCATTCGCGATCGCATTCTCTATTTGGCCGGTGTGTTTGCCTTGGGAATGGTGGTGGCATCGATTATGCTGCCTGAGGTGGCCGCCGGTACAGAAGACAAGATTTTTCTAGACCTGGGGCTGGCTACCATCAATCTATTTACGCTAGTGGTCGCCATTTTTGTCGGTACGGGTCTGGTCAATAAAGAAATTGAGAAAAAGACTGTGCTGGTATTGGTGGCCAAACCCGTCAGCCGGTTTGAAATCATTTTGGGTAAACACTTTGGTCTGGCGGCGGTGATCGGTCTGCTAATGCTGGTGCAGACGGGTATTTTTATTATTATTCTCACTGTTCAGGGAATGGACTTTCCCGCCGGGAGCATTCTAGTTGCGATCGCCTTTATGTATCTGGAAATGCTGCTGATCATTGCCGTCACCATCGCATTTGGGGTGTTTACCAGTTCGTTGCTGGCCACGCTACTCTCCTTTGGCACCTACCTGGTCGGACACCTCAGTAACGACTTGCTCAGATTGGGGCAGCTGGCTGAGTCTCAAAATCTTCAAAGGGTTGTAGAGGCCATGTATCTGGTCATTCCTGATCTGGAACGACTAAACCTAAAAAATGATGCGGTCTATGGCTTTAGTGGTTTTTCCGCTAGCCCCGTAATGCTGTCTGTCAATGCACTGTACGGTCTGCTCTACACCGCACTGCTGTTAGTCATTGCAGGCTATATTTTTAATCGCCGCCAGTTTTAGCCAACAAGTTTTAACCAACAAATCTTAGCCGACATTGTTAATGGGGGATGTCATGAACCACCTTAAAGCTTGGGCCATTATTGCTGCTAGCCTATCGGTTGTCTTTACCCCCATTCGCGCCCATGCTCTCTGTCATGCTGACCTTAGCCAGCGTCTAGATACTATTGCGGCTCAACCATCTCTGCGTAAAGCGCGTCTTGGCATCTTAGTTGAAACTCAGTCTGGTCAGGTCATCTACAGTCGCGATGCCGACCGCTACTTTGTCCCTGCATCAAACGTCAAGCTGTTGACCACCGCTGCGGCCCTGTCTAGCCTTGGTCCTAATTTCACTATCCGCACCTCAGTCTATGGCCAGCAAGACAACTCAACCACGCTGAATGTTGTTGGTCGCGGTGACCCCACCTTTAACGATAGCCAGCTCAATACCTTAGCGAGTCAGCTACAAACCCAGGGAGTGAGCACCATAGACAATTTGCTGGGCAACGACCGCTATTTTGCAGGACCCATCGTTAACCCCAACTGGGAGTGGGAGGATGTGCAGGCTGGGTATGGTGCCCCAGCCAATAGTCTAATTATCAATGCCAATGAGCTGGGACTTACCCTCTACCCCCAGGCCGTTGGTCAACCTTTGCGAGTTGAATGGGATGACCCTGCTCTGCAGCAGCAGTGGCAAATCGAAAATTTTTCTCGCTCAGTGGGCGCAGACCAACCAGAATATCTCGACATTGGTCGCGATCTCAGTCGACCCATATTAAGGGTTTACGGTCAGCTAATCTCGGGAGCGGCCTCAGATACCGCCTCAGTTGCAGTCCCCAATCCAGCCGATTATTTTATTAATCGCTTTCGCCAAGCTCTGGGGCGTCAGGGCATCACAGTCAGTCAGAGCGGGCTGACTGACATAGCTCCCAACGGTCCAGAACTCGCGGCTGTCACCTCCCCACCCCTGGCCCAGTGGATGGTAAAGACCAATCGCAGCAGCAAAAATATTTATGCCGAAGCCATGCTGAAATCTTTGGGGGCCAGCAGTTCTGAGGATGCAACAGCAGCCGGCATTAAAGCAGTTGAGATCATCTTGCAACGAGCCGGAGTCGACCCAGCACTGTATAAAATTGTCGATGGCTCTGGTCTATCACGTCACAACTTGGCTACACCCGAAGCCTTTGTCGATACCCTCCAGGCTATGAACCGTTCTCCCCAGTCGGCAATCTATCGCAACTCGCTGGCTGTTGCTGGCACCAGCGGCACCCTACGCAATCGCTTAGGTGGCATCCGCTTTATTGGCAAAACCGGGGCTGTTAGCCATAATGCCTCCCTTTCGGGCTATCTTGACCCCGCCAATCATTCACCCCTGGTACTGAGCATTCTCATCAATAATCTGGATCAGCGGGGTAGCATCCTCCGAGGCACCATAGACGAGATTGTCAATGTGATTGCCCAGCTGGATACTTGCTGAAGACTCGTGTGGACCCAAATATCTAGACTATGGTCTAGACAATGCTCCTCTATTCATAATTTTTGGATGTTGTAGGGTCCTTAATCAGCCATTTACTCTGCTGGCCTATGGCACACTATTCAATGCCCAGACATGACCGGGGTCTCAACCACCTAGGAATACTGCAGAAGGGTAGGTTAATATAAACATCTTCCTTAAGCTTATCTTTATGTTTTAGGTTTCTACAGAGTTTTCGACATCTCCTGCTAGCTGTCTAAGGGAATTTCTTACACCCCCAGTACCGCATGTCTCGTTTCGCCTCTCGCCAAGAACACCTCGATTACTATTACCAGCAGATTCAGACAGTCATCCTGTCGCGTCAAAACCCGGTGACGGGTTTACTGCCAGCCAGTACTGCGGTTAATACCCATGGAGACTACACCGATGCCTGGGTTCGAGACAATGTTTACAGCATCATGGCAGTGTGGGGGTTGGCCCTGGCCTACCGCAAAATTGATGAAAACCTGGGACGTACCTATGAATTAGAGCAAAGCGTCACTAAGCTCATGCGCGGTTTGCTGTTTTGTATGATGCAGCAAACTGAAAAGGTAGAAAAATTCAAGCGTACGCAAGAGCCGCTGGACGCGCTTCATGCTAAGTACAACACCCCTACCGGCAGTACGGTCGTCGCCGATGACGAGTGGGGGCATTTGCAGCTGGATGCTACCTCTGTATATCTACTGATGCTGGCGCAAATGACCAGTTCAGGGTTACAGATTATCTACACCCGCGATGAGGTAGATTTTGTTCAAAATTTGGTTTATTACATTGGTCGCGCCTACCGCACGGCTGATTATGGTATTTGGGAGCGGGGGAATAAACTCAACCACGGTAAACCTGAGCTAAATGGCAGCTCAGTTGGTATGGCCAAAGCTGCATTAGAGGCGATGAATGGGCTAAATCTGTTTGGTGTACGCGGAGGCCATGGCTCTGTTATCCATGTTTTGCCAGACGAGATTGCCCGCACGCGAATTACGCTGGAGTCCTTGCTACCCAGAGAGTCAGGGTCTAAAGAAATTGATGCGGCTCTACTAAGTGTGGTGGGCTTTCCAGCATTTGCTGTTGATAACCCAGACCTGTTGCAAACGACCCACGATGCCATTGTGGACAAGCTCCAGGGGCAATACGGCTGCAAACGGTTTTTGCGAGACGGTCACCAGTCTGTGGTGGAAGATGCCGAACGTCTGCATTATGAACCTGGCGAGCTAAAGGATTTTGAGCACATTGAATGTGAATGGCCGCTGTTTTTCTGCTACTTACTGCTCAATAGTCTCTTTCGTAATGATGGCGATCAGGCCGCTTTTTATCGAGAGCGTCTGGAGGCCCTGGCAGTGCATAAAGACGGGCTAGATCTGCTGCCTGAGCTTTACTACGTGCCTGCTGATGTGATTGAGGCTGAGCGCGAAAATCCCCATAGTCAGATCCGTGAACCCAATGACAATGTGCCTTTGGTATGGGCCCAAAGTCTTTATTATCTGGGTCAGATGATTCAAGATGGGTTAATTACCCTGGGCGATATTGACCCCTTGGCCCGCCATCTCAAGGTGGGGCAAAATCGTCAGCCCATTGTGCAAATTTCGCTGCTGTCAGAAGATAGCGAGCTACAGCAGCAGCTGGCCAACTACGGTATCGAGACCCAGGTTTTAGAACAGATTGATCCGGTGCAGGTGCGCACATCCACAAATCTGGCCGACCTTTATGCTCAAATTGGCTGTAATGACAAACTCAAAACCACAGGACGGCCCGATCTGCGTTTGCGTAGTCTTACTACCTCTCGCATTTTCCGTATCCAGCGAGAGACAGTGGTTTTTGTGCCGGCCTTTCTAGATCCTAGTCAGTTCTATATCACCCTCGACTACCAGTTTTTGGTAGCCCAGATTCGCAGCGAACTGGCCTATATCCACGAACATTGGAACGAGCCAGGGCGACCGACGGTGACGTTGCTGCTCACCCATCGAATGTTTGAGCTTGGGCATAAAGCAATTAGCGATTCACCTCTGCTGCAGCTGATTTTTGAACTTAAAGATGGCGAATGTAGCGGTGTACCAGTGAAGGTGGGGTCGCTATTTCAGCTAATGCTGACGGCTGCCACAGAGCGGATAGAAGATGTGCCTCTGCGGGATGCTGTTGAAACGCTAGCACCCTACACGATGCCAATTTCGGCCTATTTGCCGCTTTCGGACAGTAACAATAAGCCCCTCACCCAGCTGCAAGAGTTAGACCTGGAACGAGAAACAGATGGCTGGCGGCTGCTGCAGGCTCTTAAAACCTCGAATAATTTGTATGAGCAAATTGAGCTGATCAGTAACCTATATCGGTTAGAAAACCTGGGTTTTGATACAGGGTGGGGCGCTGACGCCAGTGAACGGGTAACTCTGGCACATTTACTTAATGAGATTTACATCAAAGCCGGGCACATGGAGCTATGGGCCATTGTGCGTCGAGCTGCGGGTTTGCTTAACAAGATGGCCATTGGTCTGGCGGATGCTGCGACAGAACTGTTGGTGCGTCAAAAGCAGATTGCTGTGGGTAAAGCCTACAGCGAAGCGTCGCTGATTACAGACCCGCTGTCGCCTCAAGAATTATTGGCCAAGATTAACAATTTCTGTGGTGAAGATATTCGCGATCGCACCCTGACTCAAGAAATTCTGATTTATCTCAGTGTGCTGATCACCTCAGAACCCGAATTATTTGAAGGGCTTTTGACCCTGCGCGTCAGCTATCTGATTTTGCTGATCAACAGTGAGATTTGCCGCGAACAGTACTGCACCCAGGACGAAGCCTATGAAACCCTCATGGCCATGAGTCCATTTGAGATAAAAATGCGTTTACGCCAGGTGCTGGCCGGGTATGAAGGGTTAGACAATAATTTATTCCGTCAAGAATCTCTCCAGTCTCGTAAACCCCAGGCCGTCAACTGGGTGGTTTTACCCCAGGCTGACGAGACCGACCCGGAAGAAGAAGACTGGCTACACCGCCGCCAGCGAGAAGGAGGGCTACACCGAGTACCCGAAGACTTTTATCCACGGATATGGCGACTGCTCAAACATTGCAAAGGCATTGTCATCGGCGACAAACTAGAACGCCGCAATCGTTTGGTCAGCGAACTGATCCTATCCGACACAACTCCCGAAGAAAAAGACTTTGCCCTGCGGATTGAGCACCTGTTTAACAAAATTCAGGCACCGGAATATCGTCAGGTCAATGTTGAAGCTCTAATGGAGCTGTCAGAGTTATTTGATACCAACCCTGACTGGCAGGTAGACGACTATATTGTGCTGGATGTACTGGTGGGGCACGCTGTGCGCTTGGCTTGGATTGAGGGCGGCGAACATCGTGCCCATCGCTATCTGCAAGACAAAGCCAAGGCTTGGCGGTCGTTTTATCTAGATTCTCCCCACCGTTGCGCCCAGTACACTGCTAAAGCCATGCAGTTTCTGATCGAACTCAACGAAGGCGAGGTGTTGCCGACGTAGCAATTGGCGGGGGCAATGTAGAGACGTTCCATGGAACGTCTCTACATCGCCCCCAATTTTCCACCAGCCGCTACAATAGGACCGTTCTGTTTCACCCACCGTCCACTATGACCGCTGCGGCACCTGCTAAGACCAAGTACGAAGCCGTCATTGGCTTAGAAATCCATTGCCAGCTCAGCACCAACACTAAGATTTTTACCCCTAGCTCAGCCGAGTTTGGGGCCGACCCCAATACCCACATCGACCCTATTACTTTGGGTATGCCCGGCGTGTTGCCTGTGCTTAACGAAAAGGTATTGGAATATGCGGTTAAAACAGGATTGGCCCTCAACTGCCAGATTGCACCCTACAGTAAATTTGACCGTAAGCAGTACTTTTATCCCGACTTACCCAAAAACTACCAAATCTCTCAATACGACCTACCCATTGCTGAACATGGTTGGATTGAGATTGAACTTGTCGATAAAAAAAGCGGTCATGTAGATCGTAAAAAGATCGGCATTACCCGTCTTCATATGGAAGAAGACGCCGGTAAGCTAGTTCACGCCGGTAGCGATCGCTTGGCGGGGTCCACCTATTCACTAGTGGACTACAACCGAGCTGGCGTACCCCTGGTAGAAATCGTCTCAGAACCCGATTTGCGCACCGGTAAAGAGGCCGCCGAATATGCTCAGGAAGTCAGACGGATTGTCCGCTACCTTGGTGTCGGTGATGGCAATATGCAGGAGGGCTCTCTGCGCTGCGATGTCAATATTTCCATCCGTCCCAAAGGCCAAGAAGCCTTCGGTACTAAGGTGGAAATCAAAAATATGAACTCCTTTAGCGCCATTCAAAAAGCGATTGATTACGAAATCGAGCGTCAGACTGAAGCGATTGAAAGTGGTGATGAAGTGATTGTTCAGGAAACGCGTCTGTGGGATGAAGGCACCCAGGTAACCAAGAGCATGCGCTCAAAAGAAGGGTCCAGCGATTACCGCTACTTCCCAGAACCCGACTTGCCCCCCATTGAAGTGTCCAAAAAGCAGTTGGAAAGCTGGAAGTCTGAGCTACCTGAGCTGCCGGCGGATAAACGCCATCGATATGAAAATAAGCTAGGGCTGTCGGCTTACGATACCCGTGTCATTACAGACGACCGCGCCATTGCCGACTACTTTGAGCGCACCATTGCCACCGGAGCCGAGGCCAAAACCTCTGCCAACTGGGTAATGGGTGATATTGCTGGTTATCTCAATGCCGAGAAACTATCCATTGACGACATTGCCCTGACACCAGAAGGTCTAGGTGAAATGGTTAACCTGATTACCTCAGGCACCATTAGCAATAAGATTGGCAAGGATCTATTACCCACCCTGCTTAAAGAAGGGGGCTCTCCCAAGACTATTGTTGAGGAAAAAGGGCTGGTACAAATCTCTGACCCTGCTGCCATTGAGGCCATCATCGATGAAGTAATGGCCGATAACCCAGATGAGTTAGCCAAATATCGGGCTGGCAAGAAGAAGCTGCAGGGCTTCTTTGTGGGGCAGGTGATGAAACGGTCTAGTGGACGGGCAGATCCAAAACTGACCAATCAGTTACTCGGCAAGAAGCTAAACGGGTAGACTAAGTCTGGCTTGGGCTTGGTGGTCCAAAACGGTAGATAACGTCGCCTGAATCGAGCAGCTTTACATAAGCCTCATGATTGTAAAGTTCCAGCAAGATTCAAGAAAAACCAACAAAGGGGGTTACACCCCACACCCCATCCGTGGCATACTATGTTAAGTAGATGCACCCTGATGGTTGGAGAGCTTGTATGCTCTCCTTTTTTTTGGGAATTTTTCAGGGGAGCACAGGCCCCCTGCAGACAGCTGATCGCTACAAAGGTTAACCGAGAACACTTTTGGGGGTATTCTTCGGTTAGCATCTAACCAACCTTGAACGATTTATTGACTGAACGCCCTAATTACCAGGAATTCAGTCGTCTAGTTTTTTGTTATGCCGCATTTCTTTACCCCAGGTACACAACAGGCACGGGAGTTTTCCTGTGCCTGTTGTGTACCTGGGGTAGCGGTCTTTTGATATCTCTCACGTTGCCATGAGCTATAACTTTGATATTGTTGGAGTCTCTCCTGTTTGGAACTTCTTTAAACATCAACAGTATGTGGAGCAATCGCCCAGCCGCAGCTGTGCCTATTTGGGTAGCTATGAATGCACCCTGGATGGCTTTATTGAGGCGACATCGTTGGTACACCAAAAGCCTGATTGGGATTGGGATACGGTGGTCAATGAAATCGTTAATTTTTGGCTGAATGCAGGCGATCCTATCAGCCAGTGGAAAAGGGAACTGGCCGAAGCGGAAGAGACTAGCCTAATTGTGGGGCGGGTGGCGAATTTTCAAAGTTTGCGATCGCACTTTGAAGTCTTGTTAGACGATTGATCGGTAAACTGTCATGGGTGAGTATTGACTAACCTCCTGGGAGTTCATTCCCTGACCATAGTCTTCTGCTGCAAAATGATGGGCTTACAATATCTTTTGCAAGAGGACAAATCAGGAGACATAGACAGGCTTAGTTAGCCATTTAGCGTATATATTGAGCCATTTGGCGTATGTAGATGCCCTGTATTAAGCAATTTCTTCATGTATCAAACATTACGTAAACTTTCAGGGTTTTTTCGAGGTTTTTTGCTCAAATCAATTCATAATTGAGGACACTAGAGACCAGTCAACGAAACCAAACGCTATGTCTCTAGATGAATTTGAGAAACATTATCGCGACTCAATGAGCGATGCGCTAAACAAGCTTCAGCGAGTGACACTGCTTTCATCCAACCTGCAGGAATCGCTAGAAGAGATTAGTGTCTCCTTGCAAAAACTCAATCAAACAACAGAAGAGTTTATTAACTATCAGCGCCAGAACTCTGATGATGAATCAGCGCCTGAGTCTTGAGCAATATTCTCTTGCGAAATTGGTGTAGGTGGTAATTTTAATAAAGAGAGAATTTTTTTGTTGAGGGTAACTGGCATAATGGGTTTAACCATGTAGTCAGTTGCTCCAGCTGTGATCGCTCTTTGACGATCGGCTTGAAATGCATATCCGCTAACCACCAAAATAGGTAAATGGTGAAACTGAGGATGATGACGAATTGCCTGGATTAAGGTCAGGCCATCTATCTGAGGGAGCTTAATATCTAGCAATACAAGATGGGGTAAAAACTCTTGCATAATTTCGATGCAATTGTTGCCATCAGCAAGCGGTAGTACCCGGTAGCCGCAATGTTCTAAAAAGTCTGCAAACAGTACGCGATTACCATAATCATCTTCGATTAGTAAAATGCGGCGTTGCTCTTCTGGAAAGTTCATAAATGGCTGCAGCCCAGGGGCTGCTAATTAGACATTTGCGGATGAACGTAGCATTGGCATCGTTGACTAACACCGAAGAAAATCCTCGATAATTCTAACCAGTATGTCAATGGGCAGACCTGCCATAAATTGTCAGGTTGTACATACCTCAGCGGGCATTTTCTTTGTATAAATGATACCTATAGATTGTCAGAATACATGAAATACTTAGCAACAGTGCTGACTCAGCTTAAATCTATTGCCGAAATACTTAGAAATGGCGCTGAATCGGCTTAAATGGACCATAGCGCTCTAAAAATTGCCGAGAACTTGGCACGTCTTGGGGCCTAAATTTAGCTTTGGTCGTTAATAAACTCAATAATTTGTTGGGCGGCTTGTTCTAAAACATCAGGCGGCTGCACAAGGGCAAAGCGAACATACCCTTCTCCAGATTTCCCAAACCCTCGGCCTGGGGCCAGGGCAACACCCGTGGCTTCTACCAGACGAATGCAAAAGTCAATGGAGTCGCTGAACTGCTCGGGCAGTCTGGCCCACAGGTACATGGTGGCTGCTGGACTAGCGATGGGCCAGCCATGGTGGTTAAGGGCGTCGACCATGGCATCGCGTCGCGTTCTAAATGTATCAACAGCTGAGCGGACACAGTCTTGAGGGCCATCAAGCGCTGCAATCGCACCTCGTAAAATCCCCTGATATTGATTAAAGTCAACTGCAGCTTTGACCTGACGCAGCGCCAAAATTAGCTCCGGGTTGCCAATGGCATAGGCAACGCGAAACCCACCCATGTTGTAAGACTTAGAAAAGCTAAAAAATTCAATGGAGCAGGTTTTATCTGTCTGCAGCACTGACGGTGCAGGGCGACCGTCAAAACAGTGGTCTGCATAGGGAAAATCATGGGCTAAAACCAGATCATGCTCCTGACAAAAGGCCACAGCCTCTGCAAAAAATTCGGGCGGGGCCGTTGCTGCTGTAGGGTTATGGGGGTAGCTCAGCACCATGAGCCGTGACTGGGCCAGGACGGCTGTGGGAATGTCGCTAAATATTGGCAAAAAGCTATTTTCTGCCAGCAGCGGCATGGCATAGATTTGCCCATTGGCCAGATGAATACCCCCCGTGTGGGAGGGATAGCACGGGTCAGTAATCAAGGCAAAATCCCCTGGATTCAAAATTGCCAGGGGTAGGTGGGCGGTTCCTTCCTGCGACCCAATCAAGGGCAAAACCTCGGTTTCTGGATCGACCGCGACACCAAACTTGGTTGTGTACCAGCGAGCGACAGCCTGCCGAAAGGCGCGAGTGCTCTCAAATAGGTTGTAGCCATGGGTCGCTGGATCGCGCAGCGCTGTTGCGATCTCATCTAACACATGCTCCGGTGTCGGCAGATCCGACGACCCCAGGGATAAATCGATAATCGGCCTCCCGGCTGCTCGTGCCCGTCCCTTGGCCCGATCCATATCGGCAAAAACATTAGTCTGTAAGGGAGCAAGACGATCGGCAAAACGCATGGCGAGCAACTGAGCTTAAAGGTCCTAAACCTCCATTTTAAGCCAGCGGTTTAAGTAGAAACTCAAAACTCAAAATTCACCTTGTTAACTTAAAGATTATCCAGTTCCTGCTTAAGGGCCTCTAGCTCACTGTCTACAGCCGCATCGACAGGTGCATCCACAGGCTGGGCATCAGCAGGGGGTAGGGCCTCTTGATTAACAGAGCCACCGCTGAGCTGGGCCTTCATTGCGGCGAGTTCTGAATCTACGTCGCTGCCTGCTTCTAGACTGACAAACTGACTTTCGAGGTCGGCCCCGGCGAGTTCTGCAGCCGCTTGACCACGAGCTTCCATTTCCAGGATTTTTTCTTCCATGCGCTCAAAGGCACCGACAGAGCTATTGGTGCTGAGATTGCCCACAGTTTTTTGGAGCTTTTCGTTGGCCTTGGCTGCACTGGCACGGGCCTTGAGCATATTTTTCTTGGTCTTGTACTCAGAAATTTTGCTCTCTAGACCGATCAGATTGCGCTTTAGGGTCTCCACCGAAGCGGTTTGCTGCTCTAGCTGGGTTTTTAATGCGGTCGCTGTCTCAGCATGGGTCTTTTTACGCACCAGGGCTTCACGGGCCAGGTTCTCATCTCCTTTTTGCAAAGCTAGCTGGGCCCGCTGGGTCCATACATTCGCTTCTGACTGAGCCTTTTCCTGCTGCTGCTCCACTCGTTTTTTACTTGCGATCGCCCCCGCCACTGCCTGTCGCATTTGCACTAGATCCTCTTGCATATCCATGATGCTTTGCTCAAGAATCTTCTCAGGATCTTCGGCCTTACTTACGGCATCGTTGACATTGGCGCGGATAAGTCGGCTAACGCGATCAAATAACCCCATTGGTCTTCCTTGTCCTTGATATGGTTGTAATTGGGTGAGTGGATAGGCTTCTGAATCAAACAGCCTCTTGCCTAGCACCTAACGGTACCTAGCGCTTTAGTTCTAGCATAGGTTGCCCGATCACAGAGGTGTGGATGTGCGCCTGTACATATCTTCTAGGATGTCTGAAGAAACCATATTTTCGCCAAACTCACTACAAAATTTTAGACCCAGACGGTGTGGATGCCTATGGACACGCAGTACAAAACTGATATATTACATGTTAACAACTGATATATCACATATCAATTTATGCCCATCCCTCACACCAATCTTCTCAGCCGCACATTTATCCGGGATGATGTCTACGTTTCGCTGCGAGATTGGATTGTCAGCGGTGAGCTAGAGCCAGGTGAAAAACTTAAAGATAAAGAACTGGCAGCACATCTGGGAGTCAGCCGCACACCTATCCGAGAGGCTCTGCGCAAGCTGGAAGACGAGGGTTTAGTAGAAACAGCGGCCAATCGCTGGACACGGGTTGCCCCCATCACCCTAAGCGATGCGGAAAATATTTATCCCATTATCCAAAACTTAGAAACGTTGGCGCTGACGCTGGCATTTTCGCACCTATCAGCTCAGCCTATTCAAGCTATGACAACGGCCAACAGCAATCTAAAAACGGCCCTCAAGCAAAACAATCCCCATGCAGCCATGGTGGCAGACGCCGCATTTCATCAAACGCTGACCGATACAGCCAACAATGTTGAACTCAGTGCCATCCTTAAACAGCTCAAATCTAAATACCAGCGGATTGAGCTGGCTTATTTTAGTCAAGCTGACTTGCTTTTAGCCTCATTTGAAGAACATCAGGTGCTGATTTCGGCAATTAAGGCAAATGATTTAGCGGCTGCCCAGCAAGCACTTACCAGCAACTGG
The DNA here is from genome assembly GCA_038748405.1 of Cyanobacteria bacterium P01_H01_bin.21. Taxonomy (GTDB): domain Bacteria; phylum Cyanobacteriota; class Cyanobacteriia; order Phormidesmidales; family Phormidesmidaceae; genus Leptothoe. Next base: position 34,204 of record JBCDIX010000056.1, on the reverse strand, counting down.
CAAGGCTCTATCGACCGATTAAGAAAATTAGGAGAACAACCATCATGACAGTGCGTGACATTTTACTGTTGGGTAATCCTCAACTCTATGAGGTCAGTGAGCCCATACAGCGTTCAGAACTTGAGTCTCTGAAGCCTGTGCTCACCGACCTCCACGACACGATGATGGCCTTTCGACAAACATGGGGTGCGGGGCGAGCCATCGCTGCCCCCCAAATCGGGGTGATGAAACGCTTAATCTACATGCACATTGATTATCCTGTCGTGTTTATCAATCCACAGTTTGCAGCCAAGAGCGAGACGATGTTTGAGGTGTGGGATGACTGCATGAGTTTTCCCGAGCTTCTGGTTAAAGTTAAGCGGCATCAGTCTTGTCAGATTATGTACCGCGATATGGGCTGGCAGCAACAACGTATGCAGCTAACAGATGATTTAGCAGAACTTCTACAGCATGAGATGGATCACCTAGATGGTGTTTTAGCAGTTTCAAACGCCATTGATGCCAGGGCGTTTGCGTTGAGAAGTCAGCAAACGTTTACCGATTATGACCGTTCAACTCTAATGACAACTATCAAACACTGATGCAGGAGAATCAATGAAACAGCGCAATGTGGCAATTCTCATCTTTGATGATGTAGAAGTTCTGGACTTTTGTGGTCCATTTGAAGTCTTTTCGGTAACCGGTAAGCGTGATGGTTCAAATCCCTTTAACGTTTACACCGTAGCGGAGCGTACACCCACTGTCGCTCGAAACTCTTTTAGTGTTAACCCCACCCACACCTTAGAAACCTGTCCTCAGCCAGATATTTTAGTTATTCCTGGTGGCGGCGGCAGGCATGCTGATGGTACTCCCTTTGGTACACGACGAGAAATCCATAATGAGACCCTGCTGACCTGGCTCAATCAGCGCTATCTCAAGACTGAGCATGTGCTATCAGTTTGTACCGGAGCATTGTTGCTAGCAAAAGCAGGCTTGGTGAACAATATGGCTGCCACTACTCACCACGGAGCCCTGGATGAGCTGCGTCGTATGGCACCCACAGCCGAGGTAAAAGCCGATGCTCGAGTGGTAGACAGTGGCAAACTCATCTTTTCAGGCGGAATCTCAGCAGGGATTGATGCGGCGTTTTCTCTGGTAGCAAAGCTGTTAGGCAAGCATGTAGCCTCAGAAACAGCTGCATACATGGAGTACAGCTGGCCAGGAGACGCCCATGACTGAGCTATCACTCCAAACAATTGAGCATGCCGCAAACACCATTGACCCTGTTTTTCTAAATACACCGCAGTTTGAACTGGATGCGTTAAATAAGCTTTTAGACATGCGGCTGGTGCTCAAAGTGGAAACCCTCAACCCGATTCGTTGTTTTAAGGGGCGTGGCACAGACTATTTTGTCAAGCAAAATAGTCTGCTGCCTTCATTGGTTTGTGCGTCTGCCGGTAACTTTGGTCAAGGTATGGCCTATGCCTGTCGTAGAGAAAAAATTGCGCTTACCGTATTTGCCGCCAAAACAGCCAGTCCGTTAAAGCTTGAGCGCATGAGACAGCTCGGTGCAGAGATCCAACTCGCGGGTTTAGATTTTGATGCCGCTAAGGATGCGGCAAAAGCCTATGCTGCCAAACGAGGTCAACCTTTTTTAGAAGACGGGCGTGAGATAGAAATTGCCATTGGTGCCGGGACAATCGGTCTCGAGCTGAGTCACTATGCGGTACCAATCGAGACGTTGCTAGTTCCTGTGGGAAATGGGGCGCTGATTAACGGCATTGCCACAGGGTTTAAGGCCAAACACCCAGCAGCCCAGGTGATTGGTGTTGTTGCAAAAGCAGCACCCGCGATGGATTTATCGTGGCGGCAGGGGCAAACCATAACAACCGAAAAAGCGAATACGATCGCAGATGGTATTGCCGTGCGTAATCCGGTTCCTGCAGCACTTCAACATATGGCGACTACGGTTGATGACATTGTTCAGGTGTCTGATGACGCCATTTTAGAAGCGATGAGACTTATCCACGAGCTAGTAGGGATTGTTGTGGAGCCTGCAGGTGCAGTAGGTATCGCTGCTGCTATGGTTTACAAAGACAGGTTTGCGGGGCAGCTGTTGGCCACACTACTGTGTGGCAGCAACCTGACTAAAGCGCAGATCGAACAGTGGTTATAGGTTTGCTTTGAGCTAACGTATCGCTAGAACAAGGATGCTGTGATGGACGCATTTGAGGAACTATGGGAATTTGAGGCCCCCATCGAATATCACGATTTTGGGCGTATGGGCTATGCAGTTGTCTACCTGCCAGCAGATATCCAGGTAAAAATGCCCTTTGACCAATATCCGCGTTTACGAGTAGATGCAGAAGTTGCTGAATTTCCTATTGATGGAGCATTTCAACCGGGTCAAGGAAAGTACTATTTAATTCTGTCCAAGCGCCTGCTAAAGCAGGCCGGTCTTACCCTGGGAGATACCGTAAATGTGAATTTTCGCATCGCTGATCAAAACGTTGTGAATTTACCAGACGAACTCGATATTGCGCTCCAGGGAAATCCGACTGCAAAAACACAGTGGGATACCTTAACTCCAGGAAAACAGCGAGGATTAGCCCACCGGGTATCATCGGCACGAACGACAGCCACCAAGGAAAAGCGTGTTGCTGAGGTTCTTTCTACACTACTAGAAGAAACTTGAGCTAACGCATAAAACCCTCACGGAACCATTGATCTGTATGACTCGTCTGAAACACCATGCAGAAATCGCTGATGCACTTCACCATCAGAGTGATGAAGAACTGCTGCATTTACTCAGCGACGCACAAATACAAGCCCACGGGATGCTGACTGTGTTGAGCGATCGCACCAATGTGTTTGTCAAGCTTGTCCCGTTAGCAGCCCTTGAAATGCAGGCTCAGAACTATCGGTCGACTGCCAACTATTTTCAACTGCCGACCTATTACCAATATCGTATCGGCAGCTGTGGTTTTGGTGCATGGCGAGAAATCGAAACACACCTTACTGCAAACACCTGGGTAATATCAGGCCAATGCCCTCATTTCCCGCTGCTATACCACTGGCGTATTTTACCGATTACCCAGGCAAACTACGATGACAGGATAGATAGACAGCGTTGGGGGAACTGTACAGCAATCCATCAACGAGTCGCTTCGATAATTGAAGCAACCCATTCTGTGGTGATTTTTCTGGAACATTATCCATTGACGCTGAGCCAATGGCTTCATCATCAGCTATTACAGTGCGCAGATCCGGTTTTATTAGTTACACAACTTGAAGCTCAACTGACGGAAATGCTTTCATTTATGAATGCCCAAGGGGTTCTTCATATGGATGCTCACTTTGAGAACATTCTCACTGATGGCAGCCAGCTTTTTCTGACAGACTATGGGCTGTCACTTTCCAATCGATTTCGGCTTGATGTTGAGGAACAACAGTTTTTTGCTCGGCATCAAACCTTTGATCTTTGCACGATTGTTAATAGTCTTGTGCATGCGGTCGTCAGTCGCTGTAATTCTGTCCTAGGTCAGCTTTGACCAAGACATAAATCTTTTACAATTAGCTACTGAAAAGTTACATGTAAGATTCTGAAACTTAGCTTTGACTTGGTATTTCTGATTAAGACTTATTAGTGAGATGGACAGTCAACCTAATGAATCTAGACAGAATAAAGTTTACGCTTTGCCTCATCACTAAATAATAAAAGCTGTTAATCAGTGAGCCTGAATAGAAAAATCTTAAATGGACGTTGGACAGGATAAAGTTCACGCTTCGACTGACTGTAAAATCGTTGTGCTTGCTCTTTAAAGACCCCCTATTACTATGTATCATGATCACTCTTGTACCTACATCTGGATTATGTAATCGAATGCGAGCAATAGCATCTGCTGTAAGTTTAAGTAAGCATTTGGGCAGAGAGCTAAAAGTTATTTGGATTCCAGACCATGCATTAGGTTGCTCATTCAACCAATTATTTGAACCATTACCATTCATACGAGTAGTTCAGCCTAATAAAATAACAAAGCACTTGTATCAAGAAAAACAATTTCTGTTAGATAAAACACAAAATAAACTTAAAAACCAAGCTCTTGTAACATCATCAAGCTTTTATCAAAAAATGATATATGACCGAGTGATTGGTAATGCTGAAATAGGTGAGATCAAAACCATTGATTTAATAAATGAAGTTTCAAAAAACTGTAAACTTTTATTAATAACAAATAGACATTTTTATAATAGTTTGGGTTCAAACTTGTATGAGGTCTTTGAGCCCATAAAAGAACTGCAAGCCAGTATTATGGAAAGAACTGCTAATTTTAATGAATATACAATCGGCCTACATATTAGAAGAGGCGATCACGTGAAATCTATATTGAATAGTCCTCTATCTGTCTTTAAGAAGGCGATCAAAAATGAGATTGATGTAAACTCAAAAGCTAATTTCTATGTTGCATCAGATTCAATAGAGGACAAAGAGACCCTGAAGAAAGCTTTTGGCTCTCGTATCATTACTGACTTTGAGCAGACCAGTAGGGATAACTATGCAGGTATGCAAGCCGCTTTGGTTGATTTGTACGCTCTCTCCAAAACCCAAAAAATTTATGGCTCGTATTGGAGTTCTTTTTCCAGGGTATCTGCAGAAATTTCTGGAATTGAGTTAACCAGACTGGTCAAGGATGCAAAGAGTGCCAATATCATTTCGGATGTAGCTGTGGTGTAGTCTTCGACATTGCTGTGAGCTCATTTATGAAAATTCCAATTGGTGTACCCGGACACGTTACCAACAGCGAGCAGTTAGATCATTTTGTGCAAGTTGATGACGATCGGGACAATACAGGTGGGTTTCTTATTTTTGAATGGTGGGAAGGCTCTGACGGTCTTGGTGAGAATGGGGCATTCGACAGCTGGGTTGAGACTAGGGAAGACCTCAGGGCATATTTTGAGGAAGCTGGTTGGCAGATTGTTTGGACCCAGCGAGAGGATGAATCAAGCTGATTTGTGGGAAATTTGAGGCTTTTTTTGCAAGGACGAAATTGGTAACTGTACAGTGAAAGGGTAAATGTATTGCGATCGCACATGAGTAACCCAATTGAATGGACCCCAGAAGCCAAAGCTCGCTTAAAAGAAATTCCTTTTTTTGTCCGTCCAGCTGCCCGCAAAAAAATCGAGAGGCTTGCTCAAGAATCGGGTGCAACCCAAATTACGGTTGAAGTCTATGAACAAGCCAAACAAAAATTTGGATAATTGTGGGCCAACAAGCAAGCCCTACAGAACCCTATTGATAGTAGTCTGTACCCTTATTAATAAAATCAAGGGTAAAAGCTTGAGTGTAGTCAGTATCCGCATTAAATATACCTGCTGCTGCCATATCTTCAAAGAATGTCTTCCAGCGTTCTTCAGTCATGGCACCAATCCCGTTAGACTCTGCATCGCCTGAAATGGCAATGCCATATTCCTGCATTTTTTCAAGACTGTAGGCCAGCTGCTCATCGGTCATTTCCGGATTGTCTTGCTTGATCAGCTCATTCCCCAGGGTAGGGTCGTCAAAATAGCTGTACCAGCCCTTGATCGAAGCATCGACAAAACGTTGGACCAGGTCAGGATTATCATCGACAATCTCTTGACGGGTCTCAATCGTTGTTGCATAGGGAGTATAGCCATAGTCGGCTAACAGAAACACAATCGGTTCAAACCCACCTTCTTTAGCAATGGCCAGTGGTTCAGAGCTTAAATACCCCTGCTGGGCTGAGCTTTGATCAGCCAGAAACGGACCTGGATTAAAGTTATAGTTGCGTTTCATGTCATCCGTAAAGCCATACTTCGCGGCCAAAAAGGGCCAATAGGTGACATTGGCTGCTTTGGAGATAAAAACCGGCTTACCCTTAAGATCGGCTAAGTCTTCAATGCCCTGGTCAGGGTGAGCAGTCAGAATTTGAGGATCTTTCTGGAACATGGCCGCTACCGTAACCTTGGGAATGCCTTCTTCAACCGCTTTAATAGCATCCGATGCGTAGCCCATAAAAAAGTCCACAGCATTACCCATGAGTAGCTGAGTGCCGTTAACCTGAGGCCCGCCCATCTGGATGGTGACATCCAAGCCATATTCTTCATAAATACCCGCCGCTACAGCTTGGTAAAAACCGCCGTGCTCTGCCTGGGCATACCAGTTGGTGCCAAAAGTAACCGTTTGCAGTTCATTGGTTACTGAGGATGCTGTGTCAGTCTCAGATGTGGGGGGCGTATTCGCATTGTTGGCGCAGGCGGCCATCAAACCGGTTCCAGCTGCGAATGAACCATACTGGATAAAGCGACGGCGATTAAATCTAGTCATTGCAGATCCTCCGTGTGGTGTGAGCGTTGCTAATTCCTATCTGGCTACTTGGTCAGCCATTCTATGACCTGGTGTCCGAGTTTTACCGTATTCAGTCGATCAATTTCGCGGATTCCTGTGGGGCTAGTGACATTCACCTCAGTGAGATAGCCACCAATGATGTCGATGCCCACAAAATAAAGACCATCGCGCTCCAGTGTTGGAGCTAGCTGTTTACAAATGTCTAGCTCACGTTCGGTAATGTCTACTTTAGCAGTGCGTCCACCAACGGCCATATTGCCCCGAAATTCTTTGCCAGTAGGAATCCGGTTTACGGCACCGAGGGGGGTGCCATTAAGCAAAATAATTCGCTTGTCGCCATCTTTGGCGGCTGGTAAATAGGCCTGCACCATCACAGGCTCCTGGCCCTGTCTGGTGCTGATTTCAATCATGGAATTAAAGTTAGGATCTTCGTTGCTGAGAAACAAAATCCCTTCCCCACCCTTACCGCCCAAGGGCTTTAATACGGCTCTACCACCACAGCGTTCCACCATGTCCCAGATCACAGCTTTATCCTGACTAACAATGGTTTCTGGAATCGCCCCAGTAAACTGCAGCGCGTACATTTTCTCATTGGCAGCCCGAATACCCTGAGGGGAATTGACGACTTTGGTTTTAGCCGGATTGATATAGTCCAGAATATAGGTAGCGTAGAGATAGGGCACGGTCACCGGCGGGTCAGTGCGCATAAAGACAGCGTCCATAGTATCGAGGGGCTGCCATTGGCCATGGCCCAAGGTAAACCAGTCAGAAACGGCATCCCAGCGATTGTCACCGAGGGTGACGGGAGTCAGGGTAACAGGGGTTAAGTGGGCCATAGCCTGACCTGCCACTACGCCCATTTGTTGAGCCTGAGTAATGTAGACATCGTGCCCCAGCTCCTGAGCAGCTTCCATAATGGCGACACTGCTATCGTGGCCTGGGTCTAATTTAGCGATGGGGTCAATGATAAATGCAAATTTCACTGGGTCGGCAAATAGGTGGGTCGGTTTGATTTTGCCATGGGTTGGGGTTTTCGGCAGCAAGCATCCATCGTTACTGAGGCCCTCAGCTGACGAGATTTAAATAGTCAATCCTTAGCCAGATGCTAAGGATTGACAGAAATTGTTAATGCAGCATGGCCATGAGATTTAGAGTCTGCTTGAGTCGATATGAGAATCTTGACAGATAGAAATTTGTCGTCAACTTGGATGAAACTCTTTAGCCGATGATCCAATACAGTTCAGACAATATACGATGTCTCTTGCCTAAAACTGCTGGTTTCAACTATTAACTACAAATCCTTATCCACTCTAAATTGCATTAAAATCCAGGGGTTGCAACATACAAATCAACATGTCCAACGCGCAAGCTGCTGTTTTGGAATCCAATCAAACGTTCTACAGAGCCTTTGAAAAAAAGGATATTGAGGTTATGGAGACAGTTTGTTCTAAAGGCATTGGTAGTTTGTGCATTCATCCGGGCCGTAAAGCGCTCAAAGGGTGGGAGGATATTCGCCAATCGTGGGTGCAAATCTTTAAGGCGACTCGCTATCTTGAAATTGACCTAGATGTCGTTTCTGTAGAAGTCTCTGGCGAACTTGCCTATGTAGTGTTAATAGAGAATGTTATGCAAGTTGCAGGCAATCGCCGGTTGGAAGCTAAATCGATAGCCACAAATGTGTTTGAGCGCATGGGAGGTCAGTGGTATCTCGTGCATCATCATGGCAGCCCAATTGCGGAATAGTCCGCCTGCTGTTGAGTCATTTACCAAGACTGTTTTAACTGATGCTGACATCGGTTAAAGAGAGACTATTCCAGCGGTAAATCTGCAATAGCGACAGGAATATTGTTATTTAAAGTGTTAAATCTTGGTGAGTGCGTTGCAGATAGTCCAGCACCTGATGGAGCGATGAAACGATAGATAGGGCATGCTGCTGAGAATAGTCGGTTGGGACTTGCAAGTCAGGAACCATAATCACGTCCATACCGGCAGCAATGGCCGCCTGTACACCAGCATTTGAATCTTCTAGTACTAAACACTGTGATGGTGCTTTATTGAGTGCTTGGGCGGCGGCTAAAAAAATGTCTGGAGCCGGTTTGCCAGCGCTTGTTTGGTCAACGGTGATGATCGCATCAAACCTTGGCCAAAGTCCTGTGCTTTTGAGGCTAATCTGAGCTTCATGGTCGCCGCTAGAGGTCCCCACCGCCTTTGGTAGCTCAATCTCATCTAACCAGTTTAAGAGTGGTTTTAGTCCTGGTTTTAGAGGAATACCTTGGGCTGCCATAGTTTCCCACCGTGTCATCCAGCCCGTCCGGAACTGAGTGATGGGAAAATTATCACCCAAGAGCGGTAGCAAGAGTTGTTCGGCTCGATCGTTACTACAACCCACCAGCTGTAGATAAGTGGATTCATCAAGAACCTCGCCATAGCCCAAATTTATCAGCTCAGTTTTCCAAGCATTATGAAAGATTATCTCGCTGTTTAACATCAGCCCATCCATGTCAAAAATAATGGCAGCGGGAAAGCTGAGGATATTACTCTCCATAGCGAATACGCTTAGAAACGTCGCTTTTTAGTTTAAGTCTTAATGGATATAGCACACTGCTGAATGCATTCGTCGATTGCGAGTCAGGTTAGCTGTTGTAACTTGGGGCTTTTAGGGATATCGATTGTCTAAACTAACCTGACAAATGCAATATGGTCTGAACTATGTGCGCCAGGTTATAAAACAAAACCGTACTGCTGACTCAGCAGTACGGTTTATGGTCTTTGGCTAGTCGTTACTGGGCGTTGCTGATCTGAACTGTAATTCCATCTGCAAGATGCTGGGATGTGGCGTTTCTAACAGAGCGGCTCATCATTTAGACCAGCAACGTTAGTTACTGAGACAGATTGTCTTGAGTATCAGTGTTTTCTTGTGGGGATGTTGATGGCTTAAGCTAATAATTAGAAAGATAAGTCTCCAAGATATTGAACTGCTCAGGATTGAGACTGTAATACATCCATCGCCCCTGTTGACGTGCGGTGACTAGTCCTGCCTGCTTTAGTGTCTTAAGATGGAAAGATAGTTTTGACTGAGCGATGCTGAGGCGCTCACACATATCGCCAACACAAAACTCTCCTTCGCGTAGCAGCTCTAAAACTTGAATGCGAATTGGTTCTGATAGCGCGTGAAATCCTGAAAATACGTGATCCTGATTAACTGAGCTATGCATGGTGATCAATTAAATAAACACTAAACCCTAGGCCCAAATGTTGATAAGTTTGATAATACTTATCTAAAACATTTGAATTTTTTTCCAAATTAACGAAGGTTGCGGCAGCAGGCCATCCGGACAAACACGCGAGATTTGTTTACATCAACTATTCTCTAGCAGATGAGATAATCGCTAAGGCGGCAAGCGATGCTGTTGTTGCGCGTAATATCCCGGAACCTAGTGAGATTTCTTGATAGCCGTGTGCGATCGCAACCGCGATTTCCTCAGATGTCCAGCCCCCTTCCGGACCAATCATCACTCGAATCGATTGCTGAGGAGAATCGGCTAGAAGTGCCTGTACACAAGGTAAAAGCCTAGGTGCATTGACCCTAGCAACACAGAAGAAGTTCCCACTTGATATGGAGCTAGTTTTTATCCAATCTGTAAATCGAGCTGGGTTAGCAATAGTTGGTACATACCCCCGCTCACACTGCTCTGATGCTTCCTGTGCGATCCGCTGCCAGCGAATTAGCTTCTGATTGCTTGGGTTAAGCAGAGTGCGCTCACTCAGCAGAGGCTGTATGCTGGTAGCCCCTAATTCAGTTGCCTGACGCACTACATCATCAAAGCCTGATTTAGGCAGTGCTGCTGCCAACTCCATAGGTGCTGGTTGAGCTGATATCGCTAACTCAGAGAGAATCTCGGCCTGCCCTGGGGTTGCGGTCAATCGACTTTGCCACTGATGACCCTGCCCGTCTTGAGCGATAAACAGATCGCCAGGCTTTAGTCTCAGCACCCGTTGCAGATAGTGAACTTGCTCGCTAGTTAGCTGGAGACTGTTTGTTATCTGCTGGTTTGGACTGATGGTAATACGCTGCATTCGCTAACTTCCGTCGATCCCACATTCCTGGCACCTCAAGATTTTAAGCTAGCATCGACAGAATTCTATTAACGAACCCCGACAAACCCAGCTTCCTCAATCAGCGTCTGACCTTCAGTGGAAAGTAGTATGTCAGCGTAGGCACGTCCGGCTGGTTCATCGCGGCCACCATCGGCTTTAACAATGACAAACAAACGTCGGGTTAACGGGTAGCTGCCATCTCGAAAGTTGTCTTTATTTACCGCGTTTTCTTGATTCAAACAGTCTTGCCCAGTGCGCCAGGATGCCTCAAATGGCGGGATAAAGTTACCTGGCTGATTAGAGGCAGCAATGGGTATGGCATAAATTGAGCATTGATTTACGATTTCAGGAGCTGAGGCATAGTAAATGCCTCCCTGATCGCTTAATACTTGTCGTAAGCCTGTGGTGGTATCCCCGACAAAGATGACATTCTCACCATAGGTATCTGCATTTAGGACAGCGTCCAAAAAGTATTTAGCAGTACCAGCGATTTCTGGTGACCGACTGTAGGCAGTAACGGGTAAATCAGGTCCTCCTAACTCTGACCAGTTGGTAATCTGGCTGGTGTAAATTGCCTGGATTTGCTCAACTGTTAATCCCTCTATTCCAAGATTTGGGTGAACGGCCAGAGCAATGCCATCAATAGCTGTTGGGATTTGCACCAGGCTAAATCCGCGCTGTTGGGCAGACTGATATTCTTCGTCCTTAATGGGTCGAGAAGATTCTGAAAACGAGAGCTGCCCATCTAGGAGCATCTTGATACCTTTGCCTGAACCGGGTGCACCACTGGATGGTAGCGTGTATCTCAACTGAAATTCGGGGAATGCGTTGGCAATGGTTTCATTGACTGCTTCATGAACTGGAATCCATGTGGTGCTGCCACCGTAGTTAAACAAACCTTGAGGAACATCTTTGATGGCAGCTAACTGACTGTTAGGGGTATCTGTCGCCGCCGCCGTATCTCTAACACGGCTGCCTGACGGCTGCACCAATGGCGCTGAACCTCGACCCACGAACCAGGTAACTAGCCCAAATACTCCGGCAATGAGGCCCAACCCCGCCAGAGTAATGACCATAAGCGTTTTATCCTGCTGCTGTTGCATAGCGATAGTTAATCCATTGACTTAAGTAATAGTAGAGAATCTTGTAATCAAAAATAAATCAAACTAAAGGATACTGACCTGGTGATAATGGCTGGATATGCTTACCTACTCAATATCTAATCACCTTTCAAACTCGCTGACCCTAACGCATGGCTAGGCGTGCCCTATTGGGTAAGTCATCACTAAAAAATTATTAATTTGATTTGATAGATTCAAAATTAGTTGAACCTGAAACACAACTTATTGTTGAGCAAACGCATTAGAGGGCCTTGTCAATGTTATGGGTCTTGAAAAGTCAATAGTCGGAATTCAAATCTGGTTCACCTTAAGGGCACGGTCAGAGTCAGGGGCTTAAAGTAAGGGCCTCACCTTGAGGGAGAATGTACGGAAAAACGACCGGAATGGGATGCCTGTTTGTGAAGAACTAGTTAAATTTGCCTGCCCCATTTGCAGGTAATGGAATAAATCTATATGTATTGATAAGTTCTATGACTCAATTAGGGCGTTTGGATAGGCGTTGATCGGCATCGCCTAGACATACACTGCTGTCTGATACATCTAAAAACCTTGTTGAGACGTACTTTAAAACGGGAAGGCTTAATCAACCCATGCTTTAGTAAGTCTGTAAAATTATCTCAAATCTATAAAGAACGACTATGTTAATTTTCCCCAATGCTAGTTTTGAATTGTTGCAGCAATGGTGATTTCCCTGTTGCTGGTTTTGAGCAGTCTGGTTTTATGGGGCTAATTCTCAACCCCCCGCCCATGGCCTCAAATCCACCCACCTACTATCAGACAAATGCTTCAGCGATTAGTCCATCAGGGTTTTCATCATGGCAGCAGTTTTGAAAATTGGTGATACAGAGTTTGATATTCGGGCGTTGTTAGAGCAGCTGCAGCAACATCAGCTTTTGCCTAGGTTGGTGCAGGAGGTGGTGCTTGATCAGGCCATAGAGACGATCGCCTGTGACCCTGAAGAGGCGTACAAAACATTTTGTAATCAGCGTAATTTGCTGACTGAAGAGCAACAGTATGCTTGGCAGACGCAAAATAAGCTGACCCAAGAGCAGATGTATATGATGGCTCTGCGAGATGCCAAAATCGCTAAGTTTAAGGAGGAGACCTGGGGAAATAAGACGGAGTCTTACTTTTTAGAGCGCAAGCTTAATTTGGACCGTGTGCTTTATTCGTTAATTCGTACCAAAGACGCGAGTCTGGCCCAGGAACTGTACTTTCGTTTGAATGATGATGGCGATTCGTTTGCCGATCTAGCGCGTCGTTATTCGGAAGGACAGGAGTCTCAGACGGGTGGATTGATTGGCCCTGTTGAGCTCAGTGTTCCCCACCCGATGATTGGACGCATGCTTTCAGTCAGTCAGTCGGGGCAGCTGTGGTCTCCCACCCCGATTGGCGAATGGTATGTGATTACCCGACTCGAAAAGTTTGTACCAGCACAGTTTGATGAGCCTATGCGTCAGCGTCTACTGGATGAACTTTTTCAAAAATGGCTTAGAGAAACAACCCAGGCTACAGCCGTTCAACCTCTTTTACCCTGAGGCATCAGCTGCTTACGAATGCATAGCTAACCTATGACTTATACCGTTAATCCTATACAGCGACAGCTAAGCGATACCGAGCCGTTTAATCGTTTACCGGCTGAGGTCGTACAAACGTTGGCCGATCAAAGCCAGCTGTTACGTTATCGCATGGGTCAGCCGATTCTCCGGCGTGAAACCATGCCGCATCAGGTCGTCGTAATCAAAGAAGGACAGGTGCGGCTGCTGGGGTATGACCCGTACACCAAAAATCCGATTACCTTAAAGCTACTTGGGCCTGGGGATATTCTGGGTCTGGCTGGTCCAGCTCGCGGGGTGGCCTGTGAAAGTGCGATCGCATCCACTGAAATTGTCGCCGCGGCGTTACCGGTTGCCACTATCAAACAGCTGCTGGCTAACTATCCTAGCTTTGCCGATGCTGTCCAGAGTCGCTGCTATCTAGCAGAGCTGTTTGAAATCCTTAGCAACTATTTTGGAAAACAGGCCCACAACGCAGGCAACATAGCGGAGCTAACTGCAACAATCCGTACCCAGGGTGCTGTTGTTAAAGAGGTGCCGGCGGGTCCTCTTAAGTACAGCGACTTGGATAGTCAGAAGCTCTGGTTTATTAGTCGAGGCAACGTCGCGTTCCATGAGCAGGGCGGACAGCTGAGCCCCACGATGGCATCTACTGAGGTGCAAAGTGCCAACGGTGCTCGTCTGCTTGGTATTCCCTATGCTGTCATGGCCGCTCAGGTGGAGACCAAGGCGACAGAGGTTTTAGATACTGATCCGTGGGATGGGGCTGATGCTCGTACGGCAGATATTCCCTATGCCGATGCCCTACCTCAGGATGCTGGGGTCAGTGCCGATGTTAGCAATCAGGTTTACCCTCATATTCGAGCGCGTGGTGATATTGATGCGCTAGTGGCCTGCTATGAGATGTTGGCCAAGCATTTTGGCATGCCGTTTAAGCGAGATGTGGTCCGGCGGGTATTGGTCAATCAAAAAGCCCGGCTGGGTCAGGTTTCACTACCGGCCTGCGGAGCTGTCGCCGATATGCTGGGGCTCAAACCTCAGCTGGCTAAGGTACCCGCTAGCGCCATTGGCCGATTACCCAAAATTGCACTGATTAAGTGGCGTGATAGCTACGCAATACTGTACGAAACATCCGCCAAGCAGTATGTCATTGCTTGCCCCGAAGATCGAGAGATTGTTCGCCACTCACCCCAGGCATTTGAAGAAATCTGGGGAGCTGAAGGCGAGATTCTGCTGCTAGAAACTACGGCCCAAACACCCCAGCAGCGGTTTGGCCTATCTTGGTTTGTGCCTTCCCTGCAGAAATATAAGTGGGTTTTGGTCGAGGTGTTGGCGGCCTCGTTCTTCTATCAGATTTTTGGTTTGGCCAATCCCCTGATGATTCAGGTGATTATTGACCGGGTAATTGTGCAGCAAAGTGTAGATACGCTGCACGTGCTCGGCATTTTCTTGGTGATTGTGGCGGTGTTTGAGGCGATTCTTGGCAGTCTGCGCACCTATTTGTTTGTCGATACCACCAACCGGATTGACATGACCCTGGCGTCGCAAACTATCGATCACTTACTGCGACTGCCGCTTAAATATTTTGACCGTCGTCCGGTGGGTGAACTATCCAGTCGTGTCAACGAGCTAGAGAACATTCGGCAGTTTTTGACCGGTACAGCGCTAACGGTCGTGCTAGATGCCGTGTTCTCGGTGGTTTACATCGTCGTGATGCTGATTTATAGCGTTAAGCTGACGCTGGTATCTCTGGCCACTATCCCTCTGTTTTTGGGGCTGACATTTTTTGTATCGCCGATTGTGCGTCGCCAGCTGCGGGCCAAGGCGGAGCAAAACGCCAAGACCCAATCGTTTTTGGTGGAAGCCCTGTCGGGTATTCAAACGGTTAAGGCTCAAAATATTGAGCTAAACACCCGATGGAAATGGCAGGATCGCTACAGCCGCTATGTCAGTGATGGTTTTAAGACAGTACTGACATCCACCACGGCCAGCTCAGCCAGTAACTTTCTCAATAAGCTCTCTGGTCTGCTGGTGCTGTGGTTTGGAGCCTTTTTAGTGCTAGAAGGCGACCTTACCTTGGGTGAGCTAATTGCGTTTCGCATCATTGCTGGCTACGTTACCCAGCCGCTGCTGCGTTTGACTCAGCTGTGGCAGAACTTCCAAGAAACGGCTCTGTCTCTGGAGCGTTTGAGCGACATTATCGACCACCCCCAAGAGCAGGAAGAGGAACAGCGCAGCCAGATTCCGATGCCGGATATCAAGGGCCATGTCAGATATGAAAATTTGTCTTTCCGATTTGGTGCGTCCGGTCCGCTGCAGCTCTCAAATATTAATGTTGAGTTTCCAGCGGGGCAGTTTGTCGGGTTAGTGGGGCAGAGTGGTTCGGGTAAAAGTACCATGATGAAACTGCTGCCCAGGTTATATGCCCCGAACTCTGGCCGCATCCTGATTGATAACTACGATATCAATAAGGTTGAGCTATATTCGCTGCGGCGACAGGTGGGTATTGTGCCCCAGGATAGTCTGCTGTTTGAAGGAACTATTCAGGAAAATATTGCGCTGACAAATCCAGAAGCCACCACTGAAGAGGTGATTCAGGTAGCAAAAATCGCCTGCTGTCACGATTTCATTATGGGGCTAGCGGTGGGGTACAACACTCGTGTTGGTGAGCGCGGGTCGTCTCTATCGGGGGGGCAGCGCCAGCGGATTGCGATCGCACGTACAATTTTGCAAAATCCCCGTCTACTTATTTTGGATGAGGCCACCAGCGCCCTCGACTATGATACGGAAGCTCAGGTCTCTGCCAACCTGATGAAATGGGCCAAAGGTCGTACCGTCTTCTTTATTACCCATCGACTTGGAGCTTTGCGCACAGCCGACAATATCTTGGTTATGGACCAGGGTTCCATCGTCGAAGAAGGCACCCACGATGAGCTGCTTAATCTCAAAGGACGTTACTACTGTCTACATCAGCAACAAGGGAACGGTTAGTCATGACATCTCAACAGCTACAAAACGGTGGTATGCCAAACGCGTCTGGCGCTCAGGCTCAACCCTTTGACCAGCCCGTTATTTTACGACAGTCCCCAGTGTGGTCGCGGGCAATTGTGTGGGCAATTCTGGGCGTTACCAGCATCAGTGTTCTCTGGGCGTTTTTAGCCAGAGTCGAAGAGACGATTCCTGCCCAGGGTAAGTTAGAGCCGGTAGACGTAGTGCAGCCTGTCCAGACCCCCAGCGGTGGTGTCATTGAAGAAATTCACGTCAAAGAAGGTGAACTAGTTGAAAAAGGCGATCTGTTAATTACGTTTAATCAATCAGCCGCCAAGGCCGAGTTAGATTCCTTAGTTCAGATTCGTGAATATTTAGACGACCAGACTGAGGTTTATCGAGCTCAAAATGGTAATGGTAGGGGTGAAAGTGTAACTGGAGCTACCGCTGGCGATCTGCAGCAGCGATTGGAGGAGCGTCAGCAGCTAGAGTCTAGCAACCGCATTTATCAAGCCCAGATTAATGGGGATACATCGGCTCTAGCTGCTGACGCCGTGGCTGATGTTGAAACTGCCAGGAATGAAGTGCAAACACAGCAGATTCAAAACCGGGAGCAAATTAAAGATTTGAAGGCTCGTTTGAGCCAGGCTCGTTCTGAACTGGTCAATGCTGAGAATGACTTAAGCACCAATGAGGAAATTCTCTCACGGTTACAGTGGTTAGAAAAAGAAGGAGCGGTGGCTGAACTCAGTCGCTTACAGCAAGAGCAAGAAGTCAGCACTCGAATTACTCGGGTCAGTACCCTAAAGGATGAGATTAGCCGTCTTGATGCCCAAATCAATCAGGCTGAAGCCGAAATTGATCGAGCCGATTTAGAATTTGAACGCTCCCGTCGCGATCAGATTCGTAACAATCGTGAACGCATAGCCTCCATTGATAGTGACCTGGGTCAGACTGTTTTACAAAATGAGACCCAGCGACAAGAGCTAGGCAGCCGCATTGCTCAGCTAGAAGAACAGCTGGAGTTCCGTGAACTACGGGCACCCGTGAGCGGTGCTGTATTTAATCTCAGGGCAAATCAGCCTGGTTACGCGGCCAACTCCACAGAACCTATTCTAGAAATTGTGCCCCAAGACAACTTGACTGCCCGCGTCTTTATTCCTAATCAGGACATTGGTTTTGTGCAGTTAACTGATGACTGTCGCGCTGCGGTGCGCGCAGATGACCAAGGAGCTATCGAAGCTGAATGCAAACAGGTGGATGTCCGCATTGATGCCTTTACCTACAGTGAGTACGGCGATATCGATGGTTATTTAGTGCGAATTGGTGATGATGCCTTGCCCCCCGATGAAATCTATCCGTTTTATCGATTCCCAGCCGAAATTCAGCTAACCTCACAGGTCTTAGAATCTAGAGGTGAAACCTACACCCTGCGCTCCGGCATGTCGCTCAATGCCAACATTAAGACAGAAAAGCGTACGGTGATTTCGTTCTTTACTGACCTGTTTGTGCGCAAGAGAGACAACTTCTTCTCAAAATAGAAACAGAATAAGCAGAGGCAGACATCGCTTTGACATATAGGTTGGCGGAGCTTTTCTGTTTGTCTGATGCTTACTCAAAAGCCTTCTTCCCAAGGAGAAAGCTTTTGAGTGTTTTACCCTAAGGAATAAGGATGAAACAATTTGTGCAAATTAAACCTGGCTCTGTAGGGGCGTACTGCCGTACGTCCAATGCAAGATATCGGCCGTTTGCCTATATTTCGAAGGACGCACATCGGTGCGCCCCTACAAAGACAACCGACATCTTATAAAAGTCTTGTTTTTAAGGAAAGAGAACTCTTTAAGGTATTCTTGCTCGAAAGATAGATTCTCTATCGCAGTACCCGACACAAAACACCATAGAGCACTGCTGCCGTCACAATGCCGTTGACTGGGCCAATCCCCACTCCAGCATTACCGGTCACATAGGCCACGATTGAGCCAACGAGATAGGCAATTACCCCCGCCCAATTAAATGCCGGCAAGTTTGAAGACAGTTTGGGAAAACGCCCTCCGTGGCGCAACCAAAAGTCCACCATGATGATGCCACCAACCGGCGGGATCACAGTCCCCAGAAAGATTAAATACTGAGGGAGTAATTCATAGATTCCCGATAACGTTAAGACCAGGGCAAAGGTGGCTCCACCCAGCACAAATGCGTGGCGCTTATGGGTGCGGAACATGTTGGCACCGGCAACAGAGAATGCATAGATGGTGTTGTCTTGAGTTGTCCAAACATTCAAAATCAACAAGATTACCCCCCCGGCCAGGATGCCTTGGGTGGCCAATGCCTTAATCAGGTCTTCGGAACCGTAGATCAGGGTGCAAAACGCTCCCGCAAACACCAAAATGCCGTTTACCAACATAAAAGCACTCAGGGTAGAAATGACAGCGCTCTTACCTGAATCAGCAAAGCGGCTCCAGTTGGTGGCCTGGGTGCCACCAGAGATAAAGGTGCCAATTACCACGGCCAGGGCTGCTCCCATATTCATGGCCCCTGTCGGTTCAGGGAGGGTGCCGTCAAAATCTCTAAATGCGATCGCAAGACTGATGGCCACCAAAATCAACATGGCCGGGACAGCTAACCGACTCAGCCAGTCAATTGCTCGATAGCCAATATAGGCAGTCGCACAAAATGCGTAGTTAAAGAACAGCACCAGCACTATGTACAAAAAGCCCTGGCTGGGTACCCCCAATAGCTCTAGCAGTACCTGGACTACAACGGCTGTGGTGAAGGCATACCAGCCAATTTGAGTAAATCCCAAAATAAAATCTACCCAGCGTGACCCCACATTGCCAAAGCTAAAGCGGGCCATTAGCACAGTGGTTAGCCCGCTTTTGGCGGCAATGTACCCCAGGGCCGCGCAATAGCCACCAAGAATCAGATTGCCAATGACAATAACGGTCATCAGCTGCGGGATACTAAACGCTGGCCCCAAGGCACCCCCTGCAAACAGAGTTGTTGAGGTTAGGGCAAATCCCATCAGCAATAAACACAGCGACCAAAAGGGCTTTCGGGCTGTTTTTGGCACCGCACTTAGCGGATAGTCCTCGGATACTGAGGTTTCTAGTAAATTGGGTTCTGTGGATAGAGACATTAGATTACTTAACCAATCAAGCGTGACGTTGGTTTAGTCTCTATTCATAAGGGTTTTTACGGATCGAGATAGTATCCTTTGCAACGGTCTAGGGAATATAGCTCGTGCCGTTATCGGGTGCGACCTCTGTACCAAACTCAGGGGCAGCTGGGTCGCAGGGGGACTGTGAGCCAGCGCCAGTGCCAGTATCCCGCATCAACTGATAGTAAATCGCTCGTGCCTGGGGACCAAAAACAATTTCATCGCCATTTTCTAAATCATGGGTGCGCAGCTTACGACCGTTGATTAGCATGCCGTTAGTGCTGGCTTTACCTTTGAGATTGCCATCTACGATGCGATAGTAGTGGCTGTCATCGTCTTTGGGCAGCTGTATCAATGTGGCATGGTGCCGACTCATAAACTGCGAAGCTAGACGAATATCGCACTTGGCATCCCGTCCCATGGAGTAGACGGCATCATCAAGAACGATCTCTCTTCGACCCTGGCTATCTTCAACAATCAGAATACTAGAGAGATGATTACCAGACTGCATTAGTATCCACTGTTGACGTTTAAGTAAGTTTTACAAAGCCCAAACGTTTGCTCAGAATATTCTAGAAATTTTGATGATAAAAATACTGATTGATAAATGTGTGCTCTCTGCCACATGGGGATTAAGAGCGAAAAAGTGCGATCGCAACTACTGCGGCCAAAATCCCCAGCATCAGGTTCCGGCTAGCAATCAATAAAACCAGTAACCCCACCGCCGCCATTAAACTACGGCGGACCCAGTTCAGCTTACGTACTACAGGCACCTTGGTGTAGTTCCACGGGGGGCTGTGTCTAGTAATCAATAGTTTCTCTGCGGTTCGAGCATCGTGCTTGGATAACGGCAAATAATGCAGTCGAGGACGACCCAGGGCGTCAGCTTGAGCAAATCTATGGTGGCTTTTGCCCCGCCACCGCTGATTTAAATTTGTTGAAAAGCCAATGTAGTAAATCTTTCGCCCTTGAATAACGGCGTAAACACCGGATGTCTCAGGTAGGTTGTTACGGTCTGCGAGCGACACAGACGACCAGCGACTCGGATGATACTTGCTTCTCATTGAGTAAACGGCCTAATTACCCGTTTGTGACCTGGTTTTATGACCAGAAAGCATAACAAATTGTGTAGTCTGGCATTTAGCCCTGGTAATAAATAAGGTAATAAACAAGACGTTAACTCTCTTAAACTGCACACGACCTATTCGACAAACCTACAGATTTGTACGTAGAAAAGGCTATCTGCAGAGGCTTCTTTGATTGTGAAGCATAGGAACGATACCCCAAAAAGCATACGCATACTGAGAAAACTATAGTGCCGTGGGGGAGTACATAAATATTTGCTCAAAATTCCGGATAAAAATCTAGTTAAATTGGCTGATGATTTTTATTTCCCACACAAAGATTATGTAAACATGTTCCCTAGATGACATATATGTGGATACTCAGCACAATGCTTGAGGGTGGCAGTATAGAGGATGCCATTGTTCAAGCCCTTCTGATGAAGGACAAGCGGCCAAGCTATTTTCCTCCCCAAGGGTTTGTTCTGACAATGTTAGAACGTATCAGTCAAGCTACATCAGAGTTAGAGGGTGCAATCGATGTGTGCGTTGTTGAAGGTGGTCGAGTCTCTTAGTCCAACGCTCTAACGCTATTGCAGCATCTACCGTTGTTTGATTACCCTGAATTTTAATGCAACAAAAAGCCCTGGTTTCAAGAAACCAGGGCTTTTTGTTGAGTAACTAATGGTTGGTTCTGGCATGACTATGCGGCTTTATCGTCTGCCGCCTCAGCCTTTTTAACCTGAAATTTAAGCCGATCTTCCAGGTAGTCAATAACAACCTGGCACCCTTCCACAAAGGTGTTTTCTAAAATCTTAGTGGCAATGGGGTTTTCTAACTCCCTCTGAATCGCTCGCTTGAGAGGCCGGGCTCCATAAACAGGGTCATATCCCTTGTCTGCCACATAGTCAATGGCCGACTCTGAAATATGCAGAGCAATTTTCTGGTCTGCTAGCAGCTTGTACAAACGCTTGAGCTGGATAGCCACAATCGAGCGCAGCTCATCCTTACTTAACGGATGGAAGATAATTAAATCATCCACGCGGTTGAGAAACTCTGGACGAAAATGACCGCGTAGGGCACTGAGAACCCGCTCCTGCATCTCGTCAAACTGCGATTCATCACCCGCTACATCCAGAATATGATCGCTGCCAATGTTGCTGGTCATCACAATAACAGTGTTACGGAAGTCTACCGTACGGCCCTGGGAGTCAGTGATGCGTCCATCATCAAGCACCTGCAGCAAAATATTAAATACGTCTGGATGCGCCTTCTCCACTTCATCTAGGAGTACAACAGAATAGGGATGTCGCCGCACTGCCTCAGATAGCTGTCCCCCCTCTTCGTAGCCAACATATCCAGGGGGCGCACCAATCAGTCGCGCCACAGAATGCTTTTCCATGTACTCTGACATGTCCACACGCACTAAGGCATCTTCTGTGTCAAATAAACAGTCGGCTAACGCCCGTGCCAGCTCAGTTTTACCGACGCCGGTCGGACCCATAAACAAAAATGAACCAATCGGTCTACCGGGGTCTTTCATGCCAGCTCGAGCCCGCCGAATAGCGGCCGATACAGCCGTAACTGCTTCACTTTGCCCCACTACCCGCTGATGTAGATAGCCCTCTAACTGCAGCAGTTTTTGTCGCTCGGTTTCCATGAGCCGATTGACTGGAATGCCAGTCCAGTTGGCAACAATCTCTGCGATATCCGCTTCGCTCACCTGCTCTCTTAGCAGAGTAGAGCCTTTGTTTTGCATCTCTTGCAGCTGCCCGTCTAAAATCTCTAGCTCTTGCTGCACCGCCTCTAGGCGACCATATTTAATTTGAGCCGCTCGGTTTAGATCGTAGGCTCGTTCAGCCTGCTCTACCTGCACCCGTAGCTGATCTTCTTCTTGTTTGAGGGCCTTAATGGCATCCAATGCCTGTTTCTCGGCCTGCCACTGGGCTGTAAATTTTTGCTGTTTTACAGAGAGTTTTTCAATCTCTTTATTAATACGCGACAGCCGTTGCTTTGATGTGCGAGAGGTGGATTCTTCTCCCTGCAGCGAGAGTTTTTCCATTTCTAACTGACGTAGCCGCCGATCAATGGTCTCTAGCTCAACGGGTTTAGAGGTGATCTCCATTTTGAGCTTGGCAGCGGCTTCGTCAATTAAATCGATGGCCTTGTCGGGCAAGAAGCGATCGCTAATATAGCGGTCCGACAGTGTTGCTGCGGCCACCAGTGCTGAATCTACGATTTTGACACCGTGATGGGCCTCATAGCGTTCCTTTAGACCGCGCAAGATCGAAATCGCATCTTCTACGCTGGGCTGACCAATATAGACCTGTTGAAACCGACGCTCTAGCGCCGCATCCTTTTCGATGTGTTTACGATATTCATCTAAGGTGGTAGCCCCAATACACCGTAGCTCACCCCTTGCCAAAATCGGTTTGAGCAGATTGCCTGCATCCACATTGCTGTTGCCACCGCCAGCACCGACCACCGTGTGCAGCTCGTCAATAAATAGCACCACCTGGCCGTCTGACTCAGCCACTTCCTTTAAGACGGAACGCAAGCGCTCCTCAAACTCACCGCGATATTTTGCCCCAGCAATTAAGCTACCAATGTCCAAGGAGATCAGCTGACGGTCTTTAAGCGACTCGGGCACATCTCCATTGACGATGCGCTGGGCCAACCCTTCTGCGATCGCAGTCTTACCAACGCCAGGCTCACCAATCAAGACAGGATTATTTTTTGTCCGACGAGATACCACCTGAATAACACGTCGAATTTCTTCATCACGACCGATGACCGGGTCGAGTTTTCCATGTTTGGCTTCTTCGGTCAGATCGCGGCCATACTTTTCAAGGGCTTCGTAGGCATCTTCCGGATTTTGCCCCGTCGCCTTCTGCTTACCCCGCACCTGATTAATAGCCGCGCGGAGGTCTGCCACATCTAGCTCAAAACCACGCAGCAGACGTCGGCCAATACGTTCGTCTTCGGCAAACCCCAGCAGCAAATGTTCAACAGAAATGATGTCATCCTGCAGCAGCTGACGAGCCGCCTCTGTTTGATCTAACATGCGGTCAAGGCTCTGACCCAGATATAGGCTGCTATCTGCCGAAACCCTTACCCGTGTTTGGCGTTGGGCAAAGGTTTCTAGTTCCTGCAAGATCAGCTCTGGATCTAGGCTAGCCTTCGATAAAATCGTATCCGCCAGACCCTGTTGCTCAATCAGCGCAATCATCAAATGCTCAACCTCAAGATATTGCTGACGAAACCGTCGTGCCACATCTTGTGCTTCAACAATGGCATCCCATGCCTTGGCGGTAAACTTATCGGGATTAGATGGCTGCATGGAGTCTGAATGGGTCTGGCAGGGAAATGAGTAAACAGTATATCAATTGGGAGAGTAGGGAATTTGCCGCGTTATTCTCCCTTATGACACTAAGCCGTTGCCACAGTTTCTTGCGACTGAGACGCAGCGCGGCTGTTTAGCTGGATCAGCTCAACTTTGTAGCCATCAGGATCGCTTACAAAGGCAATGACGGTGGAGCCATGCTTCATCGGTCCCGGTTCCCGCACAACTTTACCACCTCGTGTTTTAATCGCCTCGCAGGTTTGGTAAATATCATCGACTCCCAGCGCAATGTGGCCGTATCCTTCTCCCAGGTCATAAGACTCCACACCCCAGTTGTATGTCAACTCCAGAACAGTATGGTCACGCTCGTCACCGTAGCCCACAAATGCCAGGGTAAACTTACCCTCTGGATACTCCTTTTGACGCAGTAAGGTCATTCCTAAAACGTCGCAGTAGAACTGGAGGGATTTTTCTAAATTGCCCACCCGCAACATTGTGTGCAGTAAACGCATAACCTTCTTACCTCAAACTCAGTTGGTAATAATCCTAGCGCTGGTTTCGTTTCTATGATGGCTCAAGCACAGGTATCTAAGCATGTTGATGTGCTTTTCCTTACATTTTTGGTTTATCACCTATCGTTGATGCTAGATAGCACCGTATGCTTATTTATCGTGTAATCCTTTAGCTTAGACACCGAAAGATTGCCAAAACAACCAGCGAGTCACCTACTCACTCGTAGTTAATCCACAAGGAAACGTAGATTGATGATTGACCTACTCGAAACCACAATTGAAGAGATTCGGGCCCGCGAAATCTTGGACTCTCGAGGTCGACCGACCATTGAAGCTGAAGTTTATTTGTCTGTGGGAGCCGTGGGTCTGGCCCAGGTGCCTAGTGGAGCGTCGACAGGTACCTTTGAAGCCCATGAGCTAAGAGATGGGGATGAACGCTACGGTGGCAAGGGTGTACTCAAAGCCGTTAACAATGTGCATGAAACCATTGCCCGTGAGCTTATGGGGCTAGATGCTTTAGATCAAATGGTGATCGATCAGACCATGATTGCGCTGGATGGCTCTGAGAACAAAGCAAACCTGGGTGCCAACGCTATTTTGGCCGTTTCTCTGGCCAATGCAAAAGCAGCTGCACAAGCGTTAGGGCTACCTCTTTATCGCTATTTAGGCGGCCCGCTAGCCAACGTGCTGCCTGTGCCTCTAATGAATGTGATTAACGGGGGAGCTCATGCCAATAACAATGTCGATATTCAGGAATTTATGATTGTGCCCAGCGGTGCTAGCAGCTTTAGAGAAGCGCTGCGCTGGGGTGCAGAAGTCTTTGCCACCTTAAGCAAGGTACTGGATCAAAAAGGCTTGCTTGGGGGTGTGGGTGATGAAGGTGGTTTTGCTCCTAATTTAGGGTCAAATCAAGAAGCCTTAGATATTTTGATTACGGCGATTGAATCAGCCGGCTATAAACCGGGTGAACAGATTTCTCTAGCGTTAGATGTGGCCGCTAGTGAATTTTATAAGGATGGTCAATACCTCTTTGATGGTAAAGCTCACTCCTCTGCAGAGACTATTGATTATCTTGACAAGCTGGCAAGTCAGTATCCGATTGTGTCGATTGAGGATGGTTTACATGAAGAAGATTGGGATGGCTGGAAAGCGCTAACTGAAAAAATTGGCAGCCGAGTACAGCTGGTTGGGGACGACTTGTTTGTAACGAACCCCACTCGCCTACAAAAAGGAATTGACTTGGGGGCAGCGAATTCGATTTTGATTAAGCTAAATCAGATTGGTTCTTTGACCGAAACGCTTGAAGCGATTGATCTGGCAACTCGCAACCGACTGACATCCATCATCAGCCATCGTTCAGGGGAGACTGAAGATACTACGATCGCTGACCTGGCAGTGGCGACTCGAGCCGGTCAGATTAAAACAGGCTCTCTATGCCGAAGCGAGCGGGTGGCTAAATACAACCGTCTGCTGCGCATTGAAGATGAGCTAGCGGGTCAGGCTGTCTATGCCGGTGCTATTGGCATGGGGCCGGGCTAAGGCGAAGCTCAGTTTTTTCTCTTTTAGAGAGGGCCAAGTTCAGTTTCATAAAAGTAAAGGGCATCCCGCAGGGTGCCCTTTACTTTTGCGTTTATTCTTCGTTAGCTGGTACTGGGCTACCGGGTGCTGCAGGGCTTGGTGATGTGCCGGGTGGCGCTGACGGGGTTAGCGGGTCTGTGCTGCCCGGTAAACTGGGTAGACCACTGCCACCTGGCAGGCCTGAACCATCGAGCAAGTCTTGAATATCTGCTGGGATTTCACCTGGTAGTGTGTCCTGAGGGGAGGCTGGTGACTGAATCCCGGTTGGCAAGGTTGCTAGAGCAACTCGGTTACCGCCCACAGAACGTAGAATATCCAGAACTCGAACCACATCGTCATAACGAGAGTCTTTGGCGGCATAGAGCACCACGATGCCCTCGGGATTGCCGGTGTAAAAGTTACTCACCAGACCCAACAGGTTTTGTTCCAAAATAGGGTCTTGATCGAGATAAATACGACCAATCGGGTCAACGCTGATGTAAAGGCGATCGCGACCGTCGGTTAATGCGGCAGGGGGTAGGGCTGCCCCGGTATTTGCATTGGGTAAGTCTAGACTAATGGCCTGTTGACGACTGCCAACGGCTGCCAGAATAAAAAAGGTAAGAATACAAAAAACGACATCCACCAGGGGGAGTAGCTCTATGACAATGCCGTTTTGCTGCTCGTCTATATCTAATTTCATA
Source organism: Cyanobacteria bacterium P01_H01_bin.21 (assembly GCA_038748405.1). Lineage (GTDB taxonomy): Bacteria > Cyanobacteriota > Cyanobacteriia > Phormidesmidales > Phormidesmidaceae > Leptothoe. The sequence continues at coordinate 7,761 of JBCDIX010000056.1, read as the reverse complement.
GCGATGCTGGTTTTTTTAGCTAACCGACGCGCCAAGCTGACTGGGTTTCCCATTGCTCAGGGACCAGGCCTGACGATATAAAAGCTCTAGCTCGCTGCCGGATTTACGAAAGACTTTGGCTTGACCAAACACCAGACCCTGGAACAGGCGATAAAACATCAGGCTAACGATGGCAATGATAAGACCGGTGGCTGTGGTAATCAACGATTGACCAATACCAGCGGCCGCACCGCTGGTGGCACTACCAATGGCCAGGTCATTTAAGTCTAAAGATCCGAGAGAACTCATCAGACCTAGAACAGTTCCCAACAAGCCCAACATAGGGGATACCGCAATTACCAGCTCCAGTACCTTATCGCCTCGACGCATGGCGGCTAGTTCTTCGTTTGCAGCCGTTTCTAGGGCTAATCGAAAAACTTCGGGTTCTTGATCTTTTAACTTGAGAGCGGCATAGAGAAAACGACCCATGGGCAAACGGTGGGCTCGCTGGGCAATGTCCGTGGCGGCAGTCCATTCCCGGCGGGCGGCTTCTAACACACGACCGGCTACCTCACGCTCACGGGTAATAATACGAGACCAAAACCAAATCCGTTCAATAATTGTGCCGAGGGCTAATACTGATAGGACCAGCAGGGGCCACATGGCCACGCCGCCTCTAAAAAATAGTTCAGTAATGTTCACTCGCTTTCTCCCGTAAGCTTTCTCAGACGCATGTTACCTGCTCAGGGGCTAGATCGGCCACTATCTTTGCATCGAGCTGGTCACTCTACTGAAGGCCAAGTCTAAAATTTCATTGGCGGCGCGATCGCAAGCACCAGGGGTTCCTAAATGCGTTTTCATTGCTCTGTAGCCCTCCACCATCTTTTGACGCCGATCCGGATTATTCAGCAGATTTAGCGACATTTGACTGATAGCCTCAGGGGTGGCTTTCCACTGCACAAACTCTGGCACAATCGGCTCCATGTTAACCAGATTTACCGGTGAAACATAAGGTGTTGAAAAGTTCAGCACAAACTCTGCCACCCAGGCCGTTAGGCGATTCAGCCGATACATCACCACTTGGGGGACTTCCATGAGGGCGATCTCCAGGTTGGCAGTGCCTGATTTAGACAGGGCCAGATCTGCCGCTGCGATCGCTAGCGACTGTTGATCATTGGCAACAACTCGACCATTGAGCCCGTAGTCTTGCAGAGCGGCCTCTACGGTTGGACGAAAGGTTTCACGGGCCAGCGGCACCAAAAATTGGATTTGAGGTATCTGGGTTTGGATCTGTTGCGCCGCTGTAAACATAATCGGCAACACATAGGCCAGCTCCTGCTGTCGAGACGCTGGTAGTAGGGTAACCACACGAGCCATGTCGCTCAGACCCAGCTGCTGACGTGCCTGCTGTTTGGCAAATGCTGGCCGATAATCTGCAAACTTATCTAAAAGAGGATGGCCAACCCAGGATACGTTTCCCCCTTTTTCTTGGTAATAGCGGGCCTCGCCAGGAAAAATGGCTAAAAGCCGATCGGTAACAGACAAAATCTTTTCGGTATCGCCGGGAATTGTTGCGCAGACCCACAGATGGGGGGCAATGTAATAAGCAATAGGTAGCTTAGGAAACTGAGTGCGAATAAATTTCCCAATCGCGACATTGGGAGCCATGTAGTCAATCAGTACTACGACATCAGGAGGATGGGTGCTCAAATGGTCTCTTGTCTGCCGGTTAAGATTGAGCGAGCCGATAACATGGGGGAGCGCTTCAAACAGGCCAATTGAGCTAACGGATACCGTGTTGCCAATGAGTGTGGCCCCAGCGGCTGCCATGCGTTCCCCTCCCATGGCAGTGATCTCGACATCGAGTTCTTGCTTGATGGCCTGACGTTTGAGTCCTTCCACCAACAGAGCCCCTTGTAGATCGCCAGAGACTTCTCCAGTATGAATAAATACCCTTAGAGCACGTCTAGGGGCAGTGAGAGTATTGGTGCGCTTAGTGCTGTACTGATGCATGGTAGAAGCGATCCCTAGGGCCTTAAAGCACTAGGATCGGGAGATGTGTCGCCCTGGAATAACCCCGCGTCGGCTATCGCCTTGAGAAGCGACAAGAAAACGATGGAGGTGTTGTACGTACTCATTATTGGCAACCGAATCTAGCTTATTGAGCGCCTCGCTAAAGGTTAGACCTGAACGATAGAGCAGTCGATAGGCCTGTTTGAGCCCGTCGTAAACCCGCCCAGCCTCTAAGTCGCCAATACCTGAGCGCTTTAAGCCTACCTGATTAAGGCCCCTCACCCGAGACGGATTGCCTTCCACCATCATGTAGGGGGGAACATCTCGTTCAATTCGACTCATGCCGCCCACCATGGCATGACGACCAATGTGAACAAACTGATGAATCCCCACGAGACCACTGATGCGAACGTTAGATTCGATGTGTACGTGACCCGCTAGAGCAACGGAGTTGGCAATGATGACGCTGTCTTGAATAACACAGTTGTGAGCAACATGGGCGTAGGCCATTAGCAAGTTGCCGTTACCCAATCGGGTAATTTCACCAAATCGCGTAGGCCGGTTGATGGTCACATATTCTCGAATGTTGTTATCATCGCCGATGGACACCAGGCTTTCGGAACCGTCATACTTAAGGTCTTGGGGCTCTAGACCAATGGCAGCTCCAGTAAAAATGCGATTGCGCTGGCCAATTTCGGTATGACCGTCTAGCACCACATGGGGACCAATCTCGGTGTCTTTACCAACGCTGACTTTTTCCCCAATCACAGCGTAGGGACCCACTTTCACACTGGGGTGAACCTGGGCTCTCGGGTGGATGACCGCCGTGGGATGAATCAGAGCAGTTGGGAGCATTGGTAACGTGTTATTCAACCACAGAAAACATAAGGGTGCCTTCGCACACGAGTTGACCGTCAACTTCAGCCTTGGCCTGCATTTTGCCGAATTTTAGCCCGCGCACGCTAAGCAACTCTGTTGTAATGACCAGCTGGTCACCTGGCACAACTGGTCGTCGAAACCGTACTTTGTCAATACCGGCAAACATGCACAGACCATTCACACCAGGCATTTGGGTCAGCACAATGCCACCCACCTGGGCCATGGCTTCAACAATCAACACCCCAGGCATAATGGGACGCCCCGGAAAGTGTCCCTGAAAGTGGGGTTCATTGAAGGTGACATTTTTTAGACCAGTTGCCTGTTTGCCAGGAACATAGTCAATGATGCGGTCGACCAGGGCAAACGGATAGCGATGGGGCAACAACGCCTGAATCTGCTCTAAATCAAATGTAATAGGGGTAGGATTCTCGGTGGCGGCTGGTTGAGACTCCTGGTTGGTGGTATGAGCTTTATCTTGAATAACGATGGCCATAAACGTTTTAAACAGCAACGGCGTAGGTGTTCTCGGCTATGCAGGAGCCGATGTCTCTGCAGCATAAGCAGACAGCTGGCGTGCCAGCTGGACATGCAGACTGTGACTTGCTCGATAGGCTGTCACATGCATTGTAGGGAGAACACCTAGTAAACTGAGATCCCCTACTAAGTCTAAAAGTTTATGACGTGCCGGTTCATTTGCAAATCGCAGAGGGGGATTAAGCCAGCCACTGTGATCGCAAACCAGGGCGTTTTCCAGACTGCCACCCTTGATTAAACCCTGCGATCGCAACCCCTCAATTTGATGGGCCATGGCAAATGTTCGCGCCGGGGCCACCAGCTCGACAAAGTCTCCATCATTAGGAGACCAACTGTGCCATTGATTGCCAATTGCCGCGACTGGAAAGTCGATGCCATAGCTAAATCGCAATTCGGAAGCGGGCAGTGCCATCACGTAGGCATCCCCGTCTCGCACAATTATGGGGTCATGAAGTACCCCACAGACGCGTCGTGGTGTCGTCTGCGCTACCGTACCAACAGACCTAATCAGACTGCTCCAATCCTGGGCAGACCCATCCAACAAAGGGACTTCAGGACCATCAATTTCGATGCGAACATTATCCACACCCGCAGCCCATAGCGACGCCAGCAGATGCTCTACGGTGCGCACCTGCTGGCCCTCTATGTGCCCCAGCTGAGTTGAGAGTTGTGTTTGACTGACTGCCGTAATATCAGCAAGAATTATGGCGGAACTGGAGTCAGTGCGAACAAAATAGCGACCGCTATCAACAGATGCAGGCAGCAGCGTTACCTGGGTTTTTTGACCCAGATGCAGCCCCACCCCCGTACAAGCAACAGGACTAGCCAGGGTATGCTGTACGCCTGACTCCTGTGCCATTAGAACCGTTCTCCGATACCAAAGTGAATACGACCATCGCCACCGTCACCAAACCCATAGTCAAGCCGCAGTGCGCCTAGCGGTGTTTGTACCCGCACACCTGCACCATAGCCAAAACCATCACCAGGTTTATCACGAATGAGGGCCGGATCGCCGGGTACGTCGCTACCAGTGCCTAAATCAGACCCATAGTCGACAAACAGCGCCCCCCCTAAGAAGGACGTAAACAACGGGAAACGATATTCAGCCGTTGCCTGGACAAACGACCGACCGCTACCTAAATCTCCTTCATCAAATCCTCGAACCGAATTTGTGCCACCCAAAGAGAAGGCCTCATAGGGAGGTAAATCACCGATAATGGTGCCTCCTTGAACGTTAAACGCCAAAGTCTGGGGGCCATCGCCCAAACTGATGAAATTGACCGGTATATAGCGACTGTAGCTTGCTCGAACTCGGTTAAAGAAAATGGTCCCATTCCCCACAGGAATTGTTTGTTCTGTACCCAGTCGCAACAGACTGCCGCTAGTGGGTACAAGGGGATCATTTCGCCGATCCCAAACAAGACCGAAGGGGATGCTCAGGAGATCGTCACGACCGTCACCACTAAAACTTAGGTCGTTGCCAAACTCATCTTCGGGGGATAAGTCTCCGTCACTATCTCGAATCGAAACACGCTGGTATTCTAGACCTACTGAACCGCTCCAGCCATTGTCTAGAGGGCGACCAAAGGTGACGCCACCGCCCAATCGATTGACCCGAGGAGTATCTCCATTGGGCAAATCAACATCGGTATCGCCCCCGTCAAAAATGAGAGAAATAGAACGACGGTTGAATCCATTTACTGTGTAGGACGTACGGTTTGGATCGCCACCAATCCACGGGTCGGTAAAGCTAACATCAAACAGTAACTCTCGCTCACTTAGCTGTACTTCAGTGCGCAATGTCTGATTGTTACCCCCCAGATTATCCTGTTGATAGCTGACACTACCAAAGATGTCTCCGCTCAGGTTAAAACCAACCGCTGCACCAACTTGACCTGTATTGCTCTCATCAATGTTGACTACCACCTTAACTTTGCGGGGGTCCTCATCACCGGGGTCTAAGGAAAGACGCACGTCATCAAAAATACCCAGACCAAAGACTCGCTGTAGATCTGATTGAATTCTGTCTTGGCGAAAAACATCACCGGGCTGAGTCTCAAACTCACGGGTGACAATAAAGGGTCGAGTTCTACCATCAATAGGTTCACCCTCGGCATCAACACTGTTACCATCCGCGTCGATGTAGCGAACTTCGATAGATTCGATTACGCCTTCTGCAACAACCAGGGTAGCCACACCTTCGTCAGATACTTGGGGGGCTGCTGTAACCTGGGCCAGCACATAGCCCTGTTCGCGGTACCACTCATTGAGTTCTAAAATACCGTCCTGGAAATCAATCAGGTTGAGAATGCTGCCGTATTGATCACCAAAAATCTCATCCACTTTACTGTCGGGCAGAACGCTTTCGCTCACTCCGTCAGTACGAACGTCTACGCCAGTCAAGATGGGGTTGGGCTGTACACCAAACGTAACGCGTACCCCCAAGTCAGTATCTTCGGGTCTGGCTCTAACATTGGCAAAAAAGCCAGTGGCAAAAACGTTATTAATATCTTCTTGCAGCTGAGTGCGGGTTGCTGTGCGCCCAGGTCTGAGCGTAAGCGCCTGATAGACAATATCTTCCAGCTCAGGGTCAAGAGGACTACCATCCAAGGTAATCACATCTAGCTCTGCGACTAGAACCTGTACTTCTGTTTCTTCAGGCTCCTCTTCAACAACCTCATCCTCGGGTGTGGGTTCTTCAGAGGTGGGTTCTTCGGCGGGCTCAGCGGGCTCAGCGGGCTCAGCATCTTCTACAGCGGGCTCAGCTGGTTGACCAATCCCTTCTAAAAGACGCTCTAGTCTTTCTTCTGAGGTTTCTGCTGTTTCTTCGGGTGTGTCTTCAGGAGCTGGCTCAGTCTGTTCCTGGCTTAGTAAGACGTCTTCGCTAGCTGATTGCGGCTCACTGGGCTGCTGAGCTAGGTCGGCTGCCGTATTGTCGCTACTGTTGCCCTGGGTTGGCGCTGTATCAGCCACCGACCGTGGTTCGACTGGCGCTTCTGCTAAATCTGCGGCAGCCATGCCGACCGTCGGCTGTCGAGGCAGGATCTCCTCCACTGCGGCATCGTTAGTTTGACTGGGCTGGGGGGCATCACCTGATGCCACATCGTCTGCGGCAGCGGCAGCTGTTGAGGACTCAACCACATCAGCCGCATTGACTGCGAGTACGGGCAACCCAAACAATGTTGCAACGGTGCAACAGGCCAATAGAGTCGGCGAAAAGCGCATAGGCGGAAAACGTACTCCTTACACCACATGAGGACAGCGGCCAAAGCCACCATAATGACATACACTAAATTCGGCTTTGGGGTCTATAGCGAAGCCGCGTAGAAGCCCCACACTTTTTTCAGATATGCAAACCGATGCACAGAAAAAATGTGAACAGAATTTAATATTTTCTGGAAGATTCTACCGCACCCTCTACCACAGTGCTCAATTTGTATGTGCCAGAATTCGATCCAACACCTGTTGATAGCCGGATTCTACATCGCCTAAATCTTGACGAAAACGGTCTTTATCCATAACTCGACGGGTTTCATCGGTCTCGTTCTGATTCCAGAGACGGCAAGTATCAGGGCTAATTTCGTCGGCTAGAACCAGCGTGCCATCCGTTAGCGTGCCAAACTCCAGCTTAAAGTCCACAAGCGTAATACTACAGCTGTTGAAAAAGTTCTGCAGGATTTGATTGATATGTCTGGCCATTTGTTCTAACTGTGCTACGGTTGCATCGCTGGCGATGGTCATGGCGCGGATGCGATCGCGAGTTAGCAATGGGTCACCCAGGTCGTCATTTTTGTAGTAAAACTCCACCAGTGGCGGTGTTAGTGAAGTTCCCAACGCTAGCCCCGTTTGCTTACACAGACTGCCCGCCGCCAAATTGCGGACCACCACTTCTAAGGGCACGATGGTAACCGGCTTGACCCACATCTCCCGATCATTGGGTGAATTGAGCCAGTGGGTAGGAATGCCCTCGGCCTCTAATAGCTTAAACAGATGGGTGGAGACGGCATTGTTGATACGGCCCTTATTGGCTATGGTCCCTCGCTTTTGGGCATTAAATGCGGTGGCATCGTCTTTGAAATAGGTGACCAACACCGCTGGATCATCAGTGGCGTAAAGAATTTTTGCCTTGCCTTCGTAGAGCTTTTTCCGTTCAGCCATAGGGCCTCCCAAGGGAAAACACCGCCCATTTTATCGCGCGATTGGGATTTCCTATCGGGCGTTTTGTAGAGACGTTCCACGGAACGCCGCTACAAAAAGCCCCCCCCCAATTTGGTGGTCAACACGTAGACCCCGTCCCAGTGGGGGGGAGGTGGGGGCGCTAAATAACCCATAAACCGCTCAAAAAGAAAACCCCCC
>JBCDIX010000055.1:0-49386 GCA_038748405.1 Cyanobacteria bacterium P01_H01_bin.21 | reverse complement strand
CTCCTGTCAGTTTCTGAGCCGCATCTCGAAGGGTCTCTTTTATAGGGGAATCAAGCATCAAGGGGGCCTCAAAACAAGCAGTCAGTCATAGAGGGACTGTCTCTAAAATACGGGTAATCTATTTTTTGGCAAGTCCCTAAGTAAATTAAGAGCTTAATTTTTAACAAGCCCTTAGCAAAACATGCTCACTTTTCAATGGAGAGCGCATAGCAAAACCGGTCTGCCTGAGAGATTGTCTCACCGTATAAAATGGGTCGCTGGCTTTGGGTATAGGCCGTATATCGATACACAATTAGAGGCTGGCCCAGAGGCACGTCCAAATAACCACTGATTTCATAGTCAGCATGGGTACATTCAATGACAGCATCCAATTGGCCAATGCCTACACCATGCTCCTCAAGGGTGGGGAACGTCATCTGCCGTTTAAGCTGAGGACTAAATTGCTCACCCAGCTCTGCCACAATATAGCTGACATCCACAGCTCCCACTACACCGTCCATCAACAACAGCTTTTTCTGCAGATAGGCCATTGCATTATCTGGCAAATGTAAGGCTGTTTGTACAATTTTTGAAGGACAAATTTTTCTAAACATGAGATTTTCGAACGTAAATCGAATCCCTTTGCGCGCCAGATCCTCCTCTAAAAAAATAAGCGATCTAGATAACGAATAGGCTACCTTTTGCCGTGGAGTAACAAAAACCCCTCGTCCCTGTTGTGCTTTCGCTAACCCTTGGCTCACCAGATTAGCAACCGCCCGTCGAACGGTAATTCGACTAACGCTAAAAGCGTTCATCAGCTGATGCTCACTCGGCAGTTTTTCACCAGGCAAATAGTCACCTGATTCAATCTGCTGGCGAAGCTTCTCTGAAATACTGATATGTAAGGGCACAGAGGGTGATGACATATGGAATATGGCCTATGTCAGGGTTTGATAAAATATCGCCTAGACCTGTTATACCAGCTGCGGTGTACTAGTTTTTGCTTGTCATAATAAGTGCTGAAGCGAGTTGACTATCCTGGCTCTGCAGACCCTGATCACGCTGATTTTGTCAGTGCTTAAAAGATGGTAGCTGACTCAGCTCAATCCTCAAAAGTATGACTATCGAAACCTCATAAAATCTTAGCTATCTTTAAGCTTAAGACCTTAAATCCTCATGTCGGGATTGAGACTGTGGCTCCCCACCGGTAATCTGTCTATGGGGGCAGCATCTGACTGGTCAAGGCTTTTATCTTCCTGGGATACCTCCCTTCTTATGTTTTTCGCATCCATGAATGCGTACTCGAATAGCCATCACCTCCGTTTCCCATCTTGCCTGAGGTACATCAGAGTTTAGAGAAGTATTTTTCTCAGGCTGATTTGGGATATTTTTGGGTGATCGCTCGATGATTAAAGTGTTAGAGAAAAGAATTTAACGATTCAGCAGCTCACTAACGAATCTCTTCGCTCGCTAGTGAGCTGCAGCACTAAGCAATACCCTAATGTACTACTTCTTGACTTCTCAAAGAGCGCTGTCTCTGCTTCATCAAGATAGCGCCCATTGCTAGCCAGAACACCAATAATCCACCCGTGATTAGTAGCATTCCCAGTAAACCAAACCGAACAATGAGAGCCGGAGCTGCTGCTGTAAAGAGTCCGCCACCAACGATGGGTTCAAAAAATAGCTGTTTGTAAGCAAAACTCTCAAATGCCCCCGAGTCATTGTAGGGATCAACCATGCGCAACAGTAAAATTCCCGTCGCAGTTACCCCCATAGACTGCCCCAGATCGCCAATTCCTTTCTCAAACCAACTGTTGGGGAAAATACGCGGAGCATAATACAGAAAGAACAAAATATTCCACGTAATACCAACGATACTCAGTATCAGGAATATACCGAGATTACTGCCTATCACCTGTAGAGAGATAGACGCTAGAGCAGCTACAACAACCACATCTAAAGCGACTCCTGCAATATTTTTCATCAAAGGCTGAATCACTAAAGACTCTATACCCAGACGCTCAAGCGTAAGCTGCACTAAAATGCCACCGACGAGGGCCATTGGAAACAGAGGAACATAGCTCATCACTTCAAAACCAGTGGTTCCCCAGGTGGCCGATTCAATCCAGACGAGCCCCTGCAAAATCAACCAGCCAACAACAATGGCAATACCAACAATCCCTAAGTTGATGGAGAGAGGATCAATCAACAACCCCCGCATTAACTGAGCGCGTCTGCCTTTTACCTCAGCAGTTTCTGTATGGGACAGCTCTGGAACATTATCAATGTCTCCAACAGCGACGCTTTCCGAGCGTATGTGTCCTTTTCGGCGCCCCCAATCGGCCAGGGCCGTGCCAGCAATAATACCCGAGACAATACCAACAGTTGCCAAACCCAGAGCCAAATCAGGTCCTTCTGCAAACCCAAGTTCCTGTAGAGTATCTGCCATGCCTCCAGCCGTGCCGTGCCCACCTTCAAAACCAATTTCAATGAGCGCTGCAGAAATCGGATTGGCATCAAATAGCGGGATAAGAATCACCAGCGTAATTAAAATACCAATAACATACTGACCCCACGCAAGGGTTTGACCAAAAACTACCTGAGGTGCAGCCTTACGCCAGATTGCCCTCGGGTTTGGAATACGCTCTCCTAAAAACAGTGCTGCAAATACAATGTTAATAAAAACGCTAGGAGATTGTGACCAAACAGTACGAATGGGTTCAGTAAAAAGCCCACCTGCCATGGGGGCATTCTCTCCTGAAATACCTACCATAATTGCCCCTACTACTTGCGGGCCAAGGATCAGGGCAAGGGCTCCCGCCACGATTGACTCTGGTAGATAAAGTCGCTGAATCCAACGAATCTTTTGCTTGACATACCGGCCTGCTAAAATTAGCACAGCCATCAAGATATATGCAAAAAAGACATCCTTGAGGGTAAACATTTGTCCAAAAAATTAGGTTTCTTATGCTCCTGATGTCAGGAGGTATTTTGATACCCTAATTGAACAAGATACGTAAAATCTGAAGGATTAGATACGATTACAGCGATCTCTATCTAAAGATAGATTACGGTTACTGATCACGGTGCTGAGCTATGCCACCTCAAAAGTCGTTCAGCCTGATTGCTCTGTGAATTCCTTATCCTAGAGAAACCCACAGAACAGAATCTGACTTTAAACTTCCGATGAGATAGCCATTGCAGGTACAGCGGGTTCATCCAAGACCCAAGCCTCAGCATCAAGATTAAGCTCAGAGAACTTACGCGCATCAAAGACAGGTTGAGTGACACCACTTTCAATTTGTCGATCAAAATCCCGCATTACCTTTAAGCCCACCTTAAACAGCAACACCAGTGCCACCAGGTTGACCAACGCCAAGAATCCCATAGTGACATCGGCAAAAGCAAAGATAGTACTAAGGTCTTGAGACGCTCCCCAGACAATTAAAGCCAGCGTCATAATCCGAAAACCATTAAACAGCATCTTGTTTTCTTCGCTAAAGAAGTTCAGACTGTTCTCTCCTAAGTAGTAGTTATAAATCATGGATGTGAAGGCAAAAAGCACCAGAGCAATGGTGACAAAGGCACGCCCCCACTCGCCAACATGCTCAGCCATAGCAGTCTGAGTCATGGTGATACCGCCTACATCTGAGCCTGGCTCATACACAGTCGACAGTAAGATAATGGCAGCTGTGCAAGAGCAGAGGACAATCGTGTCAATAAACACACTAAAAGCCTGTACGATCCCTTGATTTACTGGATGCTTAACATAGGCAACAGCGGCCACATTAGGAGCACTCCCTAGACCTGCCTCATTGGAAAACAGACCTCGCTTAACACCAAAGATAATCGCTGCACCAATACCGCCCCCAATCGCCTGCTGCATTCCAAACGCACTTTGGAGAATGAGCCCCAGTACGCCTGGGATGTTACCCAAGTTAGTAACAATGATAAATACAGCCATTAGAAAATATCCAATCGCCATAATTGGAACAACAAACTCAGCCACCTCAGCAATACGCTTAACACCGCCAAAGATAGTAACGCCCAAAAGAATCAGCAAGATAAAGCCTGTAATTTGGGGTGGAATGCCAAAGGTGTCATTGAGGGAAGCGGCAACAGTGTAGGACTGCAGTGCATTGAAGGCAAAGCCAAAGGTAACTAGCAACAGTATTGAAAATAGAGAAGACAGCCACCACTTTCCAAGACCTCGCTGAATATAGTATGCTGGGCCACCGCGATAGGTCCCATCGGATTCAGCATTCTTAAACACCTGTGCCAGGGTACATTCAAAAAAGCTGGTGGACATGCCAATTAGACCGACCATCCACATCCAAAAAACTGCACCGGGACCCCCCAGGGTAATCGCTACTGCAACACCTGCAATATTGCCTGCACCAACTCGACCGGCAACGCTGAGAACTAATGCTTGAAATGAACTAAGATGGCCGCCAGACTCGTGATGGGTTGCCTGCCGAATAATGGCAAACATGCGACCAAAATATCGAAACTGAACAAATCGAGACGTGATAGTAAACAGTAGTCCAACGACTACCAACACAACGATAAGGATTCTGCTCCATAGCAAATCGTTAAGAAAGTCGATCATGGGGTAATGTTCCTGCAACCTGACTGTGTGGATTTGAAACGATCGGCAAAATAGCCCTCTTCTGTTCAGTAAGAAAGCGTCGACAAGTAAAACAAAGGACTAATTTTTGGAAACTCCTTGGAAACTCCAATTAATCCAACTAATTTGGATAATGGAGCGTAAATATTTCAAATTTTAAGTTTCTGCTGCTTTAATCATTACTGTTGTATAGTTCAGCACTATTTATAAAAAATAGTTGTCCTTTAGACGCTCTATTTGTCTTTTCTAATGATGTGGATGCGCTAATAAAACCCGATGACTTAATTGCGGCTTTGGAGCAGCATCCGCCTGCTATGGAGAATTATGAGGCATTTCCTGAGTCAGCCAAGCGCGATATTCTCCGGTGGATTAAAATGGCAAAAAAGCTTGAAACTCGTACTAAACGCATCAATGAGACGGCTAAACTTGCCGCCCAAAACAAACGAGCTTCGGGAACAAAATAGATAGGATTAATTATGAAAGGTCAACACTGGTGCAGGTTAAGAGAACTTACAAACTATCTTGCTCGTGGGGTTCGTCGCGGGCAGCTGATGGCTTTGCTGTCAGTGATCACCCTCGGATTAACATTGCTTGGTAACGGTGCGATCGCACAAACCCCGCCTGCTGAACCTGCCCTGACTAATGTGGGTACCTATCACTTTAAGGTGGGAGAGCTTAAGGCCATGGTGGTCAGCGATGGCACCCTGACATTTCCACCCGGCTTTTTTGTTCCCAATGCGGACCCTGAGGCAGTGGTATCGGTGCTGACAGATCATTTTCTCTCAACAGAAGAAGTGTTTGCCCATGTCAATGCCCTCTATATTGAAACTGAGGAACACCGGGTGCTAATCGACACGGGGTCAGGTAATTTGTTTGGCCCGACAGCAGGTCACCTGCTTGAAAATTTGGCTACAGCGGGGGTGGCTGCAGCGGATATAGATACTGTTATTGTCACCCACGCTCATCCCGACCATATTGGCGGCATTCTGGATATTAACGGTCAGCTACGCTTGCCCAATGCTCAGTTTTACATCTCTCAAACAGAATCTGATTTTTGGTTGGCGGATACTGTAGAGATGCCTAACTCCTTGTTAGATGATGAGACCAAAACTGGACTAATTGCAACGGCCAAGGGAAATTTGATGGCGATTCGCGATCGCACTACCCTATTTGCCATGGGTGACGAGGTGATTCCTCATATCCAGGCGGTCGATTCTGCTGGGCACACCCCAGGTCAGGCATCGTTTCTAATCACCTCTGGCGAAGAGAGCCTGCTGGCGACAGGCGATGTTTTCTTTAGCGACCCTCTCAATCTAGAGAATCCAGACTGGGAAGTTGCCTTTGATGATGATCCTCAGCAGGGTGTGGCTGCCCGTCGCGAGCTACTTGAAACTGTTACTGCCGAACGGCGTCTGCTGTTAGTTCCCCACATGCCTTTTCCAGGGTTAGGCCATGTGAGAAATCAGGAGGATGCTTATGGGTGGGAACCCATTGTCTGGCAATTTGCAGTTTGATGAGATAAGTCAACTAAGCAGGGAGCCTCAATGAGTTATCAGATGTTGAGGCTAACTGCAATAGTCGAAAAAGTGACTGAGGACGTTTGCTTTCTACGACCGCTCTGTCAGGGAGTTGAAGCCCTCTTCGAAAACAACTAAGGTAAGGAAGCGACAAAAACTTACCACCGTCCTAGTCTATTAAGTTACGTACTGTTCAAGCCTCTGACGTCGCTCTCCTTAAAGGCTTGACGATGGGACACAGCGGTACAACACCCAACCAGCACGGGCTCAAGCTGTATAGCTCGATACGGTTAACAATAGCGAGCAGAAATTAGGAAACATTCGTTGTTTTATATCTACTTAAGTATTGCTCCATATTTATTCATAGGTAGACATAAACATACATATTGAGACGTTGAAAAACGATATTAAGTATCATGAACTAAGTACTGTATAGGCGCGGTGTCCCCTTTGTAGGATGACGTCTTTAAGAACGATGTTTGCCGCAGTAATACGTTTGTGCAATGCCAGGTTGCTTTGACCGAACTTGATGGTTTGGGGCTTTGCTTAAAAGTGTGAAGTTGCGCTAAGCCAAGTTGCTGAAAAATCTACAAACAGTCCACATATGGTGAGGCGATAGCTACACCCAAAGCTAAACGCATGGCAGTCACCATACATTTTATCGGTATTCATTACTCCTTTACCAGTACCGTATGACCTCTGAATGATAGCTGTCACCGATGTTTCAAAATGACTTAATCCATACGGAGTTTGTAACAGTAAGTCTTGATAGGCTCAGATACCCAAGCAGTTTTTTAATGCTGGGGTCATCGGTATCACTGACTTCTCTATCCCCCGACATCATTGGGTTATACTGAATCCCTACATATTAGGTCATTTAACCTATACATTAACAGGCCCAGTTTTCACGTTGCCTACGGTAGACTCACGGTATAGTGCCGTGTAAAAATCATCACTAAAGAGTTCTTAAAACGGAATTATCGTCCTAACTATGTCTGTAGAAACCCAGTCGTTAGCTAATTTAATAATTGACGCATTGGGAACCAGGAGAGGGGGACTGTTTGGCCTGCTCAAAAAGCGTCCTAATCAACAAACAAAACAGACCATTTTTGCCGCTTCTCAGGCCTATATGGACCGTTTTAGAGAGCGCCACGGCAAGCTCAAGATTCTGGGGATGAGTAAACCCGTAAGTCTTGATTCAGTTTACGTTCCTGTCCGTTTTTTAGAAGAAGATGAAATCAATAATTCCATGTCTATTGAAGATATGGAAAAAGCCTGTCGAGCTAGAAACGAACGTCGCCTTCAGTCTAGTTCTAAGCGTCAAAGAACGGCAGTAGATGTTGCTAATGAGCATCAGTATTTGTCTATTATTGGTGCGCCCGGCGTCGGTAAAACAACGCTGTTGCGTAAAATTGGGTTAGAAGCGCTTAAAGATACCGGCGAAACTGAGTTTGATCACTCCTGTATCCCTGTTTGGATTGACTTAAAGAAATTTACTGAAGGAGCAGTCGGCTTTAAGGATTACATTGCCAAAAAGCTGGAGTCGTTTGATTTTCCAGATAGTGCAGAAATTGCAGAGAAAGCGTTAAAAAAGGGGCAATTTCTAATCTTATTTGATGGGCTAGATGAAGTCTCATCCAACAGTCGCTACAGGGTCTTGGATAAAATCGAAGCCTTTGTTGAACGCTACAAAAAAAATCGCTATGTTATCTCGTGTCGAGCCGCGGCCTATCGTTCTCCATCCCATAGCTTTCGGGAGATAACGCTGGCGGGCAACGGTCAAGATCAGATCAAAAACTTTATCTATAATTGGTTCTCGTCTGATTCGGATGAGGAAGGTAGCTCTGAAGCAGCTGAAAAATGCTGGAAGTCTATCCGTAAGTCAGATAATGTTGCGGTTCGGGAGTTAGCACGAACCCCGCTGCTTTTAACGTTTTTGTGTTTAGTCTACAGCCGTTCTCTTACCTTCTCTGGTAACAGAAGCATTCTCTATCATGAAGGACTGCGCATTCTGTTAGAAAAGTGGTTTGGGGAGAAGCGCGTCTCCAATGAAGAGATCTACGAGGGGCTACATGTAGAGCTTGAAGAAAAGCTGCTGGCAGAGATTGCCTATAAAGCCTTTAAAGACGATAAGCTGCTGTTTACGAAAGTAAATCTGGTTGAGCATATCCGAGACTTTTTGCTAAAAGAGCTCAATGCACCCAGCAATTTAAGTGGTGAAGCCATACTGGATGCGATCGCAATTCAGCAAGGCATTTTAGTTGAGCAGTCCGAAGGCATTTATTCCTTCTCCCACCTGACCTTCCAGGAGTTTCTCGCCGCTAAGTACATCCACGAGAACTACAGTAACCAAGCACTTTCCGAAATGGTGCGGCTCCACGCTAACGATAAGCGCTGGGAAGAAGTCTTTTTACTGATTGCGGGTCTTAAATACGACGAAACCAACGTCATTAATCTGCTGCTGTATCTCAATCGTGTTGCCCAGGGATATATCAATACAGAAAACCTTAGCTCCCTGTGGATGTGGGCCGCTCATGTAACTGTTGATGAAACAACCCCCGAAAACCTGATTGAAAAGCGTGCTAATGCCCTCTATCGCGCCTTTCACTACAGCCGCATCTTAGCCCAAAGTTCTAGACTTAAAGGGGAGCTAGAGACCGTTCAAGCACTGCTGCAGCCCTTTATCTATAACCTCAGAGCATCGAGCGATTTAACCCTAACTACACATCTAATCAATGCTTTGCAAAGCGTTGTTTTGCAAGTTAAGAATACCGGCAAACTCAGCGACGCTACCGCTCGAAAACGAGCCCAAAACGAACTCAAAAAAGCTATTCAGTTAGCCAAGCCCCTGGCCAATAAGATCCGGAAGCGGGCTAGCGTTCGCAGCATGCGGTATCTCAAAAGTCACGAGCAGCGCTCCTCGCTAGAAGAAGACCTAAAAAATAACGAAATTTTTTCAGGTTCTGACTTTTTGAGTTTGTTTGATCAGCTCAAACGGCTGAGTTTGAACATACCAGACCCTCAGTTTCCGAGCCATATCCACAGAAAGTTTTTAGACGAACTTAAGCAAGTGTGTCTTGGCATTCTCAAGGTAGATAATTCATGGCTAATGCTGTCTCGGGATGAAGCTAGAGCCTGTCAGGATTGTCTGTACGTGACGCTGCTGATGTTGAGATGTCGACAAGAGGCAAAGCGAATATCGCCAGAACTGTGGGCATCGGTGCAAGAACAAATTCTATCTTTGAGTGTGGGCAGCTACCGACCGGCAATTGTGTCTGCCCAAAGCTTTATGGATCAGGTGGGAGCCATCTCAAAACAAGAAGATGAGCATACGTTACTGATTACAGAACTGCCAGATGACTTTGGATTAAAGCCACCCCTATTTGCATCAGTGGCACCAGAACGGTTTGATACAAACAGCATTAACAAACTGTTTGAAAAAGCTGATGAGCTTAGAGAGAACAATCCTAGTTTGACCGCAATTGTTTTCTATGGAGACCTACCCGATCACGATGTTAGGCATCTGATTGCAGATTTAAGACGACATCAAGATTTTAACGTTATCCCTATTGCATTAGCAGAGGTTGAAAACGTATTGGCGAACCCTGACGATTGTGTAGAGATTTTATCGAACCATATTGGTCAATATCTGCACACGGCCGATTTCTTTAGGGGAAAGAAACCCATCCATGACAGGTTATTGTTCTTTGGGCGTAGCAATCTGCTGACAGAGCTAGCCACTGACCTTAAAAATAATCAAAATGTAGGTTTGTTTGGACTGCGAAAGTCGGGAAAATCTTCCGTCGTTCATCAACTGACCCTGATGTGCCAGGAGCACGCTGTTATTCAGATAGATCTACAAAAATATAGCGATATTGGGTATGGTTTTGAGCTGCTAGACGAGCTGCTACAGACTCTCTATGGTCTGGCAAAGATAAAAAATCCTTTGTTAGAAAAACCCCCACTGCTGACTGAAAGTGACCACTCGATCAAAGAGGCTTCATATGAGTTTTATCAACATTTTAAGAAGCTGTCTAAGGATCTAGAAGGGTTGGGGTATGAGCTACCTGTTGTGTGCTGTTTAGACAACTTAGATAGGATATTTCCTCGCTCGAACGAAAAATTTGAGGAAAAAGCTGAAGAATTTAGTTTTGTCTTTAGTGCACTACGGGCATTGAGCCAGAAAGAAGAAGTTGTTTCTTTACTTATAACGGCGGTACGTCCCCAGTGTAATCGTATTCGACAGTGGAATTTTTCACAGACGGCTAAAAACCCACTCCATCGGCTCTTTAAAGAATCTTATTTGCCTCCTTTGTCTATCCATGGGACCTCCTCTCTGATTGAGGGCATTGGTGGTTTGATGGGATGGGATTTTGACCGTCCAACCATACAGGCAGTTTATCGATTGAGCGGCGGTCATCCATTTCTGGTTAGAAAGGTTGCAGGATTTTTGGTCAGAAAAGCCAAAACACAAACTGACGTTAATATCAGTGGCTATATCGGGTTTGACTTTGCCCAGCAGCATCTTAGAAAGGTCTTTCGCGATCAGTCGCTAAAAGCCTATGTTGAATATGGCATCATTGGTGAGCTAAGGGCTTATAAATCGCGACCAAAGGTGCATCATGTGTTAAATGCCATGAGTATTATGACAACAGCGTCTATGAATACTGACGGTTGGCTGCGGGCAAGGACATTGTTGGGATATTTATCTAAGAAATTAAATATCTCAGAGATTCATTGTTTGGATGCGGTGCATATGCTGCAGAACTTTGGCATTGTTGAACAGACAGAACATCCAGATGGATACGATTGCTATCGGATTCGAGTGTTGTTGCTACACCAGTGGTTTCAAATGCTAAAGCGGTCTAAGAGCGCGTAATATTTTGCAGCTGCCATCCAAAGCCTCTGGCATCCCTGAGAGAAGAGAATCAATTTGTAGTCTTTCAGAAAAACTAACCTGCTGAATGCTTTAGGTACAAGCTTGTCTTCTTTCTAGCTATCTTGTCAGCATTAAGTTAATACCCAGTGGTCTCACTGAAATATTTGAGCGATTCCGGATACTTAAATTCATAGCTTTCCGGTACCAGAGTCTTAAAGTTTATAGTCTTTAACTTTCTACCATTCAAGCTGACACTAACAGAGTAAGAGCCGTTTTCAGGTTGTGGTAGTTCAAGGTAATAAACAGAAACCCTTCTGGATTTAGAAACTGATCAGGGTTGATTGAGACGGGATGTGATTGCCCTGCTACTAGATTATCCAACTTAAAGCTGGCGTTGCTGATCCTCGAGATGATTTCATCTACAAAATTCTGGTGTATGGCATTTCTGACAGATCGGTGCATCCCTACAGAGCGAGTCGAGATGTGAAAACTCATAGAAGAAGGCGTTGCCAATGAGGGGGTCGACCAGCCCATAGAGCCAGTAATCATACCGTTTCCACTGACAGGAGCTGACCGGTTTAATCCCCAAGACCGTAATTAACCGACGACAAATCGAGATGCAGAGGTCGAGCCATCGGCACTACAAGGAGACTGCATAATGGCCTCCATTTATAGCGCAGTTAGTCCAAAGCGGTAGCATCCGTAAATTGGCTTAAGTTTATGGCAGTTACCGACAGTTTCGATGAAGTTTCTTTGCCCTGAAACTAGTTCTCAAAGTGCATCCGTAAATTGGCTTAGATTCATAGTAATTGTCGAAAATCTTGAGAAGATTTCCCTCCTAAAATAGGATCTCAAAAAATAGGAGATCTGGCCGAGAATATTCCGTAAAAGGATCGCTTTACTGCTGATATATAAGGAATAAGATGACTTTTGGAAATCATGCCTTCATGTCTATTCAAAGGTTAGATAAATCTCGACCTTACATCAATAAAAACCAATCAGAATAGAGAAAAATATTGACCAGAAAGCACATCAAAACATACTTTTCTAGGGTGCTTTTCAAACGGTCTTTACGAAGTGTTCTACACTTCAAAATCACGCAACTTCTTTACTATGAAATCCTCTTCAGTTCCTGTTTTGGTCATGCGTCAAAATATTTTTCAGTTCCTATGCTTAGGGGTGCTAGGCGTTGCAATGCTTTCCGTGGAAAATGCTGCAAAGTCCTTAAACGCGAGTAATCATCGTCACCAATTTCCTAAGCAGGACCGAGGTGCTCAAGATGGTCAGGATAACCGAAATCAATTTCCTACTCAACGACGCGGCAGCGGAACCCACTGACGGATTCAAATCTCTATATTGGATGCTTAATCTCACACCTCATAGTACGCTTGTATTGAAATGGGGTGTCAATACCACTTCCAAGTTGAAATGTGTAGTTTCCTTTGGGTAAAACGACCGTTCTGGATACGGACAAGGTTGATTTCTTCAAAAGGGGCTAATCGCTTTAGCCCCAAGCATTCATACCTATTTCTACGGCCAGCCCCATCGACTATCGGCAAAATCACATATAAGGAATTTTACGGAAGACGGTAATCATTAGCATCGTTCAATATGATATACACTAAGTGTTCTCTACTATGGGCGGCAATATCCACTACTTCTCAAGCTCTGGCAATTCGTTGAATAGAGTGATTTGTCAGAAATGCTCGTTCGTTCGTAACGACTATTAACGAGATGTATATCTAAGAATTTAAAGAGATTCCTGAGCTTAAAGCCATTTCATCGTCATCAAACCCAACTTTCTGACCCAAAGAAAATGGATTGTGCTTACTTTCGTAGTCATAACAGACTCGATTGAGTGACTTGGAAAATCAATGTTTTTTCTGGATGCTTTGTCTGGCAAATGCTTTAGCCATTGTCTATGTTCCAAGAAAAAAGTTGCACATGCTGTTATTTAGTCATTGGACAGTCTTCTTCTGGTGATTTAGATTCCTGATGAACTCAAAAGCTTCAATCTAAATGTTTCACGCGATTGCCCAGTCATGCATACACTGGGGTAAGCGGCGGCTGAAGCAAGTACCCAAAGTTCCCTTTGGTTGCCGTTCCATTGTAATTGCGAGTTTTGCCGCCACCACACTAGTCACAGGGATTAAATCCATAGGCGTCCTGCAACGCTTTGAACTATGGAATTTTGATTACTTAAGTCGGTTGAAGCCTTCTAGCGGCCCTGATCCCAGAATTACCATTGTGGGGATTACCGAAGACGACTTGCAAAAATATGGATGGCCTCTATCGGATCAAGTCGTTGCGATCGCACTGGAGCGAATTCAGCAGCATCAACCCCGCGTCATTGGCCTAGATCTCTATCGCCATACCCCTAAGGAACCGGGCAGAGATGCACTTAAAGCTCAATTGGCGGCACAGAACCTGATTACCATTACTAATGTCGGGGACCATCCCATCACTGCAACGGTCCCCCCTCTAACGGATGTGCCGTGGGAGCGCATTGGATTTAATGACATCGCCATTGACCCCGATGGCGTTGTCAGACGCAGCTTACTGTTCGTTGATTTTCCAGGCAAAGCGTACTATGCTTTCCCCCTAAGGGTGGCCTTAACCTACTTGGCTCCCCAGTCGATTAGCTTTAGCTATACGCTGGAATCTATGGCTTTGGGGGATCACGAGCTGCCTATCCTAGCCCCCCATAACGGAGGCTATCAAAACATTGATAGCTCTGGCTATCAGATCCTGCTGCGATATCGCTCCAGCACTCAGCCTGCTCAAACAATTAGTCTTCAGCAGTTGATGGAGGGGGATTTTGAGGCATCTCAAATCACTGACAGTATCGTGTTGTTGGGGTCCGTCGCCCCCAGTCTCAAAGACGATTTTTATACCCCCTACAGTGGTGATCAGCACAATCAAGTGACGATGTCAGGCATTACCCTCAATGCCCATATCATTAGCCATCTGTTGGATATTACCGATGGTAAGCAGAGCCTTTACCGCTTTTTTCCTAGCTGGGGTGAAACCCTATGGATACTAGTTTGGGCCTCTGTTGCCGGTGTTATCACCTGGCATACTAAGCGCCCGGTAGTACTACTCATCCTCAATCTCAGCTTAATCCTAATGCTGTGTGGGATATCCTTTGCCCTGTTAAATCTCCTCATTTGGACTCCCCTAGTTGAACCCCTAGTAGGGTTTCTAGTGGCAGGAGGAATGGTGATTGGCCAAAAAGCCCTCTACCGCAGTACCTATGATAGTCTCACAGACCTACCGGGGCGGGAAATTCTACTACAGGAGATCCGAAGGGCGTTGGCAGATACCCAGCATGGAAAATCTATGCCAGTGATGTTGGCCTTTTTAGATGTGGATCGCTTTCGATTGATTAATGAGAGTTTAGGTCATTTCATAGGGGATCGCGTTTTGCTCACGGTGGCTCATCGGCTACGCCAACAGGTGCATAATTACGACTGCTTAGCCCGGGTGGGAGGAGATGAGTTTGCCATTCTGTTTAAGCAACGCCTCCGCTCAGATGTAGAACGTACTCTAGAAACGTTGCAAGACAGATTATCTAGGCCAGTGACTATCGATGGCAAAAAGCTGGCTATTTCTAGCAGTTTAGGAGTAACAACTGCATCGAACCCTCTGCAACAACAACCAGCAGATCTGTTGCGGGATGCCCATACTGCAATGTATCGGGCTAAGGCCCTGGGGGAGCGACGTTTTGAGACATTCTCCCAAGATATGCATGAAGCGGCAAACTATCGTCTAAATCTAGAAAGTGATCTACTCAATGCTCTAGAAGAAAACGAATTTGAACTTTATTATCAGCCCATTATCAGCCTTAAAAGTGGCCAAATTTGTGGGTTTGAAGCCTTGATCAAATGGCATCGTCAAGACGGAAAGATTGTCCTCACTGAGGAATTTATCAAAATTAGTGAGGAGATAGGGCTGATTATTCCTATTGGGCAATGGGTAATGCAACAAGCCTGTCGTCAGCTGAAGCGCTGGCAACAGGCCTTTCCGGATAGCCCCTTGACGATGAGTATTAACCTCTCTCGCCAACAGTTTATCCAGCCGGATCTGGTACAACAAGTAGTCGCTATTCTAGATGATGCTGACGTTTCAGGGCATCATATTCAGCTAGAAATTACAGAAAGCATGTTGATGCATAATATTGAATCGGCCCGCAGTCAAATGATGGCCCTAAAGAAGTTAGGCATTCAACTGGCTATCGATGATTTTGGCACGGGCTATTCATCCCTTAGCTACCTCCACCGTTTTCCCACAGATACCCTAAAAATTGACCAATCTTTTGTGGCTTCCATTCCTAATAGTCTAGAGGATTGCAACATCATCCAGACCATCATTATCCTGGGACAAAAGCTGAATATGAAGGTGATTGCCGAGGGGATTGAAACGGAGGAGCAGCTACGATATCTAGAAATCTATGGATGTCAAAAGGGCCAAGGCTATTTCTTTGCTCGACCGCTCCCCAGTCAACAGGCCACCCAACTGTTGGAGCGCGCCCCCAATTGGCTTATAGAAATAGAGGGGCAATGCTTCTAGCGTTTGTGTGATCAACATATAAAAATAATTATTGTGCTACAGAGTCAGGAGTCGTATCCCCAAGAATCAGTTACTGTGTTTAGCTGCGATCGCAGCTCTAACTAGGCTTCACGATTGATCCACAATGTATTGACTTAGAGCTGAGATTTTGAGACCTTTACGCGCGCTATAGCTACTGGATGAACGTTAGTCGTGCCAACTGGTAAACGCCCTCTGTTTGCAAAATCTCGCCTGACTGGCTGACGCTGATGGCGGTTTCAATCTCATCGGCGTGACCCACCACCAGTGCCTGCCCTGTCGCCTGTAGCTGTTCTGAGGCTGGATTATAGGTATAGAGAACAGGCTGCTGAGTGTAAAACACCAGGCTGGGTTTCATAAAACCCACCATGGCAATTGTTTCATTGGGCTGTTGTACGGTTTCTATGGTCTCGGCCAGCTGGCGCAGGGGCAGCTGACGCTGGCTGTCGGCAATGGTGGCGACCGGTAAAATGGACACCCCTGTAAACAGTAGAAACGCCATAAAGCTGACGGCCCATACCCAGCGTACCCGCCGCATCAGCAGTAGCCCTATCCCGATAACTGTTGCCACTCCCCATACGATGGCACCGTGTAGCATGGCCTGGGATTCTCTGACTAATTCTGGGAAATTGGGCATGACCGGATCGCCCCCAATCCAGTTAGGCGTAAGGTAAGAGGCAACGGCTAAAATGGCAAAGAAGAGAATGCTTAACACCGCACTAAACCACAGTCCTCGCTGACGTGGCCCGGCCCACATTTGCCCCACCATAATCGCTGCCGCTGGCAGCAGGGGTAAAACATAGCTGGGCAGTTTGGTAACTGCTGCTGTAAAAAAGCAAAAGATGGCCACAAACCAAATTAGGGCAAATAGCCCCAGCTGGTTTGCTCTAGGCTGACGTCGCCAATGGCCGATGGACCAGGGCCGCAGTCGTACCATGGCAAAGGGTAACCCAGGTGACCAGGGTAAAAAACCGACAGCCACGACAGCAAAGTAAAAGTACCAGGGGGCAGCGTGACCGTTGACGACATCGGTAAATCGCTCATAGTTGTGGTAGCCAAAAAAGCTGTCGATATAGGTTTGACCGTGGATGGCAATGATGGCAACAAACCAGGGGACCATAATCAGCAGGGCCAACAGACTACCCCACAGCAGTTTGATTTCTTTAAGCAGACTGCGGACTTGACCTAGATAGATAGCAAAAGCGGTAACAACGAGTCCGGGAATGACTGCACCCACCGGACCTTTGTCCAGCACGGCCAGGGCGATAAAAATATAAAAGCCGTAGTACCAGCGAGAATGCTGGGCATAGCCCCAAAAGAAACACAGCAGTGCTGCCCCCATACAGCCCGATAGCAGCATGTCGGAAACACCTGTGCGAGCCCAGACAATGGTCTGAGGATTAAGCGCCATGGCCACCGAACCGACAACAGCAGCTAGCAAAAAGGGCTGTTTGCCGGGCGTATCAACTTTCTGGGCAGAGCCAAAGCGCTGCAGGGTGTAAAAGCTAAATCCGGTTAAACCAGCAGCGGCCAGGGCTGATGGCAGTCGCACCCCCCACTCTCCCACACCAAATAGATGGAAACATAGGGCCATGCCCCAGTACACCAAGGGCGGTTTATCAAATCGAGTGGCGCCGTTAAAGTAGGGCGTAATCCAATCGCCCGTGAGATACATCTGACGAGAGGCTTCAGCAAACAGGGGTTCTGTTTCATCCACTAAGCCGATGCTGCCCAGCTGCCAAAAGAAGGCGACAAACAGGGTGAGCACGACGGTAATGATGGCTACCCAGCGGGCAGATGAGCGTAATGAAGCTGACCCCATAGCGATCGCACCTCCGACAAACTGTGCTTCCGCACTAGTTTACTGTGCAGCGGTCGCGTTTATGGTACGGCACTGACCGCCCTAATTACTGCACAGCGGTCGCGTTTATGGTACAGCACTGACGCCCTAATTACTGCACAGCGGTCGTGTTCACGTCGGCAATGGGCCGGGGCAGGTAGCGGCCCATGAGACCATAGGCGACTAAGCCAAGAGACTCTCGCATGGCCAGCAGCCGACGATGACGCAGGCTAACGTTTTCAGGTAGCGGACTGGGGTAGGGGATGACCTTAAAGCCAAGGCTGCGAAAAACCAGCTGAGATCGCAATAAATGGGGTGGATCGCTAACCAAAATAATAGACTCTACCCCAGCGGGTAAAAGCTGTTGAGCCGTATAGAGTGCATTTTGCTCGGTGGT
Organism: Cyanobacteria bacterium P01_H01_bin.21; assembly: GCA_038748405.1. Classification (GTDB taxonomy): domain Bacteria; phylum Cyanobacteriota; class Cyanobacteriia; order Phormidesmidales; family Phormidesmidaceae; genus Leptothoe. The sequence continues at coordinate 31,560 of JBCDIX010000055.1, read as the reverse complement.
TGCTGAGCAATCTTCTCCAGCTATTTTGCTAGAGTCTATCCCCAGTTCTGTCAGCATGGTAACCATGGTGACCGCGTCTCCACGACCGCTAACAAATACCTGGGGAGCGCGATCCATAGCAATTAGCTCTGCCGCCTTGAGCACCCGGCTAGGGCGCAGATACCTACCCCGACCCAGCACGACAACAGCATCTGCCGTCTGCCCTTCATAGGTGGGCAAAAACTGAGTCAGCAGCGGTTCCCCAATTAACAAGGGTGAAATGCTCAGCAACAGGGCGATGGGAAATCCCCAAAGCCACAGTCGTTTGATTGAGCGACCTCGACCCAGGTAAATAAACCCGCGCATAAGCAAACCACTGGCGATTAGAAACCCCAGCACCAACGCCCCCCCGATTGCCAGATGGGTCAGGGGAGAGCGTTCTAACCACCAAAACAGTGAATGGGTTACTTGAGTCCAGTAGCTAACACTAATGTCTTTGCGACAAACGTCTAAGAGTGTCTCTAAATTCATGCGCGATTAGCAATGATGCAGTGTGGGTCAGGGGTAGAGATTGTGCCGGGCGGCAAATGGAGCATCTGCAAATCTACATGTCCTAATCTTCATACTAAAAAGACAAAATGCGCTAGTGTTGTCTTCACTTACAAACGGTATTTACAAAAAAGACACGATTGCATCAGCGGTGTTCCTGGGTTTTTCTAAATGGGGAACATGGCCACAGTCTGAAATCCACACTAGCTGATTGTTGGGAACTGTTTGCTGAAATCGCTGGGCGTCTTTGGTGCCCAAAATCTTATCTTGTTGCCCCCAGATAACTAAGGTGGGAACCGCAATTTTTTGAATGTAGTTGCTCAAGAAGTTATAGCCGCCGCTTTTTGTAAACGCGATCAGTGCCTCTTTCCAGTTGGGCATTTGCAGATGTAGGGCGGCACAAAGTTCGGCATCTGGCGTGACCAGGGTGCGATCGCAATAGGCCTGCTGGCTAATCCGTCGTCGCACCCCCGGATTTTTGAGAAAGGCCGTTGCCCAGCCATCTAGCGGCGGCACCATCAGTTTACCCATGGCTGGACCCGCCGCAAAACCGGCACTATCTAGCAACACTAGCTTGTCCACAGCTTCTGGAAAATCCAGGGCAAAATCAATTGCTGCCGCCCCACCCATGGATGCCCCAACCAGAATCACCGGCTGACCAATCATCTGCTGCCAAAAACTATAAATATGCTGCTTAATCGCAGCCGGCGTTATGGGCGCATCTGTCGTACGGTCCGTAAACCCAAATCCAAGCAAATCCATAGCCCACACCTGAGCGTTAGACGTTAGCTCAGGTATCAACCGTCGAAATTCAAAAATTGAACTGTCAAATCCGTGGATTAGCACTATTGGTTTACCGGCACCCGCACATACATAGCTTGTAGGAATGGGCTGTTTTGTTAGGGGGATGGCAATCTCGGCAAACTGCACCTGACCTGCCAGGGTTACCGATGTGTCTTCGGTTAAATATTGAGCATCAGCGGGTAAAGTAGTCACCATTGAGGAAAGTTGGAAAAAACGAACCAGCGCCTGCTGACGCATTTCCCCATTATCCACCACTGTAGATAGTTTTCTGGCCCGGTTGCGCTGCCCATAGCTAATGCAGTGGTTGCCCTGAAGGGGGGTAACCACTGCGCTGTAGGTGCTTTAAACTAGGCACTAATAGTGTCTAAGTCTCTAGGCAACGTTCAAATTAACAACTAATCCATGTCTGGATAGATAGTTTTCGAACTTATGAATATCAACAGAACCGCGCTGGTCTGAATCTAGAATACTAAACAGCTGATCAGCAATATAGGGACGAATATCCTCTGCATTTTGCTGCCCTGTAGTTTGGTCTTCGATAAACCGTAAAAGCTCTACCAGCTCGGCCTTATCCAGTGAGCGACTGTTGTCTCTGTCAAAGTGTTGAAATAGTCTGTGGACATCCTCAGAGTTAACTCGTGATGACCGCAGTGCTTCTTTCAACATGCGTCGAGTAAACACATTCATGAAGAACAGCTGCTCGACTAATGGTACAAAGAAAAAGCCAAAGGCTGCCCAAAAAACAGCGTACTGCAAAATTGGATGCTCTCTCATAACGCTGGCACCGCTCAATAGTGAGGCCCAAAGAAAAAAGTTGGGGGTCACCAGCAACAGATAAGCGTCTTGAGCTTCGGCCTTATTGGCCCATTTTTTAGGTAGCAAAATTGCCAGAGCTGCCAGCCCCCGCATCAAGAGTAAACTGAACAATGCAATCCCTAACTGTTGCAGGCAGGCTAGAGAGCTTTCTGGGTTAGCACCTACAAATACATCTGAAACTAGGTGGGCGGGGGTAAACTGCAGCCCAGCGGAGAACGCCATGATAGCGCCTGCAAAAATGCCAATAAATTTCCAGTTTTTGCTGTGATGATTAGACTCTACTGGAGACTTAGTTCGCCACAGTTGCGCTAATACCCCAGGTACAACCAACCCAAACACCAAGATGATATAAAACACTTCCAAACTGGTTGGGCTAATGGGCAGCATCACGACAGATAATAAACTGACCAGAGCTGCCGATACAAAAATAGATAGGGTTTTTGATAGCACTGCCGATGGGTATAGATTGCCCCCCCACAGAATTGACATAACCGGTGTAGATAAGGCCGGAGGCACCATCCAAAACAGAATCCATAGGACTTTGTACAAATCATCCGGGCCTTGATATACCCAGCCAGATAAAAGTAGGGCAATACCGCCAACCCAACGCAGTAACATCCAGCCATTGACAACAGCGGTTACGGTTCTAGACACCTTACGGCGACTGGCACGCAGATCAATATCGAGATAGGCATAAAAAGTAGAGACAGCGAGACAGGTAAGAATGATGCCGGTAAAGAGAATTGCTGGGATAGAAATAGTGCTCACTACTGCCTTGATCAATACTCCAGCCATAAAGGCAACGGCGCTAAGACCAATACCCCACATGGTGGCCAGGTCATTGACCTTTTTACGAAGCGAGGCTGTACCACTAGATTCTTTGTGCTGAAAATTAACGAGGGCTTCTTGGCTAAGGGCCTTACCATTGGGTAGTTTAAGATGATGATAGTCGGTTGCAGGCAGACCGCTTAAATATAAGGCGAGGGGTTCTAAAACATATTGATGACAGACCACTAGAACGTTTTCGCCCTGCTCTAGTCGAGGCACAATTTCATCCTTATAAAATTGAGCCACTCGGTTATACACCTGCTGAATGCTTTCTCCTGAAGGAGGTGTTTCATTATGGGAGTGCAGCAGTGCTTCAAACCCTTCGTAACCCAAGGCAAGACGGAGCAAGTTCTTATTACGCTGGGCAAAAATGCCAAACGATTTCTCACCGATGCGATGATCAATGTGTGGTTCAATATCTGGTGACTTGAGGGCTCCACTCACCGCCAGAGCAATATCACAGGTTTGTCGTGCTCGCTTTAGGTGAGAGACATAAACAGCATCAAAAGTGACGCCCTTTTTCTTAATATCATGACCTGCTTGCCGGGCCTGCATCTTACCAAACGCAGTCAGCTCAACATCTAACACTCCCGCAAAGATATTGCGTTCATTACTGGTACTCTCTCCATGACGGACAAAGTAAACAGTTCCTTGTTTGACTGTGGATGCAGGATGAGAAGAAATTGGGTTAAGAGTCGCTGCTGGCCCAGACGCGGTTGAAATCTTGGTAGCTAAAACCATTGTCTTATGTATTTACAGAGTGGGCATGGAACAACTCGTGGAACAACTACAGGTGGGGGCTAAGCCCGTCTACACATGGACCACTGAGGTGTGAAGTCTCCCTCAGGTATTCCATAGTTACTGTCTAGCGCTTAACTGAGAAAACCACAGCGACGGCCTGAGCAAATACTGATACTTTTCTGAGAAAAACCGAAGAAACAAGCCAGGTCGCTAGCTGTGATGATTGTCACAGAGATTTTAGTGAATTTATGCCGTCAATGACCTGATGGGCTGTTGCTGTCCAGCCAACAATACCGCCCTGGGCGCGCACCATTTCTAGAGTGGCCTGTTTGAATTCTGGAAAATAGCTTTCAGTGGCGTCTTCTACTAGCAGACACTCATACCCCCGATCGTTGGCTTCTCGCATGGTGGTTTGAACACAGACTTCGGTGGTGACACCCGTAAAGATGAGATGGGTGATATGGTGCGATCGCAACACCACTTCCAATCCAGTCCGATAAAATGCCCCTTTTCCTGGCTTGGCAATTACAATCTCATCTGGTTTTGGCTTAAGTTCCGGAATAATCTCATTGCCCGGTTCCCCCAGCACCAAGATCCGACCCATGGGACCTACATCACCAATTTTCAAATCGCCCCGTCCGCGATCGCGCTTTGCCGTAGGACAATCGTTTAAATCTGCCCGATGCCCCTCCTTAGTTTGAATAATCGGTAACCCTCGCTCTCTAAAGATCTGCTGCAGCCTTTGCACTGTCGGAATAATTGACTGTAGCCGAGAAATATCGTTACCCAATGCTTCACCAAAACCACCCGGTTCAAGAAAGTCTCGCTGCATGTCAATAATTACTAAAGCTACCTGGCTATCAGTAGGTAGCTCATAGCTGTAGGGTTGAGCAGTAATTACGGGCATTTAGTCACTTATAACAACAACAGGTTTCTCCCAGATGATCAGCACAATACAGCCTTCATCGCTGACTACATCGTGACTAGAGCCCGGCGGATTGATTACTAAAGTGCCAGCCGTATGATTGCCCTGGTAGTCTCGCTGAGCACCCGACAACACAACAATATGCTCGTAACCTGTATGGTCATGGACTGGAACGCTAGCCCCCGGCTCATATTTTAGTAAGGCCGCTGCCGGTCCCTGCTGCCCCTCGCCATAAAGCCGGTGAATCTCAACACCAGGGCGAAAGGGTTCCCAGGCAAGCTGTTCTGGATGGTCAGCAAGGGTAAACAAATCACTCAAAATCAAAGGTTTAGGAATAGGGATTTAATCAGGTTTTGTTTTTTAAGGTGTAGAGGCGTTCCATGGAACGCCTCTACACCTAGTGCCCCGCCATGCGCTGACCGATAAGATTGAGATCAGCCTGAGCCGTATCACTTTCATAAACAAATGTCCCTTCGCTGATAACAATAATGCGATCCGCCAGCGCCAACAGCTCATCTAAGTCTTCACTAACTAGTAAGACCGCCACACCACGATTGCGGGCATCCACGATGGCATTGTGAATAAACTCAACAGCAGCAAAGTCAAGACCAAAACAAGGGTTGGCCGCAATCAACAGTTTTACCGACTCAGACGACAGTTCACGGGCTAGTACCGTACGCTGTACGTTTCCCCCCGACAGATTGCCCACCGGAGTGTCTACTGTCGGCGTTTTAACCGAAAAGGTATGCACCAAACCCTGGGCCATCTGCTGTATCGCCTTCAAAATTAGGAGCCAGTTCCACTTAGCCTGGGGCGGCCGATCAAAGGTGCGTAGGGCAATATTTTCAGCCACGCTCATGGTGGGCACACAGGCATTACGCAGGGGTTCCTCAGGCAGTGCATAAACCTGATGCCGATACATTTCAGCCCTGGTCGCGCCATACGTTTCACCATTGACCTTAAGCTGCCCAGCTATAGGGGTGCGTTGTCCTGCCAACACTTCTACCAGCTCTCGTTGGCCATTCCCAGAAACACCAGCAATGCCCACAATTTCGCCACTGTGAACGGTGAGATTGATGTCCTCTACAGCCGATAATCCATTGTCACGATTGGCAGAAATCTTCTCAATCGACAGAACTGGCGTTTTACTGTCAATGGTAATCTTATTGACTGATTTAGTTTCTCTAGCTTCCCCCAACATCATCTGAGCTAAGGCTTCTACAGAGAGATCGGCCCCCTGCCCCGCCAGTTGACCCTTACGCAGAACAGTGACCTCATCTGCAAAGGCTCGTACTTCTCGAAACTTGTGGGTAATGAGAAGAATGCTTAAGTTTCCTTTAACCACTTCTGAGCGCAGTAGCCCTAGCACCTCATCTGCTTCGCCTGGAGTCAGCACTGAGGTGGGTTCATCTAAAATCAGAATGCGGCTTTTGAGATAGAGCTGTTTAAGAATCTCCAACTTTTGTTTTTCCCCAGCCGCTAGCTGAGCTACAGGTGTGTGTAAATCAACCTTAAAGGGAGACTGATCGATAAACGCCTGTAGCTGTTCAGATTCTTTTTTCCAGTTAATAACGGTTTGTTTGTCGTAGCTCGCTAAGACTAAATTCTCGGCAACAGTCATAGCCGGTACTGAGGTGAAATGCTGGTACACCATACCGATACCATGGGCATGGGCATCCTTGGGGCTATGGATCGCTTGCGGCTGTTGGTCAATTAATACCTGCCCCGATGTGGGATGGTAAAAACCCATAACACATTTTACTAAAGTGCTTTTACCCGCACCGTTTTCTCCTAAAAGTGCATGAACTGTTCCCGGTTTAAGGCTCATGGAAACCCGATCAAGGGCTGTCAGACTGCCAAACCGTTTGGTCATGTCCACAATATCTAACTGAGGTGGAGCCTGAAGTTTAGTAAATGTGGGTAGGGTTGCCGTATTCATGCGCTAAGCCTTAATTGCCTCAATCAGATCAGACGATGTGGCCACTGCACCAAAAACACCCCCCTGCATTTTAATCATCTTTAAGGCAGCCAGATAGTTGCCGTAGTCGGTAGCTCCTGTGCAGTCTGAGAGCACCAAACACTCATAGCCCCGATCGTTGGCCTCCCGCATGGTGGTATGGACACAGACATCGGTAGTGATGCCCGTAAGAATAAGATTTTGGATCTGCTTGCGACGCAGCAACAGGTCTAGATCAGTGGCAAAGAAGGCCCCTTTGCCTGGCTTATCAATCACCGTTTCACCCGCTATTGGCGCTAGTTCAGGAATAATTTCCCAGCCAGCTTCACCCCGCACCAAAATTCGACCGCAAGGACCTGGGTCACCAATGCCTGCGCCAATCTGTCGAGAGCGCCACTGTTTATTTTCGGGTAAATCTGACAGATCAGAGCGATGGCCTTCACGGGTATGCAAAATCACATAGCCCAGATTTCGCATGACTGCCAGAAGAGCCTGCAGTGGTTCAATGGGCGCACGTGTCAGGGATAGGTCGTATCCCATTTTGTCCACATAGCCACCCTTACCACAAAAGTCCGTTTGCATATCAATAATGATCAGTGCCGTATTATCCGGACGCAGGTCACCATTGTAAGGATAAGGATAGGGATCGGAAGATACGTAACAGCCCATGGATACTAACTTGCTTTACAGCAGGGATACCATTTCTATCTCTGCTCAAAATGTTCGTAACGAACTAAATTGCAATTCTTTATCCGTGGAACTCTTGGTATTTAGGCGTTTGTAGAATATCTAACATATTTAATTTCGTGGTCTTGCCCGACTATTAGAGAGCTTAAAGTCTCTAGTAGTTTCGTAGCTGCTTTATCCACAACTCGAGCAAACATGTCATGCGAGAAAACAAGATTTTTATAATTACTGCCTGTGTCAGTTTGAGCGTGGTGGCTGGAATTTTTGTCCTAACACTGTGGATTGCCAATAACAACACTATACCCAGGTTCAGGTTAGACACAACGAGTCAAAAAAACCTGTCTAGACAACAGGTTTAGCCATCGCCTAGACAGGTAAAGGGAGTCACAACACCCTTAGCTATTACTTAAAACACTGGGAGAGGCTAGCTCCTCTCCTGTATATTCTCGTGTAGGAGTCTCAAAGCCACAGGAAGTACCATCGGTGTGGACCACCTCATCTTCCCAAGGCAGCCGATAGTTACCTGCCACCATGTCTTGCATATAGGTATAAGGGCAGTCCTGAGCACCCCCTTTAACCGCCACATAGCCTCGATGACCAAACTGGTAAATGTTGTTCTCGACAGACCAGTGTTGGCGAGCTTCGCGAACTAAGTCAGGTCGCACCTCAGCCGTAATAATTTCATCAGGGCGATGGCTACCCATCACTAGGGGCTCACCGTCAAAGTTAACAATCATGCCCTCACCCATGGAGTCAAACGTGCCATCAGTGCCGCACATACACACCGATGCGGTCACAATGAGATTACAAAAGGCATTGGCCTGGTTGGTGACCCGCCAGCTATGGCGAATTGGGGCCGTATACCCGGCAGTGCGGATCATAATCTCGGCCCCCTTATAGGCGCATTCTCTTGCCATTTCAGGAAACATACCATCGTGACAGATAATTAGCGCTAGCTTGCTGCCGTTAGGTCCATCGCATACAGGAATACCAATATTTCCTGGCTCCCAGGGTTCTACCGGCACCCAGGGGTGGAGCTTACGGTAATAGAGTTTTAGTTCTCCCTGGTCATCGATGATAATGCCGCTATTGTAGGGATTGCCACCGGGGTTATATTCCATAATTGAGAAACAACCCCAGATTTGGTTATCGATGCAGGCTTGACGAAAGGCGGCTACCTCAGGGCCATCCAGCTTGCACATAATGGCAGGGTTGGTATCCATCGATAGCCCATGGAGTGAATATTCTGGAAAAACCACAAGGTCCATGGTGGGCATATTGCGACGAGCCTTAGCAACCATGTCACAAATGCGCTGAGTTTGGGCCGCCAAATCGTCTGGGGTGACCACAGTCGGCAATTGCGATTGCACCATACCCAGGACAACACCGTTTGGCGTTTTATTCAGACCACCCAATCCGCTCATTTATCAGTCCTCACCTGTAGGCTTTTCTAAAAACTTAGACACAATGTTGACTGAAAACTGTACTTTTCGCTGCAAGTGCATGAATTTATTCTGCAAACTGATTAGATAAGGACCATACTGCGGACATTTGCCTGGCGAGGCTAAGCTGGCATCAAACCTTATGCCCGATCAAAAACCAGGCTTTGTCTACTATCTTTTCAAAAAATGATAGGGCTAACATCTTTCTGCACAAGATGCTAACCCTACAGATAGTCTTTTGCTGGTGACTTATTTGAGAATCAGCACTGGACAATGAGACAATCGCACAATTTGTTCAGCCACAGAACCCATTAGAAAATGGCCGACACCTTTGCGCCCGTGAGATGACATCACAATCAGGCCCGCATCTATTTCTTGAGCATAGTCCACTATTTTTGAGGTGGTATCACCAATAACGACTTCAATGTGAATTTCACCATACCCCATTTCGCTAAGCTTATTACGGGTAAATGCTCGGACTTTTTGTTTGCGGTCCTCATCACTGACCGTGTCCCACATAGCGGCTGGATCAGCAGGATGCAAGGGTGAAAGTACATGGATCAGCTTTAAGGCTGAAATATCTTTAACATGTTCCTTAGCTGGCTCGAGTGCCTGATAAGACAGATCAGAAAAATCAATTGGAACGAGAACAGATGTTCGTTTAAGCCAACTCATCTCATTTATCTCCGAACAACAGTTTCTTGAGCTATTTGAGGCTCTGGTAGCATTTCTCCTGACTTCAGCCGATCCATATAGCTAGCTAATTCTCTAGCAATGAGTCCTGACATTAAGAAGCAACCCAACAGGTTTGGCAGCGACATGGCTAGGGCCATAATGTCGCTGAAGTCTAAAACAGGACCAAGGTTAACGACCGAACCGACAAACACACAGAACAGAAAAATACCCTTATAGATGTTAGTGGTCCTATCACCAAAGAGAAATGCCCAGGATTGTTGTCCATAATAGCTCCAGGAAATCATGGTGGACAGTGCGAATAAAAATCCAGCGACTGCGATTACATAAGGGAACCAGCCAATCACTGTTTCGAACGAGGCTGCAGATAGCTGGGCTCCGTTGAGATCGGCCGCAGTCGGATCGGCATAAACCCCGGTGAGAACAATCACAATTGCGGTGAGGTTACAAATAAACATGGTGTCAATAAAGGGCTCTAGCAACGCCACAATCCCTTCTCGAACGGGTTCATCTGTTTTGGCCGCAGAGTGGGCGATGGCGGCTGAGCCCAAACCGGCTTCATTAGAAAATGCGGCCCGCTGAAATCCAATTATCAAAGCACCAATAGCTCCACCTGAGACAGCTTCTGGACTAAAGGCGGTGGAGATAATCGTGCCGATAGCACCGGGAACCTCAGGTAGTTTTACCAACATTACCCAAAAACAGGCTAAGGCGTAGATGACGGCCATAAAGGGCACTAATACGCCTGCTACTGCACCAATACGCTCAATTCCACCTAAGATTACCAAACCAACAATGAGTGCAAGGAGAATGCCAAACAGCCAGCTTAGATTGGACAGAAATGGTAGAACATTGGAGACAGCGGCAAATGCCTGGTTTGCTTGGAACATATTGCCAATGCCCAAACTACCAATGGCGCAAAAAACAGCAAAAATAACGGCCAAAGCCTTACCAACAGGTGCCATGCCCATGGCGGATAAACCACGAGAAAGATAATACATCGGGCCACCGCCGACAGTCCCGTCAGGTTTGATGACCCGATACTTTTGACCAAGGGTACATTCGGCAAACTTACTCGACATGCCTAGGAAGCCGGCCATCGTCATCCAAAATGCTGCGCCGGGACCACCCAGGCGAATTGCGATCGCAACTCCAGCAATATTACCAATTCCCACGGTCCCAGACAGGGCTGCTGCCAATGCCTGAAAGTGAGAAACATCCCCTTCATCTTCTTCACTATCGTACTTGCCCCGCACCACATCAATGGCATGTTTGAATGCCCGGATGTTAATAAACTTAAGTCGGAAGGTAAAGAAAATGGCACCAATTACCAACCAAAGAACAATAAAAGGCATACCATTCTCACCACCAACCTTAAAGTAAAAGATCAGATTGAGAACATCAACGACACTTTGCACACCGGCTTCAATGGAGCCTAAGAAGCCAACAGAGGCCGCTTCGTCCTGGGCAAAGGCAACCTGAGGCAGAAAGATAAGCAAAAAGCCAAGGCTATAGAGATAGTATTTCAACCTAGACAGCGGTTTTTTCATTAGTGTTAACTCCAAATGAGAGAAACTTTGAAATAGAAATATCTTGCGTCTGTTGTTCCTAATTATGAAGCGAATTTATCAAAAAGTTTTTATCACAATATAAGTAATCAAAAGCTTTTTTCTGTATATTTACGCACCATATATTTAGGGTATTTTTATTGAATAAAAATACCCTAAATAAATTTATTTAGACACCTTAAATCTCATGTATTTTATGGAAATAAAAAATACACAACAAATTCAAAACTCCCTATATGGCTATTTTTTATGTCGCTAGTTTCATTTTTTATGCCTATAGATAAAATCTAAAAAATAAGCATTAATTCAATTTTTGACAGCAAAACAGCAATCATTTTTTGAAAAAAGTCGAGATCAAACCTCTTTGATAAAGCAGTTTCTAAAGGCATCCTCAGAATTGAATTTAGATAGAAATCAAACCGTGAAAAATAGTCTTTGGTGAGATGCAGTTCTGTAGTCCATGCTCTAGAACAACAACCGCTACACTCACCCAAGAAAAACCAGTGAGATTTTTTGGGTATATGTAATAGCCAGCAGCCCCTTATGGTTTCAATCATTTCCTCTGACAGGTCAAAGAATTGGGTATAGGGTTTACCAGTGCTGTTGCCCGTGATGAGAGCGCGCAAAGCGATAGAACGCCTTGCCAATACTGATGTAAAGCATTTCCCTACTCTGAGCCAGCGAAGCCTGAATTTCTCAATTCAACCCAACACATTGCGGAATTGACAAATTTAGGCGCTAGGTTAAGTCTCTAGAAGCACATAGAGCTGCCAGTAATGAGCATAGAAAATCTTTCAGACGCGTATGTCACAACAACATCCACTTTGGTAAAGCCTACAGAGCTACCTCAAATTTTTCACAGTAAGCACCGTGAACACACTTTGCTTTAAGAGCAACAGTATCACTGGTCAAATTATTCTGACCAAACTCTTAAAATTAAGCGTATCTAACCCGTCATGTAGGCTTACACAAGCACTGAAGCGTAAGGAGAACCAACACCGTTCCATTTGAGCAAGTGCTTATGAAGCCGCCCTTCCTTGGTATTTAAATTGGAGGGCTCATGACACGGGCTTAGAGATGAAAAGTAGATAGATAGCACTAACATCTTGTAAGGCCTATGCAGCAAATCTTCAATATGGCAACGTTAGCAAGATGAAGTCGGATCTTTTGTATCGTAATCTACTTATTGATATTTTTTACCAATTGTTATCAACAAGCCACAAAATCTATTGATTAAGCATCAGAATGAGTCTTAGCGTTTGAGACGTCAACATTTGCTCAGAGCAGATGGCTGTCCAAAAATCTCTACCTCACATCTTAAAAAGTATTGCGCCAACAGTATTTCCTCGACAATTTTGCACTTCCACAGAACGCTAAGAGGATAGCGTGCCTGGAGGTAAACCTTTGAAAATAAACCTTTAAAAAGTGTTTAAGATTACAGTTTTTAGAATTTAGTAACGTTATTTTTTTGACACATATGAATGCTTGATTCATTAGAGTTAGGCATCTATTCCACTCAGGAGAGTCCTTGGGCAGATTGTTTCTGCCATCTGGCACCGAAGGCGCATTCCCAAAAACGCTCAGGTTAGGTTACTGATGGAATTATGAAATCTGGAGAGCGCTGTGTCGGGCAGCCACCGAAGGGGCAAATGGTCTGGGGCTAATAGGTTTTGGCTCTGGTCTATGAATCTCTCAGGTAAAAGGACAGAGGGGATCGTTGCTGATGAATATCCTCCTGTATTGATTTTACCGAGAGTTTATTATGCAAGTTTGTGTCTTGGGCGCTGGTGTTGTCGGTGTCACAACAGCCTGGTTTCTTCAAAAGGCTGGCTTTGAGGTTACAGTCATTGACCGCCAGCCAAAGGCCGGGTTAGAAACAAGTTTTGCTAACGGTGGTCAGATTTCAGTTTCTCATGCTGAGCCTTGGGCAAACCCCAATACGCCTGGCAAGATCTTGAAATGGATAAACCGTGAAGACGCACCATTATTATTTCGGTTACGAACAGATACAAACCAGTGGTGTTGGGGTTTGCGTTTCTTGCAAGAATGCATGCCTAATCGAGCCCGTTATAATTTAATCCAACTCCTCAATTTAGGTACATTCAGCCGCGATATGTTGCAATCATTGCGGGCAGAAACAGAGATTACCTATGACTGTCTCACGCAGGGTATTCTACACTTCTACACTAGTCAAAGAGAATTTAAGGCGGCCGTTCAGACTACACAACTCATGCAAGACTTTGGTTGTATTCGTCAAGTGATTACGGCAGAAGAAGCGATTCATATCGAACCCGCCCTTAAAACAGTTCAAGACAAAATTGTAGGTGCAACTTATACCTCTGCTGATGAATCTGGAGATGCTCATCAATTTACCCAGAATTTAGCTCAGCTTTGTCAAAAAAATGGAGTCAGGTTTTTGTGGAATACTCAGATTCATATGCTTGAAACAGCTGATGAGAAAATAGATGGCGTGCAAATTTCCCAAGCGGATGGCTATCGTGAAACCTTGAAGCCAGATGCTTATGTGGTTTGTTTGGGCAGCTACAGTTCACAGTTAGTGAAACCGTTGGGTATTCATTTGCACATCTATCCTGTCAAAGGCTATTCGGCAACATTTCCGGTTGAACATGAGGAGCGAGCATATACCACTAGTCTGACGGATGATGAGTACAAGCTAGTCTTTTCTCGATTAGGCAATCGGCTGCGCGTTGCTGGCACCGCCGAACTAAACGGTTATGGATTAGGTTTAAATACCGTTCGCTGTGAAGCTATTGTGGAGCGAGTAATGGAGTTGTTTCCAGGGGCCATAAACCCAAAGCTGGCAAAGTTTTGGACCGGTTTGCGACCCTCAACTCCCTCTAATTTGCCCTATATTGGCAAAACTCGCTACGCTAATTTATTTGTCAATACAGGCCACGGCACCTTGGGTTGGACTCATTCTTGCGGTTCTGGCAAGGCGATAGCAGACATCATTTCTGGAAAGCAACCCGACGTGGATTTTCAGTTTGCTCAATCTCTCTAGGTGTAATCATCAAACTGCCATAGATCCAGGACATAATAAGTGATTGGACAAAACTATCCATCCATCCGGGCTATTTCCATGGGAAACGCTTCGCGCTAGGCTTGCCCATGCCCATAGGGCTTTACGACTCCGCTCAGCCCTCGGTCCTCAAAATTAGCTGGTTGAGCGGAGTCGAAACCGGCGGTGTTAGAGACGTTTACTTTCGGCTATCCACTTAGCTCTGTTTCAACTACTCGATAGGCGCATAACATAATCATCAAACTCTTTTATGTATACTTCTAACGGAGCATGCAACAGACCTGCTTTATCTGAGCCAAAATTTGCACCTGCCTGCATCCGCTCAACCATTTCCTTATCCTCAGCGGTTGCTATTTCAATCACATTGATAATCTCGTCTACAAACTTTTCAGGCTCAGGCATTGTCTTCATCGCATGATGAGAGAAAGAGAGCCCCCAACGTGCATTGGTTTGGTCAACAGATGTGGGCTCAAGGGCCATCCACCAAACAAAATTTGGATCAACCGCGATCAGGCCATTTGGAAAAACACCTGCCACATAAAACCGTCTAAACTCATCTTTATTTAAATGTGGGTTATAAATATCCGGCTGATGCTCGTGGGTGTAAGAGTTGCTGTGAATTGTAAAATTGGGATCGCCAATAGGGCCGTATTCAACCAGTTTGGTCGGGTTGGCTGGACCGATGGACTTCGTATGGGTGTAGGTGACATGATAACTCTCAATAAAATTGTGGTAGATCAGCTTCCAATTAGCATTCCACAGTTCTTCATGCACCACATGGCGATCTTCGTAACGATCCAGCTCAAAATTCTTTAAGATCAGGCTTAGATTTTGCAACCGTTCAGACACAGGTGGCAAGTCTTTTTGTAGAGACACAAAAATATAACCGAGATATTCATCGGTTGTTAGTGTTTCTAGTGTGATTCCCTCGATATCTTCAGTGCAAAATCCTTCACGCTCAGGCACACCGATTAACTCACCATCCAATTTATAAGCCCAACAGTGGTAGGGGCAAACAATACGATTGGTAGACCCGCTACCCTCTAACAGTTTGACATAGCGATGTAGGCAATAATTTGCCATCGTGCGAATTGAACCATCCTGCTGTCGCATGACAATAATGGGACGCTGCCCTAGAAACGCCGTCATATAGTCACCAGGCTTAGGAATTGCTCCTGCCCGCCCCACCATGACCCAGTCGTTATCAAAAATGTTGGTTACCTCATGATGAAAAATGTGAGGGTCAGTGTAGGTTTGTTGTTTGGGCGCTAACATCCGTCTAGGAGTGTTGGGTGCCAGGGGCTGATCTAATGTGTAGTTAAACTGTTTGGAATGGCTCATGATTTGATTATCCTTTTTGAAGTTAGCTGACTAATCACGGCTATTGGCCCACCGCCTGCGGGTCCCTGGTGCTCACTACCCCCTGAAATATAGACCATCGGGTCTTGTACTGTAGCGGCAACAACTGCCCCAACAACTGCCCGAGCCATGCGGGTATGGTTAATATCAGAATCATCGAGCATAGTATGACGATGGCCTAGAATTTTGCCGGAGGGTGAGGCTTCTGCTTTGGCTAAAACATGCACAATTGAGTCAATCGAACCTTGGGCACTGTCGATGGCTCGGGTCACCGCATCAATATCGAGGGCATGTTCCATAACGCTGTGGCCAATACGATAGTTGCTATGGGAGTGGGGAGAATTGCCCAAGACAAGAATCTCACAGTTTTTGAGTTCTACACCTGCTGATGTGGAAGCCACAGACGAGTAGAGACTATAGTTAGAGCAGATATCTGTTGCGGTTAGCTGACCGGGTTGAATCTCTCCTAACGCCAGGGCCACCCCCAACGCGGAGGCACCACGGGAATAGGCCATGGATTTATAGCTGTCCTGGGTAATGGTGTTGTTGCTTTGGGCATTGCGGGATGCCGTAAGCAGAGGGCATTTGATTTGGACAAAGTGGACATCTTGAGGAGAGATTTGGGCGGTTGAGATCGCACTTCTCACTCCTTCTGCCACTACATCTACCATCGTTAATGTGCCAATCTCATCTGCTAAAAAGTCCCGCGTATGATAAATTCCCAAAGCCAAACCATGTTGGACAGGACCTTCCAGCCTCTCCGTTTGCCGAGTAAATACCGTCATATGAGGGCTCAATACGCCTTCAGTGCCGCCGGACATGACATACACAATTTGATTGATCAGCTCTTTCCCAATCAGCGGTTGCAAATATCCCTTTAAGGTTGCCACTGCAAACCCTCGGGTGAAGTCATTTACACAGCCATTGCCTTCGGTTTTACCCAGGATAGCCACGATATTTTTAGGGTCAAGCTGCTGTTGCTGAACCAAAGAGATTAACCCAGTAAGATCATCCGGGCTACTTTGAGAAATTTTAAAGACGTCGACTTTCATAGAGCTGGCAATGCTGTACTATCGATTGGCAAATTGTTGTCGCTGTCGTCGTGCCATCCAACACGTAATTTCCCATACATCCGCTACCGGCATGCCTGTGTAGGGCAAGGTTTGCATATAGCCATCGTAGAGAAACTCCGGCATCATTGTTGTGTGAGACATCCCACGCTGATGTTGTTTTTCCCAGATTAAGTTCCACCAACGTTCATGGGCGGTTAGAGCCTCGTTATATTCCTCTGCGCGAGGGTCGGGCACCTGAGCATGTTGAGGGTACCCCACGCGACACTGAATATGCTGTGCCCGTTCAGCACAGAGTTCTAGAATGGGCCATTCTGTATCGATTAACCGTTCACAGACAACACACCAATGGCTAAAGTCACAGGTAAGTTTCATCGTAGGATATTCATTTAGCAGATCCCGAGTAGTCCAGGGATTGTAAAGGGAACGGCTACGGTGGGTTTCAAAACTGACGATGATCCCTGATATATGCGCTAGCTCTAAAGCACGACCAAAAAAGTCTACATTTTGCTGCCACGACCAGGCATCATAACCGCACATGGTAGAGACAAACAGGGCACCGACATCCTGGGCGCGATCAATCACCCATTTGAGATCATCAAGGTGATCGTCAACGGTACGCTCAGGGCGAGGAATCCACCAATCTTTAAGACTATTCGGATCGCTGCCAGTGGTTGCTTCTGCAATGAAAACTAGACCATGCTCTTGAAGCAGATGACGCAGCCGTTGTCTTGCTTGATTGTCTTGTGGAATAGGCCCTTCAATCCCGTCAAAGCCATCATCTAGAGTTTGTTGAACCAGCCGGTCTAAATCGGTTGACCCTGTCCACCACGAGCGTAGAAGGAGAAGTTTCAAAACAGTCGCTAAAATTTGATGATAGTATCATATCGACATCACCAGCTGTAACAATACTTGCAATAACACATTGGCTCCATTTTCTAACTCTTCAGGAGCTGTGTATTCCTGAACATTGTGGCTGATGCCGTTAACACTGGGAACAAAAATCATGGCGGTGGGGGCCATGGTCGCAATGAGTCCGGCATCATGACCGGCACCACTGGGCATAGATTTCACAGATAGTCCGAGTTCTTGGGCGGTTTGGCTAACCAGTTTAATCATGCCAGGATCAAAAACAACGGGCTCAAAGCGAGCTAGGGAACGACTAGAAATCTCCAAACCTTCTGCCCTGACAATGGCGTCGATTCTGGCAGTCATGTCGGCTTCGGCCTGTTGCAACCGTGTTTCGTCGGTGTTGCGCAGGTCTACCGTGAGACGGGCTTCTTTTGCGATGACATTGACCAAACCGGGCTTGAGTTGAATAGAACCAACAGTGGCAACCTGATTGCCGCCCATTTCTAAAGCAAGATTGCGGGCGGCGATTGCGATCGCACTGGCCCCATACCCGGCATCATGGCGTAAATGCATGGGTGTGGTACCGGCATGGTTCGACACTCCCTTTACGGTGTACTCTTTCCATGACATACCCTGTACGCCGGTCACCGCACCAATCTGAAAGCCTTCGAGTTCTAGTACCGGCCCCTGTTCAATATGCAGCTCCACAAATGCCTTAACCGGCTGACTGCCGCAGGGAACCGTGCCAGCGTAGCCAATCCGCTCCAGATTGTCGCCAACGGTGGTACCGTCAATCCCCACTGAGGCCAGGGCTTTTTTTACAGGGAAATCACCCCGAAATACCCAGCTACCCATCATATCAGGGTGAAATCGAGCCCCTTCTTCATTTGTGAAAAATGCCACGGCCAGGGGATGGCGGGTGTGAATATTGTTTTCATTCAGTGTGGCGATAATTTCTAACCCCGCTAGCACCCCCAGATTGCCATCGTAGCGGCCACCAGTTGCTACAGTATCGATGTGGGAACCCGTCATCACCGGAGGACCAGATTCCTGTCCTGAACGGGTGGCGACAACATTGCCGATTTGGTCAATGGTGATGGTTAGCCCCAGTTCTCTCATCCAGCTGACGACTAAGTCTCGACCGGCTTTGTCTGCGTCGGTTAGGGCCAGGCGACAGACACCGCCACCTGGTATGGCACCCACCTGGGCCAGCTGTTCCAGCCGCTGAAGCAGCCGTTCTTTGTTGATACGCAGACCCGCTAGAGTTGGAGACTTGGAAAGAGAAGAGAGCTGAGAAACCATCGTAAATTTAACCCTGGCAAATATACTGCTAAACTTGCTCAAATATTAGCGAAGGATTACGTTTATAAATCTGGATTAACCATTCAGAGACAATAGAAATGCATTGGGCTTTTTAAGTCTCATGCTGATAAGCAGAGGAAGGGACCGTGGCAAGACGTAAGCAAACAAGAGGACTGTGTGTCTATTGTGGTAAGGAAATGTCTAAAGGCGGTATGTCAAAACACCTTGGCAGTTGTAAAGCACGTAAAGCCGCCATTAACAAAGCCGACCAGGGTAAAGGCAAGCCCGAGGAACTTTATCATCTAAGGTTGCAGGATGCCTATGGAGGAGATTTCTGGCTCAACCTAGAAATGCGTGGCAGTAAAACCTTAAATGATTTGGATAATTATCTGCGCGCTATCTGGCTAGAATGTTGTGGCCACCTGAGCGAGTTTGGCCTGGGCCGCTTTACGGACACCATTGCCAATAGCCGTAAGATCTATGAGGTTTTTGACTATACCGATAGTCTCACACATATTTATGACTTTGGTACCTCGTCTGAAACAGTCGTGAAATGTGTTGACGTACGTGATGGTGTTCCCCTGACAAAGAAACCGATTGTTTTAATGGCTCGTAACAATCAGCCTGTTGTTGATTGTATGGAATGTGGTAAGCCTGCAACGTATCTGTGTATGGAATGCATGATTGAAGAAAATGAAGAAGGAACCCTGTGTGATGAACATGCCAACGATCATCCCCACGAAGACTATGGTGAACCGATACCTATTGTAAATTCACCGCGTGTGGGAATGTGTGGCTATGTTGGTCCAGCAGAACCGCCCTACTAATCAGGTGTCATTTTAGGATTCAGAAAACACCGTTAATGTAGGCTTTCTTGGGTTTAGGAATCGGTTGAATCTGATCAGGAATCACCACCAATGTGGGTCGATTGCGCACGTCTACTGTGCCAAAGACGCCCTGAACCTGTAACCAGGTGTCATTTTCAAAGTCATCAGCCGTATCGGTATGGATAGCTAACCCTAGAGGTACCGTATCTGCCAGACAACAGCGAATAATGTGCCGAGCCAGGACAAATTGGTTGGGAGCGTTAGGAAATTTACGATGGACAAACCCAACAATATCAACGGGCTGTCCTGGAAAAATATCGAGGGGTTCTCTCACCGATGTAATTAAGCGTCGCCACTGCAGTACATTGCGCTGGAGGGGGTCCGGTTCTTCTCCAGCAGGCTCAGCATAGGACCAGATGTCAATAGCGGCTTTGTTGTTTTGTTTCGATTGGGCTCCAGTGACCCACTGAGTAAGGGTTTGCAATAGAGGAAATCGAGTAGCCATAGCTATTTACTTAATGCGAGTATCTAACATCTCTGCCAGTTCTTGTTCTTCAAAGGCTTTAACCACCTCGGAGCGCAGATGGTCTACAAACAAATTGCGATGATACTCAAATCCTTTACTCATCATGTCGCGAGGACGAGACATCTCTACAGGGACCATCGCTAATGTACGGCCTGGATTCGCCGTTAAAATCAACACTCGATCCGCTAGATAAACGGCTTCATCAATATGGTGGGTGACAAAAATGACGGTCTTACCAGTGCCTTGCCAAATATCTAGTAAGAACTTTTGCATTTGGTGACGGGTTTGGACGTCCAGGGCAGCAAAGGGCTCATCCATCAGCAACACATCCGTGCCCAGACAGAGGGCACGGGCAATACAGGCCCGCTGTTGCATGCCGCCCGAGAGCTGATGGGGATAACGATTGGCTGATTTTAATAACCCCACCTGCTGTAAATATTCTTTAGCCCGCTGATGCCGCTCTCGTTTTCCTAAGCCCTGTAAACTCAGACCAAAGGCAACATTATCAATCACTGACAGCCAGGGAAATAGGGATGCCTGCTGAAAGATCATCGAACGATGGGGAGAAGGCTCTGTAATCACCTCATCACGAAATCGCAGTGCCCCCGATGTAGGCGTTTCTAGACCAGCAATCATGCTCAGCAGGGTACTTTTGCCGCAACCACTAGGGCCAATAATGACTAAAAATTCCCCCGGTTCAACAGAGAAACTGATATCGTCAATGGCTAAATTGGCTTCAGCAGTGTCAGGATTCCAGATTTTAATGATGCGATCGCAAACAATTTCACTCATTAATCCGCTCTCCTATATTTGCGCCGAGCCTTTCCACCACAGCACCCGCTGCTGCACCTGCCGAAACCCCACATCCAGCAGGTAGCCCACCACCCCGATCACCGCCATGCCCAAAAACATTAGCTTGGCGTTAAACATCTGCCGACCCACCATCACAATGGCTCCCAATCCGGTATTCACCCCTACCATCTCAGCCGCTAATACCGCCATCCAGGCCGCAAAAAAGTTAATCCGCAAGATAAAAAACAAGTCAGGAATGACCGCCGGTAAAATCACCTTAAACATCACCTGACGACGGCTGGCCCCCAACACTCGAGCCGTATTAATATACAGCTGGTTCACATTGTTAATAGCATTAACCGTTGCCAGGGTCAGCAAAAAGAAAATACCAATAAACACCACAAAAATCGCCGCCCTATCACCAATACCAAAGGCCATGATGGCAAAGGGAATCCAGGCAATAGGAGCAATGGGAGCCAGTAGCGTAATCACTGGCAGGGTGAGTTTACCAAAAATCTTAAAATAACAAGCCAGACCACCCACCCCAATAGCAGCAATAAAGCCCAGCACCAACCCTGCCACTACCCGCTTTAGGGTAGCCACAATGGCAGTGAGTAAAACAAAATTTCCACCCGTACGTTCCACCCCAATTCTGGGCGCAAGAAACTGTTCCTGATTACCAATCTCAGCAATAAACTCATGGGGCGGAGGCAAAATTAACGTGTTCACCCACCCCAGAAAAGTGACTAATTCCCAGATACCAATAAACAGACCCAGGGAAAGACACCACCACATCGCTGAAGTGGCCACATTCTGCCACCAGCGACTGCGCATTTTAGCAACGCGAGGTTTAACCGGACTGGCAGAAGATTTTAATTGCATGTTTTAAAAATGGAGGAGTCAAGTTTGGGCATTGGGTTTAACCTTCATAATCGACCTCGCCGTAATCCCCACCAAACCCGTATATTCGCCATAAACAACAACCTACTTTCGGGGGGTGTGGGGGAGTTTAGGCCCCCACGAACAGGAGGGTTTCAGGGAGGAAAGCCCTGAGCAACCTTCATCGCTATTTGTCAGCTATATCCTTAATGACTCTTAAGCAGTTACTTTCACCTTCACCCGCTCCCACAATTCTGGGCTCTCAGCAATCACCTCTTCCAACAGCGAGAAATTAACAAAATTGTCATCCAGATCCGTATTAATGTAGTTCAACTCCTTCATACTTTCTGCACGCTCATACATAAAATCACGCTTATCCCTCACATCGACACCGGGAGGTTGCGCTTGGGCAGACGCCAACAGACTCTCCATGTCCGTCTTGTAATACTTATCAATAGTTGCTTGAGCTGCCCCTTCAAAGTTATTTTCAATCTCATACTGAGCTTCAAAAAATACCCGAATCACATCTTTAACCATCTCGGGCTCATTTTCGATAATTTCATTACGAACGGCTAAAACACAGTCAGGATAACCGCTGCCATAAATATCTACCCCATTCCCAAGAACATTGCCACTGGTCTGAGTCTTCGCCTTAGTCGCATAGGGCTCAATGTGGCTGACGGCATCCACCTGACCAGCCAAATAAGCGTTTAATAGTTCAGTCGAGTCACCCAGATAAACCATTTCCACATCATCATAGGAGAGACCTTCTTGTTTTAGATAGTCGTAAACGATGACATCCAAGGTATCTGCCTGGAATGTGGCAACTTTCTTACCTTTCAAGTCAGCAAACGATTTAATCTCAGGCTTAGCAACAATCACCAAACCTTCTACACCACTACCGGCAACAACCTGGAAAGATGCACCTTGGGTGTAGGCTGCGATCGCATTGGTAAACGGAATCACCGCCATCTCCACCTGACCAGTGGCCAACTGCACCGCTACATCAGCCGGCATGGGGGTGAGAGCCGCTGTTCCCTTAAACCCATACTTAGCAAACAGCTCTTTCTCAGCCGAGTAAAACAGGGGCATATTGCATAGCCCAGCCCCGTGGGCAAACTTAATCTCACGACCATTCCAACCACCCGATGCGGCAGGGTTTTTACCTGGCGCGCAGCTACTCAAAAAAGATAATAGGGAAGGCGTCATAGCTGCACCCAGCCCCATACCAAGAAAACGTCGACGGTTCGTGCGGGAATGAAACATGATAAATCTCCTTAATCGAATGCATTAGGTCCAGTAGCAAGGCATTGAGGCATGAAATAATCTTTAGGGCACGTCTTTAGACCATAATTCTCTACCCCGACGGTGGGTGATACGTTTGACAGCTAGTGCAGTAAAACGAACCATAGGCATCTGGTCTAAACCAACCGTCATAGACCTTTTTCACATAGGGAAAGACTTCTTTAGCCAGCTCTCGACGGCGCAGTTCATCCGGTGTGAGAGGTGCTTTGAGCATCGCAGCTAACTCATCCAACAACGCGTCCTTGTCCACCCGAGTAAACTTGCCATTTTCTAAAATCACTTCACCCGCCACCATGACAGCATCGATACCGTGGGTGCGACTCCGCTGAATAACAGCTTCTAAAACGGGAATGGTGTCATCAAGATAGGGATAAGCCAGATGCTCCCAATCCATTACGACCAAGTCGGCAGCTTTACCCGGCTCTAGCACACCCACTTCGTTTGCAAAGCGTGTAGTTTGAGCTCCGTTTTCTGTCGCCATCTGAAAGACTTGAGATGCCGCAGGCACCAGAGAGTCCATACCAGGGACTCGATGTAGCTTAAGAACCAATCGCATTTCCTGGAGCATGTCGCGGTCGTCATTGATGCCAGCCTCATCTAGACCCATACCCACCCTCACCCCTTTTTGAGCATAGTGATTAAGGGGGGCAACACCACTCTGAAGGCGCAGGTTAGAGCTAGCATTGTGGCAGATCATCGTGCCTGTTTCAGCAATAAGATCAATGTCTTCTTCTGTCAGCCACACACCATGGCCCAAGGTTAAATGTGGGCCTAAAACACCTAGCTTATGGAGATGCTTTACTGCTGAGGTGCCCGTGCGGCGATGGGCATATTCCATCTGATAAGGAGTTTCCAGCAGATGCATATGCATGCCCACACCATATTTGTGAGCATACTCAGTTTGTGTCGTAATCCCATCGTCATCACACCAATGCAAATTAGCAGGCGCTAGCTGCAGGCGAATTCTGTCATTGGCCGCCCCTTCCCACTTTTTCCAAAGTGTTTCAAAAAACCAAAGAAAATCCTCTAAAGGCACCTCATGGGGCTTAAGAATGGCCTCCATATCCGCCGCAATGCTGGGCGGCAATCTAGAGACAAATTCATCATTCGACTCATAAACAAAATGGTTTTGGGTACGCACACCAAAACAGTAGGAAGCGCGCATACCAATGTCTTCATAAGCTTGAAGCACCTTGCTCGTAATCTCTGGCCATAGACTAGCGGGACCCGGCAACCAACCATGGATATGCTGTACTGTCGTGATCCCTGACTCCACCATCTCAAAAGCGGAGTACAGGGTGTCTAAGTAAAAATCTACTTGCCTGGCCGACAGCCGACTGGCAAACCATAACTCTAATGGATAATCTAGGGAACCTAGCTGAAAGGGCGTCAACCCCACATGGTGGTGGCTGTTAACAAACCCTGGCATCACCACATGGTGGGCTGAACCCAGCACATTATCAGGTTGATATTTAACTGACAATTCCTGAAAGGAACCAATCTCTACAATGGTGCCATCTTCTACAAAAACAGCACCATCTTCAATAATCTCAGCCTCTGTTCGACTGATGGCTTTGCAAATAATATATTTACCACGGACGAGAGTGGAAGGCATGGCAGAATCCGCTGAGACAACGAACCTCAAAAGAGAAGCCCAGTAAGGCCCCGACCGGCACAGCTAACACAATAAAAACTAAGTCAATACTGCTCCAGAAAGGGCTTCAGGGAATGTTGCGCTAGTGCCCGAAACACCTTAATCTAAGGTCTAAACCACGCCAAGCTTAGACCGAGCTATGAGAAAATCATAAGTGAACTGTTTTTGAAAGAACCGTATACGACAATACGCTTTTCTAAAAAACAAGTGTTTTTTTGTAAACATTCAGAAAATAGGACGTCAATGCTCGACAGTTGTTGAATATTGCGAAACAATTCTGGCAGCTACGGAGGCAGAGTTTCGGAGATACTTAAATGCCAACAGATAGTACCAACAGATCTTGAGCAACGATAAAATCTTCAACGTTTGCTATAGCTGCAGATCAAGCTGTAACAGGGTGTTCAATAAAATATCAGCTCCCTGACCACACTGTTCGGGTGAAGTATATTCATCTTCTGCATGGCTCACTCCTGCCTGACTAGGGACAAAAATCATACCCATCTGAGTAAACCGACCAATTTCCTGAGCATCGTGAATAGCTCGACTGGGCATAGAATAATGGCTCAGCTGTAGAGAGTCACAAACGGCGACGATGGTCTCTTGAATCTTTGGGCTGGCCAGGGTGGGCTCTACAGCATGCTGCCGTTCTAACTGAATCTTAGTGTCTGTTACGGCCTCAATCTCCTGTACCCGCTGCTTTAATTTATGCACCATGGCCTCAACGGTCTCCAGGGATAAATCTCGCAGGTCAATAGTGAGGTCCACTTGACCTGGCACAATATTGGCAGCATTGGGGGTAACATTTAGATAGCCCACGGTGGCCACTTGATCTCCAGGAACAGCGGCATCATGGACTGCGGCTACTAGTAAAGAAGCGGCATAGAGGGCATCCTGACGCATATCCATGGGGGTGGTGCCCGCGTGATTAGGACGCCCCGAAATGGTCACCAAATAACGCTGCAGACTAACAATACCCTGGACTATACCGATCTGACATTCTCTTGCTTCTAGTACACCCCCTTGTTCTACATGTAATTCCAGATAGGCAGCAATTTCGTGGGATGTTCGTTGAGCTGTGGTGAGTTGATGCCAATCACCACCAATTTTCTGTAAACAGGTTTGAATCGAGGTACCATCCAACCGACGATAGAATTCCGCATCAGTGTAATGGGCTGTACCAGCCATGGCTTTACTGCCAATCATCTCGCCTTCTTCATCGGTGAAAACAATCACCTCAATAGGGTGTTTGAGACGCTGTCTCGCTTCGTGCAGTGTGGCAACAACTTCGATACCGGCAAGCACTCCCAAGGCTCCGTCATAGCGGCCACCGGCAGGTACCGTATCAATATGAGAACCTGTAGCCAGGGCAGGTAAGTCTTGGGTGCCGCTGTAGCGACCGATAATGTTGCCAGCAGCATCAATGGTGATGGTCATGTCTATCTGCTTCATGGCGCTAATCACCATCTGACGAGCAGCCAGGTCTTCTGGGCTGTAGGCTGTGCGGCGCACACCGCCACAGGAGAGTTGACCAATGGTGGCCAGATCGCTCAATCGTTGTTGAAGGCGGTTGTGATTGGTCTGTAAGGCGACGGTAACCATAAGGGGAAGTCCAAAATTCATGGTTCTATCGTCTCTGGAAAAGAGTTACAGGATTGTTATCAAAATTACTGCGAGTCAGTTTACAGTTCGTTACTGATGGCGCTCTCAAGTCATGGAAACCCGTTAAACGGTGCACAATGAACAACTCAACCTAAGGGTAAATGCTTAAGATACCACCGATGGCTTCTAACTTAGAGACCCAGCATGAAACTTATCGGCGTAGACATTGGTGGCACGTTTACTGATTTAATCCTGGCAGATGTGGCGCAACAACAGACCTGGATCCATAAGGTGCCGACGACGGTGGACGATCCGTCCATTGCCATGATGCAGGGAATAGAAACCCTGTGTCAGATGGCCCAGGTAGACTACGGCGATATTGAGCATGTGCTCCATGGCACCACCATTGCTACCAATACGCTGCTCACCCATGATGGTGCCCGCACAGGGATGATAACCACAAAAGGCTATCGAGATATTGTTCATATTGGCCGCCACCAGAGACCCCAGCATTATTCCATCATGCAGGATATTCCCTGGCAGGCGAAACCGTTGGTAAAAAGGCGCGATCGCAAAGTTGTCTCAGAACGCCTTGACCCCAAAGGACGCACACTTACTCCTCTAGACGAGGCCGAAGCCAAAACCGCCATCCTGGAACTCAAAGCAGCCGGAGTTGAATCCATCGCCATCTGTTTTCTCAACTCCTACTTTGATGCCCGTCATGAAGAACGTGTTGCCGCCATCGCTCACGACCTTTATCCCGAGGCCTTTATCACCACTAGCGCCAGCATCTTCCCCCAGTTTCGAGAATTTGAACGGTTCACCACGGCCTGTATCAACGCTTTTGTCGGTCCCAAAGTAAAACGCTACATCAACAACCTCAGCCATAGCCTCAAAGAAAAATCAGTGCGGGGAGAACTCCACATCATGCGCTCCAACGGCGGGGTGGCCACAGCAGATGTAGCCGGAGAACAACCCGTTACTCTGTTGTTATCTGGGTTAGCTGCCGGTGTCTTGGGCGGTGCAGCCGCTGGCGTGCAGTCTGACCGTCTGATTACCTTTGATATGGGCGGCACCAGCACCGACATTGGCATTGTCACCGAGCGCGGTTTTGCAGAAGCAACCGCAAGAGATACTTGGATTGCCGGATACCCTGTCATGGTGCCCATGATCGATGTGCATACCATTGGGGCTGGTGGTGGCAGCATTGCCTATATCGATACTGGCGGCGCCTTTCGCGTAGGCCCTCGAAGTGCTGGAGCCAAGCCTGGCCCTGTCTGTTACGACAAAGGAGGGACTGATGTTACCGTGACTGATGCCAACGTTGTTCTCAATCGGCTGGACCCAGAGTATTTTCTCGGTGGTGAAATGACCATCTATCCAGAGAAAGCTTTTGCAGCGGTACAGGCACTGGCGGATCGCATGGGTCTGGATCTCTACGAAACCGCAGCCGGGATTCTCACCATCGTAAATAACAACATGGCCAATGCCATCCGCTCTCGCACCATTCAAAAAGGGCAAGATCCTCGCAAATTTGCCCTGGTAGCCCAAGGCGGTGCAGGTCCTCTCCACGCTGCTGAAGTTGCCCTATCCCTGGGTATCCCTGAAGTGATTGTTCCCCGCTATCCTGGCATTACGTCTGCCATGGGTCTCCTCACTACTGACCTTAAACATGATTTGATCCAAAACGAATTTACCCTCAGCACCGAACATAATCTGCCCAAGCTGAATGCTGACTTACAATCTTTAGAAGATCAGGTCAAAGAACAATTGCGGGCCGATGGCTTTAATGAGGCAGACATGACCCTACAGCGATTTGCCGACTGTCGTTATGTAGGTCAGGGTTACGAACTACGAGCGCAGGTTCCCAGTGGCACCCTAGATGAAGCTGCTCTACAATCCGTATGGCAACAGTTTCACAATCTCCACACCGCCGAATATGGCCATGCCTTTCCAGAAAACCCAGTAGAATTAGTCACCCTCAGAGTCACCGGCACTGGCCCTATGCCAAAGCTCTCAGACTTTTCTGCACCTACTCAGGGAGCCTTACAAAACGCCTGGTTAAAAACAGCCGTTACCTATTTCCGAGTTAACGGTCAGCTAGAAAAATATTCCACCCAATTCTTCGACCGAGACCGACTCCCCGCAGATGCCCAAATCGAAGGACCTGCCGTTATCTTCCAAAAAGACTCCACAATTCTGTTGCCGCCGCACAGCCGCACTACGGTAGAACCCAACGGTAATCTGGTCATTCGTTTAATCGAGGATATGTCTTCCCTGGAAAAACCCCTAGCGATGGCTACAACTAAAGGCACCCCATAGGCCACCCCTTGTAGAGGTGTTCCATGGAACACCTCTACAAGGGAACGTCTTTCCTCCTGCCACCCCTTCTCCTATTGCCTCCTCTTCTCCCCCTGCCTCCCATGACAATCTCTCTCCCCCAACACCGGCAGCTTCCAAAAATCGACCCTGTCACTGCCCAGGTCATCGCCGGAGCCCTCAACGGCATTGCCCTAGAGATGGGTCACAAGCTCGCCCGCATGTCATACTCCAGCATCATTCGTGAGTCTGAAGACTTTGGTG
Source organism: Cyanobacteria bacterium P01_H01_bin.21 (assembly GCA_038748405.1). Lineage (GTDB taxonomy): Bacteria > Cyanobacteriota > Cyanobacteriia > Phormidesmidales > Phormidesmidaceae > Leptothoe. The sequence goes on along the minus strand of JBCDIX010000055.1, from coordinate 2,783 downwards.
CCGCCATTCTCGACGCCGACTGTCAGCAGCTAGCCGAATGCGCCTATAGCACTCCCCTACAGCTCGGGCCTATTCCTGGCTACATGCGGGGTGTACTCAAGGCGATGGCAGAAGACGGAGAAGAGTTTTACCCCGGCGATGTAATTCTGCACAATCATCCCTACTATGGTGCTTCCCACGGCCCAGATATTGGCATTGGTATTCCTATCTTTCGTGGAGAAGAACTAATTGGTTACTCGTTTACCACAGCCCACCACCTGGATATTGGCTCATCGTCCCCCGGCAGCTGCGGTATTGTAGATGCTGTGGATGCCTTTGCTGAAGGATTGCAGTTTAAGGCAGTGAAGATCTATGAAAAAGGAGTCAAAAACCGTCAAGTTTGGCGCATGCTGCGGCAAAACATTCGCAGTGCCCAGGTTGTTGTAGGCGACATTGAAGCTCAGGTAGCGGCCTGTCGTGTGGGTGAACAACGGTTTCTAGAGCTAGTCGACCAGTATGGGTTAGATACAGTATTAGCAGCCAGTGAGGTCTTGATGAACTATTCCGAACGGATGATTCGTCAGGCAGTTGAAAAGCTACCCGATGGCACGTACTCAGCAGAAGGCTTTATCGATGGGTTTTTGGACGATCCGGACCCCAACAAAAAAGACTTGAAAATTGCTGTCACCGTCACCATTGATGGCAGCGACATGACCATTGATCTAACTGGCACAGCCCCTCAGGTAGACGATCGCCCCATCAATATGCCCTTTGTCGGCACTGTAGATATCGCTATTTTTGTTACCCTGCGTTCTGTTTTACTCGATACGGCATTGATGGAATATGTGCCCCAGAACTCGGGTCTGACTCGCCCTATCCATATTGTTGCTCCAAAAGGGTGTTTAGCAAATCCAATTTATCCAGCCCCCGTCATTGCCCGTTGTTGTCCAGGTAATATTGTGGCTGACACCCTGATGAAAGCTTTGGCTCAGGTCGCTCCTCAGAATGTCAGCGGCGGCATCGGGAATATCAAAGTAGTCTCTTACAGTGGTGCTGTGGACGAAGACTACTGGGTTTACATGGATATTACCGAAGGCAGCTATGGGGGACGCTACGGCAAGGATGGAATGGACGGAGTGGATACACTTTATGCCAACACTCGCAACAACCCGATTGAAGACATTGAAGCCCATTTACCTCTGCGGGTAACCCGCTATGAGCTAATTGAAGATGCTAGCGGTGCGGGTAAATGGCGCGGTGGTCTGGGCTCGATTCGAGATATTCAGTTTCTCTCACCAGGACAAATGTCTCTAGAAGGTGAGGGTAATAAGTATGCACCTTGGGGCATCTTTGGTGGTGAAGATGGTACACCTGGCGGTGTGCAAATTTTCAATCCAGACAAGGACGAGGTACAAATTTTACCATCTAAGTTTCCCTGTCGAAAAACCAAACCCGGTGATACGTTGCGCACTATCAGCCCCTGTGGTGGTGGCTATGGCAATCCATTGGAACGCGACCCAGTGGCAGTATTAGAAGATGTCTTAGATGAGTTCTTGACGGTAGAATCTGCGCAGCAGGACTATGGCGTAAAAATCGACCCAGTCACATTAGAACTGGATAAAGCAGCTACAGCAACACTCCGACAGCACATGTAATCAATTACACAGCGTAATACTGATTCTCTAGGCATTTTTATATAAGGAGGATTCCTTTATTGAACGAGGAATGAGTAATGCGTCTTCTGTTGGTTGAGGATGATAGTCAGCTTGCAGAGTCTTTAACAGAAGTGTTAGAGGCCCAGCGCTATGTAGTGGACATCGTCAAAGATGGCGAATCAGGCTGGAGTCAGATGCAGCTAATGGACTACGACCTGACACTGATGGACGTCACACTGCCCTATTTAGATGGAATTCAGCTCTGCCAGCGATTACGCAGCCACGGATATAAACTACCAGTGCTAATGCTAACCGCACGAGACACCAGCCAAGACAAAGTACGCGGATTAGACTCTGGTGCCGATGCCTACATGGTAAAACCATTTAACCTATCTGAGCTACTAGCCCAAATTCGTGCCTTGTTACGTCGCGGCAGTGCCCAGTCTAGCGCTGCCCTAATATGGGGAAGTCTCAGCCTGGATCCCCATACCTATGAAGTTAGCTATAGCCGACAACCCCTACGACTAACACCAAAAGAATTTTCAATTTTAGAACTACTCATGCGCAACGGACGCCGAGTGTTAAGCCGAGCATTCATTCTAGAATCTCTCTGGTCTATGAAAAGCCCACCCGATGAAGAAACAGTCAAAGCCCACATAAAGAGCTTACGAAATAAACTCAAAGCCGCCGGAGCACCAAAGACACTAATTGAAACCGTACACGGCATAGGATATCGGCTACAGAGTGATCAGGGATAGACTGTAACAAAACAGCATTCTCAAAGTGATAAAGCTAATTGGCCCAAAAACCACTAGAGAGATTAAAAGAATCCCTTAACATTCTACTCAAGTCTTACATCCAAAATTTTCTGCAAAAGTCAGTTCAGAATATAGATAATCGACCCCGCCGTACCCCCCAACTTAACGCCATCAAGAATAATCTCGTACGTTGGGTCGTAGGGCGGCGTTCCGGCCCTGCCCAGGGGGTTTGGGGAACACGGAGGGACCCCTGTGGCTTCCGGAAATTATGGCCGTAACTTGAAGAGTCAATTCCGGAAATTATGGCCACTCTCTCATTGAACAAATAGGTGTGTTTCTTGTCAATCGCTGAGAGATTTTTTCCCGGATTTTTTGGCTGCTGTCGCCGTTG
>JBCDIX010000054.1:0-49844 GCA_038748405.1 Cyanobacteria bacterium P01_H01_bin.21 | reverse complement strand
GACCTTTTTTGATGATTTGCGAGCACTTACACGGTACATGTGGTTTGACACCTGGGATCATCTACTAACGTTCATGATTCAAGGCTTAGAGCTTGAAATCCCTGCCGATACTAGCTGAAATCTCATACTGAGAACTGCTGATCGTAGGAACAGTTATCTAGTTTGCCTATGGTGATGCTTTTATCCTTATTGTTAGCTTCGGCAACGATTGCAATGGTTTAAAGCTTACTTGTGTTGGCAAAATGACCTACCGTCAGGCCGTACGACCTGACGGTGAGAGACGATCTCCTTTAGCCTCACGAGGCTTGGCATACACCCTTTTTAAGATAAGCCGAAACTCATTCTATCTAGGTGTCCTCAATCATGCTTATAGGCCAAAAGGAATAGAACTATCAGCACCTGCCAGATAGTTCTGAGCAACTTCGCTGGCATCAAAGGCTTGGTTGTAAACTGCCACCAGGTCATAGCTACCGAGCCAGGCTCGACCCCCATCTAGCTCATTCGCTAAAGCAAACTGGTACTGGTCATTCCAGGTCGAAAGGTCTCCATCAATAGTGTTGGAGCCAACTAACTGATTGTCAACATAAAGGTTGGCAAGACCGTTAGCATCACGGGAGTAGACAACATGGCTGAGGTCTGTCTCCACCTGAGCACCACTGGAGGATACGGTTTTGCCGACACCATTATTGCCAGTAGTGGTGGTGCGTAAGCGGACCTGGTAGTCGTCTCTATCCTGCCCTAGGGTAACATTGCGGTTGCCGCTATTGGCAGAGAGAGAGGCAATCCTGGCTGGTCCTCTTTGGGTGAGGTTGTCAGGAGTGATCCAGGCTTCAATGGTGAGCGCTTGTGTCTGGGTGATGCCGTCAATGAGCTTAGTGGCGGCTTGATTAGAGGCAATCAGGTTTGGTGCACTGACACTTAGAATCCCGTCTCCCCAGTTGACACCAGTAAGGGTGTCAATTTGTAGATTTAAGGGATTACCAACACCCGAGACATCGAATACAGTGTCACCACTACCTTCATCGAAGGTATACAGACTTAGAAGCCCTGCTTTGACGCGACCAGTACTATTGCCTGGTTGAACCACTGTGACATCGACGGTTGCCGTTGCTGTACCCCCATTGCCATCATTGATTTCATAGGTAAATGAATCAGTGCCTACAAAATCTGCATCCGGGGTGTAAAGAATCTGATTGTTTTGAATCAATGTGTTGCCATTACTGCCTGCACTAGCCGATATAACTGTTAGGGCATCACCATCACTATCGGTGTCATTAGCCAACACCTGGACTTGAACAGCCGTGTTTTGACCGGTGGTGACCGTATCATTATTGGCCACTGGCACAATGTTGTTGACCACCGGACCATCGTCGATAGCGGTTACCGTGATATTGACTGTGGCACTATCGGTGCCACCATTGCCATCGGATACGGTGTAGCTAAAGCTGTCGGCCCCGTTGAAGTCGGCATTCGGGGTGTAAAGCACCTGATTGCCAACGATGGTCGTGGTGCCATTGTTGCCGGGGAGTACCGAAACAAGGCTCAAGCCATCGTTGTCGGCATCGGTGTCATTGGCCAACACATTCAGGGTAATCTGTGAATCTTCGTCAACTGTTCCACTGTCATCTGCTGCTACCGGTAGTGTGTTAGTCGGAGCAGGACTGCCATCATCCAATGCCCCTGCTAGATAGTTCTGTTCAACTTCGCTGGCATCAAAGGCTTGGTTGTAAATTGCCACCAGGTCATAACTGCCGGTCCAGGGTCGACTACCGTCTAGCTCATTACCAAGTGCAAACAGGTAGTTATTATTCCAAGTAGAGAAGTCTCCATCAATGGTGTTGGAGCCAACTAACTCATTATCAACATATATCTGAGCAAGCCCATTGGCATCACGGGAGTAAACAACATGGCTAAGTTTAGTTTCTACCTCTGCACCATTGGAGGTGACAGTTTTGCCGACGCCATTGTTGCCGGTCGTGGTGGTGCGTAAGCGAGTCTGGTAGTCATCTCTTTGCTGTCCCAAGGTAAAGTTTCGGGTGCCGGAGTTAGCCGAGAGAGTGGCAATCCTGGCAGGACCGTTTTGAGAGAGGTTATCGGGGGTGATCCAGGCTTCGATAGTGAGTGCTTGTGTTTGGGTAATGCCATTAATGAGCTTAGTGGCCGCTTGATTAGAGGCAATCAGGTTGGGGGCATTGAGGCTTAGGATGCCATCGCCCCAGTTGATGCCATTGAGGGCGTTGATTTGTAGATTGAGAGGATTGCCGACACCCGAGACATCGAAGACAGTGTTGCCGCTGCCTTCATCAAAGGTGTAAAGGCTTAGAAGCCCATCTGCAACGCGCTCACCGCTGTTGCCGCTATCATCTGGCTGAGTCACCGTGACATTGACAGTTGCCGTATCAGTCCCCCCGTTACCATCATTGATTTCATAGGTAAAGAAATCGGTTCCTGTAAAGCCGGTATTAGGCGTGTAAAGAATCTGATTGTTGTTAATTAAAGTGGTGCCGTTGGTAGCATCACTAGTTGAGACAATGGTTAAACCATCGTTCTCAGCGTCAGAGTCATTGGTGAGCACCTGAACCTGAACAGCTGTGTCTTGGTCTGTAGTGACGGTGTCATCATTAGCGACTGGCGCTGTGTTAGTGACTACTGGAGCATCGTCGACAGGGTTGACGGTGATATTGACTGTGGCCGTATCCGTGCCGTCATTACCGTCGGAGACAGTGTAGCTAAAGCTGTCGGTGCCGTTGAAGTCTGCATTGGGCGTATAGAGTACCTGGTTGCCGACAATGGCTGTCGTGCCATTGCTACCGGGAAGTACGGAAACAAGGCTCAAGCTATCGTTATCGGCATCGGTGTCATTGGCCAAGACATTCAGCGTAATCTGAGCGTCTTCGTCAACGGTTCCACTGTCATCCCCGGCTACCGGTGGTGTATTTGTGGGGGTAGGTGGAGTCGTGATTGACGCACCTGCTAGATAGTTCTGCTCAACTTCATCGGCATCAAAGGCTTGGTTATAAATCGCTACTAGATCATAACTGCCAAGCCAGTGTCGAGTACTATCTAGCTCATTGGCTAAAGCAAACTGGTATTCATCGTTCCAATTGGAGAAGTCTCCATCAATGGTGTTGAAGCTAACTAATTGGTTGTTAACAAAGAGGCTAGTAAAACCACTGGCATCACGGGAGTAGACCACATGGCTGAATTCTGTCGTTACCTCTGCGCCAGTGGAGGTGACGGTTTTGCCGACGCCATTGTTACCCGTAGTGGTGGTGCGTAAGCGGACCTGATAGTCGTCGCCTGTTTGACCCAGGGTAAAGTTGCGGTTGCCGCTATCGGCGGAGAGAGTGGCAATCCTGGCGGGGCCGCGTTGGTTGAGGCTATTGGATTTGATCCAGGCTTCAATGGTGATCTCTTGAGTCTCTTTTATCCCATCGCTCAGCTTGGTGGCAGCTTGATTAGACGCAATCAGGCTGTGAGAATAGACATTTAGGACCCCATCTCCCCAGTTGACTTGAGAGTTACACGTCTGACAGCTGCCGCAGGAACAGGTGATTTGGGAGCCATTTCCCCCGGTGACGCCAGTGGTCGTGTCGATTTCTAGATTGAGAGGGTCACCGACACCCGAGACATCGAAGATAGTGTTGCCTCTCCCCTCATCAAAGGTATAAAGACTCAGGAGTCCTGCTTCGACGCGAAGACCTGGCTCGGTGACGGTGACATTGACGGTAGCCGTATTTGTGCCACCCTTGCCATCGTTGATTTCATAGGTAAATGAGTCGGTGCCGACAAAATCTGCATTGGGGGTGTAGAGAATCTGATTGTTGCTAACTGACGTAGTGCCATCAGTGGCTGCCCCGACTGATGTAACCGTCAGGGTATCCCCATCGACATCCGTGTCGTTTGCAATCACCTGTACTTGAGCAGCTGTATTTTGCTCTAGGGTGAGCGTATCATCATTGGCAACTGGCGCATCGTTGACACTGGTTACCGTGATGCTCACTGTGGCATTAGCAGAGCCGCCATTGCCATCGGTTACGGTGTAGCTAAAACTGTCAGTGCCATTGAAGTTGGCATCGGGTGTATAAATCACCCGGTTGCCAGCAATGCTAGTGCTACCGTTGATAGTGGGGAGTACAGACTCAAGGCTCAGGGTGTCGCTGTCTGCATCGGTGTCATTGGCCAATACATCTAGGGTGATCTGTGTATCTTCTGCCACTGTTGCACTGTCATTTGTGGCTACCGGTAGATTTCCATTGATAATGGTGACATTGACGGTGGCTGTATCTGTGCCGCCATTGTTGTCGTCGATTTTATAGGTAAATGAATCGGTACCTACAAAATTTGCATTGGGGGTGTAGGTAATAAAATCATCGTTACCATCAGCTGGTGTCCCATTATTGTCGACCGCAACGGTACCGTTACTGGCTCCGTTAGCAGATAAGGTAAATACAGTATTTGGGGCAATGTCATCGTTGGCCAAGACCTGAATATCAACTGCTGTACCTAGGGAGGTGGTAACAGAATCATTCGTGGCCTTAAATTGACTCTCTGCTTCAACCACTTGAAGAATTTGATTGACCGTAACCCCGTTGATTACTTGCTCAATGCCGCTAGGCCACTTAATCCGAACTTCGCTGATTGTGTTTTGATCACCTAGACCAAAATGAATCCGTTTGTGGTCTTGCGCTCTGTGGTGCTGCCCGCCTGTCTGTTGCCTCATTTGGGTAACACCACCGGCTGTGACATAAACCGTTGCGCCAATACCATCGCGGTTGGATACGGTTCCTTCTAGGTCAATCGAGAGCCAGTTGTTGTTGTTGCCTTTATTCTCTAATAGCCGATACGTAGGATCATTCCTATGGGTCGTTTCTAGCAGGTCTAAAAAGCCATCATTATTGAAGTCTGCAACCGCTGCAGTACGCAAATCGAGTCGTGGTACATCCTGCAACGGTGTTGTCTCAGAGAATGCAGTGGGCGTAAATGTTCCATCCCCCTGATTTTCAAACATAAAATCAGGACCACCGTTACGGTCAAGGACAAATAGATCCACGTCCCCGTCGTTGTCAAAATCACCTGTGACAACACCGCCGCCATCAGGCGTTTGATATGAAACTGAGCGTACCCCAGATGCAAGGGACTTATCTTCCCAACCTGTTGGAGAACTCAAGACCAATTGATGGCCATTAACACCGGAGGTGGGGAGAAACACATCCGGCTTCAAATCTCCATTGAAGTCGGCAATGGCCATATCAATCAAACCCCTACCGTTTTGTAGGCTAACATCACCAAATAAAGAGTCTGTGATTTTAACGAACTGGCCAGAGCTGACATCATAGACGTCATTGGGTTGTTTTTGGAAAACGTCGAGACGTCCATCACCGTTAAAGTCTGCTAAGGAAACGTACTCAACCCCATAGCTGCGGTCAAATTCGAAATTAACGGCTGCACCAACATCTGAAAATGCGCCATCTGGATTTTGTTGGAAAACTGTGGCTGGTAGCTCACCACTCTTGGTGCCATCGCTAAGCGATCCATGAATGAAATCTAACAACCCGTCGTTGTTAAAGTCAAATACAGTTGCTTCACGTGCTCGGGCTTGAGCGTAGCCGGTTCCGAATTCAGATGCTTTATCAACAAACCCACCACCTTCATTGATTTCATTGATAAAAAACTTGTTTCTACTGGGTTCTGAATCTGATACTAGACCCACGAGCTGAATTAGATCTTGGTCACCATCGTTATCAAAATCAGCCCATATATTGCCATGTCGATCGCCTCTAACGATATCTCCACGGGAATCAGCCGGAAATAGATCGATCCGGTTTTCAAAGGTGCCGTCTTTTTGATTTATAAATAGCGAAGGTGGGGGACCATTGCGATCGCCAAAGTGGTTATTTAAGTACAGATCAACGTATCCATCGCCGTTAGCGTCGCCCCAAGCCACACCATAGCTAGGCATACGGTCAACTAAACCATCACCATCCGTGTCTTCCCATTCGTTCCAGACCGGATTATCGTTTCTCTTTACAAGTTTAGGAAAACTTGAGTCGGTAACATCTTTAAACTGATCTTGTAGCATAGCCAAGCTTTATCTGTATGTATTAATCCGGCAATGAAAGACGATGATTTTGTGATGCAGCCTTAGGTAATAGATGGACAAGAAGTGGGTTCAGGGTAATCCTCAGCGTCTGCCTCTTGCTTATACTTGAGGAGCCCCGTGTGATTAATCTGGAGAGTAACGCGATACACATAGACACCGGTAAATTCCCTGTGAAAAGAACTTCCTTATGGGTTCCCATGCATCAAAAACCATAGATATTTTATTGAAGCTGAGAGTTGTTGTCGGAAAGGTGAGGGTTAAGTTTGCAAGTGATCCAGCATCTATCTAGGGTCAACTAAACAGATTAATTGCCCGGCACTTCTAGCAAACCTAAGACCTAATGACTGTAATACGGCAAAAAGTATCCTGACTTTTTCGCACTCTGTCTCCAAAGCTATTACTCTGGCAATGAAATAGAAGTATGAGCCTAAAGCTCCTATTTCTAGGACCTACGCAAAAAACAGCCTGTTTGATTGCCGGTTTAATAACTATCAGAGGTAGACAGACCATACAGCCTTAGAAGCTCTGTAGCTAGTATCAAGGTAGCTCTTTTATAGGTAAAGTCATTCACTAAAAACTTTAAGCCAAGTTCATATGGGTAGACAGTAACCAACATAAGAACAAATCTGATTGAAATGAGAACAAACCTGATTAAATTCAGTTGTGCACTTAATATTCCAGCTCATCATCGTATGTTTTGCGGACATATATCCGCAAAACATACGATGACATCAAACAGTGTGCTTTACCCCTGCGGAACCTGGTATATGGCCTTCCTAATGTAGGGCAAAGCTATGGTGTGAAAGCATTTTATCCAAAACGCAACAACAGATTTATCTTGATTCCGGTGTTTGATGGCGTGTCTTAAAATACCAAAGTTTTGTTGTCTTACGAGATAATTTCCGGTCGACCCTAATTCCTGATTAGGAGTTCATATTAAGACTCTATTTCTAAATTTATCGATGTGCTTCTATTTTTAGAAATACTGTTGTTAACACGGTAATGCAGGAACATATTGATTCTGAAAGAACAGAATAATGCTCTTTGCCCAGTCCAGATATAACAATGTTGTGTTGTGACAATTTATACTCTAAGTGTGATTGATCACTATATGTAGTATTTGAGTTGTAAATGCTGTAATTGCCCTGATGACATTGACCCTGCACTAAAGTGGTGGGTAAGACACGATCAATGACCCATGCAAGAAATCTGGTGGATTTTGATGTTTCGGCTAAGGGCACAGCTGGCGTTAATGCAGCTGGCGGCGGCTGAGAACTATGGCAGCATTGCCTATGAGTACGAGAAAAATTCGTATCCGCTGGCGATGGCCGATGTGCTGTGGGGGCAGCCGTCAGGGCTGGACTTTTTGCAGCAAATTGATGAACAGGCTACTGAAACCCAGGGGATTGACCTGCTGTCTGGATTTACTCTTAAAGGGCAGGTGCGCAAGTATTTTCATTTTGGTGACCAGCTTGAGCCGGCCTATCGACAGCGGATGTGGGAGGCAATGCATGCCTTTACCCTGAGCGATCCGCTAACGCGAATGGCCAACCCACCGCGCAAATTTTGGTCACGCTCCACTGATGATTGTGATACGCCCGTGGACTGTCGCAATACCGATAACTTAAGGGCGATGCGGGAGACGTCGGTATATTTGATGGCGGAGGAAACGGGGAATGAGGCGACTCGACTGATCTATAAACAATATCTGGAGCGCTATGTGTCTACGCTGTTGGATATTGGTATGGGGGAGTGGGATAGCCCTGTCTACCACGGGTATACAACGGCGGCTTATCTGAATCTGTATGACTTTGCCAAAGATCCTGAGGTACAACAGCTAGCGGCAGATGCGCTGGACTGGCTGTATCGCTCAGCTGCCATTAAGTACTGGCGCGGTAGTTGGAATGGGCCATCAAAACGCACCTATGGTGACAGCGCCGCCCGCTTTTTTTGGCTTTATTTTGGCAATGCTCCTGCACCCGATGAGTTTGAACGGGATTGGATCTATGGGCTGACCAGTGATTATTTGCCGCCGGATGATGTGGTTGCGATCGCACAGCGTCGGTTCTTTAAACCCATTGAGCTGCAGCGCACCCATCCCCACTATGAAAACTGGAAGCCCGAACTGTATGGTCCGGCCTTTTATGAGACCGTTTACATTGGCCATAGCTATCAGCTTGGCAGTCTGGCTAAGGGTACTGGCGGTGACTGGAATGGATTTAGTCTGCGGGTGGCTGAGGGGAGCCAACACACCGACGAGCTAACGGTGATTGCCCAACGACCCCATCGCATTGCTCAGTATGAAAACTTGTTAATTTGGCACGGTGCAGAAACCCCCGAGCTAACCTATCCAGATGGCCGGGTTGACACTGCAGACGGGGTGACGTTTATCGCCTGTGACCAAACCTGGATAGCCATTCACCCATTTGAGCAAGGGTTTGCGCTGGAGGTGGGTGAACGGCAGACCCACGGGAGCTTTGCCAGCTTTAAGCAAGCGGTGGTCAACAACGCTCGGCTGGTTGTTAAGGCCGAGCGGGTTGAGTACCGTGGCAGTGGGGGCAAGCGGGTTGCGATCGCACCACAGCACAACGGACTACCCCGTGTATGGCGCGATGGTAATCTGCACAACTGGCAGCAGCACGCCTCATCCCTAAGGCTGCAGGAGTTTAGACCTGCACCAATCTAAAAGCGGCTCCCAAACCGGCCCCCATCTCCTCAGGAGTGATCTTGCCATCGTGATCGATATCGAGAGCATCAAAAACAGCATCCGCCCCCATCCATTCTTCCCGGGTGATAAATCCATCACCGTCCAGGTCGTAGGCCCGAAAGATATCTTCAGCCGCGTGGCTCACCACATCTTTGCCGTCTAGCTCAGCCAGACGATCGGCTAACAATGCTTCTAGAGATTCTAGGGCTTTGGTAAATCCTTGAATCCCTTCAGCCAGCTTTTCAGATGCCATGCGATCGTCAGCATGCATTTTGTCAAAGGTGGCCTTATCTACCGAGATTTTCTTAATGTCTAGCTTCTGGGCTACGTCAGCAGACAGTTTTTGGGGTAGGTCGCCAGTTTCATCATCTAGCTGTGCCAACAGTTTGGGTGAAATCGTTAACAGATCGCAGCCTGCTAGTTCTTTAAGTTCGTCGGTATTGCGAAAGCTAGCCCCCATTACTTCAGTGGTGTAGCCAAACTTTTTGTAATAGTTAAAAATTTCGGTTACTGATAAAACCCCTGGGTCTTCAGCAGATGGATAAGAGTCTCGGCCAGTATCTTTTTTATACCAGTCTAAAATCCGTCCAACAAAAGGAGAGATCAGCGTCACGCCTGCCTCAGCACAGGCAATGGCCTGATGCAGACCAAATAACAACGTTAGATTGCAGTGAATGCCTTCTTTTTCTAGAATTTCGGCGGCCTTAATCCCTTCCCAGGTGGAGGCAATCTTAATCAATATTCTCTCGCGGGAAATTCCGACGCTTTCATACTGAGAGATTAAATCACGGGCAGTGGCGAGGGTACCTTCTGTATCGTAGGAAAGACGAGCGTCTACCTCTGTCGAAACCCGACCGGGGATAATGTCTAAAATCTTACGACCAAAGGCAACCGCCAGTCGCTTAAATGCTAAATTTACAATCTCTTGGGTGCTGGCGTTAGCACTAGCATCCGCCTTAGCTGCCTGTAAGGTTTCATCGACGATGCTCTGATATTGAGGCATTTGGGCCGCAGCTGTGATCAACGATGGGTTAGTGGTAGCATCTTGCGGTTTAACCTGCTCAATTGCTTTAATATCACCGGTATCGGCAACTACAACGGTCATTTCACGCAATTGATCCAGAAGAGTTTGCGTCATGATGGTCTCCAGTTTGTCTGCTGATCACGTTCGTATTGTAATCATTCCTTGCCGAAGTGGTTGTAATCTAAAGACTGATTATGGATTTTTGTAGGTGACCCAAGTTGAACTTTGACACATCGAGTTTTGATCACCTGATTATAAAGGGTTGGTTTATAGCTAGGGATAAGGATTATGTAAGATCCAATTTTTAGATCTGCAGAGACGTTCCATGGAACGTCTCTACGACAAGAAATAGGACCTAATTAAATTCTCAATCCTAGTTGGTGGCGTCATTGAATCTAGCTCAGACATCGGCGCGTCAATAGGTCAAATCTGACGCCATCGATCACTAATTTGCCAGCACCAATAGTGAGAGATTCAGGAATGACGAAGGAGTGACGTTTATGGCAGGGTTAACTCTCCCACCTGATGAATGACATACTGCTGAGAATCCGCTTGTAGAGGGCAGTTGGAGACGTGCCATTGCTCCAAAATTAAGCAGACGCCTTATCCATGGCGATTAATATCCCATGAATAAGGTGTTGAATCTTCCGCTAGGCCGAAAACATTTTGCTTTATCCTGCTGAAGCTTATCAAGCGAAAGACTGCCGGTGAGAGTGAGTATTACAGACTCTTCTCTCGTAAACAGTGCCAACAGTCTTTGGCGATGGCCCAATCTTCTTGGGTGTGAATGACCAATACTCGAACTGTTGAGTCAGCGGTGGCAATATCTTGATCCACCGGGTTCATGTCATTTTTACTTGGGTCTAAGGTTAGGCCCAAAAATGCCATGGTGCTGCAGGCATCTGCTCGAATTGCTGCAGAGTGCTCACCAATACCGGCTGTAAAGACAACGGCATCGACACCGCCCAAACTCATCAACATTGAACCAAAACACGCTTTGAGACGATGGAGATAGAGATCTCGGGCTAGCTGGGCTCGTGTATCTCCTGTTGCGATCGCACCTCCAATTTGTCGTAAATCATGGGAGACACCAGAAATACCCTGCAGCCCGGATTCTTTATTCAGTAACCGATCCAGTTTGTCCGCATCATACCCCTGGCGCATTAGATAAATCAAAATGCCAGGATCAACCGAACCAGACCGGGTACCCATCATTAACCCATCTAACGGCGTAAAGCCCATGGTGGTGTCGATGCTGCGACCATGACGCACGGCAGAGAGAGAGCCCCCGTTACCTAGATGACAGATAATTAAACGTAAATCATCTCGACCCAGCAATTGTGCCGCCCGCTGAGCGCAGTACTGATGGCTAATGCCGTGGAACCCATAGCGTCGAATATCCTGGTTTATCCAGTCGTAAGGGCCTGGATAAACCGCGGCAACATCGGGCATTTGGCTGTGGAACGCGGTGTCAAATACCGCAACCTGAGGGATATCCCCCAGCAGGTCTTCCATAAGCTCAATACCTTCTAGATTGGCTGGATTATGATTGGGGGCTAGCTGTTTTAACCGGTCGATTTTTGCTTTGACGGCAGCCGTTACCAGAGTGCTGGCCTGATAGGTTTGGCCACCGTGGACAACGCGATGACCAACGGCGTCAATCTCAGTTTGGCTCTGTAGTACCTGGGTCTCACCCTGCCATAGAGTGCTCAGCACCCCGGCGAGAATCTCTCGTCGAGAGGTGATGTCTTGTTTTTGCTCGATAGCTGCACCGGTATCAGCGTTCACCTCGATCACCGCCTGGGTAGGGTACCAGTCAATCTGTGCTTCCCATACAGGGGTGGGGGCTGTCTCCGGCAGACTCTTCTCCAATCTGTAGAAACAGAGTTTGTGACTGCTGGAGCCGGCATTGAGGACAAGGATGTTCATGGTGGTTATTCTGACTTATGTTCCAGCCCGATCGCGCAGTGCTTGGGGCAGATGATAGCGATCCCCTAGCCGCTGCAGCATGGGGCCATATTGACCAAATTTAATGACGCTGAGGGAAGCGACGGGCATTTCGATGCGATCGCGATAGCGACCTAAATCAATCCCCAGTAAGCTACACAAAATTATCCGAATGGTGGCCTTGTGGGAGACCACCAGAACATTTCCAGCCGTGTAGGTCTCTTCAATTTCAGCAATCACCGCATCGGCCCGGCTGGCAATCTGAAAAGAGGTTTCTCCTCCAGTGGGTGCATTCCAGGCGGGTTCAGTCATCCAGCTAACATAGTCTTGGTCATAATGGTCCTGCACATAGGCCGGTGTGCGGTCTTCCCAGGCACCGTATTTGAGTTCTTTAAGACCCTCCCGCAGCTGCAGAGGAACACCAGCCGCTTCACAGAGAGGTTTCGCGGTGGCAATGGTGCGTTTCATTGGGCTGGCAAACACCGCTGTCCATTCCATGCCGCTATAGGTGTCGGCAAAGGCCTGGGCCATTTCTGCGCCTGCGGCTGTCAGTTCTGGGTCCAACGCCCCACAGTAGCCACCAGTCTGACTGTGGGTGGTTTCGCCGTGACGTAAAAAGTAGAGACTTAGGCTCATGGTAAATCTCTCGCTAGGGCACCAACAATCCAGCGTTGGCCTGGACATACTCTTTGAGTTCGACCGGAACTGGCCCGGTGTGCCAGATATTCTCAACATAGTCGCGAATGGAGCGATCTGATGAGAACTTACCCATGCGAACGGCATTAAGCACAGACATACGAGTCCATCGGGCAGGATCAGCATAGGTCTGGCTCACCCGATCCTGGCAATCAATATATGCCTGATAGTCAGCCAGCAATAAATAAGGGTCTTGATAGAGCAGATTGTCTACTAGGGGTCTAAACAAATTTGGATCACCTTTAGAGAAAACACCGGTAGACAGTTGGTGGATAATTTGTTGTAGATTGCGGTTGAGGTCGCAGTACTCCCTTGGCTGGTAGCCCCGCGTCTTCAGGTCTACTACCTCGTCAACCGTGAGACCAAATAAGAAGAAATTCTCCTCTCCTACAGCCTTACGAATTTCCACATTGGCCCCGTCTAACGTACCAATGGTGAGCGCCCCGTTCATAGAGAATTTCATATTGCCCGTGCCAGACGCTTCTTTACCTGTTGTCGAAATTTGTTCTGATAGGTCGGCTGCTGGGTAAACGGGCTGACTGTTGGTCACATTGTAGTCGGGCAAAAACACTACCTTCAGCCGACCCGCAACATCTGGATCATTGTTGACCACGTCACCCACAGACGTGATTAGCTTGATCATCAGCTTAGCCATAAAGTAACCTGGGGCCGCTTTCCCACCAAAGATAAACGTGCGCGGGACAATGGTCTGACCAGGATTTTCCTTAAGGCGATTGTAAAGCGTAATAATGTGCAGCACATTCAAATGCTGACGTTTATATTCATGGATGCGTTTAACCTGAATGTCAAACATCGATGTGGGCTCGACTTCAATACCCGTAAACTTTTCAATCCGCTGAGCTAAACGCTGTTTGTTAGCCAGCTTTACCTGCTGCCAAGCCGTACAAAAATCAGAATTGTCAACAAAACCCTCTAACTGCTGCAGCTGCTCAAGATTCTTGACCCAGCCGTTACCAATTTTGCTAGTAATCAGCTCCGCCAGGCGCGGATTACTCAACACCATCCAGCGGCGGGGAGTTACTCCGTTGGTGACATTGGTAATTTTATTGGGCCAAAGTTCGTGAAACTCCTTGAGAACCGTGCCTTTAACCAGCTCACTGTGAAGTGCGGCGACACCGTTAATGGCATAGCTACCTACCGAAGCCAGGTTTGCCATCCGTACGTAGCGCTCCCCCGATTCATCAATGAGCGATAGGGCGGCTAGTTTACTGTCATGGTTGGGAAACTGCTGCTTTACCTGGTCTAAAAATCGCCAGTTAATCTCATAGATAATGTCTAAATGGCGCGGCAACAAGCGACCAAATAAATCTAGCGGCCACTTCTCAAGGGCTTCAGGCAGCAACGTATGGTTAGTATAGGCAAATGTTTTTTGAGTGATATCCCAGGCGGTATCCCAGGTCAGGCAATGCTCATCCACCAGCAGCCGCATTAACTCTGCTACACCCACAGCCGGGTGAGTGTCATTAAGCTGGGCCGTAAATTTCTGATGAAATGTTACCAGGCTGTTGCCCTCGGCTAGATGAATGCGAATCATATCCTGGAGCGAACAGGAGACAAAAAAGTACTGTTGCTGTAGCCGCAGTTCTTTACCCTGGATCTGTTCATCATTAGGGTAGAGCACCTTAGTCAGGTTTTCTGCCGCTGTCTTATCGTCTACAGCACCGTAGTAGTCACCCTGGTTAAACCGCTGAAAATCAAAGGACTCACTCGCTTCTGCTTTCCACAGTCGGAGGGTATTCGCGGTGTTAACTCGATATCCCAAAATAGGCGTGTCGTAAGGGACCCCTTTAAGGGTGTAGTTAGGCATCCAGCGTACTCGCTGTTCTCCTGTGTCGGTAGTATAAAACTCGGTATGACCGCCAAATTTTACCTCAACGGCCCTGTCGGCCCGCAAAATTTCCCAAGGGTTACCATACTGTAGCCATTTGTCAGTAATCTCCACCTGCCAGCCGTCACGAATTTCTTGGTCAAAAATGCCAAACTCATAGCGAATGCCGTAGCCGATGGCAGGAATTTCCAAACTTGCTAACGATTCCATATAGCAAGCGGCCAAACGACCCAAACCGCCGTTACCCAGACCGGGTTCTTCTTCTTGAGCAATCAATTCATCCAGGTTCAGGCCAGACGCTTCTACGGCTTTTTGTACAGGGTCATAAATGTTGAGATTAACTAGATTGTTACCCAGATGGGGGCCTAGCAAAAACTCCGCCGACAGATAGCAGACTATCCGCACATCGCTTTGGTCGTAGGTTTCACGCGTGGCCAACCATCGCTGCAGTAGACGATCCCGTACCGTATATGCCAGCGCCATATAGTAATCATTCTGGGTAGCAATGCCAGGAACTTTACCCTGAACATAGAACAGATTATCTGCCATGGCCCGGCGCAGAGTTTCTATGCTCAGACCTGTGCGATCATCTTCTACCTGTACCGTTTGCAGGGGGGCTATATTTTGAGCCGTCATGGGGGTGTCTCCAATCTAGTTGGGATGATAGTTAATGTACTAGGAGGCTTTAGTACCTATCACCTTCTCTATGGTTGTGCCGTCTGCTAATAAAAAATCCACTCAATCAAAAATCTCCTCCCATGGGAGGAGATTTTTGATTGATCGCTGCTGCTAATTAACAGTCACTTGTGTAGGGCCATGTCCACTGAACAATTTCATCCTGGTCTTTACCATGCTCATGGGCATAGGTCAGACACTCAATCAGTTTGTTCTTCATCCGTTCTTTCACATGGGCGGCTGCCGATCCCAGCTTGGGCACACGGTTAATGACATCAATTACCAGGTTAAATCGGTCAATCTGGTTATTAATTGCCAATTCCAGGGGGGTGTTAATGTTCCCCTCTTCTTTATAGCCGCGTACGTGGATACGCTCTTGCTTAGAACGACGGTACACCAGCTTGTGAATCAGCCAGGGATAGCCGTGGAAGTTAAAGATAACTGGCTTATCGGGGGTAAATAGGGAATTGAAATCCCAGTCCGATAGTCCATGGGGGTGTTCTCCCTCTGACACCAGCTTAAACAGATCGACTACGTTGATAAACCGAACCTTGAGTTCAGGAAACTCTTCGCGCAGGATGGCTGTCGCTGCCAGGGATTCCATTGTTGGGATATCGCCACAGCAGGCCATAACAACATCCGGTTCATCTGGCTCAGTACCGCAGTCATCATTGCTGGCCCAGCCCCAAATGCCAAGACCCTTAGTACAGTGGGCAACCGCCTCATCCATTGATAGGTACTGCAAATGCTTCTGTTTATCCGAGACGATAACGTTAATGTAGTCTGTACTGCGGAAACAGTGGTCAGCAACTGACAGTAGACAGTTGGCGTCGGGTGGGAAATATAGTCTAACGACATCGGGACTCTTGTTGGTCACCAGGTCGATGTAGCCGGGATCTTGGTGGCTAAATCCATTGTGATCCTGACGCCACACTAGGGACGACAGCAGGATATTCAAAGATGACACCGACCGTCGCCAGGGGACATGATTACGACAAATATCTAACCACTTAGCATGCTGGTTAAACATGGAGTCCACTACATGGGCGAAAGCTTCATAGGTATGGAAAAGACCGTGACGCCCGGTCAGCAGATACGCCTCTAGCCAGCCCTGTAATGTGTGCTCACTCAGCATCTCCATCACTCGACCGTCGCGCGATAGCTGAGTGCCGCCTTCATCCTCCGGATAGATGTCGGCCATCCAAACTTTTTTGGTGACCTCGTAGACATCCTGCAGACGATTTGATGCGGTTTCATCTGGCCCCATCAGACGGAAGTTATTGGGGTTATCCCGCATGATGTCTCGCATCAAAAAGCCCAGTACCTTGGTGTTTTCAAACTCTACGGTACCAGGTTGCTCCATTTGGATAGCGTAATTGCGAAAATCAGGCATTTTTAACGCCTTACGCAACAATCCACCGTTGGCATGAGGGTTGGCACTCATCCGGCGATCACCGGCTGGAGCCAGTTCTTTCAGCTCAGGGATCAGTGTGCCGTTCTCATCAAATAGTTCCTCGGGTTTGTAGGTGCGCATCCATTCTTCTAGCTTGCGCAGATGGTCGGGATTGTCATGCATCCCTCCCATGGGCACTTGGTGCGATCTCCAAAAGTCTTCAACTTTTTTACCATCAACCTCAGCAGGTCCGGTCCATCCCTTGGGGGTACGCAGAACGATCATAGGCCAGCGAGGACGTTCAATTTTGCCCGATACTCTGGCCTCTCGCTGAATCTCTTTGATTTTCAGCACACATTCTTCCATCACCGAGGCCATCTTTTGATGTAGCTCAGCGGGATCTTTGCCCTCTACAAAGTAAGGAGTATACCCATACCCTCTAAACAAATATTCCAGTTCTTCGTGGGAGATACGCGCCAGAATTGTTGGGTTAGCAATCTTGTAACCATTGAGGTTTAAGATTGGCAGTACGGCTCCATCGCGGGCTGGGTTGATAAATTTATTTGAATGCCAGGCTGTTGCCAATGGACCTGTCTCAGCTTCGCCATCACCGACAACACAGGTGACAATCAGGTCTGGATTATCCAGAACGGCACCATAGGAGTGGGACACACTGTAGCCTAGCTCTCCCCCCTCATGCACTGATCCCGGTGTCTCAGGGGTAACGTGACTGCCGATAAAACCAGGAAACGAGAATTGCTTAAAGAAACGCTGCATCCCTTCAGCGTCTTCACTTTTATCGGGATAAATCTCGGAATAAGTCCCTTCTAGATAAACAGGACCCAAGACGCCAGGTGCGCCGTGACCGGGACCGGCTACAAAGATCATATCTAGATCGTATTTTTTAATCAGCCGGTTACAGTGAACATAGGTAAAACTCAGGGCTGGTGAGGCTCCCCAATGCCCTAACAGGCGGTACTTGACCTGCTCTGCCTGGATGGGCTCTCTCAGCAAAGGATTGTCACGCAGATAAATCATGCCAACGGCGAGATAGTTGCAGGCTCGCCAATAAGCATCTATTTTGAACAGTTCATCTTCTGTTAGCGTCGAGGACGAGGAAACTGTTGGTTGAATCGGGGCTTGAACCATAGTTTGATATTTCCCTGAATAACGTCAAAAATCGGTTCTCAACTTGTGGCTGGACCAGTTACAAAGTCCTGCTATAGAAGTTTTGAAGAATCTTACTAACTAAAAAAAGTAACTGTAATTACTTACTCCTGAATATCCTAGTGGGGGGCTTAAATCTTTGTAGCTTTTTAACAATTGGATAGTGTTGGGCATAAACCAACAGTCCAGTACCCAAACAGTCTCGGCTATTGTTATGACACACGGTATCAATTGATCCTACGGAGGATTAAATTTAATAGCCTCTTACCAATCCTGTTTTACAACCCCTAACGCTTTTTTCTTCTCAATTTTAGCTAGTTTTTAGCAAAGTAACCTTTCCGAGAAAGGTATATTTGTGTCTGCTAATACATTTTTGTTCTTAGTATTTTTTTAAGAATTTCTCAAATGCTCTGCCCGAAAGAGAGAGAGTCAGATTGAACGATGTCTATACGTTTTTTGGAATGTTTATAACCTGGCTAAAATGATTGATAAAAATAGTCTTGACCATTGTTTTGTATCTATAGTTAGGGCGTGAAACAAGCCTGTGTAGCAACTTTTACACCCTGGTGTTTGCAAGTGTTGTCTAGACAACTGTTCTTAGTGTGAATATACATATGTATCTCTCATTTCACTGTAGCGGTCTCAGTTTTTTTTGGGAGCTACTTTTACTGATTTTGAATCGTAAAAACGGGCTTTTTAAGGTTAGATTATGTGATGAGTCGCTATGTAAGACTGCCAGTTTAAACTAACTTGAATTGCGGCCGTAAGCTACCATTTTTGGGCTTCGTTTGGTCCTAAAAACGATATTGCCGGTATTAGAGTTTTTGGCTGTCTAGTTTGAGCTGGGGCATGCGATCGCAAACTGTGACAGTCAGCTCTTAGTCTTTAGACGCCTATTGTTGTAAGGCGTAGCTAACAGCTTTTGCTGCATGAACAACAGTACTATCAAACAGCTTAACGTCAGTGTCTGTTTGCTTGATTAACATCCCTATTTCGGTACAGCCTAGAATAATTCCTTCAGCCCCTCGTTCTGATAGCGCCCGGATGATGCGGAGGTAGTCTGTTTTAGACGCGTCTGCTACCTTACCTAAACAAAGTTCTTCGTAAATAACCTGATGAACAATTTTTCGATCACTGTCGTCAGGAATTAACACGTTAAGACCATGCTTTTGATTTAGGCGACCGCTATAAAACTCTTGTTCCATAGTGAATGCGGTTCCCAACAGACCGACCGTATGAATCTGTTGTTCGATTAAAGCCTCTGCGATCGCATCGGCAATGTGCAGCAAAGGGATATCAATGGCGGCCTCTATTTGAGGAGCAACTTTATGCATGGTGTTGGTGCAGATCAGCAAAAAATCAGCTCCGGCTGCCTGTATGCCTAAGGCAGCATCTGAGAGTATTGTTGCCATATCCTCCCAATTGCCCGCATGCTGCAGTTTTTCGATGGGCTCAAAATCTACGCTGTACATGGCAATTTTGGCAGAATGCAGACCACCCAGGGAATTTTTAACCCCCTGATTAATGGCACGGTAGTAAGTAACCGTACTTTCCCAGCTCATGCCGCCTAATAAACCAATTGTTTTCATGCCGTGGTTTAGAGTTACAACAAACATTCAGTGCCGTGAAGCTCCTTGCTAACGAGAGATTAATGGCACTGAGGTTTTTACAGTTTACAGAGAATTGGTCGATAACACTATTAAGAGGGCATGCATGATGTTTATTAACAACAGAGCTATCACAAATCCACAAGCTGACATTCAAAAAAATTAGCAAGAGCACGCTGAAAAGATTTAGCGTCTCGAAAATGCTTATAGTTCATCAATGGTGTTACCCTAAATCCAAGAAAAATGGGTTTGTGAAACCGGATACCTACAGTTGCATTTTTGATAACATTTCCATCTTCGAGAAATGTTTCATCGCTGAGTAGCGATCTGACATGAGACCGGTATCTTTCAGTCCACAGGTTTGCACGAATGGTTATCGCCGCTATCTCTCGTTTTGAAAACGTTCCTATCTTCTGCAGATGAACAGTCTTATTTTTTATGTCTAACATGACGAACCCAATTCGGGCTGCCATCATGCATGAATAGATGCCTATACCAAAAAAGACTGTTGCTGCCGTTGGCACAAAAACGATGAGAAAATTTCTGTTGTCGACGGGCACTGGCATTAAAAACACTATGATGCCTGGCAATGCTACGGATAATAAAAATGAGCACGCCCCCACGCTGTAAGCGATAAGGTATTGAGTTTTGCGTGGGAAAAAGACAAACGTTTGATCTTGTTTATTCCAAAACACCAGGTTCTCTTTCTGGGTCTCCCGATGAAGTGTGACAATTTTGTCAAGTTCACAGTGTAGATTTTCCATCGGAGTGTTCAAATCAAAATCCATGGTGGTTCAAGCAAACTCCCGGTTTTGTGGCAAAAATTTTACTCCCTATGATTATTTGGAACCTTGCTGAACTTCGAGATGGACTGTATCTGTAAAACATTGTTAGATTCAACGGTAAATCTAATCATGAGCAATGGTTAAACCAATAAATCATTCGAGACAGCCCCCTGTTTTGACGATGCGCTCGGTCGAAGCGGGATGCTTAGTGAGCCCACCTGCTGGTCCCGCCAGTGGTCGAACCGGACGCTGGGTAAGATTTCCTAAACAGTTGGGGCAGATGCCTTGTAACCTGTTTTCAGCACAGTCACGACAGAATGTGCATTCATAGGTACAGATCATGGCATTGTGGGTTTCTGGGGGCAAGTCTTTGCTGCAGCATTCACAGTTAGGTTTTAGGTCAAGTATAGCCATTTCTCTATTTCCTAGTTTTGACGGACGTCGATAACATAGTTTTCAATCTCGTCTACTGAGCCGCGAAAAACGACTTCTCGGATGCGATCGCGTCTACCTCTCAGCTTCTGCCAATCGCGGTATGTATGCTTTCCCAGCGGAGTAAATGTATGCAACCCGCGACGGGCCGGTTTACGAATTGTTGAGCCAGAATTAATTGGGCAGAGTTCCATACGAGTTGCGATCGCAGATGGCAGCTTAGCGGTTTCTACGACTAAGACCTCTCTGGTTCTGTTTCGATTCATTTTGGCGTTGAACATGCTGGCTAAACCCGCTTCATCCGGCCAGAAGAAAACTCGCTCATTGAGCATTGCCAGCCACTGTTCGGGTGTTAACCCGTCATCCAAGCAGTGTGACAGCGCTTTTTCGCTAAGCGGCAGATTGTCGTTTAACACCACATTGCCATATTCAGCATGGTGTAAGGGGACCGCAGTGGCCCGTCGGGTTGTTTGCAACTGCTGTTGTAATTCTCTCTCAACATCGAATAGCTCCAATAATCTTTGAGTGCTGAGCAGGCCATGCTGGCGTATTGATGCCCAAGCACCCGGCGTAGTCACATGAAATAGATAGGGATGAAGGCACGCTAGTTCGTCAATAGTCACACTGTTTCTCTTTCACCTCTAACATGTTGTGATTGTTGCGGTATGTGGTGTGCTACTCCCGCTAGGTTTCTCTTTTGTGTATCCTCAAGAACAGCTCCAGAAGCGTTTGGTTTGTCATACAATATCAAGGCTGGCTTATGGCGTAAATGACAATCAACATTCATTTTATGCCAATTATCTTGTCTACTCCTTTATGCTTCAAAAAGAACCCTACCGCGTTGCTCTCATTGCATTTGATGGCGTCCATTCGCTGGATATTTCCGGTCCGTGGGAGGTCTTTGATACTGCAAACCGCATGATTGGGAGAAAGCCAGGGTACGCTCTGCAGCTTTTGGGAGCGCCCTCACGCCAAGTGACATCAAGTGCAAAATTGCGTTGGGTTTGTGATGCGCGTCTGGCCAACTATCGGCAACCCATTCATACACTGCTGGTGTGCGGTGGCGATGGCATTTATGAGGCTTGCCAGAGTAAATCATTTGTTCAGTCCATTCAGAGGCTAGCAAAGATTAGCGATCGCATCGGCTCAATTTGTACAGGCGCTTTTGCCCTGGCGGCTGCGGGCCTGCTGGATGGGCGCAAGGCAACCACGCACTGGTCTGCCTGCGGAAGACTTGCCAGTGAATATCCCAGCATCCAGGTTGATTGCGATTCAATTTATGTCCGTGATGAGCAGTTTTATACCTCTGCTGGAGTCACTGCCGGTATTGATATGGCGCTTGCCATTGTTGAGCAAGATTATGGTCATACTGTAGCAACTCAAGTAGCGCAAGATTTAGTTGTGTTTTTACGTCGACCGGGTGGGCAGTCACAGTTTAGCGTGGCCTCTAGACGCCAAGAGATTCAAGATGCTTCCATACGTGAGCTGCAACTATGGATGGTCGAACATCCTGAGGCAGACCTTTCGGTGGCGGCCTTAGCGCGTCATGTTCGTATGAGCGAAAGAAATTTTTCGCGTGTGTTTACGGCTGAGGTAGGAACCAGCCCTGGAAAATATGTACAACAACTTCGGATTGAGATCGCCCGCCAGTATTTAGAGCAAACCAAGAGATCGATAGATGCGATCGCACATGCTTGCGGCTTTGGTAATGAGCTATCGATGCGACGCAGCTTTCAGAAAGTGTTGGGAATTAATCCCAGTGAATACCGTAAACGCTTTACCTCAGGCTGAGCGTTAGGTGTGTGGTTCTGTGACTGAAGCCTAGAATTCCAGTAACACTATTTGCAGTCTTTCGACTCTAACGTATTTCAAATTCTGTTGCCCGTCGCTCAATCATCCTCATTGCTTTAAACTTGTTAGCCCATAGCGCATCGCTTTTGGGCACTTTCACAACACTAAGTCACACTATCTGAGCCGCAACGACTAAACCAAGGCTCGTTGCGGCTCAGATAGTGTGACTTGAATCGTCATTTTTCCGTAATTGAGAAGCCAAGGTCGAACAGTGAAGGTTCGAGCGCCACTACTATGCATTGGATCACCTTGAGCAAACGTTATTGCTTCTTCAACAGAAGCCGCACGACAGATCCATAACCCATTGCCCACAAAATGTTGTCCATCATCTGTCAATAGTGGTCCTGCCGCAAAGAGAATATTTCTTTTCTCCAGGTTTTTTAGATATGCGCGATGGGCAGACACATTTTGCTTGACCGCGTTTAAATGTGTTGCAGTAGAGATGATAATGTAAAGTTTTAACTTCAGAGCGTTGCCTGATATTTTAAGAACCTCACCGATTTCAATCCGATTATCCATGACCGCAGCGTCTCAAAATAGAGTTCTCAACAATTAGTAATTTCCTCAGAAACAGCGATTATTCTATTGACTCCATTACCAATCACGATAGAGCTTCTCAACATAAAATAAAATCTCCTCTTTAGGTAAACGAATCTTCGGCTTCTGAGAAGGATACAAACTTGCCACAGCCTTCGAATCCTGTTCTACTACTTTTGCTGTAGAGGCAAGCAAAGATCTCTCCAGTACAGTTCTAACTCCTGGAATTAGAAACAACGAACTCTGTAAATTACCGTAGAAAATTACAAAAGTACGAGTTTGCTGCTCTGTTTCAGGATAAAGAATAAAAAATTGTAAAACTTCGCCAAGTGGGAGCTTGGCTTTGAATAAAGTCGTTGAAGGAAAAGAGTATTCTAATTCGTTTTTTATCTGTTTTGGTAGAGACAGTAACGATGGATTGTGTAAAATTTCGTCGAACGAATTTTCCGTTCTCAAAAAAGTTTGCACTACTCTTGCTTCAACATCATCATGTTCGAAAGATTTAACTGGATTTTCTTTGATTCTAAATAGCTCCCGATGAACTCCATTCTGGTGATTAAAGTCGTAGTTGATTTTGATGCAATTTAGAAATTCTGATTGAATACTGCTATTACCAGTGACTCCTAGAAAGCGAAACTTTCTTGTACGTTCAGAGATGAGATCAGGAATTGGTAGACGGGGTTCATGCCCACCATAAGTCCAAATCAGGTCGCCTAGAACAACTAATTCCAACCGATTTGTGAGAGATTCTCCCTTCGCGTCCCCGTCTTTCAATAATTTCCCTTTTCCATCAAATTCAAGTGCATGGTAGGGGCAGACGATGGAACCATTGGCTTTGCAGACCCACCCGTCTGAGAGTGGAGCCTGCATATGAGGGCAGACGTTTTCAAGAGCAAAGACTTCACCTGCGTGACTTTGCCATAGTACGTAGTCCTGTCCATTAAGAGTCAACTTATATGGTTTACTAATACCAATCATTGAGCGATGAGCAATCAGCCAAGGTGCACCAGGAAGGACAGACTTCATAAAGGTTCTCTTAGATACCGTTTGCACTCAACCTATCCTGAAATTTTTCTGGGTGCATTCACCTTGGTTAAGAATCGTTTTTCTGATGAACTCTTCGCTTTAGGCGGCTAAGAGATTGAGGCTCAATTCCTAGATAAGATGCCAGATAATACTGAGGAATGCGCTGTAAAAGTTCCGGCTCGGTTTGCAGCAGACTGAGATATCGCGTTTCTGGTGTATCTAAAAAAAGTGATAGTACCTTGTCACGCAGCAAAAAAGCTAAATCCTCAGCAACTAGCCTTAAAAATTTTTGACCTTGAGGAGTTGTCTCAAAGAATTGCATCACTTGATCATTAAAGACCATAATTTCTGAGTCTTCCACAGCTTGAATTGAAAAACGAGTTGGGCATCGTTTCTGAAAGCTCTCGTAATCCCCAAATGTCTGCCTCTCAGTATGAAAAAAGAGTGTGTACTCCTTTGCTTCCTTCAATACGAAGGTTCTAAGACAGCCTTTGAGCGTAAAGCCAACAAACTCACAGATTTCACCCTCTCGAAATAGAAAATCTCCTTTGCAAACTTTTTTAGATTTTAAGTGAGATTCTAGAAGTACAAAATCAAGATGGAAATCAGGAAAAAGTTGTCGGATAAATATAAAAAATGATTCGTACATCGAGGAATCTAATCTTGAATTTCCAAAGAAACTGTGCTTGTCTGCGGTTATTATATTTAGCTGTTTAATAACTGTTGCCATCCTTAAGGAACTTTAAATCACATCCTCGCTTACGATTCAGTAAATTAACGGTTAAGCTCAGGAAGCATAGACACCCTTTGTAACTTAATCTGTCATACTAAGAGTCCGATACAGCATGATTGTTACATTGCAATCGCACTAAAGCTTTTCATAATTCATATTGCATAATCACTTCTCCATCCTCATCTGTCTCACCCGTAGGCGTGAAACCCATCTTTTTATAAAACCCTTCGGGGCTTCCTTCACCAGGAACACAGTTTGTCAATAAGACCTTTGCTTGTGGACGTGTTTTCACGTATTCAATTACTAACTCTAAAGCACGTTTGCCAAACCCACGACTTTGAAAACGTGCATCGATCATAAATCGCCAAAGTGCATAGAATGATTGAATCGGATCATCATCCAGCAAGACAAAACCCACAGGGGTTTCATCAGCATAAATTGCCCGAAACCATGTTACTCCTGGATAGAAATGAGCTTCCGCAATTGATACAGCATTAGAAGCAACAAAATTCTCTTGCTCGCTAGTTACGGTTAAGCTGAGGATGTCATCTAGGTTTTCTTTGGTAACGTCCCGTAGCGTAACAACTGCGTCCGTGTGCATAGTCAATCTTCTGATTCAGAGCCTATTTTCTTAGCTTAGAGAACTTTCCCACGCTTAGGATGTATTGGGATTGTCATACCGTGTAAACGACGACTAGCTTGTCTCAACAGACCTACTCCCCTGCCTAGTGTATCGTATAGTTATCCTGCGATCGCGTTTGCCGAGAGTTTGAAAGCTAAATACACCATGCCGCGAATTGCAGTTCTGTGGATAAGTGAAAGTCCATGCGATTCAGCGGTTGCGATCACGCTATCAGGAGGCAAGCGTAGCTTTGGATAGGCGCTGACGGACGTTTGCCATGATGAATCAATAAGTGAGTGAACAATATCATGGACAATAACACTATCAGGACGATACTCGAGAAAGCATGTGTGAATTCGATGGTCGTCAGATCGGACAGGAATAAACCGGTCTGTGCCAGTTAATTCATGGGTTGAGTAATCACGAAATGAGAAAATTATCAATCCATCTGGCACCAGTTTGAGAGCGACATCACGAATCAATGCATTAACGTCATTGATAGAGGAAAGATGGGTCAGAGTGTCCCCCATGCAGACAACGAGGGACACTCTTTCGGTTTCAAGGTGGTCGGTGAACCTAGTGAGATCGGCAGCAACAGTCTTAATTGGTAAATTATTGACTACTGCTTTAAGCTCACTTAGTAAGTAGGCCGACGTGTCGAACGCAAAAACATGGTATCCACGGCGAGCAAGCGGGACGGCATGGACACCATGGCCGCAGCCGAGATCAGCGGCAATTCGGCCATCACCATCGGCGAGGCCAAGATCGGCGTAGAAGTTATCGGCTTGCTTGCACGCAGCTTCGAAGTCGCCGACCATCCATGAGTAGATTGGGGCAAGGTGGTTGGCATAATGGTCAGCAACAGATGTAGTCATGGAATTTGACAGAGTAATGGTCGTGTTCAACAGATGCAGACACGTTCGAATTTAACAAAGTAAGCCGGTACGTTCCACATAGGAAAAACTCAAGGTCTTGAGCTGGATTTAGTTTACGCGGTGGCTAAATAACATTTGAACTGATCATCTATGGTTCGATAACCAATCCGCTGGTAAACCGCTTCCCCCATAGGGCTGGCCTGAAGTACAGCCCATTTTGCTCCTGCTGAAAAACCAGCGTTGCTAGCCAATCGGCAGCAGGCCGCCGCCAGGCCATGCCCTCGGGCAGAGGGTTTAGTACCCACCCAATAAATCCCGGCGATTTGTGGGGTTAGCAGGAGCATTGCAGTCGAGACGGGCTCCCCATCTAAATACGCCACATACACCCTCAAATTTGGAGACAACAATCGGGTCGGAACCCCAAAAATGGCTTCGGTCTCTGTTCTGGGAAAGTCTAATGATTCAAACGCATCGGCATTGATCTGTCGGGCATCAAGAATGCCTTGCTCATCTGTGACTCGTTTGATTTCCACGTTAGGTGGAAGCTGGGGCTCAGCAACTTGGTGATCTAAAATCATCCAGGGAGCAGTGACGACTAGTTCCATGCTGGCATCCGCCGCTGCTGCCTCAAGATCGCGGTCGGCTTGCCCACGGCTCACAATCGAAAAACCGCGCCCAAGTGCGCTAAAAAATCGTTGCGCTTCGTCTATAACCGTTGAAGCAGAAATCTGAGAATCAAACCGGACAACATAGTTTACAAGTAAGGGGAAGGATGTTGTCCCGGCCACCAGCAGCACCCCGTCTTTTTCAACCAGCTGACTTGAACGCTGCCAGCGCCCAAATTCCCGATAGGCTTCAACAAGATTGGCATCAATGAGGGCACGTGTTTCTGAAGTCAAGATCTTACTCGTTATACCCATTGTTTCTTCTGGAGATGGTTGTCTCTGATAGTGGGAACTCTGGTTGTGGGTATTCAGGAGTGACTGACAACAAGTTTAAAGACGGCAACTACCTAGCAAAGACAGCACATTGAACCTATTGTTTATACCCGCTGGCTTTTAGCTTAACTGTTCGTCAGTGGGGTATCCATGTATATTTCTCATTGTGTGTATGGGCGAAATCGATAGATTCAGATTTGTGATTATCTCATCGATTACCATGCTGCTCAGTCATTGCCGTACCCAAGGAAACAATTCTAAAGATACTTATCAGGCAGCGGCTAGTTCAGGATGAATGGGGAGAGAAGATCGCTCAAGTACCTGATCAATCAAACCATACGTCATTGCTTCTTGGGCTGACATAAAGAAATCACGATCGGTGTCTTGCTCAATTTTCTCCAGCGATTGTCCAGTATAGTCCGCCATCCGCTGATTTAGTTGTTGTTTTTGGGAGAGAATTTCCTTAGCTTGAATCTCAATATCCACTGCCTGTCCCTGTGCTCCACCAGACGGCTGGTGAATCATAATCCGCGAGCTGGCTAAACTACCACGCTTGCCTTTTGCCCCCGCTCCAAGCAGAAACGCTCCCATACTGGCCGCCATGCCATAACAAATCGTGCACACATCCGGGCGAATGTAGTTCATTGTGTCATAAATGCCCAACCCTGCTGTGATCACACCACCTGGCGAGTTGATATAGAGGTAAATGTCTTTTTCAGGGTCTTCTGCTTCTAGAAACAACATTTGTGCCACGATTCGGTTTGCCATTGCAGGCTCCACCGTTTCTGCCAGAAAAATAATCCGCTCTCGCAGTAAGCGAGAGTAAATGTCGAAGGCTCTTTCACCCCGACCCGATTGTTCAATTACGGTAGGAATCATGGTGTGAAGTTCTCCAATGAAGTGAATAGTTGGATAATCAGTAATCGGTAAGGGATTGGCAATAGAAAAAATCCCCATTTTGCAAACATATCCATATTGGGGGCGCATAGCCGTGCACCCGTACATCGGTAAGTTGTTTTTCGGTATGGCCCTAATCGGTAGTCGATTCAAACTCCCATTGCCTACCTAATTTCAAGCAACCAACCTGAGTAAGTCTTTCTTGGTTTCCAGTAGCTGCTTGAGGTAGTACAAGCTAGCCGTCCATCTATGGCTCATGTCCATGCAGCTTTGGGCATCAAGCCGATGATGAATTAGCGTTAGCTTTACAGTAGCTCCGGACTGCTCCAGCTCGAAGCGGACACGAGACGGCTGCGCTTCAGTGGCATCAGGCACTTGGACAGTATAGGCAAGCCGATATGGCGGCTCGGATTGTAACACTTCGCCAATGTCAATAGACTCGCCATTTTGCTTGACTTGTTGTACAGATGAACCCACCTGCCAGTCAGACTGAAGTTGCCCGTCTTCCCAATAGTGCTGGGTAAATGATTCGCTGGTTAGCTCTGCCCAGAGTTGTTCGAGCGTGGTAGCAATATAAGTCACATAAATGAAGGTAGGTTTGTCCATGTTATGTCTCCTGGGTGTTCCCTTCGAGTTTTTGCTTTAATTGGCTCAATGCGTCTAGTTGATGACGTTCATATTTACTCAACCAGCGATCATAAATTTCCTGAATCGGTACTGGGTTGAGGTAATGCAGTTTTTCTCGACCATGCCAGACAACGACAACCAGGTTTGCTGTCTCTAGCACCTTTAGATGTTTTGTAACAGCTTGCCGTGTCATATCAAGGTGTTCGCATAGCTCCCTTAACGTTTGTCCATTGTGTCTGTACAACTGGTCAAGCAACTCTCGCCGATTCGGATCGGAGAGAGCTTTAAACACTGCATCCATATTCAAATAATATGCAACTAAATGGTTGCATGTCAAGTGCATTAAGGAAGCGGTGGACATACTCCATACAAGCGTGCAGGATGCAGTTGCCCACTCAAACGTCGATTACGCGATTGGGGGTAAAGACTGAGTGGATGGCCGAAAGTAAACGTCTCTAACACCGCCGGTTTCGACTCCGTTCAACCAGCTAATTTTGAGAACTGAGCGGAGTCGTTCACGAAGTGTTTCCCATGGAAATAGCCTTGACACCACTAACAAGGTCTTTCTACCATCTGCTTCATCAACTTGTTATGCTGCGATCGCTATAATCGACGCTCCAAAATCTTTCGGATGCTAGGAAGAGCTGCTTCAATTGCTTCAGGACTAGCAACCGTTTGCTGCCAACTCTCTCGTTGAATTAGTCTTTCTGACCAAGCCTTTAAGCGCGGATAATTTTCTAGAGGTAAAGAAGGCACCAATGTTCCAGCCACAACTTCTGCAAGCGTAAACTCCTCTTTTACAAAGTAAGTCTGCTCATTGAGCAACTCTTCAAAGAACTGCAAAACGATTGTTACTCGTTGTTGCGCCGTTTCAAGCTTCCGATGCTCGACTTCTAATCCGACCGATGGGCAGGTTAGCGGAATCGTAGCAGGTTGAAGTTCAACAACCGTAATCGTTTCAATCATCCGAACAAGAGCAATTGTGTCCGGTTCGCTAGGCATTAATGACGGAGTTGGGTACTTTGCCTCTAGATAGTCCAAAATTGCTAATGACTCAACGACCCGAAATCCGTTATCCACTATTGCAGGAATTCGCTGAAGTGGATTAATTGCTGTGAAATGGTCGTGAAACTGATCTCCATCTAAGTTCACTAAAATTGGTTCAAAGGGAATTTGCTTTTCCAGCAATGTGACCCAAACTCGACGGGCATTGACAGAAATTGGATGGTAATAAAATTTCAGCATAAAGTCTCCAAGTTGATTACTAAACTGAATTAATCATGTTCTTCTCAAACAATCCTCAAGAACCTACCTACTTCTTAAGTATTTGATCAGAGAGGGATTTGATAGGTATGTTAGACAGCTATCGTTACCACTTGGCGATTAAATCTCGAATTTGAGCCGTTGCCCCGCTTAATCCTTGTTGTCTTGCTGCATTTCCTAAGTCTAATCCGCTTGCATGAATAAATTGAATATCGGGAACACCCAGAAATTGGAAGATGTAACGTAGGGCAGGTTCCTGTTTTGGATATATGGGCCTTTCACATAGCATCTCTTCAGCTCAAATATGTTTGGAATTTATCAATCGCTTGCTCCTAATTGAAACCAAACGTGTTCCTTAGTAAAGGGTCGCAGATAAGCTCTTTGAGTCGAGACGCAAAGTCTGGCCCATCGAGGATAGGATGTTCTCGGAAGAGATCTGCATAGTCATGGTCGGTTAGCTGGCATAGGGTTTGCGATCGCACCCAGGCTGTTCTCTGGAGCCAACAATATCTCAGCTGACTAACTTTTTATAAGAAATGTTGTAAGACTCTTTATGTACTCAACAGACCTGTAACAGTCCCCTCTATAAAGTCAGTTTTGATCGCCTAAGGTAAGATTGTGGCTATCATGGTCAAAACCGAATTCGAAATGCCGCCTTTGTCTTAGATAACTCAATCGTAAAGGGAGCTACTAATTATGGAACATATCAAGGGATTACGACTGATCTCAGCCAGTTTAGCAGCTGCTAGCCTGTTGTCTGCGGCGGTTGCCCGTGCCCAATCTTCACCAACAGCCTCATACCTGACATTACAGGCTGATGTGCAGGAAACTAATCCAGAGACAGAGGTGGTTACCGTACGGGGGAATGTTCTATTTCAATATCCTCTCCATCAGCTTGAGGGCACTTCTGAAGAAGCCGAATACTATGTGGCTGAACAAAAAATAGTGCTGATGGGGAATGCTCAAGTCACTCAGCAGGGTGAAGTTTTGCAGGATAGTCAGATTGTTTGTTTGTTAGAATCAGGACAGTGTAGCGCTACGGTTGAGTAAGAGAATTTCGCATATCTTGCGGTTTTTGTACTACGACACGGTAGCCGATAAACGCAGCTGTAAGGATGAAAATAGCAACCTATAATCTCCGGTTTGGTGGCAAATCGGGGAATCGTGTCCACTGGCAAAAGCTGTTGGATAGCCTTAATCCAGATATCTTGCTGCTACAAGAAACCCTGGCACCAACGGAGTATTTATCTGAAGATAGATATCAAGCTGACAGACATCAGATTCATTGGGCTGCCGTAGATAAAAGACCTTGGGGGAGTGCGGTCTATGGGCGTCAAGGGCGAGTTATCCCTTTGGAGCCGTTATCAGATAGTTTGGCTGGCTGGGTCGTGGGTGTAAAGGTCATTGGCTTTGATGGGCCACTGGATACCAATCAGGGTCTTTATATCTACAGCGTTCACACACCTAGCATTAAGTCTAGTTACATAAAACAGGTAAATCTTATTCTCGATGGCATTCAAACCCAGGCCCCTGCTGGTGCAGATGTGATTGTTGGTGGTGATTTTAATATTGCATTAGGGGTAAGGCACCCTGCTGAAGCGATGCAGCAACAGTACCCTAGGGTAATGGCGCGTTTTCGCAAAGAGTTAGGATTAATGAACTGTTGGCAGATGGCAAATCCTAATCAAGATCTGCCGCAGACCCTACGCTGGGGAACTGATAAAACAAAACCTTATCACTGTGATGGCATTTTTGCCCCCGCTAAATGGTATCCACATTTAGAAAGTGCTGAGGTTGTGGCTGGGAATGATTGGGATCAACTCAGTGATCATAATCCAGTGATGGCATTGTTTGAGGTGTAATGTGAATTGTTTCCTGATAGGTTAAAAGCTCAGGGCCACATTTAGAAAGTGCTCTAGTACGGGTGACGGGCTATCTTGTTTCCACACAAGCAGAGTTTCAAGCTCAAGCGTGTGGTGTAGGTTTCGATACACCACACCAGTACGCTGTAAATTTTGCATGGATACGGGTACCAGGGCTATCCCCATACCGCTGACGACTAGACCCAGCACCGTTTGCAGCAATCTTGCTTTTTGAATAATGGTGGGTGTAAACCCGTGGGTCTCACAAAGGTCAATCACCTGATGATAAAAACTTTGACCCATTGTTGGGGGCGGCAAAATAAAGGGCTCATTTTTTAGCAGCTTAAGATCGATAACCTGTTGAACAACAAGCGGATGATCCTCTGGTAGGGCAACTACTAAGGGTTCTTTAAGTAACACTTGATAATGAAGGTTCTCGCGCTGGTGTGAATGTAGAAAACCACAGTCAATCTGATTGTTACTAAGCTGTTTTAGCTGTAGTTGAGAGTCAAGCTCGCATAAGTTGAGATTGACCAGAGGAAACTGTTCTCTAAAGCTTTTTAAGATGGTGGGTAAAACAGTTTGCATGGCAGCGCTATTAAATCCAATGGTAAGCTGACCTACTTCACCACGGTTGGCCTGTTGCGCAATACGACTAGCTCGATCAACTTGGGTCATAACGGCCTGCACTTCAGGCAGAAAAGCTTTACCGGCATAAGTGAGTTGCAAGGGTCGTCGATTGCGCTCAAATAGTGTCACTCCTAGCTCTTTTTCTAAAGCCTGAATTTGCTGACTGAGTGGGGGTTGGGCCATATTAAGTCGAGCGGCAGCGCGACTAAAGTTTAGGGTGTCAGCCACTGTGAGAAAATATCTCAGATGTCGAAGTTCCATGGGTGATGCTAGGACTATATCTAAAAAGTATAGTCTTGCTACTTAATCAATATTGGACATATCAAAAATCTGCGCTTACGGTAGCTATGGAGGCTACACATAAAGCGCAATGAAAATGATTGCACCCCAGTTGTTGAGTCAACAGGGCTATTACGGTGAATTTGGCGGTCGATTTATTCCTGAGATTTTGTATGAGACATTTGAGATGCTGACAGCGGCTTATCACGAAGCTCGCAACGATCCTGAGTTTTGGCAACAATATGTGGCCGTGCTATCGAATTACTCCTGTCGACCTACACCGCTCACCTATGCTGAGGGGCTAACCCGCTATTTTGGGGGTGCCAAGATTTATATCAAGCGAGAAGATCTCAATCATACGGGCTCCCATAAGCTCAACAATGTTTTGGGGCAAATGCTGCTAGCCCAGCGTATGGGAAAACGTCGGATCATTGCTGAAACAGGGGCAGGGCAGCATGGGGTGGCGACAGCCACTATGGCGGCTAAGTTTGGTCTAGAGTGCACCGTCTACATGGGGGCTGAAGATGTTGAACGACAATATCCAAATGTGTTTTGGATGCGGCAGCTGGGGGCAAAAGTAATCGCTGTCACTAGCGGTACTCAAACTCTTAAAGATGCTATGAATGAGGCTCTGCGAGATTGGTCTGCCCACATGGCAACAACTCACTATCTGATTGGTACTGCCTGTGGTCCCCATCCATTTCCTGAAATGGTGGCCTGGTTTCAGTCGATTATTGGCCAGGAGGTGCGATCGCAAATCCTAACTCAAGCCCAACAACTACCCAAGGCTGTCTATGCCTGTGTCGGTGGTGGTTCCAATGCTGTTGGTATCTTTAGCGGCTTTATTGAAGATACCGATGTTGAACTTGTCGGTGTAGAAGCGGGTGGATTAGGCACCCAAACCCTCCACCATGCGGCCCGATTGGCGAGCACCCATGCTGCACCAGGCATTGCCCAGGGATATAAAACTCAGTTTTTGCAAAACTCCGATGGTCAAATGCAGGATACCCACTCTGTTGCGGCTGGATTAGACTATGTGGGGGTTTCTCCTGTGTTGGCCCATTTAGCCCAAACAGGCCGCATTCGAGTGACATCGGCCCTCGATACTGAAGTGCTTGATGCCCTACGACTAACGCTGCAAAAAGAGGGGCTTATCCCTGCTTTAGAATCTGCCCATGGGTTTGTTCAAGCCTTTAAGGAAGCACCCAGCTATACCTCTGAGGACTGCATCATTATCAATCAATCGGGTCGGGGAGATAAAGATATTTTTACCATTGCCGAAGCGCTACAGGACCCTGACTGGCACAGCTTTTTACAAAAACGCTCCATCACCCCTTAAAGACTGAGCATTCGGCTCTATTTCTTAATGTACAGACGTTCCATGGAACGTCTCTTCAGATCTATTTTTTCAAACCCCAACCACCCCTCCTACCATGCACCTAGAACACTTTATTCGTCAGCAACGTCAAGACAAAGATATTTTACTCATGTCCCATACGGTTTTGGGCTATCCATCATGGGATGACAACCGAGCTGCGATCGCAGCTCTGGTTCGCGGTGGTGTTGAACTAATTGAACTTCAATTTCCGTTCTCAGAGCCCATTGCTGATGGACCCATTTTATTAGCCGCTAACCATGCGGCAGTTCAATCAGATGTCTCAGTACGAGACTGTCTGAGCTTTGCCGCAGAGATGACTCAGACCTATCCCCAGACCCGCTTTGTGATTATGACCTATATCAATATTCTCTTTCGATACGGTATCAGAGACTTTGTTGAGGCGGCGGCCCTAGGCGGTGTGGCTGGGTGCATTATTCCTGATTTACCCTGTGAACAGGCTGAACATTACATTCGAGTCTGTCGAGAAAACGCCCTGGCAACAATCTTCTTAGTGACACCTAATAATAGTCTGGAAAGAATACAGCAGATTCTTAGACACACAAGCGGTTTAATTTACTGCGTAACGCGTAAAGGAGTTACTGGTCACCATACTCAGCTTTCTAACGCAGCTCAGCAATATCTGAGCCAGGTGCAATCAGTCAGCCAGCTACCAATGGCAGTGGGGTTTGGTATCCAATCTGTCGACGATGTCAGCAAGCTCATCGGCCATGCCGATATCGCTGTGATTGGTAGTCAGGCTGTAAAACACTATACCAATTGTGGAGCCGATAGCCTAGAATGCTTAATCCGAGAACTTAGATCCGGCTGATTCCGTCTGTTCTGTTGCTATTGAGGGAGTTCTGATCATGCGACTCGGTTTCCCAGTCGTTAAACTGATAGTCAACAAAGACTAGCCCTGAGAAAAACGCAAAAAATAACCACAACATCATCGCGCTCGACAGCATTCTTTACTCAAGAATACCGCTTCCTTCTATACAACACTAAACCTGTTTAGCCTAATAAAAATCGTAAATCTCAGCTATCAATAAAGCTTTGCCTCGGTCCTTAAAGGTTTTTTAACAACACAATATTAGCTATCATAATTTCCGCATTAGACGGTCTCAAGCTAATGACAAGTAAATTAATATAGGTTTTTACTTTTAGACAAATAATCTCCGTCTGGTTTAGTCTAAAGTTGTCTAGACGTTTTATCTATTTTGGTATGTCTATCTTAAATTACTGGATTAATCTGCTATCAAAGTACTAAATATTTAAACTTTTGATAACTAAGATTTTAGCGTTGCTGGTTTGGAAGATGAACCGATTGGTTAGATCGCCATGTGTCAGCATTTTTATAAATAAAATCATACCAAGGATCAGCAACGCCAGGTTTGGCATTACCATTTGTCTGTCAGCAAGGCTAACCGTGAACTTCTATATCAATTGGGTGTAAAAAGATTGACATTTTTGACTCTCGGTATGACGTTAGCTGTGAGAGATTGTTTAACTAGCAATGCCTTTAACTATGCTTGTTTTTTGAGCGATCGCAAAATGTTGTGCCAGAGATTTAGTCTAAATTATGCAAGAGGTTTAGGCTAAACGGTTATGCTGAAACGATTTAAGCGATATATTCGCTGGCGCTCAAGCGATGCGGGGTTTTCAACGGGAATCGATCAGTTTGAGAGCTTAGTTTCAAAACTGCTCTCAATTGCGATGCTGGTTGTGATCGTGGTGATTGTGGTTGACCTCATCCTGTTTTTGGCAACAGCACTGTTTAATCCTAGTCCTGAGGGATTTTTTATTAACATCCTGAGAGATATTTTTGGTTTATTTCTAAGTGCGCTGATTGCACTGGAGATTCTCGAAAATATTACGGCCTACCTGAGAAAACATGTGGTTCAAGTAGAACTGGTGATTGTTACCTCACTGATTGCGGTTGCTCGTAAGATTATTATTTTAGATTTGGACAAGGTGTCGGGGACCAGCCTGATTGGACTTGCGATCGCAATCTTCGCGCTATCTATCAGCTACTGGATTGTTCGCACTATCCATCGGTAGGGGATTAGTTCAGGGGTATGAAACCACGGGTCGTAGAACCTGGAGCTTTATGGACGAGAATATTCAAGCTGTAAGGCAGTAACTTCAGCAGCACTAGCGCCATACAATGTCTCAATCTCCTGTAAGGTGATATCCAGCGATGCGATAGGTGGGAGGTCACTTCGTAACTCAATAGTTCGGCTGGCAGCCCTTTTGGGGGCGTGAACTTTATCGGGCACTATCGTAAGGCCACGCTTGGTGATGACACATTCATCAGAAGTATGCAGCGAGAATGCTTTAGATCGATAGGTGCGTGAGTAGGCGTCAGCTACCAGTGACAAAGCCACTTCATCAACACCTTCGGTAATCGGAATATCAATATTTTCATGAGCCCAAAATGAAATACCGTTGGCAACAACCGTAAAAATATTTTTTGCGCTCAATTTAAACTGTTCGCTGTCGTGCTCTGTTCCCCAGCTTTGTATACCCATCGCCTGGGCAACTAAGGTCGCTTTCTCATGGCCTGCGATCGCATCTACTAAAGCCACAGACACAGGAATCGATGCAGTTACCCCAGTTGTGGTGATAATGCTGCCATCAGCGACGTAGCGCGTATTCTGTAGCCATTCAGTTTCAGGAAACTTCTTTTTAAGACTGTTAAATGAGAACCAATGACAGACGCTTTTGCGACCATTAAGCAGACCAGCATTGGCTAAAACCCAAACGCCATCGCATACCCCTACAATAATTGCACCTTTTTGGGCCTGAGCATTGACCCACCCGAGTAACATTGGATCCTTTCGACGAATAACGGCAGGAACAATAACATAGTCAGCTCCCTCTGGAAATTGTGCATCAAACTCTGCAATCGTTGCCTGTGGCTGTAGCTTAAGGGCAGGCAGCATTTGGATAGGCCCTTTTTGAGTTGCGATCGCTAACACTTGTGCGACGCCAGACTCAGCCAGAACACCATAGGGGATAACGTAGTCCGTTAGTTCGGTAGAGCTATTCTCTGCAACAACTGCGACAACCGGTTTTGCTCGGTTAAATCTTGGGATATATGCAGGAATACCAGATGTCATGGACATGGTTTAAATCATTGAAATTTATCTTATACGCAACGCAACGTTCTCTGTTAAAACGAACTCCTATTTACCCATTGTAGTTAAGAAGCTCTTAAGCTAGGTATTCGATAGAAAACAGAAAACAAACATAGGCCAAAAACAAAGCCTGACATTGCCCCCGATGCTGAATTAATGGCAAAAGACTGCAAATCCTGAGATTGATGTACCCAATTAGCTAGGCCCATAACGCTCAGGATTGAAAAGCTGAGGATAATAATTCCAGCCTGCACCGGGCGATTGGCTGTGGTAGATACTTTGGCAACACTCAAGTACCAGCTTAGGATAGCTGCTAAACCGATAGCACCACCACCATATTGAATCCATTTGAATATTGGCAATCCACCCAGCGGGTAGCGTAAGCCAGCAAGTCGCTGTACAAACCAGCCCCATTCGTGGCTAGTGGCATCCAGAAAAGAATGGGTAGCGGCTCCTAACCAGAGACTGACAATAACAAGCACCAGCCACGCTACTGAAAACTGTCGTTTAGATGGTTTCAGACCAAACAGTGTCAGGGTTGGTTTCTCTAACCACAGATACCATAAACCAAGGGCA
Source organism: Cyanobacteria bacterium P01_H01_bin.21 (assembly GCA_038748405.1). GTDB lineage: Bacteria > Cyanobacteriota > Cyanobacteriia > Phormidesmidales > Phormidesmidaceae > Leptothoe. Next base: position 12,228 of record JBCDIX010000054.1, on the reverse strand, counting down.
AGCAGACCTTGCGGCACGGCATGGGTGAGCAGTCCACTGATGGTGTGACCGGGGGAATAAATGGGGTTTAGATAGAAGAAGTACGGCAGGTCTGGAGCCATACAGCCAATCATGAGCGGCGGCAACGGCAATCGCTTTTGGGATAAATACCACAGAGGGGCTGCGACGATTGTGTGGGCTGGCGTATAGGGCATTGGCAAGTCTAGCGTTATGACAACTTTGGTCCCGTTAATGGAGACATTATTTCAAATGCTGGCTAAGAAAGTCGATAAAGGTTTGCACTCGTAGTGAATATCGACGATTTGGTAAATAAAGAGCATAGACTCCCATATCCATGCCAGCTTGGGGATGTACTTGAAACTCTCTCAGCACAGCTTGCAACTGCCCGCTGCGGATGTCTTCATTAACTAACCAGGTGGGCATTAACATCAAACCGATGCCGTCTAAACAAAGCTGTCGTAACACTTCTGAATTGTTGGCAACAACTGAGCCTTGCACGTTAACCTCAACCGTCTCTGTTTCGAGCTGAAACCGCCATACAGTTGCTCCTGTGCCATAGGAAAACAGCAGACAGTTGTGCTGTACTAAATCGCTAGGGTGCTCAGGATAGCCATACTGCTTAAAGTATCGGGGGCTGCCACACACCAAACGACTGTAATCTGCCAGCTTGCGAACAATTAATGTGGCTCCTGATCTATCCAGGTTGCCGAGGCGAATGACCATATCGAGATCATCTTCAACCAGATTGGCTAAACCGTCGCTCAAACGCAGCTCTAACTTTACCTCTGGACACTGTTTTAGAAATTTATGCAACAGTGGGGCAATGTGGAGCCGACCAAAGGCCACTGGCATACTGACCCGTAAAACTCCCCGTGGGATATCTTCTCCTTCTGTAACAGAGGCATTGGCTTCGGCGATGTCCTGTAAAATTCTAACTGCTTTTTCGTAATACTGTTGCCCCTGCGGGGTTAGGGTAATGCTACGGGTAGAGCGATTTAGCAGCTGCGTATTGAGAAGCTTCTCTAGACTATTTACCTGACGCGTTACAGACGACACTGCCAAGTTGAGCTGCCGTGCGGCTTCTGAAAAACCTCCGGTTTCAACAACTTTGACAAATGCCCGCATCGCTGCAAACTGATCCACGTCCGTTAAGGCTCCGTTAGTTTTGCGTTTTTTGCAAAAGTGCTTGGCATAAAAGCCATATTATCATTTTTTATGAATGGAATTACGATTGTAATGTCGCAAGTGAGAGCCCTGTTCAAGGAGGCCACTATGACGTTAACAATTGAAATTACATCAGACTTTATTTGTCCCTGGTGTCTTATTGCTCACCATAATCTACAGCAGGCGATCGCAAAATTAGAAATGCCTGCTGATATTCAGTGGGTCTGGCATCCGTTTGAGTTAAATCCAGATATGCCTGCCGCAGGTATGGATCGCCGCACCTATCGCACTAACAAATTTGGTACTTGGGCCTATTCTCAACAGTTAGATGCTCAAACGATGCAGGCGGGTCAGGCCAACGGTGTTGAATTTCGCTATGACCTAATGCAAAAAACGCCCAATACGCTCAATGCTCATCGTTTAACTGCTTTAGCCGCCAAAGCTGGTAAAGCCACAGAGATGGCAGAGAGAATTTTGCAGGCATACTTTACTGAAGGGCAAGATATTGGTGATATTGACACCCTCTCAGCCCTTGCGGCTGACATAGGTCTAGATCAGGCTAAGGCATTTCTGTTGTCTGATGACGGTATCTCAGATATACGGGCTGACAAACAACAGGCTGTTGCCCAGGGTATCCACAGTGTGCCAACAATTCGCATTGGGGATGCTGTGCTGGTGGGCGGTCAGCCTGTAGATGTATTTTTCTCTGCGTTGCAAACGGCTATCAAGAATTTGGAGGTAGCACAGTCATGAGTATTGATCGACATGCCATTGTTATTGGTGGGTCTCTGGGCGGTCTGTTTAGCGGGCTGCTGTTGCGCTCGATTGGTTGGACTGTTGATATTTATGAGCGTTCTGCCCAGCACCTCAATAGTCGCGGTGGCGGTATTGTAATGCAGCCCCAAGTGTTAGAGGCGTTTCGGCGTGTGGGGATTTCTCTTCAAGATCTTGGGGTAGTGGCCCACGAGCGCTATTATCTAGACGCTCAGGGAAATGTGGCTCAGCGTATGGGCACTCGTCAAACGCTAACTTCCTGGAATCGTTTATATGGTCTCATGCAGCGACAGTTTCCGGCAGAGCACTATCACCTGGGCAAACGTCTAACGGATATTCAACAAACGACAGACTCGGTAACAGCTCAGTTTGCTGATGGTACCTCAGCCACAGGCGACTTGCTGATTGGTGCCGATGGACCTGGTTCTACGGTGCGATCGCAACTGCTGCCAGACGCTAACTATCGATATGCAGGCTATGTGGCCTATCGTGGCTTAGTAAATGAAGCCGATCTTGACCCAGAGACAGCGGCGCTGCTGACCGAACGGTTTGTTTTTTTTCAGTTTCCTAACTCTCACATTTTGCAATATGTGATTCCTGGAGAAGATGAGTCACTGGTGCCAGGAGAACGACGTTTTAACTGGGTCTGGTATGTCAACTATGATGAGACAACAGAATTACCGCGTCTTCTAACAGATAAAGACGGCCAGCGTCGCGATTATTCCATCCCGCCAGGACTGTTGGCCCCTGGTGTAGAGCAGGAAATGCGAACCTACGCTAGTAGTGTACTCACGCCACCGATGCAAAAGCTGGTGGCGGCCACCCAAGAGCCCTTTGTCCAGGCAATTTTAGACCTCGATGTACCACAAATGGTGTTTGGTCGAGTGGTGTTGCTAGGGGATGCTGCATTCATTGTGCGACCCCACACAGCAGCTGGAACATCAAAGGCGGCAGCTAATGCGATCGCACTTGCCGACAACCTCAGAATCTACACCCATGACATTGTCTCTGCTCTTAAAGCTTGGGAACCAGGACAGCTAGCCGACGCAGAACAGATTAGCTTACATGGACAGTTCCTAGGCAGACGGTCGCAGTCGACCCATGGTCTGGGGCGATTTCTTCCCCAGCATGTACGTTAGCCATCAATAGGATGTGTGGGTGTTTCCAACAGCAGCTGATAAAAGGCCAAATCAAGCCAGCGATTAAACTTAAAACCAGCCTGTTTAATGGTGCCTGCATGGGTAAATCCCAGTTTTTTATGTAAGGCAATGCTGCCCGGATTGTCGACATCAATACCACCCACCATGACGTGGTACTGCTGCTCAATAGCCGCTGCGATCAGCTGTTGCATCAGGGCATAGCCAATCCCTTGACCGCGATGCTCCCAATGGATATAGATAGAATGCTCAACCGAGTATTTAAAGGCTGGCCAGGCGCGAAATGTGCCATAGCTAGCAAAGCCAAGCAAAAACCCATCATCGTCAACTGCACCAATGACCGGAAAATTCCCCCTGTGTTTAGTCTCAAACCACTGGATCATATTTTCTAACGTACGAGGCCTATAGTCATAGAGCGCGGTTGAATTGGCAATAGCATCGTTTAGGATGGCTAAGATTGGCTCGGCATGGGCATCGTAGGTACATGAAACAAACTGCACTAGAGGGTCCTCGTCGCTAATGACAGATATGACCACAGTACACGAAACTCAATTAGCTACGTTGGTCTAAGTACAGCCGTGGCAATCCGCATAAACAGAAATGAGCCATCCCACAACGACTTAATACTACCCGTTTCTTGCTAACTGTAATTCATAGTACAGTTAGCCTTACTATTCACCCATACATGTCTGTCCATTGTTGCTAAGCTGTTGAAGCAAGGGCAAGAGGACGAGCCAGCATCAGTTAAGGCGAGAATTCGTAACCTTGTAAAAGAGTCTCAATGGATCGACTATCCCTCATCAGTCTGATTTTATGCAGCTTCAATCAAATTTTTCAGCTTTTTCCATAGATGGATCCAAATAGAAGATGAGCAGCGAAAAGATAGGCAAGTTCAGGTTGTCACCAAGGCAGTTCTGAAAAGCTATGGACTACTATATTGCGCTTATTATTAGGTCTTGGCCGCAGAGAATGCTCCATAACAATTTCTTTGACACCGTCTATGAAATCAGAGTGCCCTGCAGTTCGAATTTCAGCAGCAGTCATTGTGATATCGCGCCATATTGTTATACGTCGTTCCGATGGATCAGTGTAGCTGTAAACAATATGATAGTTCTTGGAAAGACTCATAATTAAGCTCATCATGACATAGCCCAACAGTATCAAAAGGCTATCTCTTGATTGACGAGGCTCGATCCTACATGGAGTTGCGATGATCGCTATGTGCATATTGCACTCTAACGAGCCTCAAGTTTCTTAGGGCTTTGCCCGCGTGTATGCACTACAATCCTGAAAAAACAACGCCTTTTTGTTCTAGCTGATACGCAGCGGCATCCCAGGTAGTACTCAGAACTACATTAAAGGTTTGGGCGTGGTGATCGATCCAGTAGAAGCCATTAGGAAGCTTTCCATTATATTTTTTCAGCCAATTATCCCAGAACGATTTCTCTATAAACCCCATCTGCGATTCCATCGTTTTCATCGTTTGACTGTTCGTCAGACTTTTTCTTTTACCTTCCAATACCTGCCACAGATGGATATTACTGGGAACCTTTACGTGATGGAGATTTTCAACCTTTACGAATTCAGGCATGTTTATCATTAGAAAACAACATCAGTCTAAGGGGATTTTCCAGGACGACATTGATCACTAGACATGTCTGGCCTCACTGAATTAATCATTAAACCACTGCTAAATCCCTTTTTGGCAAATACAGGCAGCGTTACGGCCATCATGCTAGAGCTTTTCTAGTTAACTTGGTCACAGCCGATGCTAACCAAAAATAGTCTGTTAACCATGGTAATCTCCTGCTAGAGACAGTGACCCATGCCCGTTAGGGGCAGCACAGCGCCCTCTGTAGACCCTATCCCCTTGTTTGTTTAATCAAATATCAACTTGTGCGACACATAGCTTAACGGTGACTCAACGTTTTTAAAGATAAGATGAATTTATTCACAAAGAACCAATGCATAAACTGCATTTATTGATTTAACACCTACGAACATCACTACTTTGCACCTTCATTTAGGAAAATAGAATAATGATTAACACAAACGCTTATAACCTTGAGGTTAAATCAGGTACTCGAAACCATAAAGGTTATTTTGTGCAAGATACGACCTATCGGTTGGTTGACATTGAGCAGTCTGGGTGGGCTTTGATCTGTCAAGATAGCACTACTTGTCACTACGTAGATCCTGATTGTTTGCAAGAATTATCTAGCGTGGCTAGTATCTGATCAGTTTAAGCTAGCTGCCAGTTCCAAAACATAGCTCGGCGCATATAGTTAATGACCATGCTGATCGCTAGAATTCTTAAGCTACAACAGCTATGTGCGCAGCAAACTGTCTGAATATATTCAGCAGTTTGCCACAGTATTCAACGCTTCGTTTATTTAATAAAACCCTTTAACAATTTACCCAATGAAATCTTTGATTCAGCATGCGCGTTTTGATGCACAGACGTCAATCTCTAAGGTAGAAAAAACTCTGATGCACAGACATATTTGTCTTTGTTGCTCAAGTGTATTGCTTCGGCATGTTTCTTCAGGCAAGCTTTCCTGGCGCTGCAGCCATTGTTGTCAAGATATGCCAGTTTGAAGAGAACCCTTCTAAAACAAACTGCCAGTTTTACTGGTCCATGTTTTAACTAACGAGTGGTAGTAGAGAGTCTGGACAACCGATAAAGTGTTTCTTTATAAATGGAGATGTCATCGCTGCTAGCAATCCCCCGTAGGTAAGACCAAAGGTAACTTCACTACCAACGGGGAAATGCGTGTTTCTCTCTTCTAAAATAATGTGGTCACTGCTAGCACCCAATATCTCTAAATCGTCAAGGGGACTTAAGCCAGATATCAAGACATCCTGTATACCCAAAGCAATAATCACACGCTGATGAATACCTTGATCTGAGTATTGTGAGCTATTATTTCCAAAAGCATCCTGACAGCTTGTTCCACTAGGGAGAGATGGTTTCTTCTTTGATTCGATCACTTCAGCAACTAGTTTGAAAGCACCGGTATCTAATCCAGGAATGGGTTTTCGATGGGCCGTTTCATGCCCTAGAAGAATCGATTCACCTAGGCGTAAATTATTGATTCGCCCAACATCTTGAGTAGACTCATACCAGTCATAGTTGGCCGAATTACCACCCGAGATGATAGCTAAATTAATCTGAAGTTCTTTTTCGATGGAATGTGTTAGAGCAGACAATTGACGCATCTTTGCATTGTCTGGTTTAATCCCACCATAGCAAGCCAAATTACATCCAAGTCCAATAATTTGGATGTTCGATAAGGCATCAGCATCTTTAACAAATTGAGATAGATCCTTGGGAAGAATAGCTTCACGCAGATCACCTAGTTCGACCATAACAATGATTTGATGAACTTTGTTATGTTGAACAGCGTAATGGGAGAGTTCTTTTATCGTTCTAAGTTCTGTGTTGAGGCTAATATCTACATTTTGAATTACAGACTCTGCCTGACTTAACGGAGTTCGCAACAGTACAAATTGAGTTAATATGCCAGCCTTTCTCATCTTTTGAATATTTTCGATGCGAGAGTCGGCAATAAATTTTACTCCACCTAAGATCATGGCCTCAGCAACAAGAGGATTTCCAAGCACAGCTTTAGAAACTCCCATCAGGTCAATCTTTTGGCGTCCATAAAAGTTGCATAAAAACTGAGCGTTGTACTGTATCTTAGATAAGGTGATTTCTATTCTTGGCATCAAGAATGCCATTTATTGACTCCAAATACACAGTGGTTTCATCTTGTGGCTAGCTGCGGCATGTTGCCTAGAAATGTTGGATTAGAACGCAAATTAAGTTGTGGAAAACAATCGCTCAATCTATCTACTAGCTTCTGACATCCATAACTCAATACATCTGTTGTCGGTAACCGGAAGAAGCGTTCACAATCTCTGATTGCGTTCAAAGCTTCTGCTTCCGTCAAGCTTTTGTTATTGAGTGTAATAGCCATCACCTTAGCTCGAGAAATCGTTTCAATTAATCGAATTTCACTTTTAAGCGTCGGCATTGGTAAATCTGGAAAATCACATCGAAATTCTCTAGCAGATGGATGTTGGAGGATAACACCATCAGGCATACTTCCCTTTAAAATGCCTACGGAACTCATAAAAGCAGGATGGCTAACTGCCCCCTGCCCTTCGACTAAGATAATATCTGGATTTTCATGTTCAAAAGCTTGAACAACAGCATGTTCTATCTCACCAACAACAAACTGCGAAACTAGGGCGTCGATGGATGTGCCGTACTTTGCTCCCTGCATTAATCCAGTTTGACCGGTTGCCACCATGACTGACTTAACACCCATGCTATTCAGGGCTTTATTGAGTTCTACGGCAGTTGTCATTTTGCCACAGGCGCAATCGGTCCCCAATATGGCAATAACCGGGATATTGACCTTAGCGATTTGCCCTGTAAAAACATGTAGATCCTTTAGTTTCGGGGGTTTTCGGATATCTCTGATTCGTACATTACATTGTTCAGCCATATGACTGAACTCCGCATCGTCAGAAAAAAATTCATGCAGTCCATTAACAATATCCATTCCCTCTCCCATGGCTTCCAGAATCAGAGACCTTTCTTCGAAAGAAATGCGGGCATCTAAAGGCGCTTTGCCATAGATATAGCAGTTTGGAATCTCTGGCAGTGCATCTAAAGCAGCTCTCAGATTAGCAAAAATGGGAATATTATTTTTTTTATCTCCTAAAACTTCCCCTGCATCCTTACCAGCTAATAAGCTATCAAGCACTCCGACAATCTGATACGTATCAGATTGTCGGATTAACCCTGATGCTGTTTTGCCATCAATTAATCCAAATTGTTCTTCACAATAGATTAGCGCTGTTTTCTGCATGGCCATCATTCAAGTATTCTCCTTACTTTAATACTTCAAAATTTAGGGTGGACCAGTTAAAATGCCATAAGCTCATGGTTTGATTGCTGATTGATTAAGGATTAGACGAGCTGCTAACAACGACAACAACAACAACACATTCTGTAGTTAGGTGTTGAAGCTTAAACTTGATCCGATTTCGATCCAGTATCTGCTGTAACAACTTTTCCTCTGGCTTAATCAGCTAGCCCAGGAATTAGACTTTATGTCGGTGTTCGTTATTTTTCCAATAGACGATAAGAACGTGAATTAAGTCATCGATAGACTTACTTTTCAGAAATGTCTCAACCTTGCTAACACATTAACCTCAAGACAATAGCCTAATTGTCGTTGAAGCATCAAAGTAATAGCAATAATAGTATTGCTATTGTTTTTCAACATTACTCTCAAAATAACCTGAAGTCAGAATCACTCGAGGATACAAAGGCTTAACAGTTCTGAATTTAATACTGTGTTGAGACATTCTCTTATTATACATGTTTAAAGTCATGATATAGAGATGACCTAATGTTGTTTATTTAACTCAAGTGATATTTTTTAAGACTTATACTGCCCGCAACTCTGATTCGAGTAGAACTATCGTTGTTTCTCCGCCCATTCTGCCAAAATCTGGTTCTGGCCCCATTGACATCTTAATCAGATATATCCAGGTATCAGCTTCAGAACGATAGCTTTCTACGGTACCTTCTCCACCGACAAAGCTCACTCGTTGATTACGACAGAAATTAGGGGCATTGGCTGTAACTACAGTCATAGAGAATCCTCTGGTTTAATGATCGTCTTGGCCGCTAAAAGGCCAATTCATGGTTTAGACTGTTGCTTCACTAACAATCGTGAAGTTGAGGAGATAGAGGATAAATGTTCTATTTTCTACATCCTGGGCGGCTTCAACGAAAAATTCAATGTCAACCAACAACGATAGATCATAATTGCTTGAATTTCAGAATGCGTTGATTGATTAAGCTATAAAATACAATTCAACACAGCAAAGAAGACTTTATGTATACAATAAAGTCTTCTTTGTTATATCTCCGTAACCCTATACAAGTGTTGCTTAATACCCCCCATGGGTGACGAACTAAAATCGCCCATGGGGGTATTAAGCAAGGGTTGGTGGGATATGGGAGTGCCCCAGAGTGTGAAAGGTCTAAGTGCCCAGTCCATATCAAAAACACTGGGTCTACATTCTATCTATGTCAGCGACGTTGACTGAACAAACAACCTATGATGAGCTTTACTGCTGAACATCGCCCAGATTAAACAAGAAAGGCATTCCAGACTGGTCTTTGCCCCCCATAATCAATACTTTGGGCATTTGAGCACCTCCATCTTTCCAGGCTTGAATAGCCTCTTTTTGCAACACAAGTTGACCACCTTGAGCTTTCAAAGTATCGGCTAGTAGTCTTTGGGCCTCCGCTTTACCCTTGGCACGGTTAATATCGGCTTGAGCTTCCTGTTCAGCTTCTTGAGCTACATAGATTGCTCTTTTGGCGCTCTGCTCAGCAATTTGTTTTTCTTCTACGGCCCTGGCAAACTCTGGGGAAAAGTCTAAATCAACGACACTCGTATCTAATACGATGATTCCATATTTTTCTAACCGTTCGCTTAGAGCATCATCAAAATCTTGCTTGAGTTCGTTTCTTTTGGTAATTGCTTCTTCTACAGTTCTCCTGGCAGCGGCGATTTTAAAGGATTCCTGGGTTTGAGGCGCAATAATTTTAGAGACAATATTTGCCAAGGTTCCTTGGGTTCGTCGAATCTCAACGACTAAAAACGGATCAAGGCGAAAGTTAATGGCAAAACTGGCCGATAAGTCCTGGAGATCCTTCGTAGAACTTTGTGCCGGCACCTCAAATTTTTGTACGGTCAGATCATATATATCTACAACGGAAATTAAAGGTGGTTTAAAGTGAATGCCTTCTAGAAGTACGCCATCCCTGGCTTTACCTAAGATGCTGATCACCCCTGCTTGACCGGGATTAAGAACAGCAAAGCTGTTGAATGCCAATAAAAGGATTAATCCTAATAAAATAACGGGTGTCAGCAGCTGATTGCTAGGAGAGAGTTGATTTTTCAAGTATTCCTTCTAAGTTGCTAATGAATGACAGGCAAATGGTTTGGAACATTCACCTTAAAGCAGACGTTCCTATCGGAATGATTTTAATCCCACGACATTACCCTAACGTCTGCATTGCGTGCGAGTGGATCATAGCCTAGCTGTTGGGTAATTCGTTCCTTGGCCAACGCACGATATTCCCAAAAATGCTCACCCGCAGCACATAATCCCAGGTATACATTAAGGACCTGGGGTTTGTTCAACAAAATAATCCAGAGTTGATGCCAAAACTGTCCTCGAATATCGGTCCGATGGATACCTTGACTCCAAACAAGCTGGACAAATAAGCGTATGCCTTTGTGCAATGGGAACTGCATGGTTTGCTTTCGACGTTGTCGGCAACGAATTTTGAGACATTGTTGTAAACAACGTCTGAGGTACCGTTGGGGCTCATACATCTGCCAAAATCCTTCGACGTATTCCCTAGCAAGTTCTGTAATTGGGCGCGTGGGGATAAAATTCATCAAGGTGTTCTGATCACCGGTTAGATGACTAGAGTTTTCGAGCAGACGCTGTTCTTTCTTGAGTCGTTCCCACAGGGCGGTGTTGGGTAATGCTTGGAGAAGGCCTAACATGGGCTGGGGAATGCTGGTTTGTTCTACAAAGGCTTGAATACGATCGCCTGCGCCTGCTCGTTCTCCATCAAAACCGAGGATAAATCCCGCATAAATCAGCAACCCTGCCTCATTGATTTTTTGGCAGGCTTCTACCAACGGATTACGGGTATTTTGGAGTTTGCGGGTGACCTGTAAGCTATCTTGATCAGGGGTTTCAATCCCGAGGAAAACGGCGTAAAATCTTGCCTCACCCATCAGCTGGAGCAATTCATCATCCTCTGCCAGATTGACTGAGGCTTCTGTCATAAAGGTAAATGGATAATGGTGCTGCTGCATCCATGGGATCAGTTCTCTCAAAAAGCACTTTACATTGCGCTGATTGCCAATAAAGTTGTCATCTACGATAAAGAGTGACCCACGCCAACCTAAGTCGTAGAGGGTTTGCAGCTCTGCTAGGGCTTGGGTCGGTGTTTTGGTACGAGGTTTTCGACCATATAGGGAGATAATGTCGCAAAATTCGCAGTTAAAGGGACACCCACGGGAAAACTGGATGGCCATCATCAAGTAGGCGTCTCGCTGCAATAGGTCAAAGCGTGGCACAGGGCTCTGGGTGATATCGGGTTTTTCAGGGGATCGGAAAATGCCATGGGTTTCTCCCTGACCCAGAGCTTCGAGAAATTGAGGAACGGTCATTTCCCCTTCATCCAAAACTAGAAACTGGGCTCCTGCATCTAAAGCATCTTGAGGTACAGAGGTGGGATAGGGGCCTCCCACGGCGACTTTTTTACCTAGCTGAACCGCTTTTCGAATCAGGGCCTGAAAGTCTGATTTTTGCACGAGCATGGCGGAAAGAATGACGATGTCGCACCATTGCCAATCTGCGTCGGTTTCATGGGTAACATTGCGATCGCAAAACCGAATTTCCCAGTCTGACGGTAAGAGTGCAGCAACTGTAATGATTCCCAAAGGAGGAATCACCGCCTTGAGCCCTGCAATTTCCATAAAGCGGTCGTAGGACCAGAAAGATTGAGGAAAGTGAGGATAGAGTAGCAAGGCTTTCATAGCATTCTTCCAAGAATTATGGTGGCGCTGCTAAGCCGAACTATGAGTCAATCTGTCCAATAAACAGCGAATACTATGGACAAGTTCATACCTTAAATCAGCAACGACATGATAGTGACCCTGATGCAGATTGGGCGTATCAGGAGGCATGCTTTAAGGGTAGTCACTTTAGCGTGAATCGGATCTTTTTCTGTTATGGCACTTAAAGATCTCTATCTTTTCAATGGTAAATTGCCTAACCCTAGATATTTTTCACCCCTAGACATCAAAATAGTTAACCTTGGAGCAGGATCGATGCAGGCGTTAGGATCGTATCAATGATATGAATAACACCAGGCACTTCCGAGCTTTTGGTGATCCGATGTGAATAGCAAGAAACTGTTGAAGCTAGTACCTTTCGGTCGTTTTTCTATGGAACTGTTTCAATGTCTGCTGCCTAGCCTCAGTCTACTTCGTCTAGATGGCTATGAAATGACGGT
>JBCDIX010000053.1:0-50098 GCA_038748405.1 Cyanobacteria bacterium P01_H01_bin.21 | reverse complement strand
CCAGCTCTAGCAGCGATGGTGGATTGTTAAAGTTTTGTTGCAGCATATCTCGCGCTAGCTGCAGTCGTTCAATATCGGCTGACCGCAATTTAGGAGACACCAGGTCTGACCGCTGCATCTTGCTAAGGTGGTGAAACTGCAGTGCCAAAAGTTCCAATACCTTGCTTTCTAAATACATGCGTTTTACAGCACCGCGATAGGGACAGTCCAGAATCTGCTGGAGGATCTGTTGCATCATCGGGGTGGTGTGGTTTAAGGATTGATGAAAACTGTCTACGGCTTTCGTCTGGGCTAATTGCTGCAATAGAGGTGGAGCATCTTCCTGGTCAAAACCAAACGAACGGAGTCGGTCGAAATTAATGGCAATGCAGAGATTTTTGTGAGATTGCTCAGCAGGGTAATATTCAATTGAGCGTGCCTCAGCAATATGACAAAGACAGGTTTCACCCGCAGTCTCTTCTCGATCGTCTTCAAGTTGAATTCCAGGATTAACTGTCCGGTGTCCACCCAGTAAATAAAAATTGGACAACAGCTTATCTTGGGTGGTGCAGCGATAGTTTAACTGTAGCGATCGCCAATACCAGCTGGTGTAAACATAGATCGTCAGCCCTGGCTGCAGTCTAATAACCCGTCTTTCACCTTTTCCCAATTGTTGAGGGATGGGTTGCCAGCGTTCAATCCCATCCCATGTCCAGGTAACCTCGTTGTAATGACTGGCTTCTTGCCAAATAGCATCGTACTCAGATTGGCCAATAGTGCGGGCATGGTCGAGCGGCATGGATCTGATCTCAGGTTAGTCAGGCGCAGTTGCTATCCTTCTAATAAGAAGTTTCTAACTAGCAATTGAGAATTATTCTTAGCTAGATTAGGCGGAGAGTCAAGTCGGGCAGGCCGTTCTGCATTTGCTTGGTCAGGGGGCGATTTTCCAACCGTGCGATCGCACCCGCACATCCCACAATCGCTGATACAGTCCTCCCTGTTCTACCAAGGTTCTATGCTTTCCGCGCTCGACAACACGTCCTTCATCCAACACTAAAATCTGATCCGCCGCTGCAATGGTCGTTAACCGATGGGCGATCACAATCAGCGTTTTCTCAAGACTCAGGGCATGGATCGCCTGTTGAATCCGCCGTTCATTTTCTGGATCAATAGAGGCTGTTGCTTCATCTAGCAGCACAATGGGTGCATCTTTAAGCATGGCACGGGCAATAGAAATACGCTGTTTCTCACCGCCAGACAGTGTCGTGCCCCCTTCGCCCACCATGGTCTGGTATCCGTCAGGTAGATGGCTAATAAACCCATGACACTGGGCGGCCTTGGCTGCTGCCATTACCTCGGCTTCAGTGGCTTCTGGATTACCAAATCGAATGTTTTCAAAAATCGTATCGTTAAACAGATACACATCCTGAAACACCATGGTCATCTGCGATAGCAGCGTATCGGTAGGCAGCTGTCGTACGTCCACACCGCCCAGGGTAACGTTCCCTTGATCCACATCCCAAAACCGAGCGATCAGGTTGGTAATCGTAGTCTTGCCCGACCCGCTAGGTCCCACCAAAGCCGTCATTGACCGGGGCGCAATCGAAAAACTAACCTGCTCCAGCACGGTCTCATTATCATAGCTAAAGCTAACATCCTGAAATTCGATAGTTGTGTCTTCCGGCGGCTGAGGAGAACTCGCCACAGGAAGCAAGTCAGATTGCAAAAACTCTTTTAGATTACGCACACAGTTTTGCATAATCCGATAAAACTCCAGCATATCCGCCATGGACATCAGCGGAATATAAAACGCCAGCCCCAGCACCATAAAAAAGAGAAAACTCTCCCCTGTGAGACTGCCCTGCACAAACAGAGCCGCTCCCACTATCAATAGCAGGGCAAACCCCAGCTCCAATACCGACAAAAACATCACCGTCGCCAGCATAGTCTGGGTAACCGTATTCAGGCTAGCGGTGCGATAATCCTGTAGCCCATGACGAAACTGCGCTAGCCGATCCCCAGACAGATTAAACGCTCGGATAACAGAAATCCCCTGGATATACTCCACCATACGAGAGTTAGCCTGTACCCGAGCAATGGACTGCAGCCGCCACACCCGTGCAAAAATCTTTTCTCCATAGCGTAGTGCCATCAATGCAAACGGCACACTGGATGCCAGCACCAGCGCCAACCGCCAGTCATATACCAGCATAACAAGAAAGATAATCACGGGTGTCACCACCGCATTAATCAGGTTTTCCAACACGTGGTGGGGCTCTAGAAACATAATGTTGGTGGTAAACAGGGCATCAATTGTGCCCGTTGACCGCTCAGTAAAAAAGCCCAGGGGCAACCGCCGCAGATAGTCAGCAATAAACAGCCGCAGCCGCGTCTGTACCCCCATGGTCAGCGCATAGGCTTGAACATTGGCCCGATAGCCAAACCCAATTTGAGCAAGACACAGCACCACAATGGCGGCTACATACCCCCACAGCTGACTCGCTTCAGCCCCTTGAAAAAAAGCAACCAGTACTAGATAAACTATGTAACTTGTTGACCCAATTGCCATACCCTCCACCATGCGCCAGCGCACCGCCCGCCAAAAATAATGGTCTGTATTAGCCGGAATTAGCTTACGCATCATCGTCCAAACAGAATCGGTTTCATCCAGCGTACGATAGGGATTTTCTAAGGGTTTATCCGTTTCTAATGTGTTGGTAACAGGAGAAGTGTGGTTTCGACTCCGCTCAACCACCGATTGGGCCCTGGGCGAAGGCGTTGGCTTTGTCGCCCCAGAGGGGCTAGGCAACTGCCAATTCTGTGCACTCCTATGTGCCTGCCACTGATCCCTGTAAAGTTCACAGCTTTTTAATAACGCCCCATGGGTTCCGCTGGCAACAATTTGTCCCTGGTCAATGACTAAAATCTGGTCCGCTTCTGTAATCGTTGAGAGACGATGAGCGACTACAATCAGAGTCTTCTCTCCTCTGGCTAACAGACCTGCTAGTGCCTCCTGAACCATGGCTTCATTTTCAGGATCCACATAGGCGGTGGCTTCATCTAGCACCACAATTGGTGCATCTTTGAGAATGGCACGGGCAATGGATAACCGCTGTCGTTGACCGCCACTGAGACTGACGCCATTTTCACCCACGGAGGTATCATATCCCTGGGGCAGTGCCTTAATAAATTCATGACAGCGGGCAGCTTTAGCCGCTTGCACAATCTCGGCTTTAGTGGCTGTAGGCTTACCAATGCGAATATTCTCTAAAATTGTGTCGTTAAACAAAAAGACATCTTGAAATACAAACGATACTCGGTTCATCAATCGCTCAACAGCAATGTCGTTGACACTAACGCCACCAATAGCAATATCCCCTTGATCCACATCCCAAAAACGAGGAATTAGCTTTGCTACAGTGCTTTTACCTGCCCCTGATGGTCCCACCAATGCGGTAACACTGCCTGCAGGTGCCGTAAAGCTAACGTTGTTTAAAACCTGGGTATCGCCATAGCTAAAAGAGACAGTTTGAAAAGAAATATCATTACCCTGGGGCTGCTTAGGGTCTGCCGGATCTGCCAGTGCTGACTGACTGAACACTTCGGCTATACGCTGAGAGGCTGAATTGATCTGATAGACCCCAGTGAAGCCATGGAAAAGTACGGCCATAATCGGTCGGTTAAACCCAACACCCATGACCACAAACAACACAAATGTTGGAATGCTGAGAGAACCATTTAAATATAGGGCGATTCCCACGGGCACTACTGTCACCGCTGCTGAGCGCATCAGGGTGAGCATGGTTGCCATCGGCAAGGCAGAAGTGCGGGTGGTGCGCACATACACCTGGCGCATTTCTTCTACCACATCCTGCAGCTGACCAAAGGAGAAATCTGTTCGGGTAAAGGCTTTTATCACCTTCATGCCGTTGATGTATTGGATGACCACACCGTTCATCTTGGCCAGCAGGGCGTTGTAGGCACTCATGTCAAAGCGGGACATCATAAAGCCAAAAAGGCCCAGGGCGATGACGGCACTAGCTAGCGTCGCCAGAGTCATCCGCCAATCCACCAACAGCAACAAAATGCTTGCCAAAGTCGGCACGGTCACCCCAGCAACAACATCCGGAATCAGGTGGGCCAATCCCTGCTCCAATTGTTCCACGTCTTCGTGGATAATCTTTTTGATTTCTCCCGTGGTGCGATCGCTAAAGTAGCCCAGAGGCAAACTACCCAGCTTGCGAGCCAGCTCAATCCGTAAGTCGTAGAGAATCGTGTAGGCGGCAATGTGAGACAGACGAGTGGAAACGCCATTGCAAACTCCCTTGCCGACTACGGCTCCCACTGCCAGCCATGCCAACTGCCAAATGTATTGCGTATCGAGGACACTGGCTGAACCAAAGAGTTGCAAGCTAACCAGATAAATTAAATAGTAGGGCACCAATCCTAGAGCGGCACCAATCGCTGCCAACAGTCCTGATAGCCCCAGCATGACTTGTTGTTGCAGAACTATCTGCTTAAAAGACATGGGGGCAGCTTTGGCTGAGGTAGCTAGACCCAGCTGTTCAATTGCCCAGCCTTCGGCTTCATCCATCGAGCTGAATACTTTACCCGGACAGCCGTACAGGGTGCGAGTTACTGTGGCTACCATCGGTCCCCATAGTTTGAGTAGCTTAGCTGAGTCGGGCACCATGGCCACCCCAGCACAGTACTGAGAAATCTGAGGTTTGTGGGTCTTAGTCCAAGCAATGCCATCTTTACGCATTTGTTTTACTTCAGGAGAACTCTTGCCCTGTTCTTCAGCGGCTTCTGCATCATCTCGCTGGAGTACTAGGGCAAATTTCTCTTGTTTTGCTAGCCAGGCTTCAAATTTTGTGTAAAACTGAGCCATTTCTGTTGGGGTGCCAGCTCCTTGAAACCGGGCTGAGACCAGTGGCCAACGGCTGTCATCAATGGTTACCATAGGGTTGTTTTCTTCATGACAACGAGGTGGAGTTCCGATCATAGAAGTTTTATTGGTGAATGAAGACCCCTAGACGGATCTTTTTGACTCTGAAACGGAGCATTTTCACCCACACACCACCTTCTAAAACTCTGTTCTTATTTGAACTCCAAATGTTTGAGGCGCACCTGCTACTGACAGAGTGCCGCCAAAGTCAAATGCCTGGGTCAAATACTCTTCATCAAATAAATTATTGGCAAATAGATAAATGCCATAGTTGTCAAACTCATAGCCTAGGCGAGCATTAACCAGAGCAAAGGAATCTTGTTCGATGGTGTTGAGGTTATCAAAGTAAGTCTTACCAAACCCAATCACCTCTAAGCGGCCAAAAAAGCCCGACTCGCTGCGATATTGAGCAGCTACGTTGTAGGTTAAATCTGGGGTAAAAGGCGTACGTTTTCCCTCAATTGCCTGACCTGTAGCGAAATCAACTCCGTTCTGGAATTCGGCATCAAGCAGCCCTAATCCAGCACTCAGTTCTAATCCAGAAATCGGACGAGCGGTGAGTTCTAGTTCAGCCCCAATCGTACGAATGTCAGCGTTGGTGATGGTAACAATCCCATCTTGTACACTAGGAGACTGAAAATTTGTTGTGTCATTGTAAAAACCAGCTAGATTAACTGTCAATCGGTTGTCTAGCCAGGAAGATTTTAAGCCAATCTCATAATTCCAAGATTTCTCGGCATCAAATACAGCAACAGTCTCATTGTCTGGTTCAAAGTTACCACCAGGGGGTCGATACCCACGAGTGACACTGCTATAGGCTAATAGATTTGGGGTAAAGCGATAGTCAACGACAAATCGAGGCAACAGTTCTGAACCATCGATTTCCACATCGCTGAACTGCTGTAAGGGCAACACCAAGGTTCCGTCAGGGGAAATAAACGTTTGGGTGAAATCTGTGGAGACTTCCGTATTTTCGTATCGTAGACCTGCTGTCAGCGTAAGGCCATCAACAACTTCATAGCTAGCCTGACCAAATGTGGCCAGACTGCGACTATCCACCTCACCATCAGAGCGCAATGTTCCCTGAGAAGCTACAGGAGCTGCCGTCCCAGAGATAAAGTCACGATTGTTCTTAAAGGTAGCAGTTTCAAAATAACCTCCGGCGATCCACTGCAGACGATCATCGTCCTCTGGAGACTGCACCCGCAGTTCCTGGGTGAATACTCGCGATGAGAAATCAGGAGCATTAATTAGAAAATCAGCAACACTGCCGTCCTGGTCAAGGGCGCCTTGCTGGCTAGAAAAACGGTGAGCCGTAATAGAAGTGACGCGAATAGAAGGGGTATCGTAGGCTACCCTCATTGACTGGGCGTTAGACACCACATCATTGAAGCCATTGAAGTCTAGCTCAGATTCAAACGGATCGCCGGGTCTTACAAAAACTAGCGGTTCTGCCCCTTCGCGATAGTCGCTCACTGAGGCATTGAGCAACACTTCCCATTCGTCTGAGGGTGTCCACAACAGCTGCCCTCGCCCCGTAATGGAGGTACCTCCATCAATATCGTCATCAAGAAATGTGTTTTCCACATAGCCGTCTTGAGTTCCGTAGCTGCCCGATAACCGGAACAACAATTCATCTTCTACAATCGGGCCGCTGACGCTGAGCTGCGTTTCTAGATCTTCAAAGCTTCCGTAGCTGGCAGCTGCTTTAAATTCATACTCGTTTGTGGGTCTACGAGTGATGACGTTGATGACACCGCCAGCAGAGCTTCTACCGTAGAGAGTATTTTGCGGACCCCGCAGTACCTCGATCCGTTCTAAATCCACCAGATCCTGATCGATAAAACCAGCGAAATCATAGGGGACATCGTCAATAAAAAAGCCGACACCATCACGGGTAAAGGCATTAAAGTTGGAAACTCCACGGATGGTGTAAAAAGGAGCTGTACGATTGGCACCGCTGGGGAAAAAGGTAAAGTTGGGTGTTCTATCAGCAATGCTGTCTAACGAGGTGATGTTGGCATCTTCGATCTGTTGTTCTGTAAACGTTGTGATGCTAACAGGTACATCCTGCACATCTTCAGGTGTACGTTCAGCAGTAACAATAATTCGTAAGGTATCGTCTTCCTCTGATTCGAAGGACTCA
Source organism: Cyanobacteria bacterium P01_H01_bin.21 (assembly GCA_038748405.1). Classification (GTDB taxonomy): domain Bacteria; phylum Cyanobacteriota; class Cyanobacteriia; order Phormidesmidales; family Phormidesmidaceae; genus Leptothoe. The sequence goes on along the minus strand of JBCDIX010000053.1, from coordinate 43,025 downwards.
GCATTTGGGTCATCTATCTCTGGTATTTGGCTATCTTGTGCCCAACTGGGCTGAACTGACAGCAGTAGGATGATCCCCGCACTCCATATTCCTCGACCGATCAAGTATTTTTGCATTAGGCTCATAGAACTCACACCAGGTCAGAGAAGGGTAATGTTGCTTGGTAGTGGAGAACTGGTACAAGACACAGCCCCTACCTAACCTTTATTAAGAATCCTTCTCATTGACCTATCAGGGATAATACTGAGCCCACACTGAAACTTCTATAACCAAGCGGGCGTTTTCTTAGTCCAAGGCGGTGTTTCTGGTTAAGTTTGATATCAGTGTTTGCCAATGGCGCTGGGCAGCACACCAAATTGCTTTTTGAAGGCGGCGGTAAACTTGCCCAGGCTACTGTAGCCAACAAACTGGGCGACCTCGGAAACGTTCATAGTGCGAGTGGTCAATAGCTGACGGGCTTGTTCTAGGCGGTGCGATCGCAAATACCCAAATACCGTTGTCCCAAAGGCAGTCCGAAAATCCTGCTTGAGCTTATAGTCACCGATCCCTATCTGCTCTGCTAACTGCCTTAGAGATGGTGGATGAACCATATCACTCAACAAAATCTCTCGGGCCTGATAGACCCGTTCTCGATCTTGAGAGTTAAGGCGACGCTTAGCACTCTTATTCTTTCTCGTATTAGCCTCTTGCGCCATCTGCTTAATCTGCGCCAGCTTTAGCACAATCAGCTCAACCGCCTTACTTTCCAGATAGAGGGTCTGCATAATCCCCTCGTAAGGACAGTGTAGATACTGATGCAACACCATTTGCATTTCAGGCGTGATTGCCCCGACATGAAAGTAGGGTTGATCTAGGTTTGTACTCAACCGACAACGCAGCTTGATCAGGTCTGACATTGACTCATGATCTAAGTAGGCTGCCAGCGTTTTAGGGTTTACGATCACTTCTACCGTTTGACTGGTCAGCCCATAGGGACAGATCCAGGTTCCTTGTTTACCTAATCCATTGAGCATTAACAGATTGTGACCTGCTTTTACCTGAGTTTCACAACGGTATGTAGTGTCGCGATGGGTGGCTTGCAAATGTCCCTTGAGCAAAAAGATCAGAATGGCAGGATGGCTTTCTAGACCTGGTTCAAACAGTTCTAGTTTTTCCAAAAAGGTTTGATTCCAGTCATAAATTTTGAGATCGGAGCGCAGATTAAAGAAACGATGATGCCCAGCGATAAAGGGAGAGTGCCAATCGGTCTGTAGAGCTTTGCCATCCTGACGAGTCGTAATCCAGCGCTTTTGACGAAATTCGTCTAGCAGCGTGGCGTATTGATTATAGGAAACGTTAATTTTCATAGCAGGATGGCGAGCGCTAATAGACTGCAGCTCGATTGCTGTTTATGCTACTGCTGTTTTGTAATTTATTGAGAATTATTCCTATTTTTTCAATATTGAGTTATCGATCTATAATTTTGACGCTGGCATCGCTCATGCCTCCCCCCTCCATTTGGGAAAGTACTTGTTCGTGCAGGGCATACCGCTTGTAAAACCAACTGTCTGGTCAACACACATAAGGAGGGGTTGTGATATGCGATCGCAATAGGAGGTTTTCAATGAAACTGTCTGCACCTATTTACCGTCTCAAGCGCCAAGCCAGAATTCTGTCGCGTACAGAAGGTATACCGCTTCACATGGCATTAGATCGTATTGCGGCCAAAGAAGGCTTTCCTCGCTGGAGTCTGCTGGTGTCAGGCCTGTCTGCCACTGCACCAGCAAAAATTTTACTCGAACAGTTTTCTCCTGGAGATCTGATACTTTTAGGTGCACGTCCTGGTCATGGCAAAACCCAATTGAGTCTTGAGCTAACGGTTGAAGCAATGAAGTCAGGCCGTCAGGGAGCTTTCTTTACGCTGGAGTATAGTGTGACCGACATTCTTGATTTATTCCAACGTATTGGAGAAGATCCAATCGCTTTTCGTGATGTTTTTAAATTTGATGCATCTGACGAGATTAACGCCGAGTACATTATGGCGCGGCTCTCGACAATGTCAGAAGGAACAGTGGTTGTTATTGATTACCTACAGTTGTTAGATCAGAAGCGGCGAAACCCTGAACTTATAACTCAAGTTAGTACACTGAAATCATTTGCGAATGAACGGAACCTTGTCATGGTGTTTATCTCTCAGATTGACCGTTCTTTCGATTCAGCTGCTGGAATTTGTCCAGGTCTCAGTGATGTCCGATTACCAAACCCGCTGGATCTTAGGCTCTTTAATAAAGCTTGCTTCCTTCATAACGGTAAATTAAGATTTGCAGCAACAAGTTAGCTAAGTAGCTCTTATCGTCTTAAATGCTAATCTCAAGGCTAGGAGAAGAAGAGTGCAATCTAATATGGTGTATGTCAACGCTATTCATATTTTCAGGATTACCAGACACGGGCAAAACCACGCTCTCTAAACGGTTGGCTCAAGCCACCAGCGCAGTTCACCTACGAATTGATACCATCGAACAAGGGCTGAGAGATCTCTGTGGAATCCAGGTTGAGGGCGAAGGCTATCGAATGGCCTATAGAATTGCAGCTGATAATCTTCAGCTAGGCATGGATGTCATTGCTGACTCGTGTAACCCTATTGACCTAACAAGACACGAATGGGAACAGGTTGCAGAAAATAATGGGGCTGCATTTATCAATATTGAACTTGTTTGCTCAGATGACAGCGAACACCGCCGTCGAGTTGAATCGCGCATGTCTGATATCTCGGGTTTAAAGCTGCCGACGTGGAACGATGTCGTGAACCGTGAGTATCACAATTGGACAAAGGACAGGATTGTAATTGATACGGCTGGGCAATCTGAGTCAGAGTGTTTGGAAGCTTTAATGTTGGCTATTGCTAAACCCCATGGACTATAAGGGATATGCCAACAACTATTGGCTGCTTTAAAGAGGAAACCTCAAACACTCTTTTCTAATTGAGAGTTTATTTGTTTATCCTTAGAGACAGAATGAGCCGATAACTGTAGCTTTTTAGCAATGACAGCTAAAAGCACCATGCCCAAAATACCGCTCAGCGCAAACACTCCACGGTAGCCAACCGCTTCTGCCAAAACACCGCTTACTGCCGCTGATAGCACACTGCCTATGCCAATCAACGAAGTCTGCAGCGTATAGTCTGTCCCTGCCATCTCCGGTCGACTTTTGTCCATCATGATGGTGAATGCTGTTGTGCCGACCATACCTAATGAGAAAAAGGCAACACTGACAATGCTGTACAAAATAGGCAACTGAGTAAATCCAAAGGTGGGTAGCTGGTAAAACAAGATTCCGGTTAATGCGATCGCACTTGCCACCAGCAGTGTCCCCTTACGACCTAGTTTATCAATCAGTATCCCAGCGGCTAGCGTCCCTAATATGCTCATGCCTATCCCAAAAACACCCAGGAGAGAGCCAATGTCTGCCATCGATAATCCTGCATCCACCAGCAGTGGTGTAAACATGGTTGCCGACAAATTATGGGCAGCCGCATACAGTCCTAAAACAAGCAGCCAAATCCCCATGCCAGGACGCTGTACAAACCTAATAAACACCTTAAAGTAGTTTTGTTGCTCAAATACAGTAGTTGTCTCAGAAATCTTGCGGTGAGGTTCGCGATAAATCAAGACCGGTACCAGAGCAAGCACCATCACAGCGGCTAGGCTCAATAAACTATGGGTCCAGCCCCAGCGATTGAGTAAAATCAGCATGCCGCCACCGCCGATCATTCTACCTAAAGCACCACCAATTCCTTGAATTGCATTCCCCATCCCTCGCTCGTGGGGTGCTAATAGTCTTACGGCTAAAGCATCCGTAGCAATATCTTGACTGGCGCAGCAGGCACCCATGATGGCCAATGCCAACAAAATAAACGGCAGCTGGGTTTCTAAATTAAGCAGGCTACAGACAATCGTAATTGCCACTACCAAAAGCTGGAACAAGATTATCCAAAAGCGATAGTGACCCCAGCGAGCATAGCTATAACGATCAATTAGCGGCGACCAGAGAAACTTAAACGTCATGGCAATAGCCACAAGCGGTAAGAGACCAATAGCTTCTAGGGACATGCCCTGTTGTCGCAGGAGTACTGGTAGGGCCTGAGATAAAAACCAGAATGGCATGAACTGGGACAAATATAAGCTGCCCAGGAGAGTAAATTTTTGGAAGGTTTTTGAGGAGATCACACTCTTATATTCCGATGAATAAACATTTGATTGATCGGTTTCAGAGGCTTGGCGATATCTGTTTTCCCATAGTAGGGGCATTGCATGCAATGCCCCTACTATGCAGATCCATCAAAACTTAAACGCAATCGACCCAACAACCGTAAATGGGTCACCCGGTTCAATTCCTCGTGTTCTCGAAATGGGAATCCCCTGAATAAAGTTAACGTCAAAGAGATTTTTGAAATTTAGCGCCAGTTTCCAATCCTCTTGCGCGTAAGAAATCGCCGCATCTGTAGTGAAATAGTCATCTAACCGAAAGCTATCGGCCAAGTCACCAGGACGTTCGCCTACGTAGTTAAACCCAAGACCCAATCCCAGACCTTCTAGAACGCCAGTTTGAAACGTATAGGTGGTCCATAAACCAGCGCTGTGTTCCGGGATGCCAACAAGACCATTGCCTTCTGCAAACTGGTTGTCTTCAGTAATTCTGGCATCAGTATAGGCATAGTTAGCGATTAGATTCCAGCCGGGCAAAATCTCACCGGCTACGTCTAGCTCAATACCCTGGCTGCGCTGTTCTCCGGTTGCGATCGCAGCGTTTAAAAATGTAGGTGCATTAGGGTCAGGTGTCGCCACATTGCGTTTAGTAATATCAAAGTAAGCCAGAGTAGCCACCAGCCGCCGATCCCACAGTTCTGTTTTTAAGCCAATCTCATAGCCCTCTCCTTCCTCCGGTTCAAGAAAATCTCCGGCAATATCGGTAGAACCGCTTGGCACAAACGAACGAGAATAGCTGCCATAGATTGCTAGCTCAGGGATAGGCTGATACACCAGTCCCAGTCGTGGCGTAAAATCATCCACATTTTGGCTGACGGAACGTCCGGTCGGATCAAACAGCGCCCGGCCATTCGTCAGATCTTGATCCACAGTCTCATAGCGAATCCCAGCCACTAACTTGAGGGCATCCGAGAAATCAATCTGATCCTGCAAAAACACACCAAACCGTGTGGTATTCACGTCCTGTACTCTGGCTGCCGCCGAGAATTTATCAAATGAGCGACGCTGGGCTATGTCATACGCTGGGTCAAAAATGTTAATCGATGACAGATTAGTGGGGATTGGCGGATCGATCAGAGCATTAATGTTGGCACGACTGCGGCTGTAGTCCAGGCCAAATAACAAGGTATGCTCAATACTGCCTGTCTCAAACTTACCGACAAAATCGGTTTGCACCCCTGCATAGTCCTGATACCAGTCAGTGGCGCTGTTGAGCCGGGTTACCAAACCGGTCGTTTCATCAAAGGCAAGGGGGAAAAATGCATTGGAATCGTAGTGCTGACTGCTATAGCGAAAGGCATTTCGCACAGACCAGTTGTCGCTAAACTGATGATTTAGCTCATAGCCCGTACTAAAGAAATCGCGTTCTACCACATCATCAGGTTCACCTACGATTCGATCCTGGGGTATATCGATCACACCATTGCCAGAGGCCAATAGGCCAGTATCAAAGGGGCGTTCGTCGGTAAAGTATTCTAAATCAACGGTGAGGTCGGTGCTATCGCTAATGTCCCAGGTCACCACGGGTGCAACAAATTCTCGCTCAATATCCTGGTCAAAATCACGAAAACCATCGTCCCGCTCTACCAAGAAATTAAGCCGATAGCGAACGTCTGGCGCTAGCTGATCAGACATATCGAGCTGAGGCCGAAAGAAGCTGTTGCTGCCTGCCTGCAGCTCAAGATTATAAAGCGGCTCTGTTGTGGGGCGCTTGGTTACCAAATTAATCACCCCACCGGGCTGAATTTCACCATAAAGAATCGATGCTGGTCCCTTGAGTACCTCAATCTGTTCCAGATTTGCCACCTCTGGCAGCGCCAAGATGCTTGATAGGGGATCACCTCCAGCCACATTAAATCCGTTGCGCAACACTCGTGTGCCCTGAAACCCGCGCAGACTAAATTCAACGCCTGCGCCTTCACTGTTGTCTGCTACTACACCACTAACGTTCTCTAGGGCTTCGTCTAGATCGCTCACCTGCTGGTCATCCAACAGCTGCTCGGGGATCACCTGCACCGCCTGGGGAATATCTAAGAGAGGGGTATCGGTGCGAGTCGCCGTATTGGCACGAGGGACAAAATAGTCGCTGCCAGCCGCTTCGCCAGTGACAACTAGGCGCAGCGAGTCGATTTCAACTGGGGTAACCGTGAGAGTAAGAGCACCTTCTTCGCGCTCCACTGTTCCTATAGGCGCTCCCTCTTCGCCCACCACAATTACCCGAATAGTATTGTCATCCAATGGCTGCACTGAAACCTGAACAATCCCTGCTGCTACATTCAGCTGCTCAACTTCATCATTTAGCTGAGCATTGGGAATATCAGCGATCCAGCTTGCCCCATCTTGGAATGGCAATACTTCTAGCTCACCACCGTCTGCTAATACCAGGACAATTTCTACACCATCTTCAGTTGGATTAACCTGGACCTCATCTACTTGCACCACCGCCGCTCGCACAGGTGCAGCCGTCATCACCGCGATGGCAACACCCAGAGCCCGAGCTATATCTATCGTTCTCAATTTCCCCACACTCCAAGGCATAATTGAGAAACATACGCAATAGCGTTTACACACTTCAACTCTGAAACGGAGTTTATTTAACCCCAAGCGGGAGTGTTGTTAGGGAAGGGGAGCAGGGGAAGTAAGGAGGATAAGGGGATGATTATGGTCTATTGGGCATTAGATTAAAGGGCCTGGCGTTGATGTCTATAGCTTTTAGGGGAAAACCCAAACTTGCGCTTGAAGGCTGCTGAAAACTGACTCGGGTTGGCATAGCCGACAACCTGGGCAATCTGAGCCACTTTGAGATGCCGACTATCTAACAGCTGTTTTGCCCGTTCCATGCGATGGTTATATAGACAGCCAAAGACAGTGGTGCCAAAAATCTGACGAAAGCCTCGCTTGAGCTTAAAGTCGTTTATTCCCACCTGTCTGGCTAATTCTATAAGGGATGGAGGATGCTCAATATCCGTTAGCAAAATCTCTTTGGCTTGGTAAAGACGATGGATATCATCTGGCTTTAAGGTGATTTTATTGTTACCTGACAACTCTGGCTGTCTCATTTGCTCTAGCTTGAGTGCAAGCAGTTCCAGAGTCTTGCTTTCTAGATAAAGCTGTTTTACCTTGCCCTTGTAAGGGCAGGCCAAAATCTGGTGTATCGCTGACAGCATACTAGGTGTCGTCCAGCCAACAGTGCCGAGAATTTCTACCTGGGATGTTTGAACATTTACTGTTTTACCCAGAGCCTCACGTTCTAAGGTTTCAGGACATAGCTCCCTCCACCAGTCTGGCGCAACATTGATGGTCAGCATAGAAATAGGATGCTTGGCAGAATAATCAGTGACAAACTCTACATCCCCCTGAGAAAGACTTAAGTAGTTTTTACTGGGTCCTGCATATTGCACTGCTGAGGAGCTTCGATACTGCCCTTGGAACTCTCCCACAACGCAAAAACTTAGTGCTAGAGCTGAGTAGTTTTGCGTCGTTTGCACAACTCTGAGGTTTTCTTCTAGCTCCAGTTGGCTAATGGACAGCTCCAGGCCATCTCTTAAACGAATACAGCGATAGATTAGTCGACCGAAGGGTTTCTCTAAGGTGTAAACCGACTCAAGTTGATCAGACCAACAGACAGCCCCTGTTTGTTGCTGTGCTTCAGCAAACATTTCACTCAGGTTGCTGGTTGAGAAGGTGAGGGTGAGATCGGCCATAGCCTAGTAAATGGCAATGATTTTCATCTATGCCCCTATTTTATAGGAAATTATGCCAGCAGGAATCGTAAATGCCCCATCTGTCGTATAATTCTTTGCGAAGGGGAGTAGCTCTCGAGTTAGTCGAGACCTCTGAATCAACATACTGGTGATGAGCCTGGTTCAGGGGATGACATAGTTTTTACGCTATTCATAAGCGAGACCTTCACTAAATCTGCTGATGCGGATTTGGTGGAGTCTTGCGCCTCATCAGATTCGTATCAGAGACCGTTGCAATCTGAGGAATTTGAGAGAATGTTAGCTGCATTTACCGCCAGTCTATTGTTAATTACTGTCTCTGAGCTAGGCGATAAGACTTTTTTTATTGCTGCTATTTTGGCGATGCGTCATCGTCGCCGCTGGGTATTTGCAGGCGCAGTTGCGGCGTTAGCGTTGATGACACTGCTATCGGTGCTGGTGGGTCAGGCAGCAGCGCTTTTACCCAGCTCACTTGTCAAATGGGCTGAGATTAGTTTGTTTCTTATCTTTGGTGTGCGGCTGCTGTATCAGGCTAGTCAGATGAGCGAAACAGGAGCCGAAGAGAAAGATGCGGCTGAAGCAGTGGAGAAAGCAGAGCGAAGAAAACCAAAAGAGACTCCCCTGGCGATTATGGCAGAAGCTTTTGGGTTAACGTTTGTGGCTGAGTGGGGCGATCGCACTCAAATTGCCACAATTGCGCTAGCGGCGGCCAATCCAGCCGGTGGGGTAGTGCTTGGGGCCGTGCTTGGCCATGCCATCTGTGCAGCCATTGCCACCAACTGTGGTCGCTGGCTCTGTGGCAGAGTTTCGGAACGCACCCTAACGGCCTTGGGAGGGGGACTGTTTTTACTGTTTGGGCTATTGGCAATCGTTTGATGGGGTGCGTAGCGTATGCCACCACGGTTTCATGTCATAATGAGGTATTTTTTGGGAATATTTCTCATTAGCGTGCATCTCAAAGCATCATGGCGACCCAACTTCAGCTGAATCATATCTTTGATTGTCTTTTGCCGGGCAGTCCAAACGATCCACGGTTGCTACATTCAGATTCTGCTGACCAGGTTTTTTTCTATACGTCTGATTTAGGTCAGGGATATCGCCAGGAAATCCCGCTTAGGGATGATCTGACGCTGATGATCATTGATTACACACCCAATCGGGACTTGTTGTTTGACCTGATGGGTGAGGGGAATCGCATTGAATTTGAGTTTCACTTAGCGGGTCCCTACAGAGGCTACAGTCTTTGCATTCCTTGCTTTCGACTCAGACAGTTTGGTGTTAGGCGAGCTCAACGGCATATCTTTAAAGTTGAGGTGATCTTCAAACGACCCATGCTAGTTAAGTATGCTCAGGCGTTTATAGAGCGCCTTTCGCCTCGGGCAAACAATGCTGCTAAACACATCCTGCAATCGATATATCATCGGCAGGTGGGGGGCACTAGCCTCTCTACCGATACGATGCTTGACCAGCTTTTTGATCCTGCAGCGACTATTTCGGAACAGGGCCTGAGCGTAGAACATATTTTGAACGACACTCTTTATGAGGAGTCAGCTATTCTCAACTATGCAACGCGTTCGCTCATTACCCCTGCAATGAAAGTGCTGATTGAGCAAATTCTCAGCTGTCCTTACCAGGGTATGACTCGCCGCACCTATCTCACCCATAAAGCTCTAAAGCTGGTGGAGCTCAGACTCAACGCTCTGCTACAGAGCCCACTTAATGACTCGGATATGCGCTGCATATCCCAAGCTGCCGCTCTTTTAAGGGCTCAATTAACAACGCCTCCTTCTTTAGAGGCGTTGGCACGGCAGGTGGGTACCAACCGACTCACCCTGACCCAGGGGTTCCATAAGTTATATGGCACTACACCCTTTAGCTATCTGCGGGACTGCCGTTTAAATCAGGCTCGACGGCTATTAATGACATCAGATCTGTCGATTACCGAAATTGCCTCGGCGGTTGGCTACGCTAGCCGCAGTCGCTTTGCCACAGCCTTTCGTAAGAAAAACGGCATGAACCCTAAAACATTTCAGCTGCAATCCTGGCAAAATGCTCGATAAATTCGGAAATTTCTGGTGTTTGCTGCACTTAACCATAGACCCAGGCTGTGCGATCGCACCGTCCGTACCCCAAACCACTATGGACAAAAAATTGCATTTGGGGCGCGAAATATCTAGAAAGTATCCAGCGTCTTCCATAGACTAATTGATAATTATTGGCCTTAAGCCTAAATCTAGCTGCGCCCTGCCCCTGGGCGCAGGGTGTGAGGAAACTGATGGAACGTTCACTGACAAGATTAAATCTGTTGGCCCTATTAATTTTAATGGGAGGAAATCTGGTTGCGATAGAAACAGCATCAGCACAGTCGCATCCATCCAACGTAATTGCCCAGGCTAGCCCAGTACAAATCACAGACATACGGTTTGAGGACACTGCAACGGGTCTGCAGGTCTTGGTGGAAAGCCCCAACGCACTCGTTACACCAACGCTGAGAGTTTCTGGAAATGCCCTGATTGCCGATATTTCCAATGCCGTATTGGCACTGCCTGAAGGTGATGAGATTTTAGCATCCAACCCAGCTGAAGCCATTGCCCTGCTCCAGGTAACCGCGCTGTCAGACGAGCGGGTGCAAATAGTGATTACTGGCACCGCCGCACCGCCCACCGCAGAAATCTCTCCATCCTCAACGGGGCTAGTGCTGAGCGTTGCCCCAGGGATTGCCCAGGCGGGTGAACCTGAGGAATCGCTAAGGATTGTGGTTACGGGTGAAGATGGTAGCGATTATGTGGTGCCCAATAGCACCACGGCCACCCGCACCGATACACCACTGATTGAGGTGCCTCAGTCAATTCAGGTGATTCCAGAAGCGGTTTTAGAAGACCAGCAGGTGATTCGCTTAAATGAGGCTCTGCGCAACGTACCTGGCGCGGTCCAAAGCAACACCTTTGGCGGCAGTGGCGATAACTTTGCAATTCGTGGGTTTGAAGGAGCCACAATTTTACGAAATGGATTGGGAACAACAGCATTCGGCTTAAATGGTGGCTTACGAGAAACGGCCAATATCGAACAAATAGAAGTGCTGCGAGGCCCTGCTTCAATTCTCTTTGGCAATGTGGAACCGGGTGGTGTGGTCAATCTGGTCACAAAGCAGCCTTTAGATACCCCGTTTGGTGAAGTTACAGCTCAAATAGGCAGCTATGGACTGTTGCGACCCACCGTAGATGTTACCGGTCCAATTAATGAATCGGGGAGTGCTCGCTATCGATTGAACGCCGCTTTTGAACGGAGTGATGGATTTCGTGACTTTGAAACTGACGTGGAGCGCACCTTTATTGCCCCAGTCATTGCCGTTGACATTGGCGATCGCACTGACCTAATGCTGGAGCTAGAGTATGTTGACGATGAGCGACCCTTTGACCGGGGTATCCCAGCAATTGGAGATGAAGTAGCCGATGTGGACCTTGACACCATTCTTGGAGAACCTAATGATTTTGTTCGTACCGAAAGTGCCAGTCTTGGCTACAGTCTGGAGCACCGCTTTAGCGACAATTGGAAATTGCGCAACAGTTTTCGCTTTCAAGATACCAATTTTGATACACTGCGGGCTGAGCTAAACCAGGCTCTGGGGGGCATAGACCCAGTTACTGGAACTGTTGTTCGTACCTTTAGCTCCAACGATAACAACCTAAAGACCTACGAAGCTCAAACAGATATCCAGGGAGAATTTTCCACAGGTTCGATCAACCATACTTTATTGGCTGGTGTTGATCTCTTCTTTGCCCGGTCTGATATTAACACCACCACCGATTTTGCTCCGTCGGTCAACTTGTTTGACCCGCAAACTGGATTGATTCCTACGCCGGAACTGCCGCTAGATTTAACCATTAGTGACTCCGTAACTAATTTGAGCCGTGTGGGGCTGCTGCTGCAAAATCAGGTAGAGCTATTGCCACAGGTTAATCTTTTGTTGGGGGGGCGGGTTGATTTTTTTGAGCAACGTAATGAATCAGAAGCAATTTTTATTCCTGGACTGCTCGATCTTCCGGCCCAGGACGTCGACCAGTCGGACACGGTGTTTACCCCCAGAGTGGGCATTGTCTATCAGCCAATTGAGGAACTGGCGTTTTACTCTAGCTACAGTCGTTCGTTTCAGCCAAACACCCTGGATTCAACCACGATTGACGGAGACTTTCTTGACCCAGAAGAAGGTGAACAGTTTGAGGTGGGGGTTAAAACCAATCTATTTGACGGGCGTCTCAGCGCCACACTGTCGTTGTTTGACATTACCAAAACAAACGTGGCGGCAACTGACCCTACCAATGGGAACTTTGTTGTACCAATTGGTGAGCAGTCTAGCCGTGGGATTGAGCTGGATGTCACTGGCGAAATTTTATCGGGCTGGAATATTTTAGGCGGCGTTAGCTTTTTAGATGCAGAAATTGAAGAGAGTCCGAGCTTTCCAGACGGAGCCACACCTCGAAATGTGCCAGACATGACTGCTAGCCTGTGGTCTACCTACGAGGTTCAGTCCGGGAGCTTGGCCGGACTAGGGTTTGGTCTGGGTCTTTTCTATGTGGATGAACGTCCGGGGGACGATGCTAACACATTTACATTGGATGACTATTTACGCACCGATGCGGCTGTGTACTATGCGCGAGATAATTTTCGGGTGGGTCTCAACGTTCGCAACCTGTTTGATATTGACTATTTTGAAAGCAGTATTGACCGTCGTGGTGCAAATCCAGGAGACCCCCTAACTGTTGTTGGCAGCGTTGCCATAACCTTTTAGTACATTGCAATGATTAATCTGCAAAGTAAAACAAAACCTGTAGGGCGATTCCTTGGGGCGTTGGTAACTGCAACGGTTGTGTCCTCCTGTAGCGGATCTGCACTCCCCAACTATGAGCCCATTCCCCCATCTGAGGGACGTGTGATTCAGCATGAATTAGGGGAAACCGTTGTCCCGAAAACGCCCCAACGGATTGTGTTGCTGGGCTCGGTGGTAGATGCCCTAGCCCTGGGAATTAAACCAACAGGAGCCGCTGTGAGTGGTATTCCGCAACGGGCGAATTCGGATGAGTTGGTGGCCATGCTGAGCGAGCGCACTAAAGATATTACGGTTGTGGGGCACTCTCAAAGACCTGAGCTAGAGAGGATAGTGCGACTACAGCCTGACTTGATTTTGATCTCTAAGGGGGGTGAACGTCTTTATCCTCGTTTATCGCAAATCGCCCCAACTGTGTTTATAGACACCTCTCGCGGGGCCGATGCCTGGCAAGACTATGTGCTAGAAAGCGCCAGTGCTATGGGCAAGCGGGATGAGGCAAAGGCCATGATAGACCTGTACGAGCAGCGCATTGACCAGTTTAAGCAGGCCATGGGCAGCCGTCTTGAGACTACTGTTGTCTCGGTCGCTAGATTCCGTCCTGAACAAGCCCGGATTTATCAGCAAAACAGTTTTTCTGGGGCAGTACTGGCAGATGCAGGTTTATTGCGCCCCGAGAGCCAGCAGCGCAATAAACCGTATGAAGCCATCAGCTTGGAAAGTCTCTCTACTATGGATGGCGATGTGCTGTTTTTTATGCAGGACAATCCAGAAAAGTCAGTCTTAAGCCAGGTTCAGCAACATCCACTCTGGTCTCAGCTAGAGGTGGTGCAGCAAGAAGCAGTCTATGAGGTATCGCTGGAGGTTTGGTTTCTCAATGCGGGTATTGTCACGGCCCACATGATATTAAATGACCTGTTTCGCACCCTTGTTCCTGATGGAGAACAGTATGTGATCGATCAGGTCGGTGAGCTAATACTGCCGTGAGCACAGCAATGCGGACATTTTTGACCATCTGGCTAGGCCAACTGGGCTCTGGCATTGGCAGTCGGATGACGAGTTTTGCCATGACGCTGTGGGCCTGGGATTTGACTCAACAAGCTACTGCGCTGGCGCTAGTGGGCTTTTTTACCCAGCTGCCGCAGCTGCTGGCGACGCCCTTTGTGGGGGTAATTGTAGACCGCTATAGCCGCAAGTGGCTAATGATGGTGGGTGATGCGGCAGCCGCTGTGTCAACGGTTGTTATTTTGTGGCTCTACACCAACAACCAGCTACAGATTTGGCACCTGTATGGGGCAGGGGCCATCAATGGTGTGTTTGGTCAGCTACAGCAGCTGGCCTATACAGCCTCTATGACACTGATGGTGCCAGAGCGACACTATAGCCGTGCTTTGAGCTTAAATTTTCTCTCAGGCTATGGGTCAAACATTTTGGGGCCTGCGATCGCAGGTGCTGTTTATCCCCTAATCGGGCTGACCGGCATTTTAGGCGTAGATTTAGGCACATTTGCGATCGCGACTCTGACTATTTTCTCAGCCACCATTCCCCAACCTGAGGCACCCGCTGTTCCTCTCACTTTGCGTAAAGATCTGGCGGTCGGCTTTCGCTATCTCTCTCAGCGACCGGGCATGATCGGAATTTTAGCGGTAGCTGCTCTGTTCCAACTGATCTTTCAAATTACCTCTGCTCTACACGCACCGATGATTTTGGCCCGCAGCGATGGATCGGCTCAAGTACTAGCAACGGTCTACGCGACAGCCGGTATTGGGGGTGTTGTCGGAGCCATAATAATGACCACCTGGGGCGGACCACGACCCCGCATTTACGGTGTGCTACTGGGGATGATCGGGGCAGGGTTGAGTCGGGCAGGCTTTAGCGTAGGCCGCAGCCTCACGCTCTGGATGCCGACACAGTTTTGTTTATCGTTTAATTTCCCTATGATGGGTAGCTCCGGCAATGCTATCTGGCTCAGCAAAGTACCGCCAGATCTGCAGGGAAGAGTGTTTTCCATTAGTGTGCTGATCAAAGGGCTGATGGCTCCTGTGGGGCGTCTAGTGGCTGGCCCTTTGGCCGACCGAGTGTTTGAACCGGCCATGATGCCGGGGGGGCAGCTGGTACCTATCTTTGGCAATCTCTTTGGCACCGGACGTGGTGCTGGCATGGCTGTGCTCTGTGGCATGGCCTCCATGGCCATGACCCTTGTCGGTCTCTGTGGCTTGCTCTATCAGCCCCTACGCACGGTAGAAGCAACGCTGCCGGACCACAGCGGCTAGAGAAAGTTCAACAGCTTACAACTTCTCCTTAAACACCAACCCATGCTAGAAACCTGTCAGTTCTGTTCTGTTATTTCTAAAAACAATGGTGAAGACCCCATTGGCAGCACCCGTCAGTATGACTATTGGATTGTAGTGGAAGTGCCGCTGCCCTGGGATATGGCCAATTGGCAACAAGATTCAGCCATGGGACCAATTATAGGGCTGCTTGAGCACCTGATTTTAAAGCAAGGGATGAAGCTGAGGCCGCTTGCGATCGCACCCGACCTTAAATATTCCCATCCTGGCTATACCCGTGTTCTCTACTATCATCGGCCCACACAGCTCTTTAACCAATACGACAAACAGGAATACCTCGTTCCTGATGACCAGGTGTATGCTCTTCTCGTTGCGTTGTTCCAAACCCCTGAACGGTTGCCAGATTTTGTGGCTTATCAACAGTTTGTTACTACGCGCGATCTGTTAATCTGCACCCACGGCAACGTTGATGTTGCTTGCTCTCGATTTGGTAACCCCATCTATCAAAAACTGCGAGACGATTATTCTGCCACCGATCTCCGTGTCTGGCGCTGCAGCCACTTTGGCGGTCATCGCTTTGCTCCCACTCTGATTGACTTGCCCACTGGTCAGTTTTTTGGGCACTTAGACATGTCTCATCTGGATTCGCTGGTACATCGTCAAGGAGATTGGTCTGGTTTAAGGATGTGCTATCGCGGCTGGTCGGGTCTGAGCCAGTTTGAGCAGATTGCAGAACGTGATATTTGGATGCAGTTAGGCTGGCGCTGGTTTGACTATGTTAAAGCAGGAGAGACCGTCACTCAGTCAGAGTCTGGAATAACAGTACACATTAAATTTCGTCATAACGGTATTGATGGGGTTTATAAAGCTGATATTGAGCTTGTGGGTGAGGTGGAAACGGCTTCACAATCTGGAAGAGAGACGAAATTGGAGCGGGTTAAGCAGTATGGGGTTGGGCGTTTGGTTTTGGAGAAGGTTTAGAGGGGTAGTTTTTGTTAAAAGTTAGGCTTGTGGTTTTGGTGAGAGTAATGATTGTTGGAGAGGTTGTTTGAGAAATGTAGCGTGGAATGTTGTTGAGGTGTTTTAAGATGTTGCTTGGGGTCCCTCCGAGTTCCCCAAACCCCCTGGTTAGGGCCGGGACGCCGCCCTAAGACCCAGCGTACTGGGTTATCCCTAATAGCAGAAGTTGGGGTTACGGCGAGGTCGATTATTGGTGTTTTGGATCTATTTCTGAGCAAGTGAAAGAAGAAAAAGTGTAGTGCTTTTGGCAATCTATAATAATGAAACAGGTTTTTAATTTTTTGGTTGCTAGCAGAGTCTCAATATGGCATTGGTTGTTTCGAGGGGTTTCTTTATTTCTTCTAGGAGTCGCTACTTTTGCTGTCATTTCTGCTTGTGGGAACCGAGTGCAGGTTCATTCTAGTCTCGAAAATGCTTCTTTTCCGACGCGTACTGTT
This sequence comes from Cyanobacteria bacterium P01_H01_bin.21, assembly GCA_038748405.1. Lineage (GTDB taxonomy): Bacteria > Cyanobacteriota > Cyanobacteriia > Phormidesmidales > Phormidesmidaceae > Leptothoe. Next base: position 26,486 of record JBCDIX010000053.1, on the reverse strand, counting down.
CAACATGCTTTGGGGGAAACTGTTATTCCAGAGGAGCCGCTGCGTATTGTTACTTTGGTTCCGGGTGCTGTGTTAGATAGTCTGCTGGCGTTGGATGCTAAGCCGGTTGGGATGGTTGTTTTTAATAATCGTACCTATGAGGTTCCTCCCTATTTGGCAGAGCAGGTAACTGATATTGAGTCGGTGGGAGCTATCACCCAGCCTAACTTAGAGTCTATTGTGCGGCTCCAGCCTGACCTGATTATTATTAGTGATTTTCAAAGAAGACTGTATTCAAAACTGTCAAGGATTGGTCCTACGGTTGCTGTTAGTGGCAGAGTGGATACCTGGAGAGAAAGCTTTCTGAATCTGGCTGATCTGGTAAACAAATCTGATGTGGCACAACAGTTGCTGGCTCAATATGAGCAAAGGGCGGATACATTTAAGGCGGCGATGGCTGAGCAGCCTGACAGCCCAGAAGTCTCGGTTGTGCGGGTAAGGGCAGATGGTGTTTTCCTGTATGTTAAGTCCTCTCCGGTGGGTCAAATTCTTGACGAATTGGGCATTCAACGACCGGCTGCCCAGGATGTTGCTCTACCGAGAAGTCCTCGCATTTCTATTAGCTTGGAAGAGCTAGACAAAGCTGACGGTGATGTCATGTTTGTCTATGGCCTGGAATTTAGAGACACTCAACCTGCCTACGAGGAGCTACAGAAAAGTCCTCTCTGGCAACAGCTCAAGGCGGTGCAAACCAATCGCGTTCATATTGTTCCTGATTCTTACTGGAGTTTTCCGGGCATCCAAGGGTTAGATTTATTAATTGATGACTTATTGGCGCATCTAGTGCAAGAATCCAACTGAGCACCTCACCCAAAAGAACTCTATGAATAATCAATCGCGTGGGCTGACGCGTACTGTCAAAGCGTTAGGCTGGGTTAGCTTACTGACTGATTTTGCTAGTAAAATGGTGTATCCGCTAACACCTATTTTTTTGACCAGTGTTTTGGGTGCGCCGGTATGGGCTGTCGGCATAATCGAGGGGATTGCTGAGAGTGCGGCCAGTATTTTGAAGCTGTACTCTGGCTGGCTGTCGGACTGGGCCGGTCGGCGAAAACCATTTGCGTTGGCCGGCTATAGCTTAGGGGCTTTGTCTAAATTAGGCTTAGCGCTGTCAGGCACCTGGGTGCATGTGCTAGGAGCCCGTTTGTTTGATCGGGTTGGGAAAGGGCTACGTGCCGCACCACGAGATGTGCTAATTGTCGAGAATTGTACGGTTGCTCAACGGGGGCAGGCGTTTGGTTTACACCATAGTTTAGAAACGGTGGGTGAAGTGTTGGGGCCGCTGGCGGGCTTTGTCTTTTTGCAGCACCATACAGAAAATTATCGAGGTGTGTTTGCGATCGCATTTATCCCAGCGGTCTTAGGTGCTTTAGTACTACAAACCCAGGTTAAAGAACGTCGCCCTCAGACTCAAAAAACACGTCCCCAGTTTACGCTCCATAGGTTGAGTCCTACCTATCGACAGTATTTGTTTGCGATTACTCTCTTTGGGTTAGGTAATTCATCCGATGCTTTTTTGTTACTGCGGGCCCAAGATTTAGGCTTTACGGGGGCTCAGCTGTTGTTGGTATATGCAGCTTTTAACCTGTTGGCAGTCGGGCTAGGGCGTATGGCTGGGCAACTCTCAGATCGAGTCGGACGGCGTCCTTTATTAGTGAGCGGATATCTGATATTTGCGTTGATCTATCTTGGCTTTGCCACAGCCACTACCACTGTTGCGATTTGGATACTCTTTATGGTGTACGGTCTCTATGACACGTTAACGCGGGGTGTCCAAAAAGCCTTTGTGGCTGATCTGGTGCATCCTGATCGACGAGGGGCTGAAACTGGCACCTTTCATATGTTAGTTGGGTTAGCCGCATTACCCGCCAGTATGATGGCGGGTTGGCTCTATGCAACAGTTTCTGTGGCGGCTCCTTTTTATGTCAGCTGTGTTACTGCTGTTGTCGCTGCACTATTACTAATGCGAATGCACTTGCGGTCGTCATGAAAGGCCAAAAATTTAGCTCTTCAACAGCTTTTACTAAATGGAGAGCTAGCTGTGGCAAGGAAATTACAGGTTGAATTAGCGACACTCAGAATAGTGCAGACGTTCAATGTTCGATTTGGCTATACTGACTCTAATTGAGTATTTGCTGATTTGAAAACAATAAACAAGCCAGCTGATAATACCGATAAATTTTGCACCATCTTCCAGTAAAAAGGAAAATCCACCTGAGGTTATGGGTCTGATTGCAGGATAGAGATACGCAATAGCTGATAAAAGATCTAACCCATAGGAAAGGCCCAAAAAGCCGAGTGCCATAGCGATAAGTATATAGGCTGTCTTAAGAATAAGTCGGCGGAATCTAAACAGGTAAAAAAGTAGTAACCCGCCATAGCTAATATAGGTAACTCTCTCGGGTACGCCGAGCGAGGGAAAAACATGTTCATGGAATTGGAAGGCGTCATCAATACCCAGCACTAAGGTTAGAAATGTCGAAGCATATAAAAATCGCCTGAGCGTTTGGTGGGTTTTGTAGTCTTCAATAATATTAGCGCTAAAAAAACACAACATAGCTGAGGCAAACCAGCAAAAGAGACCAATTTGAGACAGAAATCCTGCATAAAAAGGAATCTTGCCGAGAGCTGCTATATCCCTAGTGAGTTCAGGGATGGGAATGTTATACCGGAGATGAACAAATATTACCTCTCCCAAGAAAATAGCTGAAATGACCGTAATCAAACCAATTAAGGACAAACTTCCTTTGAGCTGTGTACATAGAGGATAAAGAGAATTCTTTCTTTTTGTGATCATTGAAAAGTCTTTGAGTAAACAAGATGAGCAGGGTAAGGCGCAGAGCTTTGTCAAGTCACGCGGTGTACAGAATAATGGTCTGCAAAGCTTTTTAAGCGAGTTTCACAAAGCGCTAAAATTGCTTCAGTGCAATGGTTCCGCTCGGCAATGCGAGTACTGATGTGAATATGGCGCACAAGCGCTAAAACGGTGTATAGCTCAATCTCATATCGCAGGCGTTTAGCGGGTAAACCAAGGGTGGAGCAGGTATCAATAAACGTATCTCGTAAAGCCGCTTCTCGGTCTTTCATTGCGTTAGGATTACCCGTTTCTCGCAGACTTTGTTCTGTGATGTGGGCAATAAAGTTACCGATATCTAGGGCCGGATGCCCCTGACAGTAAAGATCCAGGTCAACTAACCAGATGCGATAGCACGAGCGCTGACTTGTCAGTTCGCAATCGACCAACACCTGATCGCCATAAAAGTCACGGTGAATGCCTACCGCTGTGTGGTCAGCGGCTGAATGATGGGCCACTAACTGATTACACATGTTTAAGATGTTTTCAATTCGAGGTTGCCAGTGGGGATATTTCTGAACAACCTGGGGGAATCGGTCCTGGAGAATAGTTAGCTCGTCAGTAAGCGTTTGTTGTTTAGCCGTGGGCATAGGTGTGCCATGCAGTTTGTCAGCAAGACCAGCAATGCAGCGACAAACCGCTACACCGTCGCTAGTGGGCAACAGCTCAGTAGCCGAAACACCAGATACCTTATGCTGGACCCACATTCGCCACTCAGGAATGACGCCAACAGGTTTAGGCACCGAATAGCCATCTGTACTGTTGTCGTCAAAACCCTGCTTCCACAGGGCGTGCTGAATATAATAGCTGGTGTAGTCAGTTCCCTTGGCTCGGATTTTACCTAACAGGGTAAGGGGACCGCGATGGGTATCAATGCGATATTCAATTAAGGCACGACGACCTAATTTATGACGCAACAGGTTAGCCGCCGTCACTTGTTGAATATCGGGTATAAACTTGCAGAGCTGACATTTAGCTTGCTGAAGATTAAGGGCGATTTCGAGAAAAGAAATTTTAGGGTCCATGTAGCGATCAGAGAGAGTAGAGGTTGTTATGAGAGGCATGATAAGCAGGTAATTTTCATTAGCTATCGGATATTGAGATTCTCTAGTTGATTCAGGCTCAATTTGGGATAACAGTTCCCCTCCTGGGAGGGGAGAGATTGACACACGATAAAAATTTTCCCTAGATCAGATAATTAACAATTTGACAAGGTCGTATCCTGTTGAACAACAGACTGCATTCTAAAAAGCGTGGCATAGGGGCCATTGTTTCTCATTAGCTCTGTATGAGTACCCTGTTCTACCACCTCTCCTTGTTCCATATAGAGAACCTGATCGGCAGGGGTGGCTAAATGCAAATCGTGGGTAATCAGAAATGTGGTACGGTTTTTGGCCAGGCGACGCAGGGCTTCGGCAACTGCCTGTTCGCTGGCGTTATCAAGACCGCTGGTGGGTTCATCCAGGATCAATATAGGTGTGCGGCGCATGGCAGCACGAGCGATCGCAACTCGCTGTCGCTGACCGCCAGACAGGGTGCTGCCCCGTTCGCCCACCACCGTGTTATAGCCATCTGGCAAGTCCATAATAAATCCATGGGCATTGGCCAAACGGGCTGCAGATTCGATCTCCTGGTCGCTGGCCCCCGCAATGCCATAAGCAATGTTTTCTCGAATGGTCGCGGCAAACAACAGGCTATCTTGCAGGACAACGCTGATTTGGGGCCGCAGACTTTCTAGGGTATAGTCACGAATATCATGCCCGTCTATTTTCAGCTGGCCCTCAGTGGGGTCATACAGCCGTAGCAACAAACTCATTAAAGTAGATTTACCACTGCCGGATGGACCGACAAGGGCAATCTGCTGGCCTGGCTGTACCGAGAGATTAATCTTTTTAAGAATGTCTTGATCTGGGGTATAGGCAAAGCTCAGGTCTTTTAGCTGGACAGCTCCTTTAAAGATGGGGGCTGGAACGGCATCGGTGCGATCGCAAATGTCCGGTTTTTGCTCTAGCACATTGAGAATCCGCTCTCCTGAAGCCGCTGCTTTAGAGAGCCGTCCTGTGTATTTGGCAAAGTTGCGTACCGGCTTATAGGCATTTTTTAGGTAGGTTAAAAATACCAGCACATCGCCGGGAGACAGGGCGTCTCGAATCACCAGTCGAGCCCCATACCAGAGGACTAAGGCGGTGCCGAGGGCAATTAGCACATCCACCGTCCGCTCCAGGTTGGCAGCTAGGCGTTTTGTCTCCACACTTTCAGCCAGGCTGCTGCGATTTTGCTGGTCAAATACATCAGCAAAGGCGTCTTCTAGAGACAGTGCCTGCACCAGTTTAATAGCGGCAAGTGATTCTGCCGCTGTTGCGGCAACCGCCCCCTCCCGCTGCCGCTGTTGTGAGGAGGCACTACGAATCCGACGGCTCAGGCGAGTGGCCGCCACCCCAAATAGTGGAAACGTGACTAGGGAGAGGAGGGTGAGTTTGAAGTCTAACCAGGCCATTACTCCAATCATACTGGCCAGGGTCAAAACGCTGACCACCAGCGGTAATGCAGCGGTTAGTAAAATCTCCTGTAGTCGACTGGCATCGCTACTGACACGCACAATCAAGTCACCGCTGCGGGCTTTGCTGTGATAGTCCAGTGACAGACGCTGTAGGTGTCGATAAAGCTGGTTACGCACCTGCGCCATAACGCGACTGCCCAGGATGGCTAAACTCACCGTACTCCAGTAGCCTGCAATGGCTCGTAACCCCGTGACACCAACAATACTCAGCGCCGCCACAGTAAGCAGGATGACGGGATCAAGGTTAGTCTGACCAAATAGAGCTGTTGTCTCTGTATCTGGAATTAAAACATAGTCAAAGACAACTTTTAGAGGCCAGGGCTCCAATATTCGCAGACCCACATCGGCAATAAGAGCAACGCCAGAGACCAACAGCAGCGACCACTGCTGTCGCACATAGGGCCAAAACGCCCGCACCACTCGCCATAGTCCTGGCGCTGCCTGGGACATAGAGGTTGATTGTTTCATACGATTTATTCGTAGGGGCGCACCGCGGTGCGCCCTGTAAGATATAGATAAATTTCCTGTATTGGGCGCATAGCCATGCGCCCCTACAGAGATATCTAACCGCACACAGGGAGCTGAGACTGGCTCTGTGCGATCGCCATAATCTGTCTGGCCACCCCGTCCCAGGTATGATGCATTAAAACATGTTGTCTAGCCATTAGCCCCAGACATTCTCTTAAACTAGGCGATAGCCAAAGTCTTTCTAGAGCATTTGCCAGCGCGGCTTCATCTCCCGGTGGACATAACAGTCCGGTAACATTATTTTCCACTAAGTCAGCAAGCTGTCCGATGCGGCTAACGACGACCGGTAGTCCAGCGGCCATATATTCCACCACCTTTAACGGTGAGAAGTAACAGTCGGCTGCTGGATAAGGAGCAACGGCTGTATCCATTGAGGCTAGAAGTCCGGGGATCTGTTCAGGAGAGACAGCCCCCGTAAACTGAACAACAGACTGTAACCCTCGGCGTGTTAATACTGATTCCATATCCTTTCGCTGGGGGCCATCACCCACAATTAACAAACGGCTCTGGGGTACATGCTGGTGTAGGCGACTAAACGCGTTGACAAGGTGAGAGAGACCGTGCCAAGGTTTTAGCGAACCGACAAATCCGACCGTAAAGATATCCGGCTCTTTAGGAAGTGTAGGCTGTATGCCTTTACCAAAGCGATGCTCGTTAAAACCATTCGGAATCACATGCACCTTTTCTGTGGCTACCCAATGGGTGAGATAGTGCTTGACTCTTTGAGAAACGGCGATCAGTTGGCTCGCTGCCTGAAAAACTCTACGGGCTATCTGTTCTGCTTCATCCTGGTGTATTAACCCTCGATACTTAGCCTGTTCTTCAATCAGGGGCGCATTTACCTCCAGTATGCCGGGAATGTTGGTCTTCTGAGCCAGCTCCATCGCACTATAGCTCCAAAGGGAGTAGCGCTCATAAATCAGATCAAATGGACCCGCGTGCTCTAGTTCTCTCTGTAAATCATCGTTGATAGAAAGAGCAACCCGCTCACGCACAGCCCGTTCGAGTTTGGGGATAGGGGGCAGCCGATGGACGATTAGATCGGCTAAATCTTCAGGCGGTGCGTCATCACAGCGTACGGCAAACAGTTCTACCTGGGCTCCTTGATGGCGCAATGCCCGGATCACTTCTTGCACATGAATAGAACACCCTTTTTGACCAAAGACAGGAATGCCAGGGTCGGCACAGATATAAGCAATTCGCATGGGAGGTCTCCTGATGGTGTAATTGTGGAGAAATGAGTAATGTGTTTTTTGGGTGGCTACTACGCGTTAACCGTCTGATTTTGATAGTGGAAAAGCGTACGCAGAACCGCGGCATTCTGAGTAATGTCAAACTCAGTTTCGACTAATGCACGGGCTTGAGTGGCCAAACGCTCACGCAGTGTGGATGAGGTCAGCAGCTTTTGCAGAGCCTGGGCAAGTGCGGTGGCATCTCGCTGGGTTACTTGGAGACCGGTATTGTCGTCTCGAATAATTTCAGGAATGCCAGTGACGTCGGTGGCGACACAGGGTGTACCCAGAGCCATCGATTCTAATAATGCTGTGGGTAATCCATCTCGGTTACCGTCTTTGCCAATGATATAGGGGGCTGCGAATACAGCGGCATTTTGCATCAGTTCAAAGACTTCTCGCTGAGGGCGAGGGCCGGTTAGCTCAACCCAGTCATCCAGGTTGAGGGTCTGGATTTGCGATCGCAATTCTTTTGCTAAATCTCCCGTACCCACAATCTGGCAGGTAAACTCACAGCCCCACTGACGCAGTAGGGCGCAGGCTTCAATTAGGTAAGAGAGTCCTTTTTTCTCCACCAGTCGACAGACCGATAAAACCTTGGGTAACCGCTCAGTGGGCAAACAAAACTGTAGCTCACTGAGATCCATACCGTTATAGATCCGCTGTACCTTTCTCGCATCTTGGCCATAGTGTTCTTGCAGATAGGCCACGCTGTAGTCACTGACGGTTACCACTGTGGATGCATCCCGTAGCTTACGTCGCAGATCTTCTGGGTTCACACTTTCGTGAAAAATGTCTTTAGCATGGGCCGTAAAGGTATAGAGAACCTCAGCAAAGTGAGCCGCCAGTCTAGCCACATTGGTGGCCACGGTACCAAAATGGGCATGGAGATGGGTAATCCCTCGTCGCCGAATCTCTTGGGCCAACCATATGGCCTGATAAACAACGCTGGAGCGTTCTCCAATTGCATAGTCTAATTTAGTCCAAATATCAGGAATGACTCTAGCAGTCTCTTGCAACTCTGCCCAAAAATAACTGGCTGGAGTCGGCGACAGAGTAATCAAAGAGGGAATGACTCTGCCCTGGGCCGGTTTACGCAAATAGGTAACCGGGGCTCTCACCTTTGAGATTTTGTCTTGAAAGTGGGTGTCTTCGGGCGGACGCAGCGCAAAAATGTGAATGTCCACACCAGCGGCTTCATGGGCCAAAATCTCGTTGACAATAAATGTCTCGGAATAACGGGGATATCGTTTGACAACATAGCCGATGCACATAGGCTTAGGAGAAATTATAGGTTTACAAAAAGTTAGGGGGCCGCTCCTCAAGATGGTTTTAGCCGTGAGTGGCGATGCCGTGAATGGCGGTAAGACAGCCACTGCTCTAGATCAATTTATCCCCTCAGCAGTCACAGGCCGGCCTGGTAGCTGCCCTAAGAAACATGGGGCAATGACATCTGCGCAATCATCAGCTGTTTCTGTAGCTCGATGAGCAGATTGTCTAAGCCATTGAGATTAATCCGGTGCTTCTCATGGGCAGTGAGAGGCTTCTGTAGCCAATGGCTGAGGGCCTCAGCGCTCACTGTTTTGGGATGTAGGATATCGACTAGACCCCGCTGCTCGAGATGTTTGGTGCGAATCCACTGTTCTAATCGTGGAGTCACGCGGGGAACAATCAGAGCTGGTTTTTGAAACGAGAGAATCTCGCAGGTGGTGTTGTAGCCTCCCATGGAGATAACCCGACTTGCTCGTTGTATCAGCAGTGTGGGTTCTTCAATGTAGTCGATAATGCGCAGCTGTGGGTTTTGTTCAGCCTGAGCATAGAGATATTGCTGTACATCGGCAGGCATAAACGGGCCAGTCAACAAAACACCGGTTGCATTAGCCGGTAAGGTAGCCTGGGCAAACGCTTTGGCTAAGGCAGCACCGTCCTGGCCGCCACCCACTACACAGAGAATAATGTCGCTGGGCAGTTCTAATCGGTCTAATGTAGCGTTTACAGCAGGATTGACGTAGTTTAGCCGAGCGCGCTGGTCCAGATACCCCAGGGGGCGTATTTTGGTCGTGATATCAAAGGGAAACTGATATTCTTTGCGCAGATCGTAAATACTGGGGTCTCCATAGACCCAAATAGTGTCGTAGTAACGACGAATGGCCTCGATATTGTCGTCGCGCTGCCAGTCTTTTTGGACTTTGGCCGGGGTGTCTAATATATCTCGTAGCCCCAGGACACAGCGAGTCGCAGATGATGGTTTCTGTAGATTACGCAGCCGTACATACTCTAGGGTGGCATCGAGTTCTCTCACAGCCCCTCGGGGAACGTTGTCGACAATGAGCACATCTGGCTGAAAGTTTTGGATGGCCGTGAGAATAATTTGCGATCGCAACCGAATAATATCCTCTAATGACAGACTCATACGCCGAGCTTCGTACTGTCCGTCCACACGCTTGTGTAAGGCTGGCAAGGTAAGGCTGTCCACGCCATCCGGTGTGGGTAAATCACTGGCGTCACGCATGCCACTAATCAACAGGATATCGGCATCTAGCTTTGAGGTCCCTAGCGTTTGAGCAATAAGCAAATTACGTCGTTTATGTCCTAGCCCCATGGTGTCATGAGAGTACAATGCAATGCGCCAAGGTCGATTGTGGGGGGAGGATAGATGACGCTTTGGTTGTACAAATACTGATGAAGCTTGTTTAGCCTTCTGATTTACTAAAAACAATGTGGCCTCCTGGCTACCATGAGCCTCAATTTGACTACCACGTTTAACGTTGCTTAATTTTTTCTTAACTATTGCGACAGCTTTTTACATCTGATCTGGTAATAGATCATTACTGCCTAAACACAGTGATAAAGAGCATTAGCATCTCAGTGCATAGCGCCAGCATCAGACAATGGTTAAGAATAGGTTAACTCTTGTTTAAGAGTCTCACCCATGCATAAAGATCCTATGAAAGCCGTATGAGAGATTTATCACGTCACGGCAAGAATTATAAGGCAGCTCTTATTTATGAGCGCATTTTATGCCAATGTATAGTCTCATCAAGCTAATTCTCAATGCGTTGAATGCATCTCCTGAAGAGGGTTTCACCGATTGGTGAATCGATTCTAAACCATGAATAGATATTCACGCACGTGCTAGTGATTGCACTGAGAGTTAGGGTTGCGTTTCATTAACTGACGTCATCATGCGCTCAATTGGGTAAGACATCTCATAGCCGATTTATGTTGGGGAATCACTGACTGATTAGAAAAAATGCGATCGCACCAGCTGACGACCTCTGCCAGATAGTACTAAGCTAAAAAGCAAGAGCTCTAAGGCAAAATTCATGATGCCGCGTCAATCTGCTGATTTTTTAGATATTAGCTACGGATATGAGAGTATGCAGCTGCGGGGTTGGCCCTCTGAAGGAGGCATAAAAACAGCGCAATGGATAGCGGCCCATGCAGTGCAGCCTCCCGATCATATTGCCTATCCAGAACTAACACGTCATCTGCTGGTACTGTTGCTAAGCCCAAACTCTCGGCAAGTACTTAAATTTGCAGGACAAGAGTTTGACGGAGTTGGTCAAGAAGATACCTTCTTCCTACTGCCAGCAGGTATCGCCTCCGAGTTTGCTTGGGAAAGTGAAGATAGAGTCATCTTTTTGGACTTTGAGCCCGCCATATTACATGACATTGCAGCTCAAACAAACTGTCTAAATTCAGAACGTCTTGAGATCAAGCCGTTGGTATGGGGGCAAGACGAACAAATTACCCGCTTTGCCCAGTGTTTTTTACACGAAATTGTGACCGGAGGGATGGGTGAACACCTGTATCGCGACTCTCTGTTTACGAGCTTTGCCATTCACCTACTACGTCGTTACTGTACTCAGCCCGCTAAACTACCTGCTTCTAAAGGCGGTCTCTCAAAAAAGCGTCTAAGACAGACATTAGAGATCATCCACGAGTCTCTTGACCAACCCCTCAGCCTGGCAACCATGGCGGCAGCAGTCGGATTAGATGTGTACTATTTTAGCCGACTGTTCCGCCAGTCTATGGGCATTTCCCCCTATCAGTACGTATTGCAGCAGCGACTTGAAAAAGCCAAACAGCTGCTCAAACAGAGCAACATGAGCATCACTAACATTGCTCTAGAATGTGGATTTAATACCTCTAGTCAGCTATCACGCCATTTTCGCAAAATTGTTGGAATGTCACCCCAAAAATATCGTCAAAAAGTGTGATCAATGACAAGAATTTAGCCATAAACCACAAGAATCGACAAGCCAAAATTGGAGATCGTGAATATGCTTGCTCCATACACTAGGATACTTGGGGGTATTGTTTACCCGATATGTGATACAGCTAGCCGGTTTGATGTAGGCATTTCAAGAGCCTATCTGAGAAAGTCCGTGGTAGCTGGTTTTCTCTCTTAAAAGTCTCGTCTTAAATTTGGATTAAGGCTAAGAACACAGGAGGCTACGCTCACTATACGCTTGACTAATTCGAGTTTGTCCAGTTCTCTTCTTGGTCAGTTGCTATGCCTCCCACATCTGCTCAGGTTGATTCTCAAAGTTTTCACTCTAGTGCCCTGGCCCCTTTACGAAATGTTGTTTTTCAACGAATATGGCTAGCGTCGCTAGTCGCTAATCTAGGTCTGTGGATGTACAGCATCTCGTCGGCCTGGCTAATGACATCTCTGTCGTCATCGCCTCTGATGGTCAGTCTGATGCAGACCGCCAGCAGTTTGCCTGCATTTTTGCTCAGCCTGCCGGCAGGAGCCCTGGCAGATATTTTTGATCGGCGGCGGTTGTTAATTCTGACTCAGCTTTGGCTGGTGGTGGTTGTGGGCTGTCTGGCCAGTCTGACTGTACTGGACGGAGTTACACCGGGCATACTACTGGTTTTTACCTTTCTCTTGGGGATGGGTACAGCGACCAGTGGACCAGTATGGCAAGCGGCGATTCCTGAAATTGTGCCTGCGACAGAACTAAAAGCGGCGCTGACTCTGCAGGGCAGCAGTATGGATTTGGCCCGTGCCATTGGCCCCGTACTGGCTGGTGTGATTGTGGCGGCAGCGGGTCCATGGGCCGTATTTGGCATCAATGCCCTTGTTGGTGTGGGTCTAATTGTGTTGTTACAATCTGCTCCCTGGCCATCTCACAAAAACAACCCGATGCCAGAACAAATGATAGGCGCCATGCGAGCCGGGATTCGCTACGCTCGCCATGCCCAGCAGCTACAGGTTGTGTTGTTGCGTACGGGGCTTTGTATGGCAGCAGCTAGCGCCCTGTGGACTTTGTTGCCGGTGTTGGTGCGCTATGACCTAGAGCTAGGGTCAGAAGCCTTTGGTATCTTGTTTGGTGTGATGGGCATTGGCTCTATGGTAGGCGCGCTGGTCTTACCTCCGCTGTTTCAGAAATTTTCTACTGATGGGGTGCTGCTCACCGCAACTGCTCTCTATGGATTGGTGTTGCTGGGGCTAGCCAACTGGCAAAGTTTTTGGGGTATTTGTCTGCTAATGGGGCTGGCTGGCATTGCCTGGATTGGCCTAATGTCAAGCCTGAGCATTGTGATTACAGCGGCTGGTTCAGAGTGGGTGAGGGCAAGAACGCTCAGTTTGTTCCAGCTGGTGTTGCAGGGCAGTATGGCCCTGGGCAGTTTAATTTGGGGAACGGTTGCCAGCGCCATTGGTACTCCCCAAACCCTGGCTATCGCTGCTTTGGGCATGGGGCTAAATTTGATCGCTGCTCTATGGCTGCGTTTTGGCGCGATAGAACAGCTAGATTTAAGCTCCGCCCACGCTCCATTTGAAACGGACCTGGCCGTTAACGTTGAGCCTGATGATGGCCCGGTGCTGGTGATGCTGGAGTATAACATTGACCCTGATAGGGTGCAGGAATTTGTCGAGTCGATTTATGCTCTACGGGGTGCGCGAGAACGGGATGGGGCCATGCGCTGGGATCTCTGGCAAGATACGGCTGTTGCTAATCGTTTTACTGAATGCTTTATTGTTGAATCTTGGGCTGAGCATTATCGACAGTATGGACGATTTACCATGACTGATAAAACTGTTGAAGACAAAGCGCTGGCGTTTGTTAGTTCTCAGTCAGCTAAGGCTAGGTTTTTGGTGTTTGCCAGACCAAGTCGGATCTTGCCGCCTCGCAATGTTGTTGAATAGTTAGAAAGTTGTTCTTCAATCTTTCAGACCTTGAGCCTTAGTCTCTATCACCCAGGGCATACAGCAGAGTCCTAAAAAGGGCAGCACACTGACCCAGGTGAGGGTGGCAAGAGCGCTTTGTAAGGCGTTGGCACCTTGAGCTGCGATCGCACCGACTGCAAATGGTCCGACAGCAGCAATCACCCGTCCGGCATTATAACAAAATCCAGCCCCCGTAGTCCGTAAGCGCGTGGGAAATAGCTCTGTCAGATAGTAGCCAAAGCTAGCAAAAATACCAAAAGTACCAACACCAACCGGAAAATACAGGGCCAGCCGCAGCTGGGGTGGCAGGTCCATACCAAACGTAGCTAGCAACGACACAATCGACAGGGTAAAGTACGCCTGGAACAAAAACTTGCGTCCGATATATTTGGCGATGGGGGCCGTCAGTAAAGCGCCCACGAGTCCCCCCCAGTTAAAATAGTTGTTGGCCAGAGCTTTCCAGTCTTCTACTAAACTGAGGGTGGCGGTGCGGTCCAGGTTTTGGGCTTGGGCGGCGACCTGGGCTAGTCCCGTGGCCACAATTGGGGTAAAAGCGCTGCAGCTCCAGACGGTTAGTACCACTACCATGGCCATGAGCCACCCGCTGCGGGTGGCAGGTAAGAGTTTGGGAGTAAAGAGTTCAGGAATGCGGGCAGGAGATGTTTGGCTAACGGCCTGTTGCCAGCGTTCGGGCTCACTAATGCAGTGACGGATAAAGAGAGTTGCGATCGCAGGCAGTAGCGCACAGAGAAACACATAGCGCCAGGCAATCTCGGGCTGAGCCGTCAGCCATACACCAGAGATTTGCCAGTTGATATAGGTGGCGAGAAAAAGACCCGCGGGTGCCGCCGTGTAGAGCAAGGCCCCAGACTCAATCCGCCATTTTTCAGGGACTACTTCGGCCACCATGGCGGCACCAGCGGCCCATTCGCCCCCAATGCCCAGACTGGCGACCCAGCGCAGCAGTGCCAACACCCAAATATTGGGGGCGAGGGCACCAGCAGCGGTGCCCAGCGCATAGATATTCATGGTGATCAACAACGTTTTGGTGCGGCCAATGCGGTCGGCAATGGGGCCAAAGGCAACCCCACCCATGGCCCAGCCGATGAGCAAAATTGAGGTCATTAAGCCAGTCCAAAACAAGGTGGCTGATTTTGCTTCAGGTGAGCCAATGGGTAGCCCCAACAGGGTGGGCACACAGTTGGGGGCAACATAGTTAAACAACAGCATGGCAAAGACATCAAAGCCCCAGCCCAGCCATGCAACTAGGAGGACTGTCCACTGATATCGTTTCATTATTCGATGGCTCCAAGTGCTTTAAGGGTGGCTCGCTGGGCCGCTGTTAGGCCGGTGGCGTCGGTGATGGTCATACCGGCGTATAGCTTAGGTGCCATGAGAGTTTTGAGGCAGGTCTGCTGCTGCCAGTCCCACACTTTAATTACCTCATCTTCGCTGCCGCTGATAAGATGGTGTCCATTTTGGGTAAAGGCGATTGCTTCTACTCGATTAGCATGGCCTATGAGCTTCTTTTGGCATTCTCCTGTCGCAAGTTCCCACAACATAACGGCGGAACTGTCACCGCTGTTGGCAACCCACTGTCCATCGGGGCTAAAGGCTACCGAAAATACGCGATCGCAGCTGCCGGGCAGCGTTTTTAGACAGTCTCCTGTAGCAGCATCCCACAGTTTGAGGGTGTGGTCGTCACCGCCGCTAATCAACCGCAGACCATCGGGGCTAAAGTCCACCGCTCGAATCCAGTTGGTGTGCCCCTGCAGCTGTTGCAAACACTGGCCGGTGTGAATATCCCAAAGACAAACAGTCATATCATCCCCACCGCTGGCCAGCCGCTGACCGTCAGGGCTAAAGACAACAGAATAAATGCGGCTAAAGTCTCCTTTAATCACCCGTAAACATTCTCCGTTGCGAATATCCCACAGTTTGATTTCGCCATTGTCACCGCTGCTGACTAGCTGTTGACCATCGGGGCTCAAAGCTAAAGAAAATACCCGATTGGCAATTCTTCCAAAAGTTCTCAAACACCCGCCGCTGGCAACCTCCCAAAACTTGAGAGTGTGGTCATCACCACAGGTGATCAGGGTTTCTCCGTCGGGGGTAAACAACGCGCCTCGGATGCTGGCTCGATGACCTTTTAGCGTTTTTAAGCACTGACCGGTCTCAGTGTTCCATAGTCGTACGAGCCGATCGCTACCGCCGCTGGCTATGGTGTTGTTAGGGCCGCTTGCGATCGCAAAAATGCGACTGTTGTACCCCCGCAGTGTTTTCAGACAGTGCCCCGTTTCAATATCCCATAGCTTTACGGTCTGGTCGCTGCTGCCGCTGGCCAACAGCGAAGATTTAGGGCTAAAGGCCACAGACCACACCCGGTTAGTATGCTGTTGTAATACTTTAATCTCTTCTCCAGTAGCCACTTTCCACAATCGAACAGTGTAGTCCCAGCTGCTGCTGGCCAGGGTATCTCCAGTGGGTGCAAAAGCAACAGACCAGACACCATCGCCGTGTCCCTCTAAAATATTGAGACATTCACCCTGATGCAGATCCCACAGCCGAATAGTACGGTCTAAACTACCGCTGGCCAGAGTCAACCCGGTTGGGCTAAAGGCCAGGGTCCAGACCCGATGTCGGTGACCCAATAGCACCTTTAAACATCGACCTGTTTTTACATCCCACAGTCGGATGGAAAAATCATCACTGCTGCTGGCCAAGACAGTCCCGTCTGGACTAAAACAGCTGGTTAAGATCCAGGCTTGGTGCCCATGAAGGTCGCCAACAGTGCTATGGGTTTTCAAATCCCAAAGTCTGACGGTATGGGCATCGCCGCTAGTCGCTAACCAGCGACTGTCAGGGCTAAAGGCTACCGAAAAGACACGGGTTTTACTGCCCGGTTTTAAGGTTTTGAGACAGCGCCCTGTCTGTACATCCCAGAGTCTGGCCGTATTGTCATCCCCGCCACTGGCTATCTGCGCACCGTCGGGGCTAAAAGCCAATGCCCAAATCCGACCGACATGACCTTCACAAATTAGCCGCTGCCGACCATCGTGGATCTGGTAAAGGCGAATCTGTCCTCGTGTGTCTCCCACTGCCAGAGACTGACCATCTGGGCTAAAGGCAACCGCGTAGATACCGCTAAATGTTTCGGCAAAAACAGATTTAGACAGATCGGCCTGAGAGAAATTAGTTCCCTGCAGACTGACATTACGTAAGTCTGCCTGCCATACCTGCAGCTGAGAAAAGTCATATCCTTTTAGGTCAGCCTGCAGCTGCACCAAGAGATTGGCAATATTCCCAGCCGCGTAGCTCAACTCTCTAGGAGCTGTTGTTCGCAGCGTTTCAAGACTTTGAAAGAGCTGTTGCTCTACCCGTCGCTGATGCCCCCAAACGGCTAGCATTTCATGCATTAACGGTGTGAGCAACAGTCGCTGTTGCACGTCGCGAACGTAGTCTTTAGACTGAGCCTTAACCAGGGCATGCTGTCTAAACAAATGAAACTCTAGCGTCGTAATTTCGCTACACAGCTGCTCCACCAGGCGGTCGGTGACATACTCCATGACCACTGGCTGCAGCGTAAAGCCGGCATCGCCCCCTTCTACTAGAGAACGGCGTTTAAGGGACTGTAACGCCCCTGGCAATCGTCGGTGAGAGGCCGGATACACGAGATCGGCCTGCAGTTCTATTAATTGCACTAGCTCTCGATTAATCGCCAGCCAATACATGACTTCTTGTTCAAGGGTAGAAAGACGTTCAAACTGTTGCTCTAGCAGATCGCGAATATCGCCAAACATCAGATTGCCCTGCTGGATTTGGGCAAGAGATGCGGCTAAATCTCCTTGTAGAGACGTTTGAATACCGGCAGCTACCATCTTTAATGCTAGAGGGTTGCCTCCATAGTGCTGAATCACTCCCTCCCAGTCAGCATCGTCTCCAGAAAAAGCACCCTTTTCACTTAACAATGCCCGCCCTGCTGACAGAGACAGCCCCTGCAGTAAAAAAGAACGCACTTGCTGTCCTTCAAAAATGCTGATCTCTTTGGGCTTTTCTCGGCTGGTGAGAATTAAACAGCTATTGTGAGCTACTTCTGAGAGACGTCGCCACAGATCGCCATAGTTCTCATACCCGTCTCGGTAGTAACCCGCCTGCCCCTGCCCTAGCAAGATAGACTCAACATTATCTAAAACTAACAAACAGCGATGCTGTTTAAGATAGGTAAGCAGGTGGGTGATTTTAGCCGTTGGCGATGGGGGCAGTATCGCCCGAGTCTCTCGATCATGGGAGAGAAATTGAATCAGATCGACTAGAATCTCGTCCAGCGGTGGTGCATTTCGCAATGATTTCCAAACCACATAGTCAAACTGGTTTTGGATCTTTTGGGTGAGTTTAGCGGCGAGGGCGGTTTTACCAATCCCCCCCATCCCCAAAATGGCCACTAGACGATAGCCCTCATCAACAACAGCCGTCTGTAACTCAGTCAGGCTATCACTACGACCGTAAAAGATAGGGACATCGACAGCCTCATGCCAGTCTACATGCGGACCGCTTGAGGACGTAGGCTCAGCGGCGCGCCCATAGTCAGTGGATTCTAGAGTTAAATCAAGGCTGTGAAAAAACTGCTCTAGACTGCGTTTATCAACTTTTTCATTACCGCTAAAAATTCGTGCAATGGTACGACTGTTAAGATTAGTGCGCTCGCTCCAGGCTTCAAACGTTAGACGATCACCATAGTTCTCCGCCATTTCCACTTCAGTCTTGGCGGTGTTGAGCTTAGAGAGACCCGAAGGCGTCAACAGAACACCACGGCTCCGCTTGGGCTTTGAGGTAGCCATGCTGTTAGAAAATTACTGACTCCTCCTGACATATTAAGGCGGCTTAGGAGTTTTGCGAACGAACTTAATCTCAAGTTTTATATTGTAAATCAATCAATCGTTACGCTGGTTTTTATTAGGGGCCCAAATCCTTATGGGGAGGGGGATTTAGAACAAAGAAAAAGGTATTTATTAGGCACGTATTATGCATCAACTTATCGATGATATTGATATCGGTGAGACTGATATTGTTACTATTAATTATTAATGAAATTGATAACAAGCCTAAGCCTTGGACAAGCGGGTCAATGCCTATCCAGACCATTGAATATTTGCGAAGAGGATGTTTTAAAGTTTGATACTTTTCACACAACCGCTAGTGCGACAAGCTACTCGACTACCACCAGTCTCTGCAATAGTTTATTCAATACAATTTTCTCGGTCTCATCCAATTTAGTCATCAAAGCAGCTGTCCAGCTTAAATAGGCTGGTACTAGATCGCTCATCAGCGTTTGCCCAGCTTCAGATAGACAAATCGCGTTCATGCGTCCGTCATCAGGATGTTGGCTTCGAACGATTAATTTTTGACGCTCTAACCCATTGAGCAACCCACTAATCGTACCGCCAGTAACTTCCACGGCTTGAGCACATTCAGTTGGGGTGAGGGTGGGGTATTGCTGTAGCGCCAACAAAACTGTAAATTTCCCACTGGATAAATTGTAGTGCTTAAAAAACGCTTCGTACTGTTTGATTAGCTGGGTCGATACCTGTAACAGGCCAAAGCTCAGCATCACCGTTCTGCCATCAAACTTGGATAGCTCTGTGACAACAGACTTTAACAGCAGCTCTGGAGGTAGATTTGACACAAGCAGGCAAGGTAATGGCCCCGTCATTAGAGTCAGATAACAAGGGAATCTTGAAAAGGGAAGATTGCTAAGTTAAGTAGGAACTTTGTTTAATCGCGGTCGGATTTGTATCTAAAGCAACGAAATCGGAGTATTTTCCTAAGAGTTTGCTTAGCAAATAGCCAGAATGGGTCTCTAAATTGCAAGAATCGACCAGCCAGATTTAATCAGCCTATAGCAAACTGCTGAATGCATTCAGCAGTTTGCTGCGCAGCTTTTGCCAACTAAAGCTTTCAGGAATTATGTATGGCCTGAACTATGTGCACCAAGCTATGTTTTCTTAAATTCTCGTTTAGCCTATCTAACTTCCCTTGCCGGGAAACCAAGGGAAGCAGAAGCTGATGACCAATAGCGATAAGCACAGCCCTTAACCCTCAAAGCTCATGAATCTATCTTCTCCATTGCTTCTGGCCACAGCAGCAGTGACTGATGAAACCTATACGAAAGCTGTCATTACAGCGCTGTTGATAACAGCGGGAATGATTTTTGTATTGAGTACACTGCTGGGGGAGCTATGCAGTCGACTCAATCTACCCACCGTTTTGGGAGACTTAACAACCGGCATTCTGCTGGGTGGATCGCTACTGGGTGTATTTGTGTTGACAGACGGTAGTGAGGGTATAAATGCCCCGTTGCTAAGGGCTATTGGCTGGCTAACCAACGCACCGCCAGAAACGGTCGTGAATGCCTATCGTTTTCAGATGCGAGACTTTTTTAGCAACAGCGCCAGTATTGGTTTGCTGTCACTGTTGTTTGTTACCGGTATGGAATCTGACCTTAAGGAGTTGATTAAAGTCGGCTCTCAGGCAGCGACGGTTGCACTAACGGGGGTGCTTCTACCACTGGTGGGTGGAACAGTTGCGCTGGTCTATGGTTTTCATGTACCGGTCATTCCAGCGATCTTTGCAGGAGCAGCCCTGACTGCCACCAGCATTGGGATTACGGCCAAGGTGCTGCAGGAGATGGGAAAGCTGCAGTCAAAAGAGGGGCAAATTATCCTAGGTGCGGCGATTTTAGACGACATTCTTGGGATCGTAATCTTGGCGCTTGCACTGAGCCTGATAGAAACGGGCAGCATTGAGCTGACGGCAATTATTGTGCTGATAGTAAAAGCGGCTGCATTTATTCTGTTAGCCTTCATACTTAATCGATATTTTTGTCCTCTGTTTTCGAGTCGCATTGAGAGCTTTGATAACCCAGCCGCTTTGGTGCTGTTTGCTCTGGCTTTTTTGAACCTGCTAGCCCTGGTGGCCATCGGCTTAGGGTTAGAAGCACTGTTAGGAGCCTTTGCCGCAGGATTGGTGCTGGGTGGTACGCGACAAAAAGAGAAGCTCCTGCAGCTGATGCAGCCGTTTGTTTTTGTTTACACAACTGTTTTCTTTGTCACCATTGGGGCCAGCGTCAATCTTGATGTGCTAAACCCTTTAGAGCCTAAAAACTGGTCTGGTTTAGTGATTGCGGCTGGGTTAATTGCGATCGCAATCACAGGCAAGATAGCCGCAGGCTTCACAGTTTTTGGCGATGGAGCCACTGGTGCCGCCACTGGCGGTAAGGCCATCAATCGGCTTGCGGTTGGTACCGGCATGATTCCTCGGGGGGAGGTGGGTCTAGTGTTTGCTGGGCTAGGGGCATCTACTGGGGCCTTATCTGATTCTCTAGATGCCGCCATTATCATCATGGTTGTTGTCACAACCGTCGTAGCACCGCTGTTATTGAGATGGGTTTTCCCATCAGAGCCCGAAACCTCTAATAGTGGGGCAGCTGAGCCGGTCTAGAGCGCACATCTAAAAAACCAGATGGCTAAGTTCTTGGTTATCTTGCCTAACTTCTCTTGCAAATATTTAGACAACCTTAAAAATAAAGGCGTGTTTGGCACTCATAACGTTTCAATGTCCAGAGATTATTTGTCAAAGACTATGGCTTCACCCAAGCAATGCAACTGCGAGAGGTCATCTAAACTCCCATATCATCGCCAATCATTTTGATGAAAACGAAACGCATCGTTTATAAATATAAATGAGACGCATCGTCTCGTTAGTCGAGTTATTTAGACTACTTCAGCCCATGCAGCCCCATGTCCTTTTAATTGATATCCAAACTGAGCTGGCCCCTACTTTAGAGGCTTATTTATCCCAAGCGGGATGCCGTGTGAGTCAGATAGTGGGACAAATTCCCAACCCCTTTCAGGTGCACCAGCTACGTCCCGACCTGTTGATCATGGCTCTGCCAGAGAGTCCTAACTTAGCGCCCTGTCGGCGTTTATCTGTTGCGCTAAATCAGATACCCATTATGTTGTTAGGAGAAAATAATCATGACGATCGGGTGGCCAGCCTCAATGCCTGTGCCAATGATTATTTGCCTATACCCTTTGCAATGGAAGAGTTTATGGCACGGGTACGGGCTAAATTACGGCGTATTCATTGGCAAAAAACAGATGAATTATTTATTTTTTCCAATCTTCAGGTAGATGCCCGAGTGCGTGAGGTTCACTGTGACAGCGACCCAGTTGAACTCACCACCAAAGAATTCGAACTATTGAGATATTTGATATCCCATCCTCGACAAGTTATGACAGTTCAACAGATTTTAGATGAGGTTTGGCCCGATTCAGTTTTAAGCGATCGCAAAAATATTGTCCAAGTTTATATTCGTTCACTGCGTCAAAAACTTGGTAACGCTGCGAACTTACTACAAACCGTAAGGGGCGTAGGCTATGTCTTGAGAGAGTCCTCCACGGTGGCCAGCTGATGGCTTTCCCGTCTAGCGTCACACCTCGCACTTCTTTCATTCGCAACAAAATTATCCCACTGTCGCCCATTCAGAATTAGCACAGCCATGGACACACAATCTGCGATTACACCCACCGAATCTTCTGTTGACCGAGGCCCCAATCGGATGTGGCTCTGGCTATTGTTAGGCACTTTGGGGGTGGCTGGCGGCTGGTTTATCTGGAGTCGATTTCAACAGGAGGCTGCTCCCGTTGCGATCGCAGCTCAAGCCACTGCAGTTGAGACCGAAACAGCCCGTTCGGCCCCCGTCCAAGATTCTTCTGAATTTGTTGGAGCGCTCGAAGCTCAAGAACGGGTGATGCTGCGACCTGAGGTGGAAGGCCGTATTACCCAGATACTGGTGGCAGAAGGGGATCGTGTGGCCGCGGGCACACCCATTCTGCAGCTTAGCCCAGACCGGCCTGAGGCGGTTGTGAGCGGAGCTATCGCCGATATTGAAGTGGCCCGAGCGTCCCGCAGTGCTGCCCAGGCGGAGATTTTAGAAGCTGAGGCCGATCGAGACAGCGCTGCTGCAGAACGGGCGCTGCAGGATACTGAATATACGCGGACACAATCTCTAGTAGAGGCAGGGGCTCTAGCCCAGCAGTCATTAGATCAGGTGGCGCGCAATCGGGATGTTGCAATCGCAGCTCTAGCCGCCGCCGAGCGACGTATTCAAACCACCCGTGCCAACCTGACAGAAGCCAACGCTTCCCTAAGTCGTGCACAGTCTAACGCCACCGTTGCCAGCGAAGATCTATCCGACTATCAGGTAGTGGCCCCCATTGATGGAGTCGTCGGAGATTTACCCGTCAAAGTCGGCGATTACGTCAACACCGGAGAGCTGATTACCACCCTGACCAGCAATCAAAACATGGATCTGCGTCTTGCCATTCCAGTGGAGCGCAGCAGCGAACTGCGGCCAGGGTTGCCCGTCGAGCTAAGCACCCAGGTAGGTTTAGCCCCCTTAGCCACAGGTCGCATCAGCTTTGTTGCAGAGCGGGTGGAAGAAGGCGCCCAGTCAATCTTAGCCAAGGCCAGTTTCTCAAACCCCGACGGACAGCTGCGGGATGAACAGTTTGTTCGTGCCAATGTTGTCTGGGATGAATCTCCGGGGGTGATGGTCCCCACCACCGCCATCTCCCGTCTTGGTAGCCAAAGCTTTGTGTTTGTTATGGAACCCGCCACAGAAGGTGACAGCGAATTTATTGCCGTACAGCGTCCGGTCCAGGTGGGTGCCATTGAAGACAATCGCTATCACATTATCAGCGGTGTCGATACCGGTGAAACCATCATTACCGCTGGTATCCTCCGACTATCAGACGGTGCACCCGTGGTACCAGAAAATTAAACGGCTCTACAGTAGTTTTGAGGGTACCCCTCAAAACTATCCCTCTTTCTTTACCTTACAAATGACCTCCCCCAACCCCCAACCCGATCCGTCATCTCAAAATACCGCTGCTGCAGAGGAAACACCCAGTCCAGAACTCCTGGCTATTCAGAAAATGATGGGTGAGATTTCAGCCCTGCGCCAAGAAGTCAGTCAGCTATCTGAACTCCCCCAACAGATCCGTCAGATCGAGCGGCGTCTTATGGTCGTCGGCGATCTCTATCGATATGAAACATTGCACGAACAGCTATCTAATCAAGAATGGTTTGCTGCTGATAAAGAAACCGTTCGGCTAATCGCTGATATTGCTGGTGTCTCTGACCTAGAAGACCTGAGTCCCCGTGAAATTCGTAGTTTTTCCTGTGGTGAGCTGCAGGTGATTGACCGACTGTGGACCACCTACAGCGAGGGTCACTTTGGCTTTGGTATACAGCTACAAATTTATCAAGAGTTGGGTGGCAGCTTAAACAGCACCATCGGCGAAGACCTGCAGCTTACCCAGCGATGGGGCGCTGCCCTCGGCTGGCGTGACGGCGTCAGCGAACAAAACCCTGAAGGCAGTCGCTGGCGCAAATGCGATGAGCTTGATTTCTCTCTTAAGGCCCCCAAAGGGTGTCACCCCTCTCGCTGGTGGAACTCCCCCTATGGCTCTCGTATGACCAATTACTTTCTCAATCGCTTGATCACCTGCGACATGTAGAAGAAAGATTTTGGCCCACCGGGCTGTGACGTGAGCTTAACCGAACGCAAAAAACACAGCCCTCTCTCCCCCTTCCCCCTCTCTTTTCCCCCGCCCCATGTTTGTCGAAACCTTTATTCGCCGCCCCGTTCTCACCATGGTGCTCTCCATCATCATCTTTATGGTGGGTGCCATCGTGATTCCGACACTGCCTGTAGAACAGTACCCTGACATTAGTCCGGTGCAGGTGGTTGTCAGCGCTAACTACATTGGTGCCAGCTCTGAAGTGGTGGAAGAAACCGTAACCACCGCGCTGGAGCGAGAGATTAACGGCGTCAGCGGTATGCGCTATATGAACTCCACCAGCAGTGATGATGGGACGAGTTCGATTACCATCACCTTTCGTCAGGGCTACGACCTCGATATTGCCGCTGTCGATGTTCTCAATCGGGTTTCCATTGTTACTCCCCAGCTGCCTCAGGAAGTTCAGCGCACCGGGGTTACAGTGCGCAAACAATCCAGCAGCGTGGTGGTGGGGATGGCCATCTACAGCGAGGAGGAAGGTCTTTACGACGACAACTTTATTAGTAACTACGCCGATCTCTATGTGCTAGATGCCCTACGACGAATTCCAGGTGTAGCTCAGATACAGCCGTTTGGGGAACGGCGCTATGCCATGCGACTGTGGCTTGACCCAGCACGGATGGCGGCTCGTGATATTACCACCGAAGATGTGGTGGAGGTCATTCAAGAACAAAACCTGCAGGTGGGGGCAGGCAGTATTGGTCAACCCCCGACGGAAGATGGCCTCACCTATCAGCTCACCCTGCGCACCCAGGGTCGCTTAGAAGAGGTAAGCGAGTTTGAAAACCTGGTTATCAAAGCCGAAGACGATGGCAATCTAGTCTATTTTCGCGATATTGGTCGGGCCGAGCTAGGAGCAGAAAGCTACAACACCTTTGCCCGCTATCGACAGCAGGGGGCGATTGGCTATCAGATTGTTCAAACACCCGGCACCAATGCTCTAGAGGCTGCCAATGCGGTTAAAGCCACCATGGCTGAGCTGGCAGAAGACTTTCCACCCGGGTTGAGCTACGCCGTCCCCTACGACCCTTCCCTATTTGTAGTGGAGTCTAGAAAAGAGGTCGTCAGCACCCTGTTTCAGGCGATTGTCCTGGTGGTGCTGGTGCTGTTTTTGTTTCTTCAAAACTGGCGCGCCACCATTGTCCCGGCTGTGGTGATTCCGGTGGCCTTAATCGGCACCTTTGCTTTTCTTAAGGTATTTAATTTTTCCATCAACAGTCTGACTCTGTTTGGGTTAATTTTGGCGACAGGCATGGTGGTGGACGATGCCATTGTCGTGGTCGAAGACATCGCGGGCAAAATTCAAGAAAAGGGTATGCGGCCCCATCTGGCGGCTATCGAAGCGATGCGTGAGCTGACAGGGGCGGTAATTGCCACATCGCTGGTGCTGTTGGCCGTATTTATTCCCGTGGCCTTTTTTCCGGGGACCACGGGGCAGCTTTATCGGCAATTTGCCCTGACTATTGCCTTTGCGGTGACTATTTCTACCTTTAATGCCCTCAGTCTGACACCGGCCCTATCGGCTCTGTTGATTCGGCAAGGACAACAGCCCGGTGGCTGGCTGGGACGATTTTTTGGCTGGATAAACGGCGGTATTGACGCCACACGTCGGGGCTATCAGGCTAGCCTGGGACGACTCACCCACCTAAAAACAACGGTGCTAATCTTGTTTGTGGCCGCGCTGGGGGCGGCAGCCTGGCTTTACACTTCGGTACCCACGGCCTTTTTACCAGAAGAAGACCAGGGGTATTTAATCAGTCTGGTACAGGGGCCAGAAGGCTCCTCGGTGGACTATACCAGTGACATTATTGACGAGGTCGACCAAACCTATCTCGATATTCCTGAAGTGGAGGGGACGTTCTCGCTAGGAGGGTTTGGTTTTAGCGGCAACATTCCTAACAATGGGGTGATCTTTTCTCCCCTGACTCCCTGGGGCGACCGACCCAGACAAGACCAATCGGCTCAGGCCGTACTGGGTCAGGTGTGGCCACAGTTTGGTCAGATTAAAGAAGCCAACGTGATTGCGTTTAATCCCCCCACGATTCAAGGGTTAGGCAGCATCAGCGGATTTGTGTTTCAGCTGCAGGACCAGGGTAACAACGACCTGCAAACATTTTTACAAGCCAAGGATGAACTGGTGGCCGCCGCCAATGCAGCACCAGAATTGCAGAATGTCTTTACCACCTATACGGCGAATGCACCGCAGCTTGAAGTAGACATTGACCGCAGTTTAGCCAAAGCGATGCGGGTCAATATTGATGAGATTCTCAACACCCTGCAAGGCTTTTTAGGATCACGCTATGTAAATGATTTTGGCTCAATCGGCGTTTTAGGGAGCTAGGCAAGCAATGTAGTCAATAGACTGCCCAGCAAGGCTTTCCCTCTTTTTCTAGCATTATGCACAAATTCAAAGAATCCCAAATAGAGCGGTAATTTCTCTTGTGAGATG
>JBCDIX010000052.1:0-51574 GCA_038748405.1 Cyanobacteria bacterium P01_H01_bin.21 | reverse complement strand
GGTAAGCTGTTCGGGGATCTTCGAGGGATTCGAAGTGCGTTAGCAGGGATCCCGATGGATGCTTTGACTGACTCATGACCAAGACCGAATATGGCGCTGCCTATTCAGTATCCGACTTCATGGAGTATGCGTTTGCCCTGGATAGGTGGCAGCTTTGCTGTTGCGATCGTACTGGTAGTAATACACTGGACCATCGTCGGTAAGATAGGCCACCAGCCATTGATCGTCGGTCAGGGTGCGTGAGCTGATAACAAACTGTCCGGGGCGCACCTGGGCCAGAGCATCAAAATCTGGACGGATAGCATCGTCGAGAATTGTCCATTCTTCCTTCGCTTTGTAAAAGGAAACAGCCTGAATGATGTGCTCAGTGGGATGGGTTTCGATATTGCCAACATCGTATTGAGGGTCTTCGGCAATCACCGTTTCGGTGCGCGTAGTTAAATCCAGGGAAATAAAACGCTGGGCGTTGGCATCGTGAGTGCCCACCAGGTAAAGAATATTGCCATTTTTAGAGAATCCGACCGCGCCGCCTTCGTCGTCTGGTCCCCAGCAGCGCAGGCTTTCCCAAGGGTCTGCAGGTGTGGCACGGTAGAGTAATTCGGAGCCGCCATCGGGGGTGGCTGCAGTGGCGGCGCGGATCTGAAACTGGTGATCGGCGGTCCACCCAACGATGTTGCCAGGATTGTCAGTATCAAACTCCACCGCACCGGTGGTGAGGTCAATGCGGTAAACATCGAACTTCTGACGGTCCTTAAGGTTGAGACTGACTAGAGCCAGGTTAGGAAAGTCAGGATCGAGTTCGACAGGACTCGCTTTGACACCCTGAAAGGGGGTGAGATCACGGACCATATCAGTGGCAACATCTACTAAATATAGATGAAAGTTCTCATCCCCATCGGCATCCTGCAGGTAAATCAGTTTATTTTCCTGGTATGTCCAAAAATATGACCGAATACCGCGCTTTTTATCCTGGGTAAGCTGGCGATCGTCACTGGTCGGCACCTGCAGCCAAACCTGTAAAACATTATTGGCATCCGGCGCAATGTAAGCCAGGTATTTGCCATCTGGGGACAGGCGTGGACTGGTGCGTTGGGGGTTGCCAAAAAGAGTGGCGCGCGGAATCAGGGGCGGTAAACTCATCGTGACCGTGGTTTCAAGTTATGTGTGCTTTTCTATCTTGCCTTATGGGTTGCTTGTTGGAGATAGCAACAGCAGCTCACTGATTTTGATGGTGGCTACCACGGTTGAGTGTCAATGCGATGGTTAGATAGGTTTTCTCCAGGAAGCAGGAGCAACACGTTTATACCCCTCAAATAACCAACCACCATCTGGCGCTAGCATATTCTCTACTAACCCTATGAGCTGGTCAGTATCTCCATGGATAAACAGCGCTGCAAAGCTCTCTTCAAACTGATTGGCAAACTGTGGAGAAATTTGTCGCAACCGTCTGGGAATAGTTTTACCTTTAGCTGACCAGAGATTACGTCTACGCAGATAATGATTCGCCACTTGGTCATACAATTGAGTGCCAGACGCCATTAGTTCTGCCCTTGAGCGTGGTGCTCGAATATCATCGATCAATTCTGTAATGGCATAGCGTGAGCTATCGACGACGTCTTTGTCCCAGTCAGGTGGACCTTCAGCTAAAACATCATCCGCTAGCTGCTTTAGCTCTCTAGATAGCTGAGTCGGCTGAGGTATCTCAATTCCTTCACTCACCATCGCGGGTAAAGATGGCACCCCTGTGGGTTTGTCGCTCTCAATGAAAAAATATTTCAGTGTTTCAGGATCATGGACAAATGCTTCGATAGGCCAGCTTTCAAACTGAAAAGATTCTCGATATGCAGCAGGAATCTGTTGAAACACGACAACAAGATCAAGATCTGATGTGGCGGTACTTTCACCACGGATAACAGAGCCTGCTAAAAAGATAACGTCTGCATTTGGGTAGCGATCTTGTTGGATTTTGGTTGCGACATCAATTAGATCGTCTCTCATGGATTATCCTGTAGCAAAATCACTCATTTGTCTGATACAGTCCATATATAGTGCGATTTATTCTCGTTTAACTTAGCTATGATAGTCAGTAACTATTGAAAAAACTTTATGTAAAGTTAGCAGTCGGCTAGCTTTATTTTGCTGGGACAGTGCCTCCAATGACGACAGAACCTACCCCTACCAGCACGATTAAACTTGAACCTAGTTGGAAAGCGGTTCTAGAAGATGTGTTTGCCACCCCCAGTATGCAGGCGCTGAAAAAGTTTTTGCAGGCGGAAAAGGCTGCTGGCAAAATTATTTATCCACGTGGGTCATTGATTTTTAATGCGCTGAATAGCACGCCGTTTGACCAGGTTAAAGTTGTGATTCTCGGACAAGATCCGTATCACGGTCCGGGTCAGGCCCATGGTTTGTGCTTTTCTGTTCCAGAGGGTGTTGCTCCGCCGCCTTCTTTAGTTAATGTTTTCAAAGAAATTGAACAAGATCTAGGTATTAAACTACCTAAACACGGCTGCTTGCAAAGCTGGGCGGCTCAGGGTGTATTGCTACTCAACAGTGTATTAACGGTGGAACAACATAAAGCCGCCTCCCATAAGGGAAAAGGCTGGGAGCAGTTTACGGATACCATTATCAGCAACCTAAACCAACGACGAAAAAATCTAGTTTTTCTGTTGTGGGGCAGCTATGCGCAACAGAAAGGAAAATTTATTGATCGTGAACAGCACCTGGTGCTGACCTCACCCCACCCCTCGCCGCTATCTGCGCATCGTGGTTTCTTTGGTAATCGGCATTTTTCCAAAGCCAATGCATATTTGCAAAAAAACGACATTGAGCCAATTTCTTGGTCGCTGTAGGCGTTTGAGCATATGGAGCTAAGTTGTAAGATTATTTATAGTGAGACGTAGAGAAGAGGAAATACGGAGAAACAGAGACCCTAATCAATCAGTGTCTCCGCGTCACTCTATCCCCGTGTCTCCGTGTTAATCCCCGAGAGTGCCCCAAACCCAACATGTCCACACAAGACCACGATTCCTCTGACGTAACTCCAGAAGCTGAAAAATCCCCAGAGAAAAAACAAAAAACACGTCAGCTCCTCGAAATCGAGCCCGTAGAACGGCAGCAGAAATTGGCACTGCCTGACAAAACTCTGGAATATACCACCCATGCAGGTTCGATTCCTCTCAAGGATGAATTTGGTGAAACCGAAGCCGAGATTTTCTTTACGGCCTACACCCTTACGGTCGCGAGTGTCCCCCGACCGCTGATTTTTGTCTTTAATGGTGGTCCGGGTTCTTCATCGGTGTGGTTGCACCTGGGTGCCCTTGGCCCCCATCGTATAGTGATGGAACCTGACGGCTTTCAGCCGCCCCCTCCCTATCGCCTACAAGCCAATGCCTACACCTGGCTCGATCGTGCCGATTTGGTCTTTATCGATCCGGTGGGTACGGGCTTTAGCCGGGCGATCAATAAAGATAAAGATAAAAAATTCTGGAGCTACAAGGGCGATATTCACTCTGTCGGTGAATTCATTCGGTTGTATTTAACGCGCTATCAACGCTGGACGTCACCGCTCTATTTGGCTGGAGAAAGCTATGGCACCACCCGTGCTGCTGGCCTTGCCAGTCATTTAATTGATATTGGAATTAGTTTCAATGGGATTGTTCTCATCTCTAATGCGATGGATTTGCGGCCAGTCTTTTTTGGACGCGGTGACGATTTGCCTTTCCCTCTGTTTGTTCCCACTTATACAGCTGCTGCCTGGTATCACAAAAAACTTGCTCCAGAACTTCAACAGCGATCGCTAACAGATGTCTTAAAAGAAGTCGAAACTTGGTCGGAGCGTGAGCTAACCCTAGCCCTAATGCAGGGTGATCGCTTACCAGAGAGCGATAGACAAACCATTGCGACCACACTCGCCCGTTACATTGGTGTGGATGTGGACTTTGTTCTAGGCTCGAATCTACGGGTTAATATTGCCCGATTTTGCAAGGAATTACTGCGCACTGAAAAACGTAGTATCGGTCGCTTT
The DNA here is from genome assembly GCA_038748405.1 of Cyanobacteria bacterium P01_H01_bin.21. Classification (GTDB taxonomy): domain Bacteria; phylum Cyanobacteriota; class Cyanobacteriia; order Phormidesmidales; family Phormidesmidaceae; genus Leptothoe. The sequence continues at coordinate 47,547 of JBCDIX010000052.1, read as the reverse complement.
GATGCGCGCTATACAGGCATTGAAGCCCTTGCAGTGACCGAACACCCTGACTTTGATCCGGCTGCTTATGCCATCCAACCGCCGTTTACGACCACATTTAATGACTATGTTCGCGGTAGCCTCGGTATTGAGACCGATCTTAACTATGAAATCCTCAGTTGGACTGTAAATCAAGCCTGGCAGTGGGAAAATGGCGAGCTACCGACCACGGCAGCAGCTCTGCGGGATGCGATCGCAAAAAATCCCTTTATGAAAGTCTTTGTTGCCCAGGGCTATTACGATTTAGCCACGCCCCACTTTGCAACAGACTACACCCTATCCCATATGAATCTTGACCCCAAACTCCGAGACAATATTCAAGTCAAATGCTATGAAGCCGGTCACATGTTTTATCTTGATGAGGGCTCATTGGCAGCCTTTAAAGACGATATTGATTGCTTTTTGGCTGCAAGCTGGGTGCAGGCATAGCCAAGCCATGCTTAAAATTCAGTAAATTTGTCAGTGCAGAATCCGAAAATAGAGTGAAATCCTTCCGAAAATTTACTTTCCAGAACGCTTACCCACACCGCAAATCTAAATATCAGCAGTTTGACCCATAACGCAGCGGGCACAGCTACAGCTTAAGGCATCCATAATGGGGTTATCATCCGCCTGAGTCAGGCTGGGCAGGGTGCGATCGCTAGATTCCACAGGGTTAGCTAAAGCCGACGGTGTTATCGATAACACCAAAGCTAAGGAACCAGAACACCCTAGAACAGTCAGTATGTTGCGCTGTGAAACCATTGGAGTTTGCCAAATTAGGTACCTACAGAGCCATCATAACTACGCCCGTTGGGCCTTAGCAATATTAGAACTCCTAAACGTCCTGATAATTGACAACCTGGTTGAGACCCTCTAGCATTTCCTTAAACAATGATAATCATTATCAAGGCCGTTGAGTAGGTGTAGCAAAATCATCACTATCAGGTTTTAGGAATCCTAACAATGTCGATCAATCACTGGGTTTTGAGTTCTAATAAGCAAGGCTTTAGCAACGTGGGTTTTGGCAAACTGAGTTGCCTATCCTCCTTATCTCTTCTCATTGGTTTGGTTAGCTGTGCGCAACCAGTTAACGACACTGCCGAAAACACCGCAACAGCTGTTGAACTGCCCCAGGTGGTCGCTACCACCAGCGTGCTGTGTGACCTGACGCAACAAATTGCCCAAGATACGGTGGCTTTAACCTGTTTGATGGAGCCAGGCCAAGATCCCCACACCTATGCGGCGACCCCGTCTGATCGCAGAGCCATTGATGCCGCTGATTTGGTACTTTACGACGGATACGGGGCTACGCCTAATCTGATCGCAATGGTGGAGGCTAGCACGAACTCGGCCCCTAAGATAGCGGTCTATGAAGTGGCCGTACCCACTCCTCTCATGGCGGCCCCCCACGACCATGACCACGCAAAAGAACATGGTGAAGAGAGTCACGATGAAGAAACCCATGGGGGGCATGAGGATCATGGGCATGAAGATCACGAAGCCCATGGGCATACAGAGGAGGTCCACGACAACGAAGAACTAGTTGCTGATCCTCATATTTGGCACAGTGCTCCTAACAACAGCAAAATTGCCGAGATAATCTCTACCCAGCTTCAACAGGTCAACCCCGATCAAACAGACCTCTATGCACAAAATGTAGAACAGCTATCTAGTCAGTTTGCCGAACTGCATAGCTGGATAGAAACTCAGGTAGCCACTATTCCTGCCAACAGTCGCAAACTTGTCACCACCCACGAAGCCTTTAACTATTTCGCCGATGCCTATGGGTTTGAAGTTGAAGGCGCCCTCAGCGGCGTCACCACTGAAGAATCCACCTCTGCTTCACAGGTTGCTGCACTGGTTGATGAGATTAAAACCTTAGAAGTACCTGCCATTTTTGCAGAAACCACATCTAACACTCAGCTGATTGAGACATTGGCAAAAAACGCAGATGTTAAGGTCGCTGACAATTCTCTCTTTGTAGAAGGGCCTGGTGGTCCAGGTACCCGAGCAGAGACAATGCAAGCAATGCTAATCGCAAATACCTGCACGGTGGTTAATGCCCTAGGTGGTGATTGTGCTGAAACTAACGCTCCACTGTAAAGACTGGCACGTTGGCCTAAATCTTTACAGTGCATCTCCACACCTTTGGTGCCAAGCTGCCCATTGACGCAGTGGAATTACTGGATGTTGTGCCTTGTGATTGGCTGGATCTTCAAAGTCATAGGCATCTATGAACGCAGTCAGAATCCTTAAAAGCTCAGCATCCAGCTTCTCCGCTTTACTTAAAGAAATCCTGGCGGCCTTCATACTGGCACGGGCATAGGCTAATTCAGTCACCAGTCGTCTAGCCGTGGGGGGTGACTTTTCATGCTCTGCAATTTTGAATAAAATTCGTATCGGGTTATCTGCAACTTTTCGATCTGAATTGATTAACCCAGCCGTAATGCCAGGCTCTTCTTTATCCAGAAAAGTAATATAAGGCGAGACTTCCTTGGAAGGAACTTCGCCCCAGGAACCCCATACTAAAGCAGCCCGCTTGAGAGCATTATATTCTGGGCTAAAGTCGGGTAAGAAAAGTTTCTGCCCGGTTCGAGAATCTCTTGCTGGTTTGTGATTACACAGAAAATTAACCAGCCCTTCCTCAACATAATTAGTCGTTTCTTCGACATTCATGCCCTGCCACAAAGCGTGATAGTAGAGCCAGGGAGCAATTCGCTGAAAGATACCATAGTCGGAATCGATGGGAAATTTAGTCATGTCATCCGGTGCTAAAAAGACCAGATGGTTAGGGTCCGCTGAATTAAGTTGGGTGTATTTATTGGGAATTTCCTGAATGGTGGCTAAATCATTACCAAAGCGATCGTCAATGGCCGCTGCAACCATATGATCAAAATCATGCCATTCAGGAATTGGATGAGGTACAAAATAATTGATGAGGGGCTGATTATAATCGCCTTCTCGAATCGCTTTTTTCCCACCAGGCTGAGTAATGACTGCATGACGCGGTATCCGTTTTCGAGGTAAGACATCTGGTTGGCATGACTGGATAAACATCACAGTGCCAACATTCAGTAAAGCAACCCCCAACCCCTTTTGTTGTAATAAGGACCAGAAAAACTGTAGCTCCTTTGGATATTGACTGACCAAAGGAGCGAACCTTTGAGCATCCGCTTTGGAGCATAAGCGTCTGCCATTGAAGTCTATTAAAGAAATGGCTATTTTAAGTAAGGCCTCTGCGGTTCCTGTCGAAAGTCTAGGGCGGGCATCTAGCCCTTTGGCTCCAGCTCCCAACAGCTCAAAAGCAGAAACAGAAAAATACTTTCTTAAAAAAATAACCGTGTTATTACGCACGGTTTCTTTGAGCTGATGAGCGATTGAATCAATCCTAGCTGGATTGCCCATAATGGGAGATGTTGTAATATCACTGGGAATGTAAGGGTTATTCATACGCTTCACAGAACCACTAGATAGACAATCCTTGAGTATTTCTACTTATAGTTCGAATACAGGATTGGTGAGAAATTTCCATATGCAGTTTAGGAAAATCAAACCCACAACACTATTAACCGTTAGTCTGGAAACTGACACGACAAGACCTAGAGATAGGCCCTGTAACATTGAGATGATCCTACTCTAACAAGCGCTAATTACTAAAAATCGACAACTTAAGTGGTACCGGCTCTCCCAGCCAGGATGCATGGTCAGTATGATCTTCAAGGTCATTTCCTGTCAGCCCATGGACAAGGACTGTCAACTCTTCTCGATTGTTCTCTAACCATGGCATCAGTGCATCAAACTGTGACTTATCAAACGCAAGCTGACAGCTCCAGCAAGGATGAGGCCCAATTGGCTTCTGATGGACTCGACCTACCGTTACTCCAAAACGTTCGCCAGCCTGTTGACACACAGAAGAAGCTTTTGTCAGAGAGTGCTCATCAAAATACACATGGGCGTGGTAACGCTCGTAGATGTTGGTGGGTCGTTTTGTCATTGATCAATAGCAACAGGTTTCTGATGCATGACTACCAATGTAAGACTAACGGCATTGCGGGTCGAAAGTCTTCAGTGCGTCCCAACGCATGACTATCTAATGTGATTTCCATCAGGTGTTCGCTGGCTGTTTGTATAGATAGCCGATCAGCTTGGGATGCTAACTTTAACACTCCTTTGGTATCAGTTGATGATGTAGAAATCACGATCTCAGTAATGGTTTGGGGGTTCCGCAAGGGCTTAACTCTAGGGACTCCCGGATCCTTTAACGGAAAATAAAAACAAAGCGGTTCGGCAATATTTTTAGAATTGGCTCCCACATGGAACCCCTTGGGAGATGGAAAATAATCGGGCTGGTAGTGCCAGCCGGGGAAGGGCATCTCTGATCTGGTGTTGCTTGATACAAAAATAACGCCAAACGGAGATGCTGTGGGGTCTTTGGCTCGCTTAGGAAAGCGTAGATCTTGACCCGGTCCATTGTTAGCTTCGTCCGCATCCCGTACCCAGAGAAACTCCAGCATACCGTTGGCAAAGTAAATACGGCGGTTGGCGGTTCCCTGACCAGGGTGCGTATTGCCGGTTCCTTCTTGAAAGCCGTGTTCTAGAAGCCGATCGGCTGCTGCTGGCTCAACCAAAATAAAAACGTGATCTAGGGTCATGGTTACGCAGGTTTTTTCGCCACAATAAAGACTGCCTTAAATGCAGTTTTACTTTGCTCTGGCTGCCACTGGTAATCTAGCTCAAATCCGGTCTGGGTTAAGCTATTGACCAATGCATCCAGGGTAAACACCTGAAACGACGGGAAAATCCTCAAGAATCGTCCAATTGGCCCAATAATTCTAAACCAGCTTATGGTGTCCCCAAGACAAACGGTACTGGTAACGAATATGCCACCCGGTTTGAGCATTTGATACACCTGGTTGATAGCCGTCTCTTTGTCGTTTAGAAGATGCAAAATGTTGAGGCCCAATACTGCATCAAGACTCTGGTTAGAGATATTGAGGGCCTCGACGGTTGCTTTTTCGAAGGTGACATTGTGGATGTGTTGATCATTCGCTTTACGCTGTGCGATCGCAATCATATTCTCTGAGAAGTCAGTGGCATGAATATGTTTTACATAGGGGGCATGGGTGATTGCGGTAGACCCAGTACCGCAGCCGATTTCCAGCACCTCCATATCGGGTCGAAAGTAGTCGCGAGTGACCTGCAGTTTTTTCTGATACGCCGCCTCATCTGCAATTGGCTGTTGGGCATAGCGTTCGGCAATTTTGTCCCAAAATTTAGTTGACTGATTCATAACTCAAGTCCTTTAGTGAGCAAATTCTTGGGTGACGGTTTGGTAAAACAGTTTGATGTCTTGGTGCGATCGCAAATGATATACCCGCTTTGTGGCCTGAGCCCGCTCCACATAGTCTCGATACTTGGGCGTAAGTTTTGTATGGCATAGCCAGACCGTACGATATGAATTTAGGGTGCCTTTTATAATTGGGCTATTGTCTGGCCAGCCTGCGGGCGGTGTCCAAACACTATTCAGAAATCGCTTTGTCACCCACCAGTAATGGTGTAGTACAGGCATGTCGAGATACACCAGAGTATCGGCTGTGTTTAAGCGTTGCCAGACTGTATCGATGGAGCCAAATCCATCGACAATCCATCGATCTTGTTGCAAAAGCTGATCGTGAGCTGCTTTGAATTCGGCATGGGGTACTTCATCGCCGCCGGGCTTATATTGCATAAGATCCAGCGGTACCCATGGGATGCCGGTTATGTCTGCTAGTTGTTGGCTAAGGGTGGACTTGCCACCCCCGGCATTACCAAATACAGCCACTTTTTTCATAAGTCGGTTAGAGTCTTTTGGCTGGCAAGACTCGGCAAAAACCAGGTCAGGCCAACAAGCAGAACAAGAGCAACAATTTCTACAAGTTTAAACAATCCATCATCTAAGTCCATGGACTGGGTGCTGACAGTGCTAGCGAGGACAAGGCTGCCAGTGACCCGATCCAGCGGTTGAAGTGCATCATGAGTAATTTTTGCCTCCATAAGGGATATAGAGACACTCTATGGGTAACGGCTACTGATGGGATTAACCAAAAGATGTAGGGGAGGATGTAGGTATAGGGTGTAATTTCCCTATTACAGTAAGTTCAGCCTATTAGCTTCTGCCACTGCCTCTGTTCGGCTGTTGACTCCTAACTTGCCATAGACATTTGCAACATGGCGCTTTACGGTTGCCAGGCTAATGACTAGTTGGTCGGCAATCTCCTGATTGCGCATTCCCACTGCTACCAACCGCAGAATTTCAGACTCTCGGGGTGTTAGCGGCTCAATCAGTTCTGTCGTAGCTGCTGCAACAGAAGAAGACGTCCCACCTTCAAAAGCTGACAACAATTGCTGAACATACGCACTGACATTCTCAACGGCTACCTGTCGTAACAGTTCCTGCATTGGTTTGCCCTCGGTCATAAATACACGGATGTAGCCTTCTGGTTCAGCCAGAGTGAGAGCCCGTTTTAGAGATGCGATCGCACTCTTCACATCCCTATGCGCTTTATGAGCCATCGCCAGCGTAATCAAAATCTCCAGCACACTCCATCCCCGATCTCCCGATTCTGCCGCTGTTAAAAGACGATTGAGCAGGACAATAGCATCCTGTATTATCTGCTCTGTCCCATCCCGCTGATACTGAGCCACCAGGATTTTAGCCAGCGTAATATGTTCATACTCTCGCAGATAGCTCAGGTCATCCTCTACTGAGAGACCTTGCTGTTGCACCCAGTTGAGTGCGGCTGCTAATTGCCCTGCCGCTACCCACATCCGCGCTTTCAATGCCGCTAGGGGTAACGCATCTGGAAGCGGACTCCGGTAGTAGCACTGCTCCGCCTGTTCCATCAGTGCGATCGCACCTTGCATATCTCCCTCAGTTTGCCGCATCCTTGCCTTGGCTGCATACCGCAGGTGTTCAAACCCCAGTAAAGAGGTGTCCTTGCTCAACCTCTCACTTTTTTGCATTAGCTCTCGGGCGGCATCCCAGTTGCCCTGCTCATGGTGTAGTTCACTCAGCCCTAAATTTAGTTCTGATAGCCTATAACCCTCCTGAGTCGCTAGCTGTAAAGATTCTTTGTAAATGCGAATGGCATCCTGCAGACGACCCTGAAACACGCGCAGAGTCACTCGAATAAATGAGGCCCCAATCACCACGACAATGCCGCCACCTTGATAAATGTTGGCCATGCCGTCGGTAAAGGCTTGATAGGCGGCCTCTAAATCTCCTTTTGCCCAGTGGGCTAGCCCCAGCAGTGCCGATGTGGTACCGCGCTCATAGTCGGCATCGTCTGGCAATAGAGCCAGTGCCTGTTGCGCGTAGGCGACAGTGCTGGCAATGTCACCCAGGGCCTGAGCCCGATAGGCCCGAGCATTAGCAATGGATGCAGGTAATGCCTTAAACTGGGCGGCATCGACCACCACTGGTCCAGCTTTGGTCTTGTTGGTGGCATCCACCAGCCAGTGTTCAGCGGCTTGTAAACAAGTTTCAACCGCATCTAGCTGATCGGCACTTAACAACACCCAGGCATGAACCACGCTTAACACCGGTCTAACCTGGAGAAAATCCGGGGGGAGTGACCGTATCCAGGCCCGTACTGTAGCTTCTTGACAGCTGCTGCGCATAATAGGCCAGATACGCTCAATGAGTGCTGCTGCTTGCTCAAAATCCTCTGCTGCAAGTCGGTGATAAATCGCATCTGCTGGCAGGTTGTTTTGTTCGTACCACTCACTGGCCCGTCGATGTAGCGTAGACACAAGATCAGGGTTCTCTGCTTGCAGGTAAGTCTGGAGTACATCTGCAAAAAGATGGTGGTAGCGATACCACCGACGCTGATTGTCCAACGATACGACAAACAGATTGCTGCGCTCTAGCATTTCTAACTTTTTTTGGCCCTGGGTCTGCTCGGTGACCGCGTTGCAAAGAGAACCGTTTAAACGTTTGAGAACAGCGGTCTGTAATAAAAAATCCCGGCGGTCATCTGGCTGACGCTGAAGCACTTCTTCTAGCAGGTAATCGATAACGTAGCAGTCGTCCCCTGAAAACGCGGCGATAAATCTGGAAACATTTGCTTGTCCCTGCATTGAGAGGGCGGCGAGCTGCAGTCCAGCAATCCATCCTTCGGTGCGTCGCTCTAAAGTAGCCACGTCTGCCGCTGCCAGGTCCAGCCCCATCACCTGGTTTAAGAAGGTCATCGCTTCGTCGGTCGTAAACCGCAGGTCAGCAGGTCGCAGCTCGATTAACTCTCTTCGTACTCGCAGACGCGCCAGGGGTAATGGCGGGTCAGACCGGCTAGCCATTACCAGATGCATTTGGGGGGGCAGATGGTCGAGCAGGAATGCGATCGCACCGTGAATCGCCTGAGACTCTATAAAGTGATAGTCGTCCAAAACAAGAACAAAATCGTTCTCAACGGCACTAATCTCATTGATCAAGATAGACAAAACCGTCTCGATGGCCGGGGGCTGGGATGACTGCAGCAGCCCCAGCGCCTGCTCACCCAGTTTGGACTGCCCGGACCGCATTTTTTGCAGAGCCGTAATCACATAGGACCAGAAAAACGTTGGATCGTTGTCGCTTTGGTCTAAGGAAACCCAGGCGTGGCTGACTGGGGTAGCGGCAAGCCATGCTGCCAGCAGTGTGGTCTTACCAAACCCTGCCGGTGCTGACACCAGCGTCAGCTTACGCTCTAAAGCACGATTTAGGTAGTCGAGCAGCCTTGGTCGTGACACCAAGCCCGGTCGCGGTTGGGGCGTATAGAGTTTGGTTTCAAGCAATAAAATTCCAGCAACCATTCAGCTTGACGAATAACCTCGGACGTATCGTATATACCACGGTTATAAGCGTAGCTGATTTGGCCACCCATAACGGCTGCGGGCGCGACCTGTGATAGGTGTCACTGGATTTACTCAGCTAATTTCAGAAACCCCTTAAATAATCTTCAGGTGGCGGTCAGATGTCGTTCAGCTAGCCCCGGCATTCTTGTAATCAATGAAGCAAGTCAAACACCGATTCCTCAAGGAGCTTTAATCATGAAACGCACACTTCTTTCTGCCTTAACTGTTCTGGTCGCCTCCGCTGCTGTTGCTCCTGTTGCCTCTGCAGTTGAGCCTGCTAACTTCAACCTTCAAGCCACTCGCCTCGAAGCCCTAGACGCTCGCACCAAGAACACTGTTCACAAGCTACGTCTTGAGCATCTCAACAATCAGTCTAAGGCCATTGAAGATATCCAGGCGGCTCGTTTAGATGCGCTCGATGCTCGTACCAAAGCGGTTGATAACATTCAAGCCACTCGCCTAGACGCCCTGGATGCTCGCACTAAAACAACCGTTGAGCACAAAATTGAGGTGGAGTATCTCAACACCCAAACCAAAGCCATCGAAGATATCCAAGCTGCTCGTCTAAACGCTTTAGATGCTCGCACTAAGAACACTGTTCACAAGCTGCGTCTGGAGCATCTCAACAACCAGTCTAAGGCTATCGAAGACATTCAGGCGGCTCGTTTAGATGCGCTCGATGCTCGTACCAAAGCTGTTGACAATATTCAAGAGACCCGTCTAGAGGCTCTTGATGCGCGTACTAAGTCTTTTAACTAAAAGTATTTGGGTGCCCGTTACAGCTTCCTGTGAAGACTTTATCTCAAGGTGCCTACTCAAACTCTCCACACTCTCTCTAAACCCCTGCTACTGCAGGGGTTTTCTTTATTATCTGTATAGCGACTATTATTCTAGCTGCCAGGTCATTTCTTCTCCGGCCCGTAAGGGTACAAGACCTGACTCAGCTAGCGGCACTTCATCAGGAATACGCCAGGCTGTTTTGGCCAAGGTAATCTTTTCAGTGTTACGCGGCAGCCGATAAAAGTCTGGTCCATAAAAGCTAGCGAAGGCTTCTAGCTTGTCGAGGGCATCAACACTCTCAAACGCCTCTGCATATAGCTCCATAGCGTGTAGTGCTGAGAAACAACCAGCACAGCCACAGGAACTCTCCTTACTGTCGCGGGTATGGGGCGCGCTGTCGGTGCCAAGAAAGAATTTAGGACTGCCGGACGTAGCCGCCTGTAAAATTGCTTGGCGATGCTCCTCATGTTTCAAAATGGGTAAACAATAAAAGTGGGGCCGAATTCCTCCCTTAAACAGAGCATTGCGGTTAAATAATAAATGCTGTGGTGTAATGGTTGCTGCGGTGTTGTCATTGGCTAAAACAAACTGCACGGCATCGGATGTGGTGATGTGCTCTAGCACAATACGCAGATTTGGAAATCGCTGTCGGAGAGGTACTAAGTGATTTTCAATAAATATTTTCTCGCGGTCAAAGACGTCAACACGTTGACCGGTGACTTCCCCATGGAGCAATAGGGGCATGTCTACCTGCTGCATGGCGTCAAAGACGCGATCGCACTTACGAATATCGGTGACACCAGAGTCTGAATTGGTAGTTGCACCAGCTGGATAGTACTTGACTGCTTTGACAAACTGAGATGCCTTAGCTGCAATAATTTCGCTAGGCTCTGTATTGTCGGTTAGGTAAAGCGTCATCAGTGGCTCAAACTGTTTGCCAGCTGGAATCGCGGCAATGATGCGATCGCGATAGGCCGCAGCATCCGCCACCAAACGCACGGGGGGCTTTAAGTTTGGCATAATGATGGCGCGGCTAAACTGACGCACTGTATGGGGCAAAACTGCTTTTAGCATCGTGCCGTCGCGCACATGCAGATGCCAGTCGTCAGGTCGGGTGATAGTGAGCTTTTGCATTTTTCTAAATAAACATAGCCGCGTGCTATTGTAATTGCTTATTGAAGGGGGGCAACATGCTTCAATAAACAATTATCCAAAATTGTTATATGCCTATTTCTTTGCTAGACAATAAAGCAATTACTGCTTTATGTTTAGAGTCATGATGGTTGATGCCAGCCGATCTGTCCCGACATCTATGATAGGTCCAGGGGCCAATGGCTCAAATGCAAGCTTTTTATAGAACTGTTGAGCCCGATAGTTAGAATCAGAAACGCATAGCCAGAGCCATTGATACCCTAGCTGCTGTATCGTATTGACGGCATGCTTAAAGAGTAGTTTGCCCAGACCTTTGCCATACTCATTGGCCAGGATATAAATCTGTTTTAGCTCACTTGACGCTCCATCAAGGGGTGTTGGGCAGGGTTGGTAGTTAAGTAGATAGTAACCCACCGGTTGTTTTTTGTTATATGCAACAGTGCAATTAAACTGGTTACTAGATAGAACGGCTAAAGCATTTTCTTTTGAGTAGTTCTTAATGCAGTATGCGTGAAGATTCTCTGGACTGTGGATATCCTGATAGGCCTGTTTAAATGTTTCTGTCCACAAATATAAGAGCTGTTCAGATGATTCTATCCCAACCTTCTTAACGGTATACATCAGTCAGAGGTATCCAATAACTGTTCAATGTTTAGCTGAAGCTGTGAGACTTTAGCTTCTAAACTTCTTACCTCATTTTGTAGCTGACTAATCTGTTGAGAATTATATCGTGCGCTATTGTCAATGGCACCACGTAGCATGCCAAACAAAAAAATCAGTAAGATCCATGACTGCCAGCCAAAGACAATTTTAACGGTTGGAAACGGTGTAGATTCCTGGTTTGGCTTATCTTCTGGTATATTCATCAGTTTTATAACGATATTTTAAGACCAACCCAAGGGGTTTAGAGTCTTTAATAATATCGTGGGCTTTCTGCAATCTATACCGGCATTGGTGCATGCTCTAGATATGATTCCACTTCTTCAGGCTGGGTTTCCCATGTGGCTTTAGAATCCATGAAGATATGCTTTTCAATCCGTAGCTGAGGATCATCGTTTAAGCAGCCTAATGTGATGCCATGGACACGTCCCTGGAATGTGCCGCACAGTGTTGAGCCGCATCGACTGCAGAATTTTAGACCAAATCCACCATTAGTGACATAAGCCGAGAGTAACTCTTCACCTTGTAGCCATTCAAATTGGTCTGCATCAACCAATGCATACGCCGACGCCTGGGCACTAAACGCTTTTCGACAACGAGAGCAGTGACAAGAGCGAGCGTCTCGAAGCGGACTTTTTATTTGATAGCGCACACTACCGCAAAAACATTCACCGGTAATATTCATTAAACGAAGACAGTCACTAATAACACAAGCAGAACTAACGGAGAGAATTCAGGCTAGTTAACCGCATGTTGCCAACGATAACAGAAATTTTATCAACCCATGCTCAATACTTGCTCAGTCATCAAGTCCAAGCTCGGAAGAACGTATTATATTGCCAGACGTTGGCTGTTTGTTGCTCAATGTTCGCTAGATCCATCTCATCTAAAGTTTGAAATTCTGCAGCAGCTCTTACATTTTCTTCTAGTTGTGCAATTGTTTCGGCTGCAATTACTGCACAGTGGACTCCAGGCTGCGACAGTGTGTAACCCAATGCCTGGGGCATGCCATCTAGTACCCCCGGTTTAAACAATCGACCATAGGCGGGTACCTTCATCGCCGTTACTCCGACGTTTTGTGCTTGAGCTAATGGCAGCACAGTGGGAATAAATGGTCGAGGATGGTGGATATCGGCTGCATTGACTGGAATCAACGTATGGTCGAACGGATAGCGCTGTAGACCTGTGGCAATAATCTGAGGTTCATGGTGACCTGTGATACCACTAAAGCGAACCAATCCTTGCGCTTTTGCTTCTTCTAACGCTTTGATCGCGCCATTGTTCCCAAACAATGTGTCGAGTTCAGATTCAAAGGAAACATGGTGAAACTGCCAAAGATCGAGATACTCAGTATTTAGTCTACGCAACGAGCGCTCTAGGTCACTCCAAGCACCATCGTAGTCGCGAGCGGCTGTCTTGCTGGCTAAAAAAATCTCGCTCCGATATGGAGGCAACACTTTACCTAAATACGATTCACTCGGTCCATAGCTGGCTGCTGTATCAAAATAGCGAATGCCCAAAGCAAATGCCCGTTGAATCTGTTCTAGGGCCGCTTGTTCTTGGTTAGGTGTGGATAATGGTGTCCGTCCTGCCCCACCTAAGCCTAAAATAGGCAACTCTACCTGGGTACGCCCTAAGCTCTGCCTTGGCATTGCTGCCACTGTTGTTAACGATACATTTGGCGAAGTAGCCTCAGGCAAAAGGGTATCAGGCGAAGCTAAATCGCTCAATGATGCAGAAGTTTTCGCTTGCTGGTTGGTGGAACATCCAATCAGGCCCAATGCAGTCGTAACGCTAGTTGCTAGAAACTGCCGACGGGTCTTTTTCATAATGTTACGATTGCTCAACTTCAGCTTCTCCTTTCTTTACAGCACAAACGACTGAAGTCCTATAAAGGATAGCAAGATTAAATTCGATTGAGTATGGCAGCTGGACCTGGGCGAGTGCCTCAATAGTTCAATGCAAGCAGTCTCAAAAGAAGCTTGGAATAACGCCGTATCACCCGAGTCTGTTGTCAAGTATTGTCATGAAGTCATGATTCAATGATGGTGCTTGGTTGGCAGTCAGGCTTGAGTCTGCCGATGATTAGCCAAGATGAATTACCTTGCTTGTTTGCAAGAACACTTGCTGTCTCCATCGAAAGTTGTGCCACCATCTCAGCGCGTGATGAAACTTGCAGCTTGCGAAACATTCGTTTCAATGCTTTTTTTACTGAATTTTCTGTAATCCACAAGCTTTCGCCAATTTCTTTATTTGTTAATCCCTGGGCAACCAAATTAGCAATTTGTGCTTCGCGGTGTGTGACGCGATCGCAATCTGACCCAAAAGCAATTTGCTGAGAATGCAGGGCTGCAAATCGCGCAGAAAAATGAAGGCAGAGCGCACTTAAATCGGCTAAATCATTAGCATCAAAAGCGGTAGCATCCCGATGACGCGTTAAAGCGATGCCACCCATGAGCTGGTTCTGGCTGACAATTGGCCCTAGCATCACATGCCCATGATCAGCCCGAGGACAAATCTTCTGCCATACGCCAGGCGGTAAAATCACTTCGTCATGGACAGCGGTATGGCGTTGAACCACATAGCGGAGAACGGGGTTATGGTCTAGCGATAGCGCCAGCCGCATGATGTCTGAAGCATCTTGCTCTATAGCGGCAACCTGATCTCGAAAATGTAGCCCCCAGCGACTGGCTGCAAAATAACGCCCCACCTCTGTCATGGTTGAGCATCTAAGTTCAGCTTCATTTTGTGCTTGAGCAATCGCTTTGAATAAATGTTGGAGCGGAGCTTTTGCAAAGTTTTCCATTCAACTTAATACCCGCTGAAAAAGGTACCCGATCGAGGTCTATTCAGCCGGGGCAATTGAGATTAACCTAAGCTCACTGTTTTGAAACAGTAAGTCTACTGACCGCATTAACTCATTTTATAGCTCTACAAAGAGTCACGACGAAGTGACTGCATACCCTCCATAAATAAATTACTTCAATAACAAGATATGGCACCTGCTACATAAAGGAACGTAAGATTATGTCACAACAAAATGTCAATCGATACATTAGTTTTGAAGGAACAAACTGTGAAGACAAGTCATGTCAAATTGTCAGCTATATTAAGCGACATACAGACAATCCTTCTCACCCTAGCCCTTGGTCAGAATATTTTCGAGACAAACTAGACAGTAGCTTTGCCCTTGGACAAGATGAACTCTTTGTCGTTTGTAGCCAAATGAACAATGTTCGCTCTTTATTCGAAGAATATGAAGATACAGAGGCATTAAATTTGCTTGAGCAGGTTGAGGAAGATTGCTGCTAGGGGATGATGCTTCTTATAAAAGAGATGGTGAATATACCTCAAACAACTACAATTCAAGCTTTGAGTCGTGCCAGCGCGAATTGTTGATTTGTCATGCTCGGGACATCAGTGTTATTTTCTCTATATCAAATGCAAGTATTCCCTTGAATGAGTCCAGTTGAAAAGATGGAGTGATTGTAACGAAAGAGAACTAGGAGCGGTAAGCAATAACCCGAATCTCTACTAATGCACCTTCAGTAATGAGTTCGGAAACACCAATAGCTGACCAAGCAGGATAAGGATCTTTCACATACTCATCTTTAACCTTCGTAAAGGTATCAATATGTTTGCGTAGATCAACATGGTAAGTTGTCATTTCTACAACATCAGAAAAAGAAAGTGTTGCTTCTGTCAAGTACAGTAGAACCGTTTCAAAAGCCTCTCGAAACTGCGCCTCTGGGTCGTTTGAGATACTACGATCAGGACGTGTTCCTGTAGCACCTGAAAAGAATACGAACTTGTCAATTTCGACAGCGGGCGCGAAGTGCCAGTCATTGTAATAATGAGAGAACTCTTTGGGAATAATCGGCTTTTTCATGTTTTACCTATCAGAACTAAAGGGAAGGTTGGGGGAGCCATAACGTTGGAGTTGAGCGGCATTAGATATCCCTTGAACGCATAACTAAGATATTTCGCCCGTCGCTCCAACGTAGTGTTAGCTTGCTGTTTCTTACTGATGTGCCTAATTTTTATCTAAACTCTAATTTTTCGAGAAAATACTGACACAAAATTATGGATATCACCTTCCTAATCATAAAAGTCTGTCCATCCCTTGACTTTTGGCTTTACACCCCATGCACGGTAAATATATTCCTTCCAGTAGTTGTTATATATGCCTCCTATTTTTATAGATACACCTTGATCACTGACCGATGGAAGATCTAACAATTGAGCCAAAAGATTTTGATCCTCATCTATCATCTCACCTTTTATAAGGCGATTTGGTGGCGCTTTAATTGTGATTGTTGAACTCCAAGAATTACTCCGATATGTGACACGCCATTTTCGCTCACTTCGATTGTCAAGTCCAACTTTAATTAGTTTAACTAAAATATCAGGGCTTTCGTAAATTTCTAATACACCTAATTCCTTAAATTCTACTGGCAAGTCGGTCGTTTTAGATTTCACAGCATTCTCAATGACTTGCCTCTGTCTCTCTTGCTTTTTCCGTTGTAGAATATTTTTACGGAGAGATACCAGTGCTTTGCGTGCCATATACTGTACAAGCGATATTTGCTCTCTCTTAGCCCATTGAACTTCGAACTCAAGGAGATGGCGATTATCGAAATAATCTGGAAGTTCATCTAAGTCGCCTGCATATTCTGAGTCATCGATGCATATTCTTTCTAGGGCTTCAACTGCCTCTTCACAACTACTTCCAGCTAAAAACTCAATAGCTCCAACTCTAACCAAAACGTCATTACAAAATAATAGTGGAATAAAATTATGCTCACGCCCATTCAGCAACTTTAATGACTCTGCTCGGTAATTGTCTCCGTGCCAGTATGATGCAATGGCTCGAGCCATTGGAATGTAGATATCTTGGGAATCAAACTTCGCTAAAACCTTAAGGGAATACTCTACAACCCGATATTGATCTGTTACCCTGTGCATTTTTGTCGTAAAACTCTTTTTAATTAACGGAATTGAAAATTCAGGTGGGCATGATTCTAGAGCATGAATTGCTCGACGCCGCACCTTAAGATTATCATCCGTAACCAATTCTCCAACTGCTTTTATCAAGCGTTCCGGTGGAATCCGCTTTAGCCGACCATACTTCAAGAGCTCAAGTGCATCAGCACGAATGTTAACCGATTCAACGTGAAGCAAGTCAATAATTGCATCAAAAACACCGTCATCAATCTCTTCTCGCGGCAGTTTATGGAATGCTTCAATAACAATAGTTTTCCATTCATCGCCCTGATTTATCAATAGCGGCCATAGAGCTATTTTTCGCTTTTCTTTTAGCATTAAGGCCACGTAGAGAACTACCCCTAGCACTTGACTAAAACTTTCATACTTTTGTGTAAGATCTGTGATCTCAAGAAGTATTTCATTCGTTTTCTTAATAGCCCATCTTTCAAAAAGAGAACGAGCCATAGAGTATTCCATGAATTCCTCAAAAACAAATGCTACATTTACTTCATTCGGATCATAAAGTTCTGAGAGTTCTTCCAAGATAATGTACTCATCAAGAATTCGACCGTAAGGAGACTGTAACACCGATCTTTTAAGTGAGGAATCGGTGAGTTCTTGAGCGGTACGAACTGGTAATGTTCTATTATTGGTGTCAAGCATTTTCCCTGCAATCTGAGTAAGGCAATTGCCAACAAAATCTGCTAGTTCAGCAACAATGCCAACCTCTCCTTGAACTATCATTCGCTCAGCGACAGATAAGAGCTTGTTATCCCAGTAGCAATCAAAAAGATCCTTAAGGCGTACATCACGAATTGTCCCCATATTTTGTCCGCGATAGGTTTCGCAGAAAAATCGCAATAGCAAAGGGTGCCTAAACTGTTCTCGAGCATTACCTTCCGGACGAACTCTAATATTAAAGTGAGCAAAGTACTTTTCAAACGCATCGCTGTCTTCAGCATAAGAGAAGTTAGCGAGTTTGCGTTTTGTTCTCTTCTCTCCTGGCAATGAGGATGTTACACGCGTATACTCATTCCAGAAATCGGCTTCAAAGAGCCCCCAATAGTAATCACGGCATGAAACTAGAAAGCGAACTCCCGTTTGATATGTGATTTCTAAAATATATTCAAGTTCTCTTCGGAGTTCTGCTGGATCATGATATTCGTTAATACCATCGATCAAAATCGTAATAGCTGATTTATTACTTCTTGATGAACCTAATATATGGTCAAGTACTCCATATTCTGAACTAGTGATGCAACCTCCATCAATAAAGCAACGCCTCAGACCACCCAAAAGGCTATCTTGTTTTGTTATGCGAAGCTGATTTGCAGTCAAAAGAAAAGTTGGCCGTTCATGGCAACTCATCTGAGCGATATGGCATAAAAGGTTTGTTTTACCACAACCAGCTGGTGATATTAAGAGGAAGCAGTGTGGATCGTTTCTAGAAGTAGGCTTTTTCAGGAACTTTTGAATATCATTTTCAATTGCCCGATTAACATAGATTTCCGGATTGAATTTACGGGCAAGCATCGGGCTGGACAATATACTTTTTACTTGTGAGATACCAAGAGAAAGAATGTCTGGGCAATGCTTTTTTTTATGTGTGGCTGTAGAGCTAGCTAAGGTGGTAATTAAATCACTCCAACGCCTATCGCGACGATGAAACTCTTGCTGAAGAGCCCGTAATTCTGGGAACTGTTCCAAAATCACATAAGTTGGAATTGCACCACCTCCTAAATCAAAATTTGCAGCACGAGTCTCTTTAACCATGCCACAAATTTTGCCAGTCTTGAGATTGAGTAATGCTGCACCGCTAATCCCTTTTTCAATCTGTGCACCTTGAAATTTTAATAGGGGTGTTGTATCTCCTGTAAGCCCCTCATACACTGCGTACACTGGAGCTGCATTCGAATAAGACTCCAAATAACCGTAGCTGTATAATGCCTGACCAATGGAAATTGCTTCCTCATCTAGCACTACACAAGCATGCTCAGGTTGTGGTTCATCCAGTGTAACAAGCGCTATATCTAGAGTTTTACTGTCATCAGCTCTTGCTTTTATAGTAGCTGTTAGCCTCTGCTGCTGTGCTGGATAGAAAACATTGATACGCAAATCAGTAGCTTTCCGCACCACATGGGCACAGGTAAGAATCAATCCTGGAGCTACAAAAAAACCTGTTCCCCATCCACCTTTCTCTTGAAGAAACAGTTTCACCGTACACTGCTGTAACAGATCCTCTAATTGCCTCATTTTTTAATCCTTGGACTGGGCTTCCCATTCCAGTGCTATTTCTAAGTTCCCTTTACCGGAACCTTTTACAATTATTGCCGTGAGTTGTCCAGATTCGATTGCTAATTCCATACCAAATTTTACTGACGCTTTCTTCGGTTTGACTTTCTGGAGAGGAGCAGCAATCATCTGTACCACTCCCTCGATCGCATCTGCAATAGGCTGAAACTGTTTGATATCAAACCCAACATCCTCTCGCCCTGTAGTAGCAACCTCGACTTTCACGACTGCTCCATTAGGAAGCTCCACAGGGACCGTATCACTGCGAGATTCTGAAAAACTCATGAATAAAATATCTCCTAAGTGTTCAGTGTTTGTCTCAAATAACTATTTCAATTATGAGCTGAATATTGATCTATCCCCTAAATAAATGTAGCAATTCCTTGAGCTATCGGCATCTAGCGCTTTTTTACGTTGACGATACCTTTAAGGTGAGGCGCAGGAACTGTACACAAGCCAGCTAACTATATATTCAGCGTCAGATCTGACAGATAAGAGCTGCATTTTCGGATCTTATCTGTCATTTTTAGGTGATAACACCCCGATTCACAGAACTTATATTCAACTTTTGACGTATAACTCCAGGAAAACAGGATCTTATCTGTCAAAAATGTCAGTTAAGTGTGGAATATTAGGTGCTTATGCGTCACTTTTGACCGATAAGTCTTTTGTAAGGGAGTTATACAGCACTTAAATAGCGCTCTCCAAATTCCTAAAGATGACTGACGCCCCCTTAGGCGAATTAACAAAATTAGTAGATTTTCCATAATTCTTTATCCTTGCAGCCATACTCAAAGTGACCCAATGCAAACCCGACTGATCCCCCATTCCCATGCAAGATTTTAATTGGAAAAAACTTCAAAATGGCTCGGATATCCGTGGTGTTGCAATCGACGGTATCCCGGATGAGCCTGTCAACCTCACGCCAGAAATTGCTCAGCGTTTAGGCCAAGCGTTTACCACCTGGCTAGCTACAAAGCTCAACAAATCAACAACAGAGCTACAGCTCGCTATCGGACGCGATAGTCGCATCTCGGGACCTGATCTGATGCAGGGCGTTATGGAGGGCATGGCGGCTTTGGGTGCCCAGGTCTATGATTTTAGTATGGCCTCTACACCAGCGATGTTTATGAGCACGGTGACCCCAGGGTTTGACTGTGATGGGGCAATTATGATGACGGCTAGTCATCTACCCTTTAACCGTAATGGTCTGAAGTTTTTTACGGCTCAAGGGGGGCTAGGTAAAGCGGATATTGCTGAAATTCTTACCCTGGCTGAGCAAAATGATTTTTCCATAGCGGCCTCAGCTGGAACAATTGAAGCTAGAGACTTTATCTCTGTATATGCCGACCAGCTAGTTCAAAAGATTCGTACCGCTGTTAACCATCCTGAACAGTTTGACCAGCCGCTGCAGGGTCTAAAGATTGTTGTTGATGCAGGTAATGGTGCGGGTGGTTTTTATGCTAGCAAAGTGCTTGAACCGTTAGGGGCAGACACCACCGGTAGCCAGTTCTTAGACCCAGATGGGATGTTTCCGAACCATATTCCTAACCCCGAAAATCACGATGCTATGGCGTCTATCTGTCAGGCGGTGTTAGTCAATAAGGCCGACTTTGGCATCATTTTTGATACGGATGTGGATCGCTCGGCTGCTGTGGATCACCAGGGTCAAGAGCTCAATCGTAACCGCTTAATTGCCCTAATCTCGGCCATTGTTCTACAGGAGCATCCGGGCTCTACCATTGTTACTGACTCGATTACGTCTGATGGTCTTGCACAGTTTATTGAGCACGATTTGCAGGGTAAGCATCACCGGTTTAAGCGAGGCTACAAAAATGTGATTACTGAGGCGGTACGGTTAAATCAAACTGGTGAAGAGTCTTGGCTAGCGATTGAAACCTCTGGCCATGGGGCCATGCGAGAAAATTACTTTCTTGATGATGGGGCTTATCTGGTTAGTAAGTTGTTGATTGAGCTGGCTAAGGCTCAACAAGCGGGACGTTCGCTAACAGATTTGATTGCCACTCTCAAAGAGCCTAAAGAAAGTCGAGAGATTCGTCTAAAGATTGGTGTGACTGAGTTTAAGGCTTATGGTGAAACTGTTATTGAACAGCTTAAAGCTTTTGTCAAAGAACAGTCTGACTGGTCGTTAGTGCCTAATAATTATGAGGGTATCCGGGTAGCCTGTTCGTCTTTAACAGAGGATGGCTGGTTTTTGCTAAGACTTTCTCTCCATGACCCGGTGTTGCCGTTAAATGTTGAGTCAAACGTGGAGGGCGGTGTGGCTAAAATCGTTGAACGATTGCTGACGTTCTTTGATGGCATTAAATCGTTAGATTTGTCTGCCTTTCGTTAGAACGATTTTTTTAAAAAGAGAAGTTTCCAAACCAATTGCCACGCTGCTACCCACCTGAGTTGAATATCTCAGGTGGGTAGCTTTGGTATAGACCAAAGGAGGTGCGATCGCACCCCGCTCCTTTGAGTCGTAACCTTACTTGTGACAGTTACAGCCCGTATGGCCACAGCCTGTCGAATTATCGGCATGGCCACCAGCACAGCCTTCACTACAGTAATACTGACCGTCTTTCTCGATAGCTTTACTGGTGTCCACGACACACAGACAGGGCTCACAGGCACACTTCATTTGGGTCACAGTTGTCATGATAGAGACTCCTTTCTAAGTTAGATATTGAAAAAGACAATACCTAAATAGGCATTCATGGTTTATGTCCTAAAATTTAACACATGAATAGGTATTCAGGTATTTAGATTGCTAACGTTTTGTTCTTAGTCAGACTCTTTAAGGCGGTATCGTAGCGCACACAAAAGATACTTGTTTTAGATATCTATTACGCAAAATAGTGCGAGAGCTTTAAGAATTAGTGATCAATGTTCACATCAAAAGTATTTGATAGCTAAACTGCAAAAGCAACCGTTTTAGACAGTAATATCAAAATTGGTATTGCCGTTTAGGTTTGTCTGTCACACGCTCTGATTAATCGTCCGCTGAGCTTCATAACCAAATTCAGAATCCGTCGACATGAGTATCATGAGTGTAATTTGCGTCAGCTAAAAGCCGTGATTTTAGATGGGAGGATCGCAATGAATCTGGATGGAGTAGGCGAAGAGCAAGTTCATGCGCTCTTAATGTTAATTGCCTTGAATGTGATTGTATTTGCCGCCCTGATTGCTAAAGTTCAAGCCGAATTTGCTCTCTCAGGCTGGTGTGCGTTGTAAATCGCTTTCTATGTTCGATTGAAATATGTTTGAGTACTTACCACCGCTCAACGACCACAATCTTCCCTATCCTGATACGATGCATCCGATTGTGGTGCATTTTGTCATTGCGATGGTGTTATTTGCTGTTCTATGTGACGTTATCGGATATTTCACTCAAAATGAACGGCTATATGAGGTGAGCTGGTGGAATCTCTGTTTTTCAACAGTTTCCATATTTATTGCTGTTATTTTTGGCCAGATTGAAGCCGGGCTGTCAGAGCCCTACACAGCAGTAGAATCCACTCTAAATCTTCACACCTTAATTGGCTGGTCTTTATCCGGTATCTTGGCTGCGATTACGGCCTGGCGCTATGTTATTCGCTCTCGTGATCCCAAAACGCTGCCTGCGCCATTTTTAGGAGTGGGTGTTCTTCTAGTGGGTCTTGTCTTTTTTCAAGTCTATCTAGGGGATTTATTGGTTTGGGTCTATGGCTTGCATACAGTTCCTGTTGTAGAAGCTACCAGGGAGGGAGTGTTTCAATGAATCCTGACTTGATTGAGCAGCTACAGCTGGGTGCCAATGGTTTGCCGTATCAGGTGCCGATCCATCCAAATTTGGTGCATTTGACTTTGGGGTTGTTTATTGTTGGCATTGCGTTTGATATTGTTGGGGCTTTATTTCCGCTGGAAAAACCTGTTTTCAAATTGCTAGCGATTCCGGCCACCCGGTCTAATTTCTTTGATGTAGGCTGGTACAACATGTTAGCGGCGGCGATTATTACGTTCTTTACGGTGGCCGCTGGTTTTTATGAAATCATGCTGGCCCAGCCTTCAGCCGAGATGCAAAGTGTCTGGGGCCTCAAGGCCATGGAAACCATGCTGTGGCACGGTGTGGGCGGCGTTGTTCTGCTGTTGCTGATTGTGGCAATGACGGTATGGCGAGGGTTTCAGCGGTTTGTTTGGAATCGTGATAGAGCCCGGCAGGTACAGTGGCTCTATCTGTTTGCAGGATTAGGAATATTTGCACTCATGTTTGTTCATGGCACATTGGGTGCCCAGCTAGCGGCTGAGTTTGGTGTGCATATCAGTGCGGATCGCCTATTGGAGATGGGGCAAGATCCCAATTTATTGTTGAAATAGCATGAAAATTCGCACGGGTTTAATTTTGACGGCAGCGGCCATTGTTTTGGCAGCCATTAGTTTTTGGGTAGGTCAACTGGCCTATACTTGGATGCCTCCCCAGGCATCTGCCGAATCAATACTGGTGGATAACTTGTTTAGCTTTTTGGTTACCATCGGTACATTTATTTTTCTGGGGGTGTTTGTTGCGATCGCATACGCAGTTCTGTTTCAGCGAGCGGGCAAATATGACTTTAGTGACGGCCCCCACATTGAGGGAAATATCACCCTCGAAGTCGTTTGGACGGCAATCCCCTTTGCGCTGGTTATCTGGATTGCCGCCTATAGCTTTCAGATATATGACCAGATGTCGATTTTGGGACCCATGGAGCATGTCCACATGGGCGTGGCAGAAGCGGCTCCCATGGGCGGTGACGAGGGTGACAAGCCCATTGAAGTGTTGGCTCGCCAATGGACCTGGGAGTTTCGCTATCCAGGACAAAACGTTAGCAGCACAGAGCTACACCTGCCGAGCAATCAGCGGGCTACTTTATTACTAAAGTCCGAAGATGTTATTCATGGCTTTTTTGTCCCAGCCTTTCGGGTCAAGCAAGATGTCATTCCTGGTGAAGACATCATCTTTGAATTTACTCCTGTTCGAGAAGGTAAATATCGACTGCGGGACTCTCAGTACAGCGGCACCTACTTTGCTGCAATGCAGACAGACGTTGTGGTTGAGTCACCGGAAGCCCATCGCCAATGGCTAGCTCAAGCGGCAGCTCAACCGCCGATGATTGCCTATAACGAGGCGTATGAGGACTACACCAAAGCAACGGCAAAAGGCTTTAGCGCCGGGTGGAAAACGGTACCCCCGGCGGCCCCGCCCCTGGTCAATTATTCTGGTTCACCCCTCACGGAGGAGTAGCTTTTATGACAAATGTTTTAGTCGACGAAACCAGCAACAATCTTAATCAACCTGGTGAACCGGAGAACTGGCGACGGTTTTTCACCTTTAGCACCGACCACAAGGTCATTGGTATTCAGTACATTGTCACAGCCTTTTTCTTCTTTCTGGTGGGTGGCATTTTTGCCATGGTCATCCGAGGAGAATTGATTACACCAGAGGCGGACTTGGTGGACCGAACGGTCTACAACGCCATGTTTACCCTGCATGGCACAGTCATGTTGTTTCTGTGGACATTTCCGGTGCTGTCGGGGTTAGCCAACTACCTGGTGCCGCTGATGATCGGCGCACGGGACATGGCCTTCCCTCGGTTAAATGCCGTCGCCTTTTGGATGGTGCCGGTGTTTGGCATAGTGTTGATGGGAAGCTTTTTAGCACCGGGTGGCCCTTCTCAGGCTGGCTGGTGGGCGTATCCCCCAGTCAGTTTACAAAACCCGTCTGGGGCGCTGATCAACGGTCAGTTTCTTTGGCTGTTGGCAGTGGCTCTTTCGGGGGTCTCTTCAATTATGGGTGCCGTCAATATTGTCACGACAATTGTGCGGATGCGGGCTCCTGGCATGACCTTTTTCCGGATGCCCATCTTTGTGTGGGCCGTGATGAGTGCTCAGATTATTCAGCTATTTGGGTTGCCAGCCTTGACCGCTGGGGCAGTTATGCTGCTGTTTGATTTAACGTTGGGTACGGCCTTTTTTGACCCCATCAAGGGGGGCGATCCAATCTTATTTCAGCATTTCTTTTGGTTCTATTCTCACCCGGCAGTGTATGTGATCATTCTGCCAATTTTTGGTATCTTTTCGGAGCTTTTCCCCGTCTATGCGCGTAAGCCTCTGTTTGGCTATAAAGTTGTCGCTATTTCTTCCTTAGTTATTGTGGCGCTCAGCGCAGTGGTCTGGGTTCACCATATGTTTGCCAGCGGTACCCCAGGGTGGATGCGGATGCTGTTTATGTTCTCCACCATGCTGATCTCGGTGCCGACTGGTATTAAGGTGTTTGCCTGGGTGGCGACCATTTGGGGGGGCAAGATTCGGCTAACTAGCGCCATGTTGTTTGCCCTGGGTGGGCTAGTGATGTTTGTCTTTGCTGGGATTACCGGCATTATGCTGGCATCAGCCCCGATGGATATCCATGTGAACAACACCTATTTTGTCGTCGGTCACTTTCACTATGTGATATTCGGTGCCACTGTTATGGGTGTGTATGCAGCCCTATATCACTGGTTCCCTAAAATGACTGGCCGCATGTATAACGAAGGTCTAGGACAGCTACATTTTGTGCTCACCTTTATTGGCGCTAACCTCAACTTCTTTCCAATGCATCCTCTGGGTCTAGAAGGGATGCCCCGGCGAGTCGCGTCCTATGACCCTGAATTTGCCTTTTGGAACGTTATAGCCAGTATTGGTGCATTTTTGTTAGGGATGTCCACACTGCCGTTTATCTTGAATATGGTGGGCTCTTGGGTGCAGGGTGAAAAAGCCCCTGACAATCCCTGGCGGGCCATCGGTATTGAGTGGTTGGTGTCGTCTCCACCCAGTCACGAAAATTTTGAAGTCTTACCGGTCGTCGTGTCTGATCCCTACGGTTACGGTAAGTCTGACCCGCTTGTTTCCAATGCTGATGCACTAGAGGTGGCCCATGAGCAGCACTGAGCTTGATCCCGTCGTAAGTCAACAGACCGCTGTTGAGGTTGCCCACGAACATGAGGAGCCGGACAACCGCATGTTCGGGTTCATCATTTTCCTGCTGTCAGAAAGTGTTATCTTTCTTAGCTTTTTTGTTGGCTACATTGTCTACAAGACAACGACCCTTGACTGGCTACCGGCTGGGGTAACCGGTCTGGAGCTGCGTGAACCGGCTATCAATACGGTGGTGCTGGTGTCCAGTAGCTTTGTGATCTATTTTGCCGAGCGCTATCTCCATCGTGACAACCTTTGGGGGTTTCGCGCTTTTTGGCTGCTCACCATGGCCATGGGTAGCTACTTTTTATACGGACAGGCGGTGGAGTGGAGCAGCCTGGAATTTGGCATCACCGATGGGCTGTTTGGAGGTACGTTTTATCTGCTTACCGGGTTTCACGGGCTACACGTGCTGACTGGTGTCATCCTGCAGCTGATTATGCTGGGTCGTTCCTTTATCCCCGGTAACTATGACAATGGCGAATTTGGTGTGGCTGCTACGTCACTGTTTTGGCATTTTGTCGATGTCATTTGGATTGTTTTATTCTTGTTGATTTACATCTGGCAGTGAGGGGAAGATTGTGATTATTGATGACGGGCAATACGATGTAATCATTGTTGGCACCGGAGCAGGCGGCGGCACCCTGGCCCATAAGTTAGCCCCAACCGGGAAAAAGATTTTGATCTTAGAACGGGGAGATTTTATGCCCCTAGAAGAACAAAATCGCAGCGATGTGGATGTGTTTAAGCGAGAGCGCTATCATGCCCCTGAGCAGTGGTACGACACAGCTGGTGAACCGTTCTCACCCCAGATGAACTATGCCGTTGGTGGCAATACTAAAATCTATGGGGCAACGCTGCTCAGGATGCGAGAGCGAGACTTTGAACAAGTCGAGCACCAGGCTGGCATCTCTATGGAATGGTGCCTAAAGTACGCTGATTTTGAACCCTACTATTCTGAAGCGGAACAGCTGTATAAGGTCCACGGCGCTCTCGGCAGTGATCCCACCGAACCTGAACACAGCCAGGAGTATCCGTTTGAGGCGATCAAACAAGAGCCCGAAATTGAGGAGATGCTGGGGGCTATTTCAACCCATAATCTTCATCCATCTCGATTGCCCCTGGGGCTGACCCGTCAGAATGATGACCCCACCAATGACTCAGAAGTTAGCGGTATTGCCCCTGCCCTCAAACATCCCAACGTTGCCCTCAAAACCGGAGCCAAGGTTGTTGCTCTGCATACCGATCCCTCTGGCAAACTGGTTAAAGCGGTTGAGGCTCAAATTGGTGGTCAAACCTATTTGTTCTTTGCCAATATTGTTGCCTTAGCCTGTGGTGCGGTCAATTCAGCGGCTCT
This sequence comes from Cyanobacteria bacterium P01_H01_bin.21, assembly GCA_038748405.1. Lineage (GTDB taxonomy): Bacteria > Cyanobacteriota > Cyanobacteriia > Phormidesmidales > Phormidesmidaceae > Leptothoe. Next base: position 20,453 of record JBCDIX010000052.1, on the reverse strand, counting down.
ACTGCTACAGTCGGCTAACAAAAAACATCCCCAGGGGTTGGCCAACAGCTCTGATCTAGTAGGCCGCAATTTGATGAAAAGCCTGCTAACAACGGTGGTACAGCTTAAGAATAAGCCAAATAAAGGGGATTTTCTAAAAACTGTCTACATTAACGATTTTTATTGGGGAGATAGCGACTTTCCCTACCCCATGGGGCATATCTACAATACAGGCGGGTTGCTCACCGATATTATCTTTGCCGAGGCACCTCCCCTGTTGTCTATCTTGGCTAAATATATGCCTGGCTTTGGGCTAAAACAGCTAGCCACTCGCTCCATCGGCTGGTGGGTTCAAACGGAAGATCTGGCCGATCCCAATAACCGGGTCCGTGTGCAAAACAACAAACTCTACATTGACTACACACCCAATAATTTAGAAGCTCACGACCGGCTGGTCTACCGTTGGATCGATATCCTCAAAACCATTGAAAAAGATCTCGGTGGGTTTCAGCGGGGAAATCACCCCCGTGGTGAGGTGCCGCTCCAGGTGATGGCGAATCAATGTGGCACCTGCCGATTTGGGAACGACCCGACTACATCGGTGCTCGATCCAAACTGTCGTACCCACGATGTGGATAACCTCTATGTTGTCGATAGCAGTTTCTTTCCATCTAATGCCAGTGTGAGCCCGGCTCTGACGGTGATTGCCAACGCGCTGCGAGTGGGGGCGCATCTAACCGAAAAGCTGGGTTAGCCGATTGCGTACAATGGGGATAGTCTAAAGCTGGCAGTTTAACCATGAGCCAAGCCATCTCAGCCAAATATCTTACCCTGGAGCAGTATCTTGCTAATACTGCCGATAGCGAAACACGTTGCGAACTAGTGGATGGAGCCCTGGTTGAGATGCCGCCAGAGTCAGATAAGAATCTGAGTATTGCCAGAATACTGCTGCTGAAGCTAGTTCAATACTTTCCTGCTGAACGGGTAACGTGGGGCACTGAGATTGAGGTCAGTGGTCGACGCGCTAGCTGCCGTATTCCTGATTTACTGGTTCATTCTGAAGAATCAAAAGCGGCTTTACTCGGTTCTAAACGTGCTACTATCACTCGCGATATGCCGCCTCCGGTTTTAGTGATTGAGGTGGTGTCTCCAGGGCAAATTAACCGAGACCGAGACTATCGCTATAAACATACTGAATATGCGGCACGTGTGATCGCAGAATACTGGATCGTGGACCCTGAGATGGGTCATATCACTGTATGTCGTTGGGAAAATGGCATGTATGAAGACGCTGTTTATAAAAAGGACGAAGCGATTATCTCTTCTCTAGTGACTGATTTTGACCTAACTCCAAATACTGTCTTTGGAGAATAGCGCTCAAACGATGTCTCTGTTATCCCATCTTTCTCAAATTGCTAATCTACGCCAGGCGCTTGCGACCCAGCTTGATACGATTACTAATACCCTGCAGCCGCTGCAAAATACCTTTGACCTGACGCAGCCCCTGGCCGATCTCTCGGCAACCACTAAAAGTCTTCGGCAGGGGGTGTTTCGTCTGATGGTGCTGGGGGATATGAAACGGGGGAAAAGTACGTTTCTAAATGCGCTGTTGGGTAAACCGGTGCTGCCTAGCAATGTTAACCCTTGTACGGCAGTACTGACAGTGTTGCGGTACGGCGCTGAGGCTAGGGTCACGGTTCACTTTACCGATGAGCGACCACCTGAGCAGCTAGGTGTTGATGCCTTTACCCAGCAGTACACTATCGACCCAGCTGAGAGTCGTCAGGCTGAGACAACACCATTTGCCCACGTTAGCCATGCGGTGATTGACTACCCGCTACCGCTGTTGCAAAACGGTGTGGAAATTGTTGATAGCCCCGGTCTTAACGATACTGAGGCACGTAATACTCTCTCCCTGGGCTATATTCAAAACTGTCATGCGATTTTGTTTATGCTGCGGGCGACACAGCCTTGTACCTTGGCTGAGCGGCGTTATCTCAATAATTATTTGCAAAACAAGGGGCTGTCGCTGTTTTTCTTGCTAAATGTCTGGGATCAGATCAGGGACAGTCTGCTCGACCCAGACGATCCAGAGGAGCTGGCTCAGGCTGAGACCCGGCTGCATAAGGTGTTTCACAATAGCCTAAACGACTATTGCGATCGCTACGATCAGCGGGTATTTCCTATTTCTGCGCTGGAAGTGCTGCGGCAACGGATTAAGTCTGCGGATACAGCCATTCGCGATCCGGGGTTTGCTCGATTTTTAACTAGTCTCGATCAGTTTCTCACCCAGGAACGGGCAAAGGCCGAGTTTCAGCCGGTGGTGGCCCTATCTCGACGGACGCTGGCCACGTTTACAGAAAAGGTGCAGCTGCGTCAAACTTTGTTGGCGCAAAGTGTAGCGGAACTAAAACAAACTATTCTGCAGATGGCCCCAGTGTTTGAACAGCTGGTTACTATTCGCGATGAGTTTCAACAAGAGATTCGGGAGAGTTGCGATCGCAATGCCACTGCCACCACGACATCCTTTAAGGATTTTATCCTTAACCTAGAAACTACATTTGAAAAAGACTTTGCCCCCTATCAGCCTGATCTCTCACTGCTCGATTTAGTGAGCCCTGCCGGTCGCCAACAGTTTAACCAAGCGTTAGAAACCGCATTTCAGCGCTATCTTAACGATCGGCTGCTGCACTGGAGCCGCACTCTAGAGCCCACACTGCGCAGTGCATTTCAAGCACTCTCTCAGCGGGCGGTCCACTATGGCACGTCCTACAATCAAATTACTCAGCAAATTTTAACCACCCTGAGCGCTCGCTCCGTGGAACTCCCCCTCGACAACAGTCAACCCAGCTGGGCAGAATGGGCCATTGATGCCCTCAATGAACCTGCAGATACTCCAGAAGTCAATGCGGTGTTGGCCAGCATTAATCTAGAAAGTATTCTCATTAATCTGGCCGCGGCCATTGGGGCCAGTCTTTTGGCTTCTAGTCTGATTAGCACCATTGCTGGACCCATTACCCTGGGAATTGCCAGCCTTGGTATCGGTGCATTTCAGATTGATCAAACCCGTCGTGCTCTAATGCAGGCGGCCCGGCAAGAATTGAGCACTCACCTTCCGCGCATTGCGGCTGAACAGCAGCAGCCGATTCACTCGGCTATTGTTAACTATTTTCGGGATTATGAGCAGTCTGTTATTAGTCGTCTAGATGCGGATATTAAGGCTCGGAAGGCTGATTTGGAGACGTTGCTGGCTCAAAAGCAGGAGCAGGAGTATCAAAGTCAGGCTGAGCTTGATCAGTTGCAAACTGCCTTAGTTGAGTTGCAGAAGACTGATCAGAGCATTCAAGAGCTCTATGACCAACTAAAGAATCATTGATAAACAATTAGTTATCATTAGACATATAGATATCTTGAGGGGTCAATGGCACTCATTATCGAGATTACTCCAGAACTTGAATACCAAATCAAACAAGCTGCTGAAAAAGTAGGGCTTGCTCCTGATACATATATCTTGCAAATACTTCATGAAAGCCTTCAGCAACAGGCACCTCAGAAAAATGTAGGCAAACAACTCCCAAAAGAAGAAGCTGATCTGATTCAAATAATTAACCAAAGCTTGTCAGATATTGAGTGGCAGCGTTATCAGGTTCTTATTGAAAAGCGTAATGCTGAAACGCTAACCCCAGATGAGCACGAAGAGTTGATCAACTTCTCTGAGCATTTAGAAGAGTCTAACACAAGCCGCATTGAGGCTTTGGCAAATCTTGCAAAACTACGTCACATGTCTATTAATGCACTGATGGCTGAACTGGATCTGAAGCCATTAGCCCATGCCTGAGTTTAGAGTTTCCACGTCGCTACGAGCAATCGTTGCTGAACGGGCTCGAAGATGTTGTGAATATTGCCGAGCACAAGAACGTTATTCTCCAGACTCATTTTCTGTAGAGCATATTGTTCCGCTTTCTAAAGGAGGCTCCTGCGAATCATCAAATCTGGCCTTTGCTTGTCAAGGTTGCAACAATCGCAAATACATCAGTATTGAGGCTAAGGATCCAGTGAGCCAAGAGATGGCATCCCTGTTCCATCCTCGTCAACAAGATTGGATTAAGCATTTCGCTTGGAACGAAGATTGTAGCGAAATGCTAGGTTTGACGGCCACTGGCCGAGCCACTATCAACAAACTGAAACTCAATCGGTCTGGATTAGTTAACCTCCGTAGAATTTTGTATGACCTTGGTGAGCATCCGCCGGCCTTCTGAATTCTACTTTTGGAGAGACCACAATATGCCTGAATGAGATGGCTTGGGTACTTCTGTATAAAAGGAAAGCCCTGAGCAGCCTTTATTGCTACATACCGATATTTTGTATTACTTTTCTAGTATCTCGGCTGGATGCAAAACCGGCTGCGTGGGGTCCCGCCGAGTTCCCCACACCCCCTGGCTAGGGCGTTCCGCCGCCCTAGAACCCGGCGGAAAGTGATAGGTTTTCTCGTCTGGTTGCAAGTGTGTTAAGAGTGTCGGTTGAGTGGTTTAGAATTTTGTGCGCCGCGCACAAAATTCTAAAAGTAAAAGTTACGAATTTCCTGTTTGATAGCTATGCTTCAGCTGATTACATCAACCCATAAACTTAACCTTAAGCAAGCCCTGCATTGATAATTATCAATCTTCAATTTTCAATTAAAAGGGCCTACTCACCGTAGGATGAGTTGAGTCAATTAGCCCAGCCTGCTGCCAATGCCCGACTTTAAACCCAACGATGGTCGTCTTTATGCGCCTGCGACGGAGCGTAATCGTGAGCCGATTTTGGCTATGTTAGACCGCGTACTTCCTAACCCTGGCACTGTTTTGGAAATTGCTAGCGGTACGGGTGAACATGCTAGCTTTTTTGCGCCCAAGCTAGCGCCTCGTCGTTGGTGGCCTAGCGATGTTAGTGCCCCTATGCTCAAGAGCATTGCTGCTTGGACTCAGGTGACTAAGGCTCGATATCTGTTGCCGCCGGTTGAGCTAGATGTGTGTAAACAGCCGTGGCCGGTGGAAGCTGATGACAAACGCTCTGTGGATGCGATTGTGAATATCAATATGATCCACATTTCGCCGTGGCAAGCGTGTGAAGCGCTGATGGCCGGGGCTAATAGGGTGTTGCCAGACAATGGCATTCTCTTTCTCTACGGTCCTTTTAAGCGAAATGGTGAACACACGGCCCCAAGCAATGCCACTTTTGATGTCTGGCTTAAAGAACAGAATACTGAGTGGGGGGTGCGGGATTTGGCTGCTGTGGAAAATGTCGCACAGGACCATCAGCTGAACCTGCAGGAGGTGGTTGAGATGCCGGCTAACAATCTATCTGTGGTGTTTCAAAAGTCGGCCTGAGAGGGCTGGAATTGTATAAATTTTGGGATTGCCCCGTATTGAAAGGGCCGCTGATTTTGTGTATAGGTTAGGTGGGGATCAGCTACTACCAACCGTCTAAGTTCTACACCGATTGGAGAATCGTCTGCCGATGGGATTGCGATCGCACCTCCTCACGCTTGCCCTGGTATCCCTATCGTTAACCGCTGAGATACCGGCACATCATCAGGTAAGTGATGAAAGCACCAGTTTATTAATGCAGCGATTTTATGAATTTCTAGCATCGGGTGAGCTGACCAAAGCTGAAGCCCTGCTGCAGGCCCAGCTGAGTCTGCTCTACGACCAGGATGTTGATACACGACTAGAGGCGGTACGAGGAGGAGAGGTCTTTTTTGAAGTGGCTACCTGGGATGGACAACCGGCTAATGGTACTCCGGCTACGGATCATCCTTACTACTGGGCACCGTTTATTTTGATTGGCAATGCCCTGTAGTGCTAGTTCTCAGGAGCTGCTCACTGGTACTTTTAAGGTAAAGCAGGTGCCTTTCCCAGGTTGATGGGCTGCTGTAATGGTTCCTCTTAACTTGTTGAGTTGAGGGGCTACCTGCTGACGTACGGGTTCTGGATTGGCTCCATATCCGTCATCCCAAACGCACATTACCAGGTGACTCTGGGTTTGTTTGGCCGCCAGTTGAATTTTGCCGGGGGCTGATTTACCCCGTTGCTGCCTCACCTCAGGTGTCTCAATATTGTGGTCAAAGGCGTTGTGTAGTAAGTGATTTAACGGCTGTTGGAGCTGATTGATGACAGTTTTATCGACGAAAGTGTGGGTGCCTTTTATCTTGACTAAAACGGATTTATGCTGCTTTTTAATCAGATGATCTAAATCGTGAGAATACTGTTGAAACAGCAGCTCGATCGGCAGGCTGTCGAGTGTTTGTAAGTTGTTTTGGTCCGGCTGTAACCAGCGGTAAGGCCGATTGAGCCGCTGCCAAAATGCTTTAAACCGACTCGGCGGCTGGGAACTCTGGCTCAGCTTTAGCAGGGCATCACTGGGGGTGCCTCCCTGGTTGCGATCGCCCCGCAGCACGTTTGCTTGACCCGCGCGATAGTCATTCAGCGCGATCAGGGCAATGGGGATTACTTTTTTGGGGTGTTGTTTAAGAGCCGCCACAGTCGCCTTGGCAATGGAGCCAAACCCCGGCAACCTGAGCGACTCCGATAGGCCGATAAACACATCTGCATGAATCTGCAGTAGCTCCCTTAGACTGTCTGGCTCGGATGTGGCCAGGGCATTTTCCAGCTCATCTAAATATTCCGTGACTCCACTTTCAAAGATGGATTGAGTCACATCTACACCAAGCTGAGTAGAGGAAGGGAGAGAGATACTCTGACCAAACCGATCGCCCAGATTTTCTTGCAGCTGCGCAACAATGATTCTGATCCGCTCCAAGATGTCGTTTTCATGGCTTTGAGGAGTGGTCAGCGGAGCCGATAGCAACAGTTCTAAACAGCTGTAGCCCTCAAAAATAAGCTGCTCGACCACAGGGGTGAGACTGGCATCTGGGGTACACAGGGCCTTAAAGGCATTTTCTAGGGCTTGAGTAACTGTTTTAACCACATCTAAGCCTACGGTGGCAGCAGCCCCCTTAAGGGTATGGGCCAGTCGCATCAGAGTGTGGGCTTTTTGGATGCTAAAGTTTTGACTCAGGGTTTGAAGCTCTGCCTCGATTTGTTGAAGCAGTTCAGAGGCTTCTTGTTGGAAATGGACAGATGTTGTCGCGTGGTTAAAACTCATGGATACTAAGGAAGTAACGCTGCGATCGCACGCAAGACCCTAAGAGTCTTTGCCGTTTGATAGCTTAGGCCCTGTCTTAAGCAGAGGGGATAAGCTGGCTATGGAGTTGGACCGTGTCTAAAGCCTCACCCGGTTTAGACTGGAGATGTTTTAAGACCGTTTTTAAGACGCGCTTTGGTCGGATGGGCTTACCGATAAACCCTGTTGAGCCAACAACTTTAGCCCGTACCCGGTCAGGCAGGCTGTTGTTGTTGGTCATAATAATAATAGGGACATCCTTAAAGGTGGAAACCCGACGAATCTGGGCACACAGCTCATAGCCATTAACCACCGGCATCACCAAATCTAGAAAAATAAGCTGCGGCTTAAGCTCCAGCAGTCTGGGCAACGCCTGAAGTGAATCTGGAATATTGACATAGTGGTAGTCAGACCCCTTAAAGATGGTCGCCATTACCTGGCTGTCAGCTGGATTGTCATCAATATAGGCAACAACGGCTTTATGCTTAGTCGGCGCTGCGGGTTCTGCCGGCTCTGCCGGGGCTGTTGGATGGACCACCAGTGGCCTAGTAGGGCTAGAACCAGAGGTGTCATTCCCAAGAGAAGACAGTATGGGTCGGGGAGCAGAGCGCTGAGCCAGCGACAGATCATTCACATCCACTAGCCTAATCAGCTCTCGACGTATGTGGGGCACAAAGGCCCGAGTCAGGGTGATTAAGGGCTGCTTTGTTTTAATGGCCAGATCGCGTAAGGTGTTTTGACCGTTGGCAATTTTTTGTAAATCTCGAAATGCGGCTTCAGAGGTGCGTTCCTGCAAAATGTCGGCTTTTACAATAACGGGTGCCAAGTTGGGACAATAGTCCACCAACTTGGCCTGTTGCCAGGCGGTCCAATCTTCTTGAACTCTCTCCCAAACCGGCTCTCGGTGCAGACCAATACAGGGAAAATTCGCCCCGTTGCGGGCACTGATTTTGTAAACCAGCGACGCCCCTGAGCCTTTAGACGTGAGTGTGGCCTGATGGACAATATCAAACAGCACTTCTGAAATACAGCCGACAACGATCTGAGAAAAGACGTCTCGACTAAATTTCTGTTGCATAACCAGCTGTGCCATCATCTTATAGTTGTTGGTGTGCTGGACAACTTCATTGAGTGCTTGGGGACTCAGGTTAGAAGAATATCTAATAAATTGCCTGTACCAGCGGCGCTTTGAATGGGTACGTGTATTTGCCCAAACAATCTGGCCAACAAGAAAATATAGGAACCATTCCACCTCCGTATTGGTGCCGATGGCAAGAATTCCAGTAAATAAATCCTCTTTGGCTCTTCGGATTTTGTGAGTTAACTCACTAACAATGGATACATTCGACATGCTTGTGTCCCCTACATTCAGAAGGGTTTAGTACAGACTGTTCAAAAGCCTTATCAAAAATGGCCCAAATTCTCACCAGTCTGGCAATACTGCAACCAGTGGAGACATGGAATTAAATACACCTGTGTCTTATATTACGAGCATAACCCGCAAGCTATGCCCGTTCAACTTATCTTCCCTATTTAAGTTGATATTAACGGTAAGCTCAATGACACCCTAACCGGCATAGTGAGTTTTTATCATCAAGAAATGATGATACTGCATGAGTTATGTGTCAATAAAGACGGTGGCTATTGAGAATCAGTACCAGTCGGTTGAGTTTGAATGGTCACTACCTGGGGTGGAGTGGAATCAGGCGGGTAGCGCAAAATGAGATCCACTCGGCGATTTTCCTGAGGCGCGAGGGTCAGAGTGGCTAATGGGTCAGCCTTTTGCCCGCGTAGCTGCACCAAATGCATATTCCGAATGCGGGGTAGCCCCTGGTCGTCACGGTGACGAATCTGGATCGGTCCTCGGAAAAAGGTGCGCTCTGGAGGCGGATCAAAAAACTGCAGCCCCTCGGTCGACAGCGTGTCTTCTTTAATGGGTGTTTCAAAGGTAACGGTTACTGTCTGGGGGCTGTCTGTGGGGTTGTGTAAGGGAAAGGATAAATTGTACTCGACACCGTAATTGCCATGGGATTGATAGGCGGTATCCCCATAGCGGACCAGCATTTCAGCACTCTGGTTTTGATCTGTCCCCAGCTGACCCGCATAGAGGGTGCTAATGCCGTAGGAAACCGTATTTCCTGAGGCTGGAATTGTCAGGATTTCATCATCAGGGTCGGTGACGGTGGCCGTCCAGCTAGCGCCCTGGGCCACTCCGGCTACACGGCTATAGATCACTTCACCCGGATTGCCCGTAATGGGCGTAGGGGTGCGATCGCGAGGCCCAGCCACTCCCGATGTCTCTAAGATTGTTTCCCACTGGGCCAGCGTGGGTGCGTTTTCATTGTCGTTGCCGTCAACATTGGCAGACTCGGCCAAACTAGCTAGATAAACCGGGCCATTGCTCTCTAGCTCAATCAGAGTGGAGCGACCGTTGATGGGTGGGTCAAATTCTGCCACTGGAATGGGGGCATTGAGCAACAGAGCGTTGGCCCCGGGGGGAATCACCAGCTGCGACGGAATCATCTCCTGACGCCGTCCTTGAATTAAATCTCCCATGGCTCGACTGCCCGGACCGGCAAATACCGGATTGCGTGGAGAGAAGAGTACGGCACTGGGCATCGAAATAAAGGGGGCATCCGGCTGGCTGAGATAGCTAGCCCCCGCTAGCACGTTGACCGTCACGGTTTCTGCACCAGGGTTATGGACCAGAATAGCCACATACATAGAACTCAGGTCGTCCGGATCATCCGCCCGGTAAACATGGTGGGCAAATATATCAAACCGACCGTCAAATACAAAATCTAGATGGGCCTCTGGCTGCTCCATCCCCTCCGGTGGAAAGGTGGATAGCAAAATGCCGGGTTCACCAATCAGTTCAGGGCTGTTGCTATTAAAAACCGGCACCGTGTCTAGCTGAGCCGGCAGCGGTCTGACTTCTTGAGGACGAACAATTTGTGGAGGAGTTTGGGCAATCAGGGGAATGAGCATGGGGGCAAGAGCAAAGAACACAAAGAGGAGCCAAAACGATTATCTAACATCGTTGAGACCCGCAGCTGATGAGGCCCTATTAGCCTATCAATAGGCTGAATTCAAATACTCAACAATTTTTAGAAAGTCAAACTCAATCACCGACTGGTTTGCCGGCGTGATTAAGGGTACGTGGACAAACACAGCATTGGCTGGTCGATTGAGCACCCGATAATAGAGGCGGTTACACACAAAGTTGCCAGCATCATCGCTAATGTGGGTGTGAATTGTATTTTTGACCAGTGTTTGCAGATTGACTGGTGTTGCCAAGCGGCAGTCTTGATAGGTGCCCCACTGTTCTATCGTCAGCGTCTTACGGGTTTCTGCCATGCCGCAGCAGATGACGGCTTTAGGCCGATACTGAACAATGTGGCTAATCACCTGTATCGGTGCCAGGTCAAAGTTGACCGGTAGCCATCGTAGAGAAATGACATTTTTGGGTAGCTTGGCGGCTACTCGTTCAAGCAGCACATCGCTAGCATTTAACCCTTGATGGGCTTTCCACGGTCGAAAACTGGTGATTAAAAGGGGTGAGGCCATGGTCTGGTCAGCGGGCGTTTTCTTTCACCATTTTTCCGTAAACAGGGTGCGACCATAACAGAGCTTATGTCTGAATTTGTGCCCCTTTGTTTCAATCTGATCAACCTCTATTCCAGCTGAGCCGATAGTATAGAGCAGTCATCGCCTACCTTGAGGGACCTATGCCAACCATTGCTGTGATTGATTACGACATGGGCAACCTGCACTCGGCTTGCAAAGGGCTAGAGTTTGCCGGCGCCACCCCGATAGTGACCGATCAGCCTGAGGTGCTCCATCAGGCCGATGGGGTGGTGCTGCCTGGGGTGGGTGCGTTTGACCCGGCAATGCGTCATCTGTGCGATCGCAACCTGACCCAGCCCATCCGTGATGTTATCGCCAGCGGCAAACCCTTTCTCGGTATTTGCGTCGGACTGCAGCTTTTGTTTGAAGCCTCTGAAGAAGGCGTTGAGCCCGGCATTGGTGTGCTCAAGGGCACCCTGCGTAAGTTTAAGCCAGAGCCTGGCATTACGATTCCCCACATGGGGTGGAATCAGCTACAGCTGACTCAGCCCAATCATCCCCTCTGGGCCACAATTTCGTCTGACGAGTGGGTTTATTTTGTCCACTCTTACTACGCTGAGACCATAGACCCAACTATTGTGGCCGCCACCGTGACCCACGGCAGTCAAACCGTGACAGCGGCTGTCACCAAAGATAATTTAATGGCGGTGCAGTTTCACCCAGAAAAGTCCGCTAAAACCGGGCTACAGCTGCTGGCCAACTTTGTTGAAATGGTCAAACAGCCCGTCGCGGTTGGTTAGACACTTCATGGTCTCTAAACCCTACCAGCGCATTCCCATTCAAGAATGCGGTGACCCCTTAGTGCCTATTCCCCTAGAGCAGTTTGCCGTGGTTACCCCCCACCCCTATGCAGCGCTGGGGGCTCCCTATGGCGAGCGTTCTCCTTACTATGTCAGAGCCGGCGTACTCAAAGCGTTGGTACAGGCGCAGCACTATCTACAAACCCACAAACCCGGCTGGCAGATTCAGGTCTTTGACGCCTACCGCCCCATTGCCGTACAGCAGTTTATGGTGGACTACACCTATGCGCAGCTGCTAGAGAGCTGGCAGCGTGAACATGGGGCCCAAACCGTACCTAAAGATGAACTCTTAACCCAGGTGTATCAATTTTGGGCCGCCCCCAGCCATAACGCGGCCACACCACCGCCCCACAGCACCGGTGCTGCCATCGACATTACCCTGGTGGACGACCGACAACAGGTGGTGGATATGGGGTCCGCTATTGACGAAATTTCTGAGCGTTCTTACCCCAACCATTTTGCTGAGAAGTCCGATGGCAAACGTTTTCATCACCATCGCACCCTGCTAGCCCAGGCGATGCAGACCGCTGGTTTTTATCAGCATCCCCATGAATGGTGGCACTTTTCCCTAGGTGACCAGCTATGGGCCTGGCTTGGCAACCATGCTGTCGCCCGCTATGGTCGCGCTGGCTAAGACTGATTTTTAAGACTGACTTTATTTACCAATTATTAAGTGATCATACATAGTGACTATGCATAAAAGTTCGAGCGATATACAGAGTTATTAGTAGTTGCTTAGTGAGTCGTGATGGTATCTCAACCCGATCTAAATCAAAGAGCCTACTATGTTTTAGTTTCTGAATGGGGAACTCGAACTGTGGTTTCAGTTCATGCCAACAGCGTCCAATCTGCCGAAAAGATAGCCCGACAAAATGCCGGTAAAAAAGACGGCTGGGAAGGCATTCATAAGGTTTACAATGCTTTCCCAGTTAATGCAGACTACTAAGAAGAGTTTTGAGCTGGTTCCCTTCGATAGGTAAAGCGCTATTAAACAACGTTTAACTCACCACTCCTACCCCCCAACCACCTGCTTTAGCACGGTCTGCAGTTTTTCAGTAGCCATTCTGGCTCCGTAGGCAGTTACTAGCTGGGCAGAGGCTTTGGAGCCCAATTTGCCAGCGTTGGCCCAACTCAACCCGTGGGTAATGCCATAGAGAACGCCGCCGGCATACATGTCGCCTGCGCCCAGGGTGTCAATGGCGGTGACTGGGTAGGGGGCAATTTCCAATAGCTGTGCGCCATCAAAAATAACCGACCCCTGCGGCCCTCGGGTGATGGCAAAGGTTTTGGCCAGGGTCTTGGTGTGCTCAACCGCCGTGGCAAGATCCTCGGTGTCTGCCATCAAAAGCGCTTCGGACTCATTGGCAAATAGCAGATCAACGCCATCGCCCACCATCTCCAACAGCCCTGGCTTAAAAAATTTCACCATATTAAGGTCCGATAAAGACATGGCCACTTTCCGCCCGGCTGCTTTGGCCAGATGGCTGGCTTTGATAGCGGCTTGTTTACTGTTCTCACCGCTGACTAGAAATCCTTCAATATAGGTGTAGCCAGCATCCGCAATGGCCTCAGGGTTAAGGTCTGCCTCAGACAGCTGGGATGAAATGCCTAAAAAGGTGCCCATGGTGCGATCGGCGTCAGGGGTGACCAGCACAAGACATTTACCCGTAATCCCAGGGTCTGGGCTATGGCTGGTTAAATTGGTGTCTACGCCACAGTCCACCAGATCTTGGGTGTAAAACTGACCGTACTCGTCATCGGCCACCTTGCAGCTGTAAAAGGTTTTACCCCCAAGCTGACTGATGGAAATTAGCGTATTGGCAGCTGAGCCACCGCAGGTGCGTTTGGTTTTATGGTTGTTGAGCTGTGCGATCGCGCTATTCTGAACCGCTTCATCCAACAGCGTCATTACCCCCTTATCCATACCGATGGCCGTCAGGGTCTCCACCGATAGCGGGCATTCTATATCGACCAGCGCGTTACCAAGGCCATAAACGTCATACTTCGGTGGATTGCTGGGCATAAGAGTGTGGAGTATCCAATATTTTGCCCGCCTATTATCCCGCTCATCCCTGTAGGTGGCAATGGGGCAGCCGGTAATCGAGCGGCTTTATAGTCTCCCTTGGATAAGCCAGACAAACCTTAAAGAAACTATCGGGTTTCTACGAACATTCCGGACACTTTTTGATACGTCAAGGAAAAGGTGGAGACTTCAGCAGTTTCCGATGTGTCTCCCATAACGATCTCTCGTTATTTTTTTACGACCTGTCCGCCCCATTGCCCCAAGGGACTATGAAGAGTTTGTTCAATCGGTTTTCAAAACGCTGGTCCTTCAATGCTTTATTGGTCGTCAGCTTTTTAGCCGTCCTGGCCCCCCAGGTCGTGGCGCAAAGCTCCACCGACCAAATTCCCATCTCCACTGAACTGTTCTCAGCCATTAACACCCTTTGGTTAATTATTGCTGCGATGCTTGTATTCTTTATGAATGCAGGGTTTGCCATGCTAGAAGCAGGTGTTTGCCGGACTGAAAATGCCACCAATGTTTTAGCTAAAAATCTGATTGTCTTTTGCATTTCAGCAACAGCGTTTTTTATCTTTGGCTTTCGCTTTATGTTTGGCGATAGCGGCAGCCCAATAATTGGTCAGGTGGGCATTTTTGTCGATTCTTTGTTTCCGTCTGAAGCCGACCTAAACCCGTTTCCAGAGGGGTTTGAATATCTAAGAGTGTTTTGGGGCAATCGGTCATTTGCAGCCATCTTCTTCTTTCAACTATCCTTTGCTGGCACCGCCGCTACCATTGTCTCGGGAGCAGTAGCAGAGCGCATTAAATTTTGGGCTTTTATTCTCTTTAGCTTTATCCTTGTTGGGTTTATCTATCCCTTGGTGGGGTACTGGGCCTGGGGTGAGAATGGCTGGCTCGCCAGTGCACTGAACTTTCAAGATTTTGCCGGTTCAACCGTTATCCACTGTGTTGGTGGAACAGCGGCACTGGTGGGAGCCTGGCTATTAAGACCCAGAGATGGAAAATTTGGCTATGACGCCGAAACAGAAAGTTTTCCCTATGGAGAAGACACTGAGTACTTTGAACCCTGCAATCCAGGGTTTACGACTCTGGGATGTATGATCTTATGGGTTGGCTGGTTTGGCTTTAACGGCGGCTCCACCCGACATCTAGACTATGTGCCCCACGTTATCTTGACCACCATGTTTGCATCCACCACAGGCGGTCTGGGGGTTTTACTCTACAGCCCTCTGGTAACAGGATACAAAGTCAAACTATCATCCATTATCAATGGCGTTTTAGGCGGTCTGGTCAGCATTACAGCCTCTTCGGCCTATGTCGATATTTTAGGTGCCTGCATTATTGGTGCCATTGGCGGTGTCTGCGTACTGATTGGTGAGAGTTTTCTAGAATCAGACTTGGTGAAAATTGACGATCCGGTGAGCGCTGTCCCCGTACACCTCTTCTGTGGGGTGTGGGGCACAGTGGCTGTTGGTCTTTTTGGCAAAGGGTTCTCCCGTGAGTTTAACAGCATTTATTCGATTGCTCAGCAAACAGTGAACCAGCTCTTGGGATGTGGCTGTGTTATCTTAGTCACCTTTTTGCTAAGCCTATTGGCCTGGATGGCCATTGGTCTATTTCTCTCCTATTTCACCCCAGACGTCTACTATCACAACGTTAAAGATAATTTAGGCATTTTTACTACAGTCAGACGTGGGCTGAGAGTAACCCTAGCGGATGAGAAAAAAGGCAGTGATGCCACAATTATTATGTAGGCTGGCATTATCTAGGCTGGACTGTGTAGGCTGGCTAACGGTGGTTAGTTAATGGCAATCCAGGCTGTGATTAGATTGTCCACCTGACTATCTAACACATCCTTTAGCTCATTCTCTCGGATGCCATACTTTTCATACCTTACCCAGTAGCCGTCCTTAGCCTTAGCCGTTAGTTCAATGGCAAACGATGTCGGCTTGTTATCAGAGGGGTTTTCATTCCCCTGAAAAGCACCGTAATTATACAGACTGATAGACATCTTGTTCGATTTCTTCTGCCAGAGGTGATCGCAGCAGTTTAATACAGCTGCACTAGTCGGAAGCTTTCGCCACCCCTTACTTTTAAGCCATTGAGCCAACGTTGAAAGAGTTGGTGTGATCGATTTCAGCATCTGAGGTATCAACAGTTACCAAGCGTACGTGTTGTATTGAATACACATAAGGTAAAACCTCCATATAGGGTCGATCTTTTAGCGACACCAGAAATCTGTAAACTTGCGTATGCTAGCCAGCAAAATTGCGTAGTTATACCGATAGCGTAATGGGAACTACGGACATGTGTATGGCCACCAACAAGAACTAGCACTCTAGGTACTGTTGAACAGGCTTAGTAATGAGGGGCCGTGGGGAGCAACTACTCGGTGGTCAACCAGCTATCGCGCTAACTCAGCTCTTCCAGTATTTCTCTGGCGGCGGGGCAGTTCTCATTGGGGTTATCGTAATCTTCAAAAAAGCTTTGTAGTAATGGCCTAATTTCTTGTGATTCGCCAGATGCGTTGCGATTTTGTTCCCAAATGCCAAACAGAAATTGAGCCTCCTCAAAGTATTCTGATTTAGTATCCTCAGGAATCTGACAAAGTCGGTCAAAGGCCGTATTAAAGCGGCTCTCTGTCGCCTTGATCATGGCCGTTTCATAGAGCGCGCTATCTAACTGCTCCTGGCAAAAGGCTGACCATTCATTCCCGCTTTGTTCTTTAAGTACAGACAGTCTTTCAAATAGGGCTTCTGGGTCAGCATTGGTATTCTGACACCCTCTGTCATTCGCTGATACACTGTCATTCGCTGACACACTGCCAATTTGCTGAGGGTCAGCGTCAGGCTTAAATATAAAGTAGGCAACAACCGCCAACCCTGACAGAATCAAGGCTATTGTCGATAAAAATATTGAAGGACCGGAAGCGTCCCTTTGTATATCTCGTTTACGCATTTTTTACTGTGTAGATATTTCGTCAGCTTTTCAGAAATCTCTTTCAACCTGTGTAAACGATAAAATCTAAGGAATTTGGTAGGTACTATTCACTAAAGACAATTACTGATAACCTGCTTGACTCGATGAATCCTATAGAAATGCTGATCTAAAGATGCGGTACCCAAATGCGGTTTAGTTAATTTATATTTTCCATCCCAAAAATCAGAATCAGTACAGCATGGTATTTTTTGTATAAAAATGTGTTTGGTTATAGTGCAGATAACTTTTGTCTAAATAGCTACACTTCAACGTGGAGATATATGCTACCCGTTTTTATCGACATAGGGAACGGTGATGCTATGCCCCCTGAACAGTAGGGTTTGTAAACAAGAGTCGACTAGACTAATGGTAGATAACTAACGCCCCACTGCATTTTGCTATGGTTGTTGCTGCTCCAGAGCCAAACGCTGAAATTGGACCCCCCATCATTGGTGAAAAGAGAGTTGTTCTACATGATTTGGAGTGGGAGTCATAAAATGGAGAAAGAACGACTCTACAGCTTTCTAAAACTGGCGAAGGACGATGAAATTGAAGCAGTGCAGGTGTTGAGAGAATGGTATCGGCAACAGGTTGATAAATAAGCGTGCTGACTAATCTACAACTTAAAAATGTAGGTTAGGATTGGGGCATTGCTGAGGCTTGAATTACCTCGGCATTGCTGTCCTTTAGAATGACCCGGTCTGTGAGAGGTCGTTAGATAGTAACGGCTTCAGACTGTTACATAATCAGCAATTGCTTGAACTCTTCGTTTGCTACAGAGTCTATGAAACCTGATAACCAATCTAAGGAACAAGAGCTCAAAGAGTGGGAAGCCGCCCTTAAGGATCGTGAAATTAAAGTGCGGATGCGTGAGCTGGAATCTGAGATAGACGCTGCAGCACCGGCTAAACCAAAAGTCAACCATAAAGAAGCTGCAGGTGTAGCCGGTCTGCCAAAATTTGTGCAGTTTGCTCTAATTGTTGTGGGTGTCATTATAGTTGCACGACTACTTTCCTGGTTGGCGGGGGTGCTTTTATTGGCTGCGGCTGGCTGGGTGCTGTATAAGCTATTTTTTGAGCGCGATCGCAACTAATATGGCTGCTGCCACATCTTACTCATCGCTTACTAACACCCTACAAAAAGCCGTCGGTCTGCTAGACCCAGATCGCGCAGAGCTAAAGGCTACCGTATTAAGACAGTGCGATCGCATCGCCAACCCGACACTACGGATTGCTGTTTTTGGTCCTTTTAACTACGGCAAATCCACCCTGCTCAATGCCCTGCTAGGGGGAAAAACACTGCCCATTGATTTAGTCCCCACCACTGGCGCAGCAATCACGGTTCACTATGGTCCGGAGCTAACCAGTCGCATCACCCTAGCCGACGGGCGTATTTTAGAAGAACCAGGAACAGACTTGCTGCAGCGCTACGCCACCCTGGATGAACAACGCCGTCTGCGTCAGGAGGTGACCGCCGTAGCTGTGGGCTGCCCTCATCCATTATTGCAGTCGGGGGTGGAGCTGATCGATCTGCCTGGAACCGACGACCAGGACGCGCAAAATCAGCTGGTTTACACCACACTGCTAGAGGCAGATGTCGTCATTCAGCTGTTGGATGGTCGTAAGCTTATGACCCTAACGGAGCGAGAACATCTGCAAAACTGGCTGATGGAGCGCGGTATAACAACTGTGCTGTTTGTGGTAAATTTTCTCAACCTGATGGAGCCTGAGGAGGGCAAACAGGTGATGTCTCGCCTGCGTTGTCTAGCCCAAGATTTTCGCGCCACACTGCCGGACGGAGTGAGTAATCTCTATGCGGTAGATGCGCTCCCAGCCCTGCGGGCACGACTAAAAGGAGATATGGCAGCGGCCACCCAGACAGGACTCCCCGCATTCGAATCGGCGTTGCACACCCTGGTGCAGGTCCGGCACCCACAGCTGGCCACCCACCGGGTGTCGCGCTTGTTACCCCTGGTAACGCAAGTGCAGCAAAACCTACAGCAGCAGCTAGAGGCTCAACCCGATACCCGTCGGGCGATCATTCAGCAGCGAGCCCAGAAACTCATTCAAGCAGGGTTTCAGCAGAGTGTTAGCGATCTGCAAGACTGGCTGCAGTTAAAAAATCTGTCGCAAAACTATCAACAAGGTTTTGCCATCGCTTTGCAAAATGATACCGCTGCTCAGTGGCTAGAAGAGATACTACAGCCGGTCTGGAAACAAAAAAAGCGGGCCGTAACAGAATGGGTCTACAAAGCCTGTGACTTTTTTGAGCTGCCGCGCCCAGTGGATTTATGGGTAGGATGGCAGTCCGTGCAGCAGCCCGACACACCCAATGAGCCGGAGGAGGCGTCAGATGTGACCCCGGTTGCGATCGCAACCGGGCTGGGTTGGGTACTGGCAGGCCCAGTGGGTGCCGCTGTTTTGGGTGGGGCCAGCCACTTGATCAATCAATCTGGACGCCCAAAAAAAGCAGTGTCTCAGCTAGAACAAACCATATCTCTTGAGCTTGGTCGTGAGGTAGCCCATGGGTATCTGGCTCATTTTTCTGAGACGGCACTTGCTGCTCTTAATACCTACCAAACAACAGTTAACCCGATTCTGACTATGACGCAACAGTCCTCGGTGCAGCAGGCTGGGCAGCGTACATTGCTGGAAAACACAGTGGCAGACCTGCAACTGTTGCGAGAGGATCTGCAACGTTTTAAGGGCTGATTAGGTCAGCTTGCGCCTCGTAACGATCTCATTTTGCCGCTGACGATAGGCCCGGCGAATAACTTGGGCCTCTCTGCACGACCCAATAATAAATGCCTAAAGCGCCGCTGAATATGACACAGGCGAATGAAACCTGTCGGAGGCTTCAGGATCAACGGTGTAGTAAACCGCCCGTGCCTGGGGACCAAAAACAATTTCATCTTCGTGCTGCAGGTCGTAGGCTTCACGCTTACGACCGTTTACCAATATGCCATTGGCGCTGAGCTTACCTTTGAGATTGCCGTCAACAATGCGGTAATAGCAAGTGTTGTCGTCATTACACAGCTGCACCAGCGTGGCATGATGTCTAGAAACAAACTGCGATGCCAGCCGAATATCACAGCGATCAGCATCGCGACCAAGCGCATAAAGAGAGCTATCCAGCGCGACTTTACGCTGCCCTTTTACATCGTCCACAATCAACCAACTCTGCTTCATCGACCTCTACCCATACCAGTCGCTACACCTCGATATTCACGAGATAATTTTGTCTGTCTGGATGGTTTACAGGAACAAAATCACTAGATTAATTTGATGTAAAAAGGAGGGCAAAAATGTCCGTAAAAGAAGATAAAAGAAGGGATTTAGTCAAAAAGACAGGACAATAGCATCCTATCTAAGGAGTTGTTAAGAAACAATTTCATGGCTTGAAGCGCGTAACCTTTTCCCTAACGTCGCCGCAACCCATACCACGCCAATATCTTCAAGGTAATCGACACCCCACTTTCGGGGGGTGTGGGGGAGTTTAGGCCCCCACGAATGGAGGGTTTCAGGGAGGAAAGCCCTGAGCAGCCCTCATCGCCAATTAGCCAATATTCACAACTAATTTCAGATATCGATTGGAGGCAAAATCGGTTGCGTGGGGTCCCGTCGAGTTCCCTTTCCGGAAGTATTCAGATTATCCAAGTTAGGCTTACTGGGCTTCCCCATGGCTAGGACGTTCCGCCGCCCTAGAACCCGACGAAAAAACATTAAAGGTATCCCTAACCGCATCTTTGAGCATTTGGCAACGTGGTTTAGAATTTTGCAGCAGTTCTCAGTATGAGATTTCAGCTAGTATCGGCAGGGATTTCAAGCTCTAAGCCTTGAATCATGAACGTTAGTAGATGATCCCAGGTGTCAAACCACATG
>JBCDIX010000051.1:0-51767 GCA_038748405.1 Cyanobacteria bacterium P01_H01_bin.21 | reverse complement strand
GGTAAGCTGTTCGGGGATCTTCGAGGGATTCGAAGTGCGTTAGCAGGGATCCCGATGGATGCTTTGACTGACTCATGACCAAGACCGAATATGGCGCTGCCTATTCAGTATCCGACTTCATGGAGTATGCGTTTGCCCTGGTCCCCTTGCGGGGAAGAGGTCGTGAAACTCACATTGAATTTACTCTATTATTTACAGCCATGATCACAATGTTTCCGTCCCCTTGCGGGGAAGAGGTCGTGAAACCGATGGTTGAGTCGTTCGTTCAATCATATGAATCTCAAACGTTTCCGTCCCCTTGCGGGGAAGAGGTCGTGAAACTCATGACAATTGTACCTTTATAGGACTTAAGCTCATGACAGTTTCCGTCCCCTTGCGGGGAAGAGGTCGTGAAACAATACATGCAGATCAGTGTTAATAAAGGTGTATTGACTATAGTTTCCGTCCCCTTGCGGGGAAGAGGTCGTGAAACTTGTGTGTTTTGTCAAATTAATAAAATCATGACTGAAAACGTTTCCGTCCCCTTGCGGGGAAGAGGTTGTGAAACAGTCCGTAAAAAACAACAAAAATTAATCGGAGAATAACGACAGTTTCCGTCCCCTTGCGGGGAAGAGGTTGTGAAACGTACTACATCCAGCAATTGTTGGATTCTTTAGCCAGGGTTTCCGTCCCCTTGCGGGGAAGAGGTTGTGAAACATTATACTTTGATTACCGCGATGGATGACGATGCTTACCGTTTCCGTCCCCTTGCGGGGAAGAGGTTGTGAAACCTTGGTAGCTCAGGAGTGGTTGCCGGTTACTCACAGGCAGGTTTCCGTCTCCTTGCGGGGAAGAGGTTGTGAAACTTCGATGAAAAAGTAAAACTCGGAGAATTCTTGTCATGAAGTTTCCGTCCCCTTGCGGGGAAGAGGTTGTGAAACGTAAAGTGATTGTGTTTGATCATTCAAACCAATTACACCCAAGGTTTCCGTCCCCTTGCGGGGAAGAGGTTGTGAAACCGATTTCAAAAAAACTGAAAAGAAAGGACAAATTTTCTATGGTTTCCGTCCCCTTGCGGGGAAGAGGTTGTGAAACGAATTTCACGTATAGCAAACAAGATGACTCACTATCATATCGTTTCCGTCCCCTTGCGGGGAAGAGGTTGTGAAACAGTTACGCGTTGAATTCAACGACTAGGAGCAAAAACTGTTTCCGTCCCCTTGCGGGGAAGAGGTTGTGAAACCGTTGTTATAACACCTATCATGATTATGCAGCGTACTGTATTTGTTTCCGTCCCCTTGCGGGGAAGAGGTTGTGAAACAAAGAAAAATACCGAGGAAACTCTCATGTCTGGTATGTTTCCGTCCCCTTGCGGGGAAGAGGTTGTGAAACCTTCTTTCCTAATTAAATATGGAGAATACATTCGATGAAGTTTCCGTCCCCTTGCGGGGAAGAGGTTGTGAAACATATCCTACATCTGAGGTTAACACTATGACAAATCTAGTGTTTCCGTCCCCTTGCGGGGAAGAGGTTGTGAAACCCTTAGTCTGGAAAACTAATACCAGTAAGGGCTCTGAAGCCCAAATCTACACAATAACTTTGTACTAGTCAATAAGGGCCTTTTTATTGTCAATAAGGGCGATGCTTAATAGCTGAAACGCTTACGGAATAAGGCATCGACACAACATGACGAAGTTATGCGGTTTTCAAGGTTTTTCTGGGTCGTGTAGGTGACCCAACATATACAGATTAGTCTGAATTCCCAGAAAGCAATCGCTAAATAATATAAAAGTTAGATAGCTGCTTCAGAGGCGAAATGCCAATGGTTAACCTTTCAGGTAGCGATTGTGAGATAAGTTGGTTACAAAAAACACTAGTTCTCGTTAATGAGACAAAGGTTTCCGTCCCCGTGAGGGGAAGTGGTTATAAAACGGTGCCTCTAACTATCAATCAATCTTACATTGGAGGTTCCTGGTTTTCATCCCCATGAGGGGAAGTGGTCGTGAAACATGACAATCACAACCGAAATAGAAGTTCCTGAAGAGTTTCCGTCCCCGTGAGGGGAAGTGGTCGTGAAACCTTTAGCCTCTGTCACTGGACCTGTGCGCGTTAAGTTCAAGTTTCCGTCCCCGTGAGGGGAAGTGGTCGTGAAACTTTTCACTTATTTTATTACTTTTGGGGAAACTCAATATGCTAGTTTCCGTCCCCGTGAGGGGAAGTGGTCGTGAAACTTTGTTTACCTAATACTCTAGTCCTATGACTTCGACCTCTAGTTTCCGTCCCCGTGAGGGGAAGTGGTCGTGAAACCAGTTAAGTAACATCGTCATTCCATTTAAGCTCATGACAGTTTCCGTCCCCGTGAGGGGAAGTGGTCGTGAAACAGTAATTCAGTTAAACCATGCTAGGCAAATTTTTGTTTGTTTCCGTCCCCGTGAGGGGAAGTGGTCGTGAAACTTGAGATAGTTAGGGTGTGTTCTACCGTTGTCGTTATTGATTGTTTCCGTCCCCGTGAGGGGAAGTGGTCGTGAAACGTTCAATTGTTTTGTTCACATTACCCTTGAGGTTTCGTTTCCGTCCCCGTGAGGGGAAGTGGTCGTGAAACCCTTGGTCTGGAAACCCGCTCATAGCAAGGGCTAAAAACCCAAAATCTACGCAGGTCATTTTTACTGTCAATAAGCAGCAAAATTTTCGCAATAAGGGCTTACTGAAAACGCTGAAATGCCCACGGAGCAGGGCATCTACACAGGTCAACGGTATAATGAGGTTTTCAAGGATCGGAGGGGGTGCGTAGGCAGCCGCCCAATTGACTTAGATGCTAACCTACAAAATCAACCAAAACCTAAAAGCTTTCTTTAAACCTCCTCATACAGACCCCAAAGTTTTCTTACATCTCCCGTCATTCGCTGTCTTAGCTCCCACGGCAATAGCACCTCCACATTTGGTCCCCATGCCCGCAATCGCATCACAATGTTGTTATCCCCCACTCGATGCCGTACCCGACAATAAATATCCTCTTGTGATCGCTGTTGCAACAGCTGCTTTAAGGTTTTCCGTACACCATCATCTAATGCCTCACGCTGCAAACAAGCAGCTAACTGCTTGAAGGAAACTGCTCGAAACAATGCTGCTCGCTCTGTTCCCTCTATATAGCGCCCATAAAAATATCGGTCAAATCGCAACAACAATAAAGCTACGGGACGATAAAAATCAAACCCCCAGGCATCTAACATCTTTGACTGCACCATCTCTGGCGATGGAGCCTGCGCCCCCCGACAATAATCTGCCAGTCCTAATGGTACCTGCTCCCAATCCACTATCCGCATCTGCTGAATATGATCTAGCCGATAATCATACCAATCTAACTCTTCTTTCCCTGGCACCTGGCCATAGGCAAACAAATAGGGAGCCCGCTGAAAATAATAAATACAAACCGGATACACTATTGGTTCAACAATATCGTCATACAGCCGTGCACTTTTATAAATCAGCTGTAGCGGTGGCACTAATTCCTGTTGCCAGCAGTCCATCAGCATTGTCTGAAACTGTTGCACTTGCTTAGACAGTGTTCCCGGCACAATGTAGTCTGTCTGCAAGAAAAAACGCTGAGTGCCTCGTATTGGTTGGGCTAGCGGTGCCACTACATCCGCTAAGTCTGTCTGAATAAAATTAGCAATAGTACTATCAGTTATGCCTTCTAAATTACTAGCTTTTAGCCCAATCTCTGGTAACAAGGCGACCCGTCTGTATTGATTTCGCTTAACCTTCCCCCCTTGATCAGTCTGTTGCGTCAGCCATCCCTGCTTCGCTAATGCCTCAAAATCTAGTTCCAACAACTTACCCGTACAGCCAAACAATCGTAGTTCTGTTTCATCATCATTCAAAGTGCCTGTACGCAACAGTGTTTTTACTTCTGCCTCACCAACTCCATATCGCGTCCGAAACTGCTCTTTCCATTCAACTGACTTTACCGCAAACTCTGAATCAAATAACCAATCTGTCAGCGTTCGAGCACAAGCACAGGCCGGATCGTGCAATGGGGGGGCCTTGTCTCGTACATGATAATTTCGCCCCTGGGACGGTATCAAAAAAAAGCGAGCCGCCCAGTCCTGATATGTGAAACGTTCACCTAAATTGACCTGTACCTTGTCTGCTGGATCACCATAGAGCGATCTTAAAATTACCCACAGCCGTGTAGCTTTCGCTAAACTCTGCTTAAGGGAGCCACTTACTAGCCGCTGTAACAAATCGACCGTGGGTGCTTCACTAAAACTGACTCTGTGCATATCCTGTCCATACCCTGCTGGTAACTAAACATTACCGTTATGCCACGCTCTGGAAACCCCCTTTTCCGCTTAGGTGCCATAGTAAAGGCAAACATATCCATTGCCCCTATCCTATGGAAACCTTTCATATTCATCTCCACGGTGATGTCCTTAAAATTGGCTTTAATCCTGAAAAACCAGCCACCACAGACCATATTGTTAGAGACGTCATCAGCCGTCTCAAAGCCATGGACGACAGCGGCGAATTAGCCGGTGGTCCTTTGCTCAAGGTTAATGGCCCAGCGCCTCTACCTGTGTGCTATACCCTGGCTCACCATCTGGCAAATAAGTATCGTACTGTTGCCGTATTTGACCCCAAAGCAGGAGCCTACGTCGTTTCCATTGCCCAAAGCTCCACATACGGCTGTGGTGAACTCATTCCTGCCGATACCCCTGTAGTCAGCTCACCTATCAAAGTTGTCCTCTGTGGCCCACCTCGCTCTGGTAAATCTTGTCTACGTCAGGGACTAAAACAAGCAATTCTGAAAATTGCAAATGCCCCCTATCCTTACGTCATCACCGCCTGTCCTGATGGAGAGGGAGCCTGGTTTTCTGAAGCAGCTCAACGCGATCCGATCCTGGCTCGCCAGCTAAAAGATGCTTACAAAGCTAAATTTACGCCTGAGTTTGCTACCCTAGCCGCAGGTTGGGTTTGCCAGACTCAGAACCCCCTTACCCTCATCGATGTCGGTGGTAAGGTCACCGATGAAAATCGCCAAATCATGGCCCAGGCTACCCACGCTATTATTCTCTCTGGTGATCTAGAACAAATCTCTACATGGGAAACCTTTTGTCAATCCGTTGGTCTTACTGTTCTTGCCCAAGTTCATAGCAATTATGAGGCTGAACATGATCATGTTGTTTCAGAAACTGCAGGGTTCATTACTGGACAGGTACACCATCTAGAGCGTGGTGAAGACATTTCTACGCGTCCTATGGTGCAGGCTCTTGCCCGCCATATTCTTCAACAACTCCCTACCTCATAGCTAACCTCTCGATCTGATGCCACAATTTTCACCATCTCAATCACCCCTAGGCGAGCGTTTTGCCAATGCCCTGGTGTATGCTCATCAGCTCCATGCCCACCAAGTACGTAAGGGTAGCGGCATTCCATATGTAGCTCACCTACTCAGTGTTACTGCCCTTGTCCTAGAGGACGGTGGGACCGAAGATGAGGCCATTGCGGCCTTACTCCATGATGCCGTTGAAGATCAAGGGGGAGAACCTATCCTTCAGGCTATCCAAGAGCAATTTGGAGACACTGTGGCGAGTATCGTTGATGGTTGCACCGACAGCGTAACTATTCCTAAACCCCCCTGGCGCAATCGAAAAGAAAACCACCTTAAATTTTTGGAGCAAGCTACCACTCCAGTACTGCGCATCACCCTAGCCGATACCCTGCACAATGCACGCTCAATCTATTCTGACCTCAGGCAAATTGGACCCCAGCTTTGGACACGGTTCAAGGGTGGTCGAGACGGCACACTTTGGTACTATCGCAGTCTGCTGGAGCTAATACAGGTTCGCAAGCCCAGTCCCCTCACCAGTGAGCTAGATCAGGTACTAATGGCTATCGAAAGCTGGTCTAAATCCTAGTTCACTAAGACACGCTGACGGTCTCACTGAGCTTGATACACGCTTATTAACATCCTATTCACAGACTAGATGTCTTAACGTTCATGTTTGGTTAGGTCTCACAGTTGCTCGTCCTCACACACATAATCTGATATTGAAATAGTCTTTTAATTGCCAAATCCTGATATTGCTTTGAGGGTCTGGAGATGTTCCAGCCGCTTCCCTGCAGCTAAGACTACATCTAAACCAAGGGACTGAGCTAGTTTTTCCATCGTTGTTACGGAATAAATGGCAGACTCTTGCAAGGTTAACAACACCTCATAGGCTTTCTGTTGTCCTGGTGATAAGGTTCCTGTGTAGTTAGATTCAACAGTGATGTATGAACAATTCTCACCTAAGACATTGTTTTCTGGATTGCCATTAAATATCAGCACATGAGCTTTGGCGTCGCTTACAATCTCTGGATAATCCTTAAAGGGAAAATCCCACCACCCTGAATCATGCTCCAGGTAAATTTCTAGATTTTCAGGGTGATTAATAACTGTGATGTCGTTATCGTTCATGAGCTGGCTCAATCGAGGCTCTATCATTTTAACACCACCATCGAAATTGTTTGGGTACCTGAGTTTCGTCATAGGCCTTAGTGGGTTCACGGTCCCAGTCTCGGGTCCTATCGTCTTCGAGGTCCCCGTTTTCTTCAAGGTCCTCAGCGTCATTAACCACGCGAGCGGACCTAAACCTATACTCCTCATGGTCTCTATTCTCTGCAATACTGCCTGCCCGGTAATCTCGCGATAACTGATCGTCTTGATCCCTGACAATGCCAGCATTCATCAGTAGAGAGCTGGTTTCAAAGATGTCTTCAGTGGGAACGCTGGCAACCCAATGATCACCGTTATCATTGCTGACTTCGATCAATGACTTGTCGCCATCTGGACGGTTGAATAGTTTTTTGAAAAGGCCCATTATTTGTTTAGTTGCTGTTCGCAGGTAGGTAGATGTAGACAACAATTTCACTGTCAGGGAATCTATATTTATCTCTGTACAGTGTGGATTCATCAGAATGGTCTAACGTTCGGTGGACTGCTTGAATAAAGTTTCTGTTGTTCGTGGCTCAAAACTTGAGTTACTAGTGACATTTACCAAGTAGCAGAGTGCGCCGATCGATAGCGGCATTTCTAGACCTGTCATTCTTCTAATCGTTGTTGTTGTAGACGGTTGTACACTTCAAGCTCTGTCTGAGTTTCGATTTTGAAGCGAGCAATCCCGCGCTTAGCACCATTGGTGCGAAAGCTGGCCAGCTCAGCCTCTGAGAAGCTGGCTTCGGCTTGTTTAACGCTGTTGATAAACTCGTCCAGGTCGTCCAGATCTTGTTTAATAGCTAGCTCAGCTGATGTTTGTTGGGTACTGAGGGTGGCGAGAACTCCGCCAACTTCCTCAGGCATGAGTTCACCTTCAATCACTCCAGCCGATTCCCATTCAGGCGCATAGCGAGACTTTGCATCAGCTACCCACGCCGAGCGCTCAGAGGCATCTACGTCTTTCAGTTCAGAGAATAGGGTTCTGGCCAGCTCTGTATATCCGTCAGATGTTTTTAACAACTGTTCAGGCGCTACTTTCTTTAGCCAGGGAAACCAACGATTTCTTAAAGTGGCGCTAGCGATACTGTACTCCTCTGACAGCTGCTTAGCTGTGTAATGTACTCCTGTACTCGGCACTGTACTCCCGGTGTGCGGTGAGTGCACTTCTGATATGTACTGTTGCTGTTCGCTTTGTGTGCTATCCATTGCATTTCCTGAGTTTTGCAAGTGTACTGTTGCTGTTCTCCTGGTGTACTCGGACTGTACTCTTAGGGGGCTACTAGGGCACAGTCAAGGAGGTTTATGGACAGTGAAGGTTGTTCTTAGCTCGTGTCGTAGCCAATTCTCGTCATTTTTGTTGTCCTCGTAGACATCGCAAACGGTGACCACGTAAGGACGTGATCTATTCGTGAGAGTGAAGCTGGAATTAAACTGGGATAAGCGTTATCATGGCCTCGGGTCAGATATGGTACTGACCTTTTTCACCTCAGAGTCCTTGGATCGGCACTCTGAGGTTTTCAAATTTTTGACAGTAAAAAAGGTGGCTACGTAGGCGTAGCTTTTTATCAAGAGATTTAGAGACCTTATTGCTTGATTTCTTAGCTGAGCATAATTGACTAATCCTTAATGAATGCAACGAGATTCAGGGATGTAACCGCAAGTTTTGAACCAAGATACTTACGGCTTTCAATTAACTTTCATTGTCCATTAGGCTTGTGAGATCCCCAGGCTCTGAGAGTTTTTTGGGAAGAGAGTCTACATCAAAACCGAAGTTATCTCTCAGGACGCTGTTAAGGTTCTGAACTTCTTCGATAGTGAAGGTGATCTCAACCCCGTTTTCACCTCTATAGATCTTTTGGGTTGAACACCCAATTAATCTGGCGAATCGCTCCCTAGACAAACCAAGAGAGTCACGGATTTGCTTAAGCACGGGTTGATCATTTGGTTCGCTTGGCTCTATCATACACATCGTTAAACGATTCGTATACATATTTCGTGTAGTTGAATCGTTGCTAGCAACACACGTAAGCAATTCCTTGGCCGGGGCTGCTTACGTGTGTCTATTCTCTCAAGTCATGCACCCCCCTTGTATCAAGGCTTTGAGGCATACATCAGTACCATTCCCCCGCGGTCATCGAGGACCAAATTATGTGCATTGCCGATGTTCGACCCCTATCCCGCCGATCCATTAGCCAAACAGCTCACCAAGCTTTTCAGCTACAAATGGCAAACCATAGAACGTCCCGAATCTGGGGGCGATTGGAAAACCAATAAATACCCAATGCGCCCTCGATCTTTATGGAACCGGTGGCAAGATGCCGGAACCATCATCGGTGTTCGGTTTGGCAATCAAACCAGATACGCGATGGTGGACATAGATCTAGGCAGTGATTACCACAACGCCAATGGTCTGAGGTCTATACAGGAGGCCTTGGAGCTGATCGGCCTGGTCCGTAGCGTACTGGTCCGATCCTCCTGGTCTGGTGGCTGGCACCTTTATTATCCCTTACCTGAGTATGTTTCATCGTTTTCGTTGGCATGCTTATGCAAACACACCTTAGAGGCTCAAGGGATAGCCGTCAAAGCGGGTCAGTGTGAAATTTTCCCGAATATTAAGCCGTATGGGAAACCATGGGAGGTTACAGAATATAACGGCCATCGGCTACCGCTTCAACCTGGTTCGGGCAGCTGCTTATTGGATCACAATCAAAACCCTACTGCCGGGAACCTGGAACGGTTTTTCTGGCAGTGGGATTTTTGCTCTAAAGCTCAAGATATGGAGCTGCTGTTACCAGCGCTGGACCAGGGGCGAGAACTTCAACGAAAGCGGAAACGTAAACGACCTGGAAAAGTTGATCGGTGGCTGGCAGACCTGAGGCTAGAACTAGAAACCGGTTGGACGGGAGCTGGTCAAACAAATAGTTTGCTGCGTGCGATCGCAACCCATGGCCGTGTCTTCGAAGGTTTGGGTGATGATGAGCTGGCCATTTACATCGAGCAAATGGTCTACACCCGACCGGGCTATCACAAGCACTGCAGACACCAGGCGGAAATATCTAAAAAAGCAAACGCCTGGGCACGTTGGGCGACCAGATTTTACTGGCCACTGGGCACCACCCCCAAGCGGGAAGTTTCAGGTCTGAGCATCAATGATGAGCGTCGAGCTGATGCCCGTCGGCGTATTCAGCAGGCTGTCAGCCACTTAGCCAAATTAGGAAAGCTGGCAGGCACGGTATCCCACCGCTTAGCTCAATTGTGCAAGCTGGCTCAAACCAGTGCCCAGACGCTATACAAAAATCGAGATCTTTGGCATCCAGACCAGTGGTGTGTAATCCCCCAGCCTGAGACGGTTTCACCCATCAACGAAACCTATACCGAAACCTCAAGTGATCCGCCAAAACCAGCGCTAGACGGACCATTACACACCTTGCCCCCCTTATTGAGGTGTAGGGCCGTGAGGGACCTCCCCAAAAATCTATTCCCCAGGGGAGGAGAGGGGGTTCTAGGGGGAGAGAGGGGTTCTCCACAAGGGTTTGCAGGGGGCTGAGCTGTGGAAAAGCAACAGAGCACGTTTGTTGATTTAGCTGATAGACGGAGGGTTAGGTCGTGTGGGGTAAATTGATTGATGCCCTAATACTAATAGCCAAGGCTATGGAGCGTCAGGCGATCGCTCAGGAGCGGATCGCATCGGCGATTGAAGGCCAACAGTTGCCAGAGAAAGGCGACCAACAAGCCGCCGCTGCAGTTTTAGGGGTGTCGGCTCGGACAGTTGCCCGCAACCATGACCAATGGATTGAAGGGATACACTATCACCGCGAGGGACGCCGCATCACTTACAATCTGGCCCTACTGAGAGACTGGCAGGTTAATAAACATGATTTAAATGCCCATCGACGAGCGATTGAAAAATGGCAAAAAAGCTTGCCAAGCAATCGAAAGCGCAGTGCCTAGGACAGATGGGTACGGCAGTTACCAGACTGGATGACGTTTGCAACGGCTGCGAAAAAGCGGGCTTAACGAGTGCCTGCCATAATAGGACTAGCCGTAGAAGGTAGCGATTAATGACAGCCTCTTTAATCAATTTACCAACAGAATTTCCTGCTACCGATGAGCAGCGTCTGTGTCTTGAGGGGGTTACCTGGCAACAGTATGATGCGCTGGTAGCTCTGTTTATTGATCAATTTCCAGCGTTGCGGATGACCTATTTGGAGGGCTCTTTGGAGCTGATGACGACATCCCCTGAGCATGAACGGCTCAAGAAAATTATTGCCCGTCTAATAGAAGCCTTTGCAGAAGAAGCCGATATCGACCTCAACGGTTACGGGTCTGCAACGTTTCGACAAAAAGCGGTTGCCCGTGGCTTAGAGCCTGATGAATGCTACAGCCTGGGTGAGTTAGGAGAGGCTCCTGATATTGCGATTGAGATTGTTATCACCAGTGGCGGTATTGATAAGCTTGATGTCTATAAAGGCCTGGGTGTTCAAGAGGTTTGGTTTTGGGAAAATCAAACCTTCAGTTTGTACGGCTTGATTGATCCAGACAGTGGTTATGAAACTCTCACAATCAGTCGTTTATTGCCACAACTAGATTTGGCTACCCTGACTCAATTTATTGATTATCCAAGCCAAACCAAGGCTGTTAAGGCCTACCGCAAGACCTTGCAACAATAAAAAAATCAACCCTCATCCTGAGACCTCATCCTGAGACCAGACCGAACGTAACTTAGCTCGTCCTCTCACACCGCCGGTATAACTTCTCAAGATGGTTTCCTCACTGTTGCCGGTGATGCTGGCGATTTCTGAAACACTCCATCCCTGGTCAAATGCTTGGGAAATAAAGCTATGCCTCATGCTGTAGGGTTTTCGATACGGTACTCCAACGGATTCAAGCACCGGTGACCAGTAGCGACGACGGAAATTGTGATCGTCTATGGGTCCCCCTTCAGTGGCTGTAAATACTAAATCATCAGCACTAGCATCGGCAGTCCTCCGAGCTTTTAACATGCCGGTGAGTGTTGGCGATAGCTCAAAAGCCCTGTCTCTATTTGTTTTTGTGGTCTTTCTCTCTCCTCGTCCCCAGCTTTCTCCGATCCAGATTTTTGAGCAATCATCGGACAAGTGCCCCCATCTAAGACCTGCCGCTTCCCCCAAGCGGCAACCAATGCCCATAACAAACCTAACAAAATCCAGATAATGGGGATGCATCTGTGTAAATCCGTCAATGATTTGGGAGTATTCCTGTTGAGTGAATGGCCGTGGTCGTGGTCGTGGCTCCGCCTTGACTCTAACGTTTTCCCACGGGTTCTCTTCTAATACTTTTTTGCCTATGGCCCATGTCCAGCATGAGCGCATCATACCAACTCGTTCTCTAGCTGTGGATGTAGATAGAGACGTTAACAACCAGTCTCTAAAGTCGAGCGCCTGATCTTCAGTGATCATTGATGCCTTACGAGACTTGAAATATTGTTTTAACCGAGCGTTTAAACCTAGATATTTATCTAGAGATCGTTTTGATATCTGTCGGCGTTTCCAAGCGGTGTATTTTTCAAATAGTGCCGCCACTGTCATGCCCGTAGTTTCATCACCCCGGTAACGCACCAACGACTTATCGAAGTGATCTGCAAGGATATCCGCTTTGATGGAGTCTGCTGTGGCCTGGGCTAATCGCCTATTGACTACGGTATCTGCTAATCCTAACGCCATAGAATAGCGCTGCTTTTGGTAAGTCCATCTTAGTCGTAGCCAACCTCGATCAATATCGATTTGTATGGTGCCTTTAGGGGCTCTGGGCATCGTTTCTAACTACCAAATTTCGACCGTATTATGTCATCTCCTGACGGACGAATGACACTTTCAGTCAATTTCATACCCACGCCATACCCGTCTGTCGACCAAGCATTTAAAATACAAAAACCGCTGATATCAGCGGTTTTCATCAATCGGAGCGGCGGGATTTGAACCCACGACCCCTACTACCCCAAAGTAGTGCGCTACCAAGCTGCGCTACGCCCCGATGCGTTTTTACGCTTGACTAGCATAGCATATGGCTAGAGCATTGCTACTCCATATTTGGTGTCATTGAGCACTCAAATGGTTGGTCAGCAGCTAGGTAAAAATCACCCTAAAATCCATAACTCCAGCGAGCATAGTAGCCTCGTGTATCAATGTGGGTAAATACGGTAGCGCTGGCTAAACCACCCCGAGAACCCCACCAGCGGTTTAGTCGATCATAAACATCGTAGGGATGAATGCCAGGGGCAACAAAATCTACAGCGTCGCCTGTTAGATGACGAGACCGACTAGCACCCCCAACACGGCGATTGGTAACTGGGTCGCGATACCAGGAGTTAATGGTAAGAGGCCGTCCTCCCAGCCGTTCGCGGACCTCTTCCATAACGCGGGCAATACGAATGATGCCGTAAACAACATTGCGATTTACTGGAATACGGCTGCCGCCATGGGTGGCTTCTCCCCAGGTGAAATTACCGCCTGGAATAATGGGGTTAGAGAGATAAAAATTGCCTCGAAACCCTGGCAGCTTTATGTATGGGCCGCTAGCTTTTGGTCGTGGGGTTTCGTTTTTAGGCTGGTTATTTTCTTCGTTGCCTTCGATCTGGATATCGGGTTTATAGGCGTACCAGATGCGTTCAGAACGATTACTAAAACTGGGCTCAGCTAGCTCTAGTTTGACGTGGTTGGCAGCCGCCTGTTCGTGGGTGATTAGCTCTAGCTCAGTGTTGTTTTTAACAAAAACTTTTTGCTGATTGGTGAGCTGCGATGACATCTTTGGCGATGTTTTGAAAAGGGTATCGCTAACAACGGTAAGGGTAATGGTGTCACCGATGATGCGAACATCAGGTCTGTAGGCATACCAGGTAGTGCGATTTTCGGGACCGAGAAAGGCATTTGCGATCGCAACCCTGACATGCTGCCCTTCTGCGGGCAAGTAAGATTGCAAATAATACTCTGTACCGTTGGGGACAAAGATCTTTTCGCGATCGCTGAGCTGATTAGATAATACTGGCCGCTGTTTAAATAAGGTGTCACTGGTGACGGTCAGCTTGATTTTTGTATCATAGACCCGCACATCAGGCTTATAGACATACCAGTCACGCTGCATAGCTGGCCCCAGGGGCTCGACAAGCGTCACCTTATAATGGCCATCTCGCACAACATCTAATTTTGCCAGGTCAAACTCAGTACCATTGGCAACAAAGGCTTTTTCCTGCTTAGACAGGTCATTAGACAGACCAGGACGCTGCTTAAATTGGGTATCGCTAACGACCTTTAGTTTTTTCATACCGATTTACACCCCGATCGCTAAAGCATTATGCCCAGTTAACTCCGATAGAAAGCTCAAGCATTACGGAGATTCACCACGCATTTGCCCAGTGTAGAACAATCGGTCGATTTCATCTCAGAATACGTTGATACGAGCTAACCCATCCAATAGCTCTGGAACAGCGGCTGCAGGCCAGGCACCTTCTCCACCGCGACCGTTGAGTAGAATAAATCGCAGATTGTAACTATGGTGAAACCCCTCAGCCTCCATCCAAAGCTGAGGGGTTTCCTGTTCACAGGCAATGTGTTCGTCAGGCATTAGCTCGGTCGCCATGGATGCCATCGTTTCGGCCAGCTGCTGTGCTAATCGACGTAGAGTCTCAAACTCGCCTTGGGTCAGTTCCAATGCCCAATGTTCGCCCCCTACCAATGCCTTAAAACACTCTCGATTGTCATCCCAGCCTAGACGCCAGCCCTCACCTTCTCTGAGCAATGCCGTCATTGACTAAAGATTCGCTCAAGGCTCCTGACTAAATCATGACGCTGCTGAGAGCTTAAGGTCTGCATCGCTTGCTTATCAGCAACGGTTACAGCTGATGAATGGCCTCGCTTACCGTAGGTTGCATCAAAATAATCGGCCATGGATAGTTCCCAATCAAGATGATACTGAGCAGGTCTTGCCTGGGTGTCGAGGTGATAGTCAATAAATCGACTTAGCAACGTAGTATTGGCAGCTGTTGCTCTGGGTATATCGGGGTATTGAACGTATAACTGATCGGCAATGACATGCGTAGACTGAGCCGCCATCAAGGGCTCACCCAACTGTAGAATGCTGCCAGCTAAAACCATCAGAGTGGTCAAGGTGGCTAAGAATAAAAATTTAAGCTGCTTACCCATACCGCTGAGCGTGAACGCAATTAGTAGTAAATAAAGGACTAGTTGTATATACCGAAAGAAACTGGCCTATCGGTGTAATAAGCCAGTTTCTTCAGTTTCTACTCGCCAATGATTTCGGGCTGAGTCAGCTCATCCGACATTTCTACAATAGCCCGTAGAACTGGTTTCATGCGAGACTCATCAATGCTGTCAAATTCTTCAAACCGACGACGCTGTGCACGATTTGCCACCTGGACAGTAATGCGATACCGATTTGAGGCTGCACTAATTAAATCTTCAGTCCGACGCATCATTTGAGTGGTATCGATAGACAGACGCTTCATTAACAAGTCCTCTAGGGTGGTTTTTACAGCCTATCTATACTAGCGCAGCTTCTTAAAAGTCATAACATCACGATTCTTTCTTCTGGTTGCTCCCCTCCTTTTTCATAAACTTTTACAATAAGCAATATATGAATATTCCTTGACCAGCTCTAAATCAAATCAGGCGCTGTAGGCACCTGGTTTATTAGGCTGGCACCATCAGGGGTTAGCAGTATGGAAGGGCACGAATGTTACCAAATCAGTTTCTGTAGGCAAATGGTTGAGTGCATTCAGCCGTCTGCATCGCATATAGCTGTCGCTATGCCTTCAGCAATTGCCACTGTTGTGAACTGTGCGCAAAGCTATGGAGCTAGTCTGATTAGTTGTTCGCTATCCCTCCCTCTAACGCCTGATGTATTTCTAGTCACCGTTTACCCTGTTGTCTGATCAGAGCTATGCCAGATACATTGACAAAATTTGCATACCAAACCTTTCAACAAGGCAAACAAGCCTTTGGTTTTACCCACAAAACTCTGATCAATCGCCTACGCGAAGTTGTTTCTCCAGTTGATCCAGAAAACACGTCTGAGATTCCTGCGCCTACGCTGGCCCTGTTGAAGCAGCGCCTTGATGAGCTGACTGAAGTTGACTGGCAGGATGCTGAAGCAGGTGTTTATCCTACGAGTCTTCTGTTTGACAATCCCTGGGATGACTTTTTTAAGTACTATCCTGCAGTGGTTTTGGATACTCCCAGCGTTTGGGAGCGCTCTAAAAATAAGCAGTACCAAGACTTTGGTAAGGATGTTAGCACCGATGGCTATCCCAGTTACTATGTCCAAAATTTTCACCATCAGACCGACGGCTATCTAAGCGATATGTCAGCCAATCTGTACGATCTGCAGGTAGAGCTTTTATTTAACGGCTCAGCTGATCCGATGCGTCGGCGCATTTTAGCTCCTCTAAAACGCCATATCAATAGCCTGGTTGATGTAGCCACACCTAAAGTACTAGATGTGGCTTGTGGTACCGGTCGTACCCTCAAAATGATCCGGGATACTTTACCTCAAGTATCTCTACATGGTGTGGATCTATCTCCCATGTACCTGCGTAAAGCTAACGAACTGCTAAGCAGAGATGTGGGTAGTCTCCCCCAGCTAATCCAAGCTAATGCCGAGAAGCTACCTTACCTGGATAATTACTTTGAAGCCACTGTCAGCGTTTTTCTGTTCCATGAGCTGCCTGCAGATGTACGACAGACAGTAATCAACGAGTGCTATCGAGTAACTCAGCCTGGTGGAGTGTTTATTATCTGTGACTCGATTCAGAAGCTAGACACCCCTGAATTTGCACCGATGATGGAAAACTTCCCCTCTATTTTTCATGAGCCTTACTACCGTCATTACAGCACTGATGATATTACGGCTCGTCTAGAGTCCGCAGGGTTCCATGGTGTAGAGGTTTCAAACCACTTTATGAGTAAGTACTGGGTGGCGAAGAAGGGATAACGTTTATAAACGTACTGGTTTGTAGCGCTGGCAGTTGACCCACCCCGCCTCAGGTCATCCCCTCCTAGGAGGGGATGACCTGAAGCTAATTTTTTCCTTCGTGAAATTAGGTTCTGGTGCCATTCAAAACCTAATACATAAAAAGGGGGATGGCTGAGCCATCCCCCTTTTTATGTATTAGCGACTTCAGCTAACCGAAGCGTGCTGAAGCTTAAACAGCAACAGCGACCTTAGCGTCAAGCTCACCTGCTTCGTACTTAGCAGCAAAGATTTCAACGCCTTGCTGCTTAATCTTGGAAGCGTTTCCAGCAGTACCAAACGAAGTGTAGCGGTCAGAGCACACTTGCTTCATGTACTTGATGGAAGGCTTGAGGAAGTGGCGGGGATCGAAGTTAGAAGGATCCTTCATCGCTGCTTCGCGAATAGCAGCAGTGATAGCCAGACGGTTATCAGTGTCGATATTCACCTTACGAACACCGCTCTTAATACCTTTCTGAATTTCTTCAACAGGTACACCGTAAGTTTCAGGAATCTTACCGCCGTGGGCATTAATCATGTCTAGCCACTCTTGGGGCACAGAAGAAGATCCATGCATTACCAGGTGAGTGTTGGGCAGACGCTTGTGAATTTCTTCAATGCGGCTGATGGCTAGAATTTCGCCAGTGGGCTTACGGGTAAATTTGTAAGCACCGTGGCTAGTACCGATAGCAACAGCTAGGGCATCAACCTGAGTAGCTTCTACAAACTGCACAGCTTCGTCAGGGTCAGTCAAAAGCTGGTCATGGCTGAGAGTACCTTCAAAACCGTGGCCGTCTTCTGCTTCACCTTGACCAGTTTCCAGAGAACCTAGACAGCCTAGTTCACCTTCAACACTGGCACCGATAGAGTGAGCAACCTTAACCACCTCAGCAGTTACGTTAACGTTGTACTCAAAGCTAGCGGGAGTCTTGGCATCAGCTTCTAAGGAGCCGTCCATCATTACACTAGTAAAGCCGTTGCGGATTGCAGAGTAGCAAGTTGCAGGGCTATTACCGTGGTCTTGGTGCATCACCACAGGAATGTGGGGGTAAGTTTCGATAGCCGCCAAAACCAGGTGGCGCAAGAAGTTCTCACCAGCATATTTACGGGCACCGCGAGAAGCCTGCAAAATTACAGGACTATCGGTCTCATCAGCAGCCTGCATAATTGCCAGGATCTGCTCCATGTTGTTTACGTTGTAAGCGGGAATGCCGTAGCCGTTCTCAGCGGCGTGGTCCAGCAAGAGCCGCATAGGTACAAGCGCCATATAATCCTCCTAGTACTTTTCGCCGTTTTGGCAGCTTCAATTAAAGGGTTGAATAGGTATCCCTACTCATCAATATTAGGTCACAACCCCGAACTTATGACGAGTTGTTTCTAAAACCTGATCATTTCGTTAAGGATAGCAGCATCTATGAAATGTAGAGGCATTGCATGCAACGCCTCTACAAAGTTATCTGATCAAAATAAAAAATATGGGTCGCCTGGGATTCGAACCCAGGACCAATCGGTTAAAGGCCGAGTGCTCTACCGCTGAGCTAGCAACCCGCGTTGGAGAATTTCTCTCAAACACAGTTATTTAATATAACAGACGACTCTCACATTTAGGCAGAAAATAAAATTTTCTGAATGATAATTTTGGAGTAATCAAAGGAAAACTCTCGTATACAAGGGATTGATGAGTCTAGATAGTTCAGTTGCCGTCACTGGGGAGCTACAGTCCGTCGGTGCTAGGTGGTAACGCGATCAATGTAGCGGCCATCAATTAGGAATGAGCCTCGTTCAAACCGTACAGCCCAGTAACCACCGAGTTTTTGTTCGAGGACAATACCCTCTTCACCCAGGGTGACTAAATCTGGGGGACGCAGCATAGGCATGGGGTCAGCGGTTTTAAGGTAGGGTGGCTGGGTGGTTACGGTAACGCGATCGCCAACCGAAAATAGCTTGTCGGCCATAGGGTGACTCTTAACGATATAGCTAACCTACAGCATCGATTAGGAAGATGCCAAAGCAAGCTTTTGCCAAAAAATTGATTTTTTTAGACACAGAACAACAAATGCTTGCCTTGGTAACTTAGGTCTGTCAGGCAGCGTCGCTTTCAATGTAAAACATCAGCATTACCATCGAAATCACCGGAATTAACCAGCAGACGACTGGGATTAAAATCCACGGTAGCCATGACAGGGGATAGGTTCCATCCATAGTTGACTCCTTTTAACAAAAAACTGGACAAGGTATGCACAGAAATAATTGAGGCTAGTTGACAAAGCCGCGAAAGATGGCGTCAACTGTAGTGAAATGATCGAGCAAGAGATAGGCCATATAGGCACCGCCTGTACCACCGATAAAGAAGCCAGCGGTAAATTCACTCCACCCTTCTGAAGTTTTTAGTTTGTCGGTACCGGCTGGGCTTTCGTCCGCACTCTTACAGCTGGCAAAGCCATAAACGCTCATACCCACTGTGCCCAACAGCACCAGGGAGATGGCAGTAACAAACCCAGCAAAGTAGGGAGCCTGGTTATAATCCCGCAGGGCACCAAGAAGAATTTCTGGTCCTACTAAAAAGTATCCGTGGGCTAAACCTACTTCCAAGCCTCGCATCAGCGGAGATAGTCCCTTGCG
This sequence comes from Cyanobacteria bacterium P01_H01_bin.21, assembly GCA_038748405.1. Taxonomy (GTDB): domain Bacteria; phylum Cyanobacteriota; class Cyanobacteriia; order Phormidesmidales; family Phormidesmidaceae; genus Leptothoe. Next base: position 32,686 of record JBCDIX010000051.1, on the reverse strand, counting down.
ATAGGCAGGCAAGTTGTTGATAAACGTTCGCACAAATGCAGAATCGCTTATGGGCGTTGATAAATGCCCTAGCTCTGGATCATCGTTATAGGGCTTAATCAGGTTATTAACCATTGCATAGTCTCCAATAGACATAGAGTAAAAAAAGTCCTGACCTAACTACCCGAATGGCCAGGACTTTAGAGAGACGGGAGGAGAGGAGAGTCTCAGACCGTCTCAACCTTGATTAGAAAAAGAGTCCTCGACTGTCCTAAAGAGGACTCTATTCTCTAGACCACGCCCAGGTCTGTGAGTTTTCTACATTGGGAAACCCCAGCCCTAAGCGTGGAAATGTTTTAAGTGCTCAACCAAATCGGCCGGCGGTTGAAGCAATCAAGAAAGCAGCATAGGTAAAGACAAACCCAACTGCAAAATGAGCTAGACCCACCAGACGAGCTTGAACAATGGAGAGAGCGACAGGCTTATCTTTCCACTGAACCATGTTGGCTAGCGGTGTGCGCTCGTGTGCCCAAACCAGTGTTTCAATCAGTTCTTGCCAATAGCCTCGCCAGGAAATCAGGAACATAAACCCGACAGCCCAGCAGAGGTGAGCGGCTAGGAAGATCCAGGCCCAAATGGCCAGATTATCCATGCCTGTGGGGTTATATCCGTTAATTAGCTGGGCAGAGTTCAGCCAGAGATAATCTCGGAACCAGCCCATCAGGTGAGTTGAGGATTGGTTAAACTGGGCGACATTACCACTCCATATGGCGAGGTGTTTCCAATGCCAATAGAAGGTTAGCCACGCAACCGTATTGAGCATCCAAAATGTGGCTAGATAGGAGGCATCCCAGGCGGAGATATCGCAGGTGCCGCCACGGCCAGGGCCATCGCAAGGGAAGCTGTAGCCAAAGTCTTTTTTATCCGGCATTAGCTTAGAGCCACGGGCGTCAAGGGCACCTTTAACCAAGATTAAGGTAGTTGTGTGCAGCCCCAGTGCAATTGCATGGTGAACTAAAAAGTCACCTGGTCCGATGGTTAAAAACAACGAGTTGGTACCGCTATTGATGGCGTCTAGCCAGCCGGGCAACCAAACGTCGGCATGGTTAGGCCAGGCGGTAGCAGCAATACTACCCGAATTAGACAACAGTGTGTCAAACCCATATAGCAACTTACCATGGGAAGCTTGAATCCATTGAGCAAAGACAGGCTCCACCAAAATCTGTTTTTCGGGGGTACCAAAGGCAACAACAACGTCGTTGTGAACATAAAGACCCAGGGTATGGAACCCTAAGAACAGAGACACCCAGCTCAAGTGAGAGATAATCGCTTCTTTATGTTCTAGCACACGAGAGAGAACATTATTGGGGTTAGCCGCCGGGTCGTAGTCTCGTACTAAAAAGATAGCACCGTGAGAGAACGCACCCACCATCAAAAAGCCAGCAATGTACTGGTGATGGGTATAGAGTGCCGCCTGCGTAGTAAAGTCCTTGGCGATAAAGGCATAGGACGGCATGGAGTACATATGCTGCGCCACCAGGGAGGTGACCACACCCAGGGCTGCCAAGTGCCAGCCTAGCTGGAAGTGCAGCGAGTTGTTGTAGGTGTCGTACATGCCTTTGTGGGCATCGCCAAGACGACCGCCAGGGGGCTGATGGGCCTCCATGATTTCTTTCATGCTGTGACCGATACCAAAGTTGGTGCGGTACATGTGGCCAGCAATGATGAAGATAACTGCGATCGCAAGATGGTGATGGGCAATATCCGTTAGCCAGAGCGCCTCTGTTTGGGGATGAAAACCTCCCAAAAAGGTCAGAATTGCCGTTCCAGCCCCTTCAGATGTAGCAAACACATGGCCTGCTGTATCAGGGTTTTGGGCATATACTCCCCATTGGCCCGTAAAGAAAGGCGCTAGACCGGCCGGATGAGGCGGTGACGACAGCAAATTACTCCAAGTAACCTCCTGCCCCCGTGCGGCTGGGATAGCCACATGGATTAAGTGACCCGCCCAGGCCAGAGAACTTACCCCAAATAGACCAGCCAGATGGTGGTTCATGCGCGATTCGGCATTTTTGAACCAGGCTAGTGAGGGTCTAAATTTAGGTTGTAGGTGCAGCCATCCGGCAAACAGCATAAATGCCGCCAGAATCAGCATAAACACTGCACCTTCATAGAGCTGAGCGTTGGTACGCATACCGATGGTGTACCACCAATGATAGACCCCCGAGAATGAGATATCTACCGGATAGTTAGCCCCTGCCTGGGTATAGGCATCTACGGCTGCAGGACCAAACTGGGGGTCCCAAATAGCATGGGCGATGGGTTTAACATTGAGCGGGTCCTTGACCCACTGTGTAAAGTTGCCTTGCCAAGCGACGTGAAAGAGATTTCCAGAGGTCCACAAAAAGATGATTGCCAAATGACCAAAATGGGAGGCGAAAATCTTTTGATAAAGATTCTCCTCGGTCATGCCATCGTGGCTTTCAAAATCGTGGGCTGTTGCAATCCCGTACCATAGCCGACGCGTTGTCGGGTCTTGAGCAAGGTCCTGACTAAATTTTGGAAACTTAGTGACCATAACGCTTATCGAGTCCTCTCCGTTATCCTAGTGAAAGTATTCGAGCATGGAAGAACGCCCAGGTTGTTGCAATCCCGCCAAGGAGATAGTGAGCAACACCCACAGCGCGTCCCTGAGTGATACTCAGTGCACGGGGTTGAATCGCTGGAGCTACTTTTAGTTTGTTGTGAGCCCAAACAATAGACTCAATCAGCTCTTGCCAGTAGCCTCTGCCACTAAACAAGAACATGAGACTAAAGGCCCAGACAAAGTGAGCACCCAAGAACATCAAACCGTAGGCCGACAGGGGTGAGCCGTAGGAGTTAATCACCTGAGAAGCCTGAGCCCACAGAAAGTCTCTCAACCAGCCGTTGATGGTAATAGCACTCTGGGCAAAGTTACCGGCTGTAATGTGGCTGACAGCACCACTGTCTGAGACGGTACCCCACACATCTGACTGCATTTTCCAACTAAAGTGGAAGATCACAATCGATAGGGAATTGTACATCCAGAACAACCCTAGGAACACATGGTCCCAACCGGATACCTGACAGGTGCCGCCACGTCCTGGACCATCACAGGGGAATCGGAAACCCAGTTCACCCTTATCCGGAATCAGCCGAGAGCTGCGGGCAAACAGAACACCCTTGAGCAAAATCAGAGCCGTGACATGGATAGTGAACGCATGAATATGGTGCACCATAAAGTCAGCTGTCCCCAGGTAAATTGGCATCATTGCCACTTTGCCACCGACAGCAACAATATCTCCACCAAAGGCTGGACTTACCCCAGCAATCGCATTTGGAGCTGTTCCACCCGCTGCGATCGCATGAATATTCTGGATCCATTGGGCAAAAATTGGCTGCAGTTGAATCCCGGTATCCGAGAACATATCCTGCGGTCTGCCAAAGGCCCGCATAGTGTCATTGTGGATATATAGCCCAAAGCTATGGAAGCCAAGGAAGATACACACCCAGTTCAGGTGAGAGATAATGGCATCCCGATGACGCAGCACCCGGTCTAACAAATTATCAATGTGAGTCCCTGGGTCATAGTCTCGCACCATAAAGATGGCCGCATGGGCACCCGCACCAACAATTAAAAAGCCACCGATCCACATGTGGTGCGTAAACAACCCTAGCTGTGTAGGATAGTCAGTCGCAATGTAAGGATAGGGCGGCATGGCATACATATGGTGGGCCACCAAAATAGATAGCGAACCGACCAACGCTAAGTGCCAGGAGAGATTGCAGTGCCAGGATGTGGTAAAAATCTCAGTCATACCCTTATGACCCTGGCCAGTAAAGGGACCCTTATGGGCCTCTAATACTTCTCTAAAGGTGTGGCCAATCCCCCAGTTTGTGCGGTAAAAATGACCAGCAACAATAAACAAAACGGCCAACGCGAGATGATGGTGAGCCGTATCTGTTAACCACAGCCCTCCAGTAACTGGGTTCAGCCCTCCTTTAAAGGTAAGAAAGTCTGTGTAGGCACTCCAGTTAAGGGTAAAGAACGGTGTTACACCTTGGGCAAAACTAGGATAAATATCCGTCATGAGAGCAGGGTTGAGAATCCACTCATGGGGAAGTGGAATCGCTGCAACCGAGTCAATCAGCTTACCGCCTATTGTCAGTGGGCTACCCGCGTCAATAGCATCTAAGCAGGCGTTGACAGGCAGAGATACGTGGATTTGTTGTCCGGCATAGCCAAGACAGCCTAAGCCCAGTAGCCCAGCCAGGTGGTGATTCATCATCGATTCCACATTCTGGAACCACTCCAGCTTTGGAGCTTTGCGATGATAGTGAAACCAACCTGCAAACAACATTAGCCCGGCCATTACCAGGGCTCCAATCGCTGTGCAATACAGCTGAAAAGAATTAGTAATACCGTTGGCTCGCCACATTTGGAAGAGACCAGATGTGATCTGAATGCCTTGAAACCCACCGCCTACATCACCATTGAGAATGCCTTGACCAAAGATTGGCCAAACCACCTGAGCGCTGGGTTTAATACCGGTTGGGTTGGTGAGCCATGCTTCAAAATTTGAAAACTTGGCACCGTGAAAATACATGCCACTGAGCCAAATAAAGATAATGGCTAGGTGACCAAAATGGGCGCTAAATATCTTCCGGGAGATATCTTCTAGATCGCTAGTATGGCTGTCAAAGTCATGGGCGTCAGCATGGAGGTCCCAAATCCAGGTTGTTGTTTTTGGACCCCTTGCCAAGGTTCGACTAAAATGCCCCGGCTTACCCCATCGTTCAAAGGTAGTAGGGGTAGGAGCATTATCAACCACGACCTTAACTTTTTGCCCCGGTTCCGGGGGACTTATGGTCATTCGAACTCCTCTCCTTTTGTTTCTTAAAGAAAACACGGAAAATCAGTCTCTTCAACATATCTGCACACAATCTGCACGCAGGAGACTTTTGCACACAATCTGCACACAAGAGACTTTGCACAGAACAATTTTGCTCTGCACCCAGCAAAAGTCAGGGAGCAATACCCCCTAAAGCCTCACACTGAAAGGTTTCAGCGATTATTGCTAAATACTCCTGCCGGTTAATGAGTAATCTTGAAAACTCAGGTGTTTCGGTCAAAGAACACCTAAGGACTCAGCCATCTAATGCAGTTTTAGAGATTAATTAACGTGCAGTATGAGAAAAAACCCCATTCTTGGATTATCCAAGAACCCAATTGGCTCCAAAGACAAAACAAGAATGGAGCCATACAGATCTGATGAATTCAAATTACAGGCTTAATAAAGAGATAGTGCGATGTGCTTTGCATAAGTTAATTATCTTTACAAACAGAAATAAATTACGATAGTGTCTACTCAGTATTTTTTTAGAGAAAATATTCTTTTAGGAGAAACACTGATTAAATAGGGATTTCAGTAGTCTAATAAATTGTTTATTGGGCAATAAATGAGAATAAGTAATTGATTTATGACAAGTCTATAAATTGAGTTTAGTCTTGGTTTCAACACTGTCATTTATAAGTCTGTTAAAGGAGGTAATGTACCTCTCATAGATTTAATTTATGTAAGATGGGCAATCCAGTCGCAGAGGTGAAACTACGCATACGAGCTGAGCTAGAAGAAGCAGAAACACGGCTGGGTCTGGGGTTGAATATTGCGATCGCAACCCTAATCTTGATCTCAGCTGGATTATTTGTTGCTGAAACCTATCCCCTACCCCCCAGGGTGAGTGTCGGGTTAACCATTCTTGATTGGTTAATACTGGGTATTTTTCTAGTGGAATATGCTGTGCGTCTATGGGCTGCAGAGCGCCCGCTGCGCTACATCGTCAATCCTTATGCCCTGGTAGATCTCATTGCCATTCTGCCTGTGTTGGTTGGGGTATTTGACATGCGATCGCTCAGGCTAATTCGCTGGCTGCGTATTCTCAAATTGGCTCGTTTTTTAGAAGAAGAGCACTGGCTAGGGCGTGAGGGACTGATCATTGCTCGTATCGTTTTTACCCTGTTCTCAATTGTTTTTATTTACTCAGGTGCGATTTATCAAGTAGAGCACCCAGTTGCCCCCACAATATTTAGCACCTTTCTAGATGCGATGTACTTTGCTGTCGTAACCATGACTACGGTTGGGTATGGCGATGTGACCCCCGTCTCTGAAGCTGGACGAACCTTGACCGTCATGATGATTTTGACCGGCATCGCGCTTATCCCTAGCCAGGTCGGTAGCCTAATTCAAAACATTAACCGTCTCCAGACCGTTAACGATGTGTCTTGTAAAAGCTGTGGTTTGTCTGGCCATGAGAACGATGCACTCTACTGTCGACGCTGCGGTAGTCAGCTACCTAAGGAATAAGGATGAAACAATTTGTGCAAATTAGACATGGCTCTGCATCGGGCGTACTGCCGTACGCCCGATGCAGAATATCGACCATTTGCCTATATTTTGAAGGACGCACATCGGTGCGCCCCTACAAATACAACCGACATCTTATACATTTTTTCCTAAGCTAGAAAAATCCTAATCGTAACCATAAATTTAGAGGATGAACCAAGCCGTAGTGCGGCTTAATCTAACGCCTGAAATGTCTCCTCCACTAGACGTTTTGCCTTTTGATCTAGAGCAATCCAGTCTATGTCGCCAATTTCTAGATTGAATAAGCTGGTGTCTATGCTGATCGGGCCATCATTGCTATTGTCCGCATCACATAAGCGGTAACATAGCTGCCAAACATCGATTTCTTGTTGTCGATCTGGCTGTTTGAGACACAGTGTGTAAAGGTGCTGTGGTGTGGGCAGCTGCGCAAGCGTGGACTGAATCTGATCATAGTCATCAGATGTGGCTGTTTCTAGCATTTCCTGTAGCGCCAGATATTGTTGTTTTTGCTCTGCAGTTGTCTCAGCAGGCCACAGCACGTCATCCCGATAAGAACCTTCCCAGTCAGAGACATCCAGCTGTTTGCGAATATTGTCAATAATGCGAATTAGCGCAGGCTGCATGAGGGTCTGGGCATAGCGCTGATCTTGAGCAGTCGCAAACTGTGGCATCGGGGGCTAGGACAATACAAAGAGATGAACCCAGTTTAGGGGAACAAGGCTTTTGCTGCCTTCTCGATTGGGTGTGTTTTAAGATTTCTCTGTAGTTGACTACACAGCGCCTCTAGATGCCTGATGTTTTAACCAAAGTTGCAAAATATTATTGATCCATTTAATTTCTGACTGGTTTAACCCAAATGCTTTAGCAGAAAAGTCGTATTTTAGCTGCCCAAGAACGGTACGGTTGTTACGCAAGTGAAACTTGATAACAGAACTGCTGGGTTGGAGATCAATATCTTCAATATCGTGTTTGTAGGTATTGATGTGATAGTCCACAGGACGACAGGGAAATCGATATCCTAGCAGGATAATATCTGGCAAGAGTTGAATGCTAACCTGTCGAAAAAGAGTGGTAACCATGGACTTTAGCCCTTGACATGCCATCCATAGGTTTAAGTGAGTCCAGCCCAGACCCAGACCCAGATACAGAAACTGCTGCCACGGTGTACTCAGCTGAGACCACCCATAGGGAAACCCATAGACCATCAGCCATAACCCAGCTGTACAAATCACTAGTTTCACCATGGCCAGACAAAACCGACCACTTTTCCAACCCAGAGGGGGCAGCAACACCTCTAGGGTTTGGCTATATTCAAACAGTTTGAGCTGGGTGTCAGCGGGGGCCATCGTTTGCAACAGGGTACGGTGAAAACGGTGGCCAAGATTGCTGACAGATAGCAGGCTTGGCGCAAAGATTTGATCCGCCTGGTCTAACCCCTTTAAGGCGGCTTGAGCAGATATCGGTCGCTTGTGTTGTTTAGGCTGGGTAAGCCAGCATAGCCAAGATTTTATCGGACGGCTTGTGTGCCCTAGTTCCTGGCTAAAGAGTATTCGTAATCCCCGCTGAGGCAGTGTGTTGGGATGTTTTCCTGTAGCCAGGTGCACTAAGGTGGCTCCCAGACTATATAAATCGGTGGCGGGTGACGCCTTATCACCCAGCTGTTCTGGAGGGCGGTAGCCGGGTGTACCTGAAATTAGAATTGGAGTATCTGCACTTTCGTGAGTTTGGTTAGAGCGCTCTACCAAGCCAAAGTCCACCAGATAGATCTTTCCCAGTTTTGAATTAGGCAGGGGACTGAGCACAAAGCTGCTGGGCTTGATATCACGATGAATAATCACCGGTTGTTGTTGATGTAGATGGGTTAGAATCTCCAGGATTTGACGTGCCACATCACACACATCTTGCTCTGTAAATAGCTGTTTTGAATTGACCAGGGCATATAGGGACTGGCCCTCGATATACTCTTGGACTACCATCAGGCCACGGTAGCCGTGGTCGTTGATATCAAAACTATCGCAGTAGCGTGGAATCGCTGGATGATTCAGGCTTTTGAGGGTGGCTGTTTCTGCTTGAAAGCGCTTTATATCCGTCGGCTGGAGTGGATCATCAAAACACAGATATTTAATCACTACCCAGCTGCTGCACTGGTGATCAAAGCCCAGATAGGTTCTTCGCCCAAGCCGAGCTCCCAGAGTTTGTTGAATGCTGTAGCGATTCAGCAGTCGAGGAGTGGTCTGTAAAACGCTAGAAGAAATCATTAAATCGTTGAGCCTGTCACCATCATTGATCAGAGTGCCCGATTGAATAATTGGGTTAGCGATTGTAACCGAGCGGCGAAGGGACAACTAGACCGATAAAATGACATTCGTAGGAAAATTATTAGGAGTTGCACCATGGGTCGGCCCAGGGTTTTTATTGATGGTGAAGCAGGGACAACTGGGCTAGAGATTTATACACGATTAGCTCAACGAGAGGATGTCACCGTTGTCAGTATTGAGCCAACCAAGCGTAAAGAAATCACGGAGCGGATACGACTGATTGACTCCGTGGATGTCGCCATTCTGTGTTTGCCCGATGCAGCCGCTCGTGAGGTGGTGGGGCTAGTGTCAAATCCTGCTGTCAAAATTTTGGACGCTAGCACGGCCCATCGAACTCATGCCGATTGGGTATATGGATTTCCAGAACTGGCACCGGGACAGAGAGATGCGATCGCAAAAGCTCACCGCGTCAGCAACCCAGGCTGTTACCCCACCGGTTTTCTAGCGGCTATGAAACCCTTAGTCGCAGCGGGGCTAATTCCTACAAGTTTTCCAGTCACCATCAACGCCATCTCAGGCTATTCCGGTGGTGGACGCAAGCTGATTGAGACCTACCAAGGGTATGGCAGTGAGTCTGAATCCCCCTATCCCTATGGTGTCTACGGTCTGACCTTTGGCCACAAACATGTCCGAGAGATGCACCAATATTCGGGCTTGACCCACGCCCCCCTATTTTTGCCAGCAGTGGGAGCATTTGAAAAAGGCATGTTGGTGCAAATTCCGCTGCCGCTGTGGATGCTGGACCACCCACCCACCGGCCAGCAACTGTGGGCAGCACTGGCGGACTACTACAGCCAGGAACCATTTGTGCACGTTCATAAGTTAGGGGATACCGAAGAGCTGCGCAATCGCACGTTTCTCGATACGAAAGCCGCCAATGGAACCAACCAGGTCCAGTTATTCGTCTTTGCCAATGACGATACCCAAGAGGCATTGGTCGCAGCACGTTTGGACAATTTGGGCAAAGGGGCCTCAGGGGCCGCTGTGCAAAATATGAACATCATGCTGGGGCTGCCAGAGCATTCCGGTCTGAGCTAAGGAATTTGAACCATGGGGAAACGAACTTCGCAAACGGGTATGCTTTGGGACGAAGCCCAGGACCTTGATGAACTCGTTCAAGATAAACGCTCTGGCAAGCGCGGCAACGCTGCCAAGGGGCGTCGTCGTAATCGACGTTATGAAAATCGTTTGCTCAGTGCTCAGCTAGAGCAAACGGAATTTGACTGGGCGGATGATGAAACCAAAACCACTGATGATTTGGATGAACCCTAAAAGACAACCCCTAAAAAAGAGGAGCCCCAAACACTGGTGACTCCTCTGATAGAGACTTATTCCCACTGTGGAAGATGCTGATTCTCATAGTTTGAGAATTCTTAGGGGGAGAACGATAACTCCCCAACCCCAATGCAAAGTTAGACGCTTAGTTAATCGGGTCCAATAGCCCAGAGACAGACCAAATTTTTGCTGCTGCTAATCTGGCCTAAAAACGATGAATTTGGGTAGTACCCTTTTGTGTACTCTTGAGGGCCATGGGCGACCCCTTAAAGTTAGTCGGTCGTCCGGAATTCTAAAAGCTAATCAGGTAAAGATCAGCAGTCTTTAGATTATTTCTTATAGCGGCTCTAAGGGTCGATTAATACGTTATTCGCTATGGTTTTATCCTCGTCTAGTAGCGCCGCTGAGTTTAAATTTATACCGTGCTCCCATAGCTGGATAGCCCTACATCCCTGCCCTAAAGGGGTGATCCAATTTGTTGGCAGCACTCTTTTTGGCACATTTCCCACACTCTCCTATCGTCATTTTCTCAAAAGCTTTTTTGAGGCTGGCTACACCGTCATAGCACTGCCGTTTCGGTTTACCTTTAACCACTGGTCCATAGCGCTTGATTTGCTAGATGAGCACTACACACTGCGAACAGCGTTAGTAGAAATAGCGATCGCAAACGGATATGACCCAAGCGTTTATTTAGACACCGCCAGCTATGCGTGGATGGCCCATGGCCTGGGGTGTAAGTATGTGATGCTCTTAGAGCTGCTCAGTTCGCCCACAGACATATTGGTCGGCGCTGGCTTGGGGCAGCGCGCCGAGCGCCGGCAGCGACAGCAGATTCAGCAAGGTCTAGCCGCTATCAGCACCCGTCTACGACAGGTAGAAGTCCGCATTCAACATCTAACAGGACAACAGGTTGACTACGGGTGGCCATCGATCAAACAGCAGCCGTCAATTTGGTTAGCTCCCGCTGTTACTGGCTTAAACGACGCTGTCCCAGTTAAATCGCTACAGCAGGCTCTAAAGCAGTTTCTTACGGTGTCTCCAACAGTTGAGCAAACCCATCAGCTAATCGCTCAAAGTCGCTTGTTTCAACAAACGGGGCTGATACAGTTTGTCCGCGATCGCATCACGGCTGGTACCTGCCAACAGCTAATGCAAGAACAGCCCCACATTCGTCGCCGGTTGCTTAAAGGCAGTCATCTAGATCCCGTAGGCATTCAGCTGGGTCAGTTCATAGTAGATTTTAATCCGCTAGACAAGTTTATCCAGCCCCTTAGCAGTCGTGACTTAGAAACCAAAGCCCTGACCCTGCTGCAGCGACTCCAAAAAATGCCGTCCCCTCGGCAAACTGGCTGCACTGTCAGATATACCAGACACAAGTCCATGGCGGCTTAACTGCCTATTAGCCCGTCATAGCCTATATAATTAACCGTTTAGGCGCGCTTACTGGTGATTCAGATGGATAGCTGGATGGATGATGAAATTGACCTTGAGGAGATGCGATCGCATCTTTTTAATACCTATCAGCAGCAATCACCTTTACGCAAAACTATCGTTCAACTGCTCTCTATTTTCTACGGCGCAACCAGCATCGCCAATATTGCCACAGCCCTAAACTATATCGGTACCACCACTAAAACGGGCAAAGCGATCACCCCCAGTAATCTCAAAAGCCAAATTACGGCTCTGATGGAAGATCAGCTGCTGACCTATGGGGCAGGCCACCTGCCTCAGTGTCACGCCCTAATTGTAGAAATGGTGAGCCGCGAAACGGTGCAGTCGGATCTCTTTGAGCCGATGGCTCAGGCCGTTAGAGGCATATTTCACCCCCGTCGCCACTACAGCGGACGCGCTAATCGAATACGCCACATTTGCCGCTCAAAAGATGAGCTGTACCGCGAAGCGCGATTGGCCCTCTACAGCCAAGATTATGACGCGCTGCCTCAGCTGTTTCTTGACTACAGTAACTACAACTATTACGCAACTCCCGTTGATCTAGACGATTTCCTGCTAGATGTCGCCAACAATCCGTTGGATGCAGAGTGGCTGCAGAAATTGCCGACCGAGCACTACGGCATGATCTTAAAGATGCTCTTGATAGAGGCCACATCTGTTTTAGAACCTGCTGACCCTATTCTCACACTGTTGGAAGAGTACAACAGGAATTCTAATAAGCTTAATGTTTTATTGACAGAACAATATCTTCTACGCAATCGCCTAGCAGAAGCCGAAACAGTACTCGAAAAAATTGTTGATGAACAATCTCAGGTCTATGGAACAGGTCTGCGCGGTGCTTTAGCACTACTGATGGGAGACACAAAACTCTCACTAGAGTATTATGGCACAGCACTAAAATTAGCCCGTAAACAGTTTAACAAAAAAGCTGTTATTGGCGGCATTGCCGGACTGTTCTACATGCTGGCGTTGCTTAAATCAGGTGAGCCCAAACATCTTAAACAAGCAATCACCATTAGCACTCCCCTGATGCAGGGTGCTGGCTACTTAAGCAATGCCTACACTCTGCTGCATGAGCTAACACTGCTGCATCAGGGGCAGCTCTCTGCTCGTCAGAGACTATTGGAATTGATTGAGTGTTACGGCACTGATACCGACGACAGCTTTGGCATGTTTTTTAGCTTGCTCTGTCTATACTGGCTAGATTTAGATGAAGCCAGAGCCGTGGTCCCTCGACCGTTAGGGATTTTTGCTGAACAAGCGAGAGAAGCCGGTTTAAACTGGCTAGCGACCGAAGCTGCTGAGATTTTAGATCGTTTAATTCCCGATAGTGACTACGGGCAGTGGGCGGCTCAACGATCTAGTGTTTCTATCGTGGATACCCTACAGCCTCAAAGTACCTGGGAGATTAGTCTCAAAGCCCTTACCCAGGTGGCAGGAGTCGCTAACACAACAGCTAAAACAGAGCGTCGTTTAGCTTGGTTTTTGACGCTCTACACAAAACACTGGCTATTTCAGCCAAAAGAACAAAAGCTTAGCGCCAGGGGCGACTGGACAAAAGGGCGAGTGGTAGCCCTCGGTCGTCTGGCCAAAAATGCCTCAGAATTTGACTATCTCACAGCTCAAGACCTACAAGCCTGTAACCATATTAAATATGATTATTACTCCGGGTCCCAATACGCCCTAAATCGAGATGCTATCAAAGCATTGGTGGGTCATCCCCTAGTCTTTTGGGAAGAGTCTCCGACAGTGCGTGTGGAGATTGTTGCAGCAACGCCAGAACTGATTATTGAACAGGCGGGGGATGGCACTTTGATCTTAAAAATGGAGCCCGCCATTAGTCCCGGAGATGGCATCACCCTGGTAAAAGAGACCCCAACTCGGGTCAAAGTTCTAGACGTAAACGCCGAACATCAACGTATTGCCGAAATCTTGGGCAAACGTAACCAGCTAACGGTACCAGCAGCTGGCCAAGAACAGGTGCTAGCCGCGATTCAATCCGTGTCAAGTTTAGTCACAATCCATTCTGATATCGGTGGTGAAATGGCCGATATGGAAGCCATTGAGGCAGATGCTAAACCCCATATACATCTGATGCCGGCGGGCAATGGGTTAAAGCTATCAATGTTGACTCGTCCCTTTCCAAATTCTGGGGCCTACTATCCACCAGGGGCCGGTCGTAAAACTGTGATTGCTGAAATTGATGGCAAACGGTCCCAAGCGACCCGCGACCTAGCTATGGAAAAGCGGTTGGCCCAGGATCTTCAACAGGCTTGCCCGGCTCTAGAGTTTGGAGAAGAGACTGATGGAGAGTGGATTTTAGATGAGCCAGAAACCTGTTTGGAGCTGTTGTTGCAGCTTGAAGCCGTTGAAGAAGACATTATCTTGGAGTGGCCTGAAGGAGAAAAACTAAAAATTCGCAACAAAGCTGGAATCGACGGTTGGCGACTGCAGATTAAACAGGAGCAAGACTGGTTTTCGGTCACAGGAGAGCTGGAGCTAGACGATGGCACAGTGATGGACATGCAGGGGCTGCTGTCGCTATTAGACCAAACATCTAGTCGGTTTGTACCGATTGGTGATGGTCAGTTCTTGGCGTTAACCCATGCCTTTCGCAAGCGGCTGGACGAATTTCGAGCCTACTCAGAACGACATGGTGAGGGGGCTCGATTTCATCCTCTTGCAGCATTAGCCCTGGAGGAAACTCTGGATGAGGTGGGGCAGCTAAAAGCAGACAAAACTTGGAAGTCTCATATCAAGAGACTAAAAGAGGCTAAAACAATTAGACCAGAGGTTCCGTCAACCCTGCAGGCGGAGTTGCGAGACTATCAGCAAGAAGGCTTTCAATGGTTGGCACAGCTGGCCCACTGGGGGGTGGGGGCTTGTTTGGCCGATGATATGGGGCTGGGTAAAACCCTGCAGGCGTTGGCCATAATTTTGTTGCGATCGCCCCAAGGTCCCACGCTGGTAGTGGCACCCACCAGTGTAGGTGCCAACTGGGTTAGCGAAGCACAGCGGTTTGCCCCGACACTCAATGTTGTGCAGCTGGGCAGTGGTGACCGTCAGGCTGTAGTGGATCAGCTCAGTGGATTTGATTTGCTGGTGTGCAGTTACGGTCTATTGCAGCAGCCAGATGTGGCGTCGTTGCTGGCCGAAGTAGAATGGCAAACTATTGTACTCGATGAAGCTCAGGCGATTAAAAACAGTTCAACCAAACGGTCTCAAGCAGCGATGAAGCTCAAAGGTGGCTTTAAGATAGTGACCACGGGCACCCCAATTGAAAATCATCTCGGAGAACTGTGGAATTTGTTCCGATTTATTAATCCTGGACTGTTGGGGTCGTTGGATAAATTTAATCAGCGATTTGCCACCCCCATTGAGCGCTACCAAGATAAACAGGCTCGCCTACAGCTAAAAAAACTGATTCAGCCTTTTATGCTACGACGCACCAAGTCTCAGGTATTGGATGAGCTGCCCTCACGGACCGAAATTACTCTCCATGTAGAGCCGAGTACGGAAGAGAAAGCGCTGTATGAGGCCCTGAGAAGAGATGCGATCGCAAAACTTACCACCAGTAACGCCAAAGCAGGTGCAAAACATTTACAGGTCCTAGCCGAGATTACCCGACTACGACGGATGTGCTGTAATCCCCAGCTGGTAGTCCCAGAAATGGCCCCAGCAAGTGCCAAGCTACAGCTGTTTGGCGAAGTATTAGAAGAACTGCTAAGCAACCGTCATAAAGCTCTGGTATTTAGCCAGTTTGTCGATCACTTGACGATTTTACGACAGTATCTAGATGACCAGAAAATCACTTATCAATATCTGGACGGCAGTACACCAGCCAAACAGCGCAAACAACGGGTGGATGCGTTTCAAGCAGGTGAAGGCAATGTGTTTTTAATCAGTCTCAAAGCCGGAGGCACTGGGCTCAATCTGACAGCGGCTGACTACGTTATTCACATGGACCCCTGGTGGAACCCAGCGGTTGAAGACCAAGCATCAGACCGGGCCCATCGCATTGGGCAGACCCGTCCAGTAACCATTTATCGATTAGTAACCAAAGGAACTATCGAAGAGAAAATCGTTGAACTCCACAATAAAAAACGCGATTTAGCCGACAGTCTGTTAGAAGGAGCCGACATGAGCGGCAAGCTCTCCACCGATGCTTTATTAGAACTGATGAGTGAGGCGTAACAGCCGCGAGGTTAACGGTCGTTTTTTACAAAAATTGCTCAAAATCGACGACTTTATATTCCTTACAGTGGTCATTATGGCGTCCAAATAGCGTGTAGTGTATCCTGATCGTGATAGTGATATTGTCAATTTCTACATCAACTGAGTTCAACAATTCAACATCTCAGAGTAGCTGTAGCGTTTAATTGTTTATCTGTGTTGTGTAAAGTGTGCGAGTCGTTTTTTAAACAGTGCTAGATATAGGACCGCTTAGGAAGCTTAGCTAGGAGAGCTAACCCCTGGGCGCAATGCCTAGTTCAGTGCTGTGCAGCGGACTACTAGCTCATCTATGCTGAAATTGCCTTGGTGCTACTCTTGCATTTATTTTTCAATTTGTATCTTGGTGTTAGGGACTCATGCGTGTAGACACCTCGAACAGTGCTGACTCCAGCAATCACCAAGTCGGCGGCTTTATTAGCAAGGTCGCCTTTGACCAATCTCCGCTAGTTGTAAAGCCGACCGCTTACCTGAGTCAGGTTATCGCTTGGATGACCCAAGGAAATGGGGATAATCAGGCTACAGATAGAGCTACTGAATCATCTCAAGCCACTAGCTACTGCCTAGTGATGACGCAGCGAAAAATGTTAGGTATTTTTACCGAACGTGATGTTGTCAGGATTATTGCTCAGGGGATTGAACTAGAAGCAACAACAGTTGCTGAAGTGATGACTCAAAACCCTATCACTGTTTCTATTAAAGAGTTAGAGCGCCCAATTAATATAGTTACCCTGTTCCAAAAGCATCGTATTCGCCATCTACCAGTTGTCGACGAATTTGAGCAACTACTTGGGGCTGTGACCCATACCCATTTGCGTCAATCGCTCCAGGCTAGCGATTTGCTGCGACTGCGACGGGTGAAAGAAGTCATGTCTACCCATGTTGTAACGGCACTATGCGACGAGAAGCTATTAGCCGTGGTTCAACTGATGGCCACCCATCGAGTTAGCTGTGTAGTGATTGTTGAGCCGGGTAACTCGGCAGGGGTGCAGAAGCCAATTGGCATTCTGACTGAACGTGACATCGTCAAACTACAGGTTCAAAATGTAGAGCTATCCGACCTGAATGCTGAGGCTGTAATGAGTACACCGTTGGCAAATGTGTCTCCCAAAGACAGCTTGTGGCATATTCACCAGCAGATGCAATCTATGAATGTGCGTCGCTTGGTTGTTGCGGAGACTGGGGTGCTGCGTGGGATTGTGACACAAACCAGTATCTTATCGGCGCTAGATCCCTCAGAAATGTACAGCACAATCCAAACGTTAAGAGAGGAGGTTGATCGGCTACGAGACGAACGTCTAGAACTACTACAGCTCCAGACATCCCATCTTAAGAGTCAGATACAAGTAAACGAGGCTCGATTTCAGGCTATTTTCAACCAGACATTCCAGTTTATTGGGTTATTAAAGCCAGATGGAACTCTTCTAGAAGCCAATCAAACCTTATTAGATTTTGGCGGACTATATCGAGAAGAGGTGATTGGTCTGCTGCTTTGGCAAACCCCCTGGTGGAGTGTGTTAATTGAGGCTCAGATTCGTTTACAAGCCAGTGTAAACCGGGCCGCTCATGGTGATTTCGTTCGATACGAAGTCGATGTAGTAGGCGCGGATGAGCAAACAATTACCATCGACTTTTCGCTACGCCCGATTGTCGATGATAGGGGCATTGTAATGATGATTATTTTAGAAGGCCGTGACATTAGCGCTCGTAAACAGATAGAAGCTGAATTAAAAGAAAGTCAGAATCATTACGCTAATCTAGCTGAAATCTCTCCTGTCGGAATTTTTTGTACTGACTTTCAAGGAGATTGCACCTATGTGAATGAACGCTGGTGTGAGATGGCTGGTATTAGCCCTAAAGAAGCCCTAGGAACCGGATGGACTAAGGTAATTCACCCAGATGACCGATCTCGAATCGCTAGGGAATGGTACCAGACCGTTCAGTCATATCGACCATTTCAAGCTGAGTATCGATTTCAGACACCTGCTAAGAAAGTCACCTGGATTCTGGGTCAAGCCGTTGCTGAATATAACATCAAAGACGAACTAACTGGCTACATCGGAACCATTACTGACATTAGTGATCGAAAGCAGCAAGAACTGGCGCTAGCCAATGAACTAGAGGCTGAGAAAGAAATGGCCCAAGTCACTCTAGACTCCATTGGAGATGCGGTCATTACGACGGATGCCAGAGGTAACGTGCAGTATTTAAACCCGGTGGCTGAATCAATGACAGGATGGACAGTTCAAACTGCCCGCGGGCTGCCATTGTCTCAGGTTTTTAAGATTATCAATGAGACTACGCGAGAATTAGCCGCAAACCCTGTAGAGAGAGTCTTGGCAGATGGACGGGTGACAGGATTAGCAAATCACACAATTTTGATTCGACGAGATGGGCAAGAGTTTAGCATCGAAGATTCTGCCGCGCCTATTCGAAATAGTGGAGGTGAATTAATTGGTGTGGTTATGGTTTTTCATGATGTCACCCAGTCTCGCTCTCTAGCTCGACAGCTAAGCTGGCAAGCCACTCACGATACGTTAACCACACTACATAACCGTCACTATTTTGAGACTAAATTGGAAGATATGGTAGCAACGGCAGTACAACAAAATCAGCATCATGTTCTCTGCTATTTAGATCTCGACCAATTTAAGGTGGTTAACGATACCAATGGTCATTTAGCTGGGGATGAGCTCCTCCGACAGTTAGCCAAACTGCTACAGCGACATGTTCGAGCGGCTGATACTGTGGCTCGTTTAGGCGGCGATGAGTTTGGAATTATATTGACTCAATGCCCTCTGGAGCGGGCCGTTCATATTGCAGAAGATCTCCGCCAAGCAATAGCGGACTATGCGTTTATTTGGCAGGGTAGAGTTTTTCGCGTCGGTGTCAGCATTGGATTGGTTGTTATTGAATCTAGCAGCACTGATGCTACGGCGGTTATGAGTGCAGCAGATGTAGCCTGCTACGCGGCTAAATATCGCGGTCGTAACCGCATCCAAATTTATCGAAAAGATAACGCGGAACTCAATCAGCAACGACAAGAGCGGCACTGGAGCCTGGTCATTCGCCAGGCGCTTGAGAGTAACAGCTTCTGTCTCTATCGCCAGGCAATTACTTCCACAATAACCTCTCAAAAAGTGTTCACCGATTTTTATGAAGTACTTGTGCGTATGGAGGACGACTCAGGTGAGCTAATCTCCCCGACAGTATTTATTCCAGCAGCCGAGCGATATGGCCTGATGCCCTTGTTAGATCGCTGGATTATTCGGACCTGTCTGAGAAAACTTGAGATCGCACTGAAGACAGGTTCAGATAATATCTGTTACAGCATTAATTTATCGGGGACAAGTCTTAATGATGAGCACTTTCTTGAGTTTGTTCAAGCGCAGTTTACAACATTCGACGTACCCCCTGAATGTATTTGTTTCGAGATTACAGAAACGGCTGCCATTGCTGATTTTGAGAGGGCAATCTCATTTATGCAAGAGCTGAAGCGGTTGGGATGTCATTTTGCTCTGGATGATTTTGGGAGTGGGATGTCTTCTTTTGCCTATTTAAAGGCTTTACCCGTCGATTTTCTAAAAATCGACGGGGAGTTTATTCAAACGATTACGTCTGACTCAACTACTCACGCTATTGTTGAATCTATCCATCGAATTGGCACTGTCATGGGGCTACAGATTATTGTCGAGTCGGTCGAAAATGACGCCACCTTAGCAAAGATACGGGCAATTGGTATTGATTACGTTCAAGGTTACGGTATCAGTCGTCCATCTTTTTGGTGCTAGCTGGTCTGTAGCTGCTGCTCCATAGTCCCATTACTGCCAACATGAGCAGCCAGCTCTCCACCAATGGACTGTTGGAACTGATGAGCGAGATATATCACATCTGTCAGGTTAGTTAGGACAATCGATATCCCTGAAAGCCCCAAACTACCACAGCTAACCTGACTCGCAACCAAGGAATGTATCCATCGATTACTATAACAGTCTCTAGTGAGCCTACCGCTGTTATCTACCCCTGATGAGGGCATTTGTCACCCGACTACATCCACTTACTAAAACGATTTGGATGTCGGTTTTGCGCTCTATCCAGTAGTCGATGTTAGTGACGGAACTGTAGAGCAAATATAAAACCCCGTCTGCAAACTGTGGATGTGGGGTGTCTTGATTGGTGACAACGACTTTTCTAAGCCCGTACCTGAGGGCTTGTTTACCCATGTCGTGCATACAGATATCCCTGAGCGCTTCAATCAGCGGTAAAAAGTAAACCTTATAAAAGAATTCGGTGTAGTCATCAGCATAGCCATCTGCTGCGATCGCAAGCCAGTCAATTTCCAACGGCACCTCAAACTCAACCACCTGATTGATCTCAGCTTGTAACTTGGGCAGTTTTTCAGTTTCAAATTGTTTAGCCGCACGTCTTTCTGCCAGACCCATTGTTAAATTCTCCTTACTGTCTGTGACGATGACGCACCTCGACTGTCCGGCTAGACAGCCTAAGTAATGCTACGAAAACAATCCATTTTTTTCAGAGAACATATCTTAAAAAATCGATGAATCCATAGGAAGAACGTTTGTTTTCCGGTTCAGACAAAGCTGTGACAACCGTGAAAGTTTCACACTTAAGTGTTTACAACCAGTAGCTTGTGAAGGGTTTTTGATGACTTGTGATCAAATCTCATTACGGACAGCTGATGAACTGATATAGTTTCTTACCGAACGGGCAATCTTTCCCGGAACACTACATAGAGATCCGTTAGGCGCTAACCTTGTGTTTCCTGTAGCCTCACGTCAAAAAATCTGTCTCCTACCCGCGACCCTTAAGGGATATGAAATCACTTCTTCGTCAACTCACCACACTGTCGGCAGTCACGGCTACCACCTGTGGTGCAGTGATCGCTATGCCGTCTAACGTATCAGCAGCTCAATTTGGTCAACAACCGATTCCGGACGAGCGGGTCGTTGCTGTGGCAGAGCCTGTCAACAACGGGCGATTTTATAAACTGTTGATCATCGAACAGCTGAGTTCAGCCAGGCGTTGTTGGCAAGAAGAGGGAAATAATCCAACGACAATTGATCCACTGTTAATCAACTTTGACTTTACCGGTATCTGTGGACGTGGTTCGGATAGCAACGGGTACTCTGTGCGGATTGGAGGAGAAGATTTAGGGTCGCGCTATCGCCTCCAAGTGGAAAATCGGGGAGATCGGTTGGTGCTGGTAGCGGCGCCTAGCCCGCTACAGCGAGGGTTGCCAAAACTAGAGTTGGGGCGCTCCAACGGCATCGCTAATGATTTTGTCAAAATTGAGTTAGATGCTGGTTGGACCCTTACACGACGGGTATTTAACGGTCAGACTCTGGGACACACCTACATCACCAATAACGAGGCGTTAGATACCGTAATTGCGGCAGCGGGCGGTGAGCGGCCCAGCGAGCAACCTGCCCCTGGCGATGAGGCGCCCACACCCCGGCCGACGCTACCAACACCGCCGACCAGTCAACGACCGTTACCTCGTCCCGGTAGTCCATCTGCAGGCGATGTTGACTATCAGGTGATTGTGCCAGGCGGGTCCGCAATTTTGCGATCGCGCGTTAACAGGGTTGAGCCCGGTGCCTTTCGCACAACCATTGACGGGCGAGAGGTGATCCAGGCTGGACGGTTTCGAGAGCAGGCTCGGGCCAATGAGCTACGCCAGAGATTAACCCAAGCAGGACTTTCTGCTCAGATTGTGGAGACCTCTGGAGCAGAGGGTCCGCCTAGCGGAGAGGCTCCGCGCAATCCAACACCAACCACCCCATCGGGGAATGTTATTTACCAGGTGGTTGTACCGGGCGGGTCTGCAATTTTGAGATCGCGCGTTGACGCGGTTGCATCTGGTGCCTTTCGCACCACCGTTGACGGTCAGACAGTGATCCAGGCTGGGCGTTTTCAAGAACAACCCCGGGCCAACCAGCTCCAGAGTCGGTTGCAAAATGCCGGACTCGATGCTCGCATTGTTCAAACCACAGCAACCGCCAGCCCACCGTCTAGCCCCTCCCTTAGAACGCCCACGCCGGCCCGCCGCCAAGGTGAAGTATTGATCATGATTGATCCGGGCCACGGGGGGCGTGACCCAGGCGCTGTCGGTCGCAACGGTCTTCAAGAAAAAGAGATCAATACCTTTATCGCACGTCGGCTGCAGCGCACATTAGAGCAGCGGGGCTATCGCACCGCCATGACCCGCACCCAAGATGTGGAAGTCGACCTGCAGCCTCGGGTGGATATTGCAGAACGTGCCAATGCCACCATATTTGTTAGCATTCATGCCAACGCCATTAGCCTCAGTCGTCCTGAGGTCAACGGTCTAGAAACTTACTATTTTTCGACAGGACGCAATTTAGCCCGTGCGATCCACAGCAGTGTGCTACGTAGTACGGACATGCGAGATCGCGGTGTCCGTCAGGCCCGTTTTTACGTGCTGCGCAATACGTCCATGCCTGCGGTCTTGGTGGAAACCGGATTTGTCACTGGTCGTGAAGATGCCGCCCGCTTTCAAAGCACAGCTGCCCGTGAGCAAATTGCCGATGCGATTGCCCAGGGCATTATCGACTATCTGCGCTAGTGCGCCTAACGTTGTCTATTGCAGTGGCTATGGGCCCTAAGCATCAGCGATGTTTAGGTGAACCGGTTGGGACCCATATCGCAAATCGTGCTGCCGATTTAGCCAAACCTGTTTTGGCCAGCTCAGACGTCCGGCAATGGGCAACAGCCGCTGTGCGATCGCGAGCTTCCACGGTGAAGACCGAATGAGTTTAAGACTGTTGGCCTCTCGTAGCTGGAGTGCTTGCGATCGCGTCACTTCCGGCATGCGTTTAGCCTGAATTGTCTGTAGTGCGGTGTCTAGTTTCTCAGGTGTTTGTTGCAAAGCAGGCACCAGATAGTTGCTCGCAACAATGGCATCCCGCAGCGCCAGGTTAATCCCCTGCGCCCGCACTGGGGACATCGGGTGAGCAGCATCGCCCAACAGCAAAACCCCAGGCATCCACCACTGGGCACAGTTACCCACAACAACATTTAAGCGCACCGGTTCGGTGACTGAGTCGCGCTGAGCCAACAGGTGACTCGCCAACCAATCCGGCGCTGATATCGCCGCCACATTTAACCAATCGGCATCCCCCAGTTGCCCTAACCCGCCCTTGGGTAAAATCAGCCCATACTGCAGCTGACCATCCCAGGATGTGTAGCAACTGGCAGGGTGCTCCTGGGCTTTGGCCATTAGGTAAAACTGACAGGTGTCCTGCAAGCGTTCTGGTGCCGGCAGCTTAAACCACAGCACATCATACTGGTCAGGCTGCAGGTCGATGGTGAGTCCAGCCCTTCGTCGCACCAATGAGCCACGCCCATCGCAGCCAACTACCAAATCAGCATAAATCTCGGATAGGCCGCTCTCTGTCTCGACCCGTACGCCAACGACTTGCTCATTGTCCCACAGCAAGTCTTGCACCTTGCATCCGAGTTGAAACTCAAAGCCCCCATATTGGCTGGCCTCATCAATAATGCCTTGGAGCAATGCCGGTTGAGAAACAACACTGAGAGAATTTTTACCCAGATCGGGTTCAGGAATAACAAAAACTTCCTCCCCTCCCAAATAAATATTCCAGGACTCTAGCTTGCGACTAGGCACCTTGGTGAACAAAGCAGTTAACCCCATCTGATGCAGCGCATCCATGCCCGCAGGCATTAAACCCTCTCCTCTAAACACTCGCTCAAAGGTGGTTTCTTGCTCTAGCAGAGAAACATCAATGCCACAGCGAGCTAAAAGCAGCGCCAAACTGGCTCCCGATGGTCCAGCACCAACAATAATGACGCGTTTAGTCATAAGCTTTGATAGCGGTTTGGGTGTGGTTCTGCACGAGATAAAACGTTATTCCGGTAACCAGCCTGAGGACACTAACTGCTCAAGCAGATAGGGGCATTCTTCTGGGAATGTAGCTAATGGCTTTTTAGTTTCCTTAGCGGCATCTCGGCGTGCTCGTCGGTAATACTTCTGACGCCATTCAGCATTATTGAGAAACTGCTGTAAACTCGGCGCATCCTCTAGACAATCTTGAAGGCTATCTCGACAATTTGTGATGGTTATTTGCCAGCTAGCAGTGCGGCGTTCAGGTTGATATTGCCACTTCAGCAGATGCACCATCAGCACCCTGAGATAGCTACCCAGTTCTCGTTGTTCACTGCGCCCCAAATCGTCTAATTCCTCTATCAGGTTTTCAACATCTAGTTCTGACCAGCGACCATGACGCAAAAAATCAATCTGTTCCTGAGTCCACCGCAGAAAATCTTGACTATAGAGGGTTGATTTACCCATGGATTTTCATCCAAAAACGTTCGAGTTTTTATCTCTCATTCTATGGGCAGCGATTAATGGCTAGCTGTCAGGGTCTGTGTTTCTCGGGTTGTAGACACTGACTCCACCTCAGATCTGACGGCGCGAAACATGCCAAATCGACACAGCCCTGCACCAAATGCCAGACGCATCAACAGAATGGTGGGTACTTCGCGCAAGGATTTAATAAATCCAGAAACACCAAAGCGAACTAGCCCTTTAGGTCGAACAATGCCCTGCCAAATCGAGTCTAACCAGGAAGGCAAGGTTTCCTGAGTCCAGTCTGCAGTAGCTACACTGCCCTGCACTAGACCTGTCGCTTCCAGATTTTCAGCAAACCCTTCAATACTGGCAAAGGCTGGATGAGACCACTGGTCTAGCAGCTGTCGCATTACGGGTTTTTCCCAAATGTTTAAGGGCGCCTGACGGTCATCGCGCTGATTCCAATCCGCTAACACTAAAATGCCACCGGGCTTTAGCACCCGCATCAGTTCACGGGCAAACACAGCTTTGTCTGGCATATGGGGGCCAGCCTCTACTGACCAAACCACATCAAAGCTAGCATCTGGGTAGGACAGCGCCATGGCATCGTCCACCTTAAACTTAGCCGTAACGCCTTCAGGAGTAAGCTGTTGCGCTCGTTCTACCTGCTGGGGGCTAATGGTTACCCCAGTCACATCAAATTGATAGTCTCTGGCTAAAATCCGGCTACTGCCACCAATGCCACAGCCGACATCCAACAGAGCTATACCTGAGGGCAATTTATCCAAACCACCCCACCGCACCATCTCATGAACAAAATCTGCCTTTGCTTTGAGAAAGTCCTTTGAGCGAGGCGGAGAACCATAGTGCCCCAGGTGAATGTGCTCCCCCCAGTAGAACTCTAAGATGCCATCTTGAGTCCATTGGTCATAAGAATTAGCCACCGAATCTGAAGACTGATAGCGACGAGCAGTCAACAAATAGGCAGCTATTCCAAGTGCTGATAACGCTAACAGCAGCTTGAGCAAAAACAGTAGATTCATTAGAGAACGCGGAGATGTAGATATTGGTACCGTCGAAAGTCTGGAGCGTCTAAAGACAGCTTATAAAACGATACATTCCTTTACATCTTAACGCTGTTGCGACGTCAGGAGCGGGGGTAATCACATTACCCTAAGCGGTTCAGGCAACTCGCTAAAATTAATTAGGAGTAATGATGCAATGTTTTCGGCAAGAGTTTACCACTCCTGATTTTCTCGGGTGTCCTTAACGGCAACGATAAAAAAGATCACAGTGATTGGAATGCTCAGTGCCAGCACGATGCTGGTAGGTAATACCCCCAAATCGGGCTCACCTGATGAAAGCTCAAACACTGAACCGACACCTGCAATAGCTGTGATACAGGTACCTGCTAAAAATAAACCACTCTTAGGGGTCACAGTATTCTCCTGATGATGAAATATAAGGCGTTAAACGTAGAGACGTTGCATGCAACGCCCCTACGTATTTCTAGGCAACCTTTTTAACATCATTAGCAGAAAACCCGCCTTTTTGAAGTTCCTGAGCAAGGGCAATCTTATTTTCGACGCGATCAACAAACATGACTCCATGCAGATGGTCCATTTCATGTTGAATCACACGGGCCAGTAGTTCACTAGCTTGAATTTTCTGAGGTCGGCCGTTTTCATCCTTAAAGCTAACTTCAATAGCGGCCGGACGAATCACATCTAGAAAAATGCCAGGAATACTGAGACAGCCTTCCTGTCCGCAGGCCATTTGTTTGCTCGCGCGAATGATTTTGGGATTGATCAGAACTAAGGGCTGGTTTGAGGCCTCCTCTGGATCAGTATCAACCACTAATATCTGCTTATGGATACCGACCTGGGGAGCGGCTAAACCGATACCATCTTCGCTATACATGGTCTGCAGCATTTTTTGAGCGATGTCACGGATGCCGTCATCCACCTTAGCGACGCGTTTGGTAGCCTTTCTAAGCACCCGATCACCTAAATAATGCAGCTCAAGGGGCGATTTTTTTAACTTTTCTTTGCTTACTGAAATACCCACGGTTAAATTGATTAGGCTGATGAATCTAAACCTATCCTAGCAATTAGGTCTTCACATCGCGTATGCGTACGGTGTTATGTACGCATACGCATTTGAATAGTGCCCTGGGATAGTATTTTCATCAGGTTGTTTGTGTCTGCTGCCTCATCATCAATGGAGTATTTGCTCAGCGTATAAGTCAGCATGGGTAAGTTTTTTACTAAAGCAAGCTATCTTTTGCGGGAAACCGTTTTGGGACTGCAGCGTGGCGGCTGGATGAACTGGGCCGCTATCAGCACAATCATGGTGCTGCTTTTTTTATTTGGGATTAGTTTGCAAGCAACCTGGCAGGTGGAAAGCCTGTTAAATCAGTTTGGTAGCCAGCTGGAAATTGCCGTCTATCTAGATAGTGGTGTTACAGCTGACAGTCTTAGCGATCGCATCACAAACTTGGCCGACGTGGCCGAAGTTGTCACCGTCACCAAAGAAGAGGCCTGGATACAGCTCAGTCAAGAACTGGGTATCGAGGATATGCCTAATGCTACCGAGCAGCTAAAAGGCAATCCTTTGGTGGACGAAATCAAGGTTAGAGTCGCCTCATCTGAAGCGGTGCCAACGGTGGCAGCGCAGCTAGAGGGGCTGGCTGGGGTTGATGAAGTTCTCTATATTACAGAGGCTGTTCAGCGTCTGACGGAGCTAAATGAAGGCTTGCAGTACGTCAGCTTAGGAGTGCTAGCGATTCTAAGTGTGACTTCGATCGCGGTGATTACCACGACCATTCGACTGATTGTCATGGCCCGCCGCCGAGAAATTGAAGTGATGCAGCTAGTGGGGGCCACCTCAGCCTGGATCTATCTACCATTTATCTTACAGGGCATCACCTTTGGACTGATGGGAGCCTTTATTGCCTGGGCTTTGTTAGTAGGTACCCATCAATCGCTACAGCGTCTGTCAGCCCAGCAGCCAGAATTTCTGCAGTTTTTAGCTGTAGGGCTGCAGTTCACACCAAGACAGCTAATCATGTTGCCGACATCGCTGTTTGCCCTGGGCAGCCTGGTGGGTCTTTTAGGTAGCTTAGTGGCTGTCCGCAAGTTTGCGGTCCGAGCATAAAAAAACCCTAGCCCGCAAAGGCCAGGGGATATAAACGTTTCGAGTGAAAGCTGTTATCAAATCTGAAAGTCTAGTAGGCCAGACCCATGCTGCGAGTAGTTTCAGCACCCAGATAGACACGAATACTTAAAAAGTCAGTCGGGCAAGCGGTCTCACAACGCTTACAGCCAACACAGTCCTCAGTACGAGGAGAAGAGGCAATCTGACCAGCCTTGCAACCATCCCAAGGCACCATTTCAAGTACATCCGTTGGGCAAGCCCTAACACACTGAGTGCAACCAATGCAGGTATCGTAAATCTTGACCGAATGAGACATCGAAGGAATGCTCCAATATTATTAAACGGTTTCAGCTATATATAGCAGTTTGGCTATGGCAAGTATGCAAACCATAACTGAGAGGTGCTTTGAAGGATATATAAATCACACCTCAGCCACTTTTGTTTACATTGGCCAAAACTAGCCAAAGTAGTTCTCCAATCAAGCTTTAGTCTATCAGTGCCATTTTTAGCCAACGGGGCAACGTGTCAAAAGTTTATGGATTGTAATATTGTTGGGCTCCGGTCTGTTTTGGCTACAGCCGACTTAAATGCAGCTTGCCGTATGCCCATGTAGGGCGCACGCTTTCCTATAAGATGAAAAAATGCCTAAATCCAGACAGACATCTTGACATGCAACAATCTGGGTTTAGGACATGTTCTTTGCTGCGCTGAAAAGGAAATTTGGAGATTATGGCTGACGATATTTTAGGAAAAGTTCAAAAGATCGTATCTGAGCAGCTGGGTGTTGATGTCGCTGAAGTTAAACCAGAAGCTAGCTTTGCCAACGACCTAGGCGCTGATTCCCTGGATACAGTAGAGCTGGTAATGGCTCTTGAAGAAGAATTTGACATCGAAATTCCCGATGAAGCAGCTGAGAGCATCGGCACCGTTCAAGCAGCTGTTGACTTTATTAAAGAAAAGTCCCCTGCATGAGCGACTGTGTCTGTTTGAAAACCCTGTTTTTTAATGCCTTGGGACCGTTCCCCTTGTGTCGATGACCATGACAAGTACTGAAAAAAAGCGCGTTGTGATTACTGGTATGGGGGCCATTACCCCCATCGGCAATACTCTAGAAGCCTATTGGCAAGGGTTGGTAGCTGGTAAAAGCGGCATCGGGCCGATCACACTGTTTGATGCATCTAAGCATAAATGCCGGATTGCAGGTGAAGTCAAAGGGTTTGACCCGCTTGAGTACCTGGATGCTAAAGATGCTAAGCGAACCGATCGATTTGCCCAGTTTGCGATCGCAGCTAGCAAACAGGCCCTAGCCAACGCCAAGCTCGCCATTACCGACCTCAACGCAGAGCAAGTGGGCGTCATGATTGGCACCGGTGTGGGCGGTCTTAAGGTGATGGAAGAACAGCAATCTGTCTATCTTAATAAGGGACCTAGCCGCTGCAGCCCGTTCATGGTGCCTATGATGATCGCCAACATGGCGGCTGGGTTAACCGCTATTCATACGGGGGCAAAAGGCCCTAATTCCTGTGCCGTTACTGCCTGTGCGGCTGGCTCTAATGCGATTGGAGACGCCTTTCGCATTGTCCAAAACGGGTATGCCCAAGCCATGATCTGTGGGGGTACCGAAGCTGCGATTACGCCGCTGTCATTTGCCGGGTTTGCCTCCGCTCGAGCCTTGTCTACCCGCAACGACGACCCGGACCATGCTAGCCGCCCCTTTGACAAAGGCCGTGATGGTTTTGTGATGGGTGAAGGGGCTGGAATTTTGATCTTAGAAGAACTTGAACATGCTCTCAGTCGAGGGGCTCACATCTATGCGGAGATGGTGGGCTACGGCATGACCTGTGATGCTTACCATATGACCGCACCCGTTCCCGGTGGGGCCGGTGCTGCCCGTTCTATGGAGCTGGCCCTTAAAGATGCAGGTGTGTCTCCCTCAGAAGTGAGCTACATCAATGCCCACGGCACAAGTACCCCCGCTAATGATCCGACTGAAACAGCGGCAATCAAAACAGCGTTAGGGGATTGTGCAAACCAAATTCCAGTCAGCTCAACCAAGTCAATGACAGGACATTTGCTGGGTGGATCCGGCGGTATTGAGGGCGTAGCAGTCTGTATGGCTGTTGCCAATGATCGCGTTCCCCCCACCATTAACCTGCAAGACCCAGATGATGGGTGTGATTTAGACTACGTACCTAACGAGAGTCGTGCCCACACTATAGATGTAGCAATGTCTAACTCATTTGGTTTTGGTGGTCATAACGTGACGTTGGTTTTTCGCAAGTATCGTAGCTAGTGCTACAGCTTGGTAGGTATAATGACCTAACAGAAAACATTTATTAAACGACAGAGTAACCTGTTTGGGTTGCTATTCGTTTTTAAGTACATTCATTTTTTGAATGTATTGACTAATCACGGTATAGGCTTTAGGCCAGTGGCTCTCCTTGAACCGAGTTGGGGTGGTTAGCTCACTTGCTCAGTGGGGTTCAGTGAGAGGCTGTCACAATTAACGGTTGCAGGTGAGTGGCTAGGTGCCTGCTCCAAACGGTTGAACCTGTTTTGCCATAGGCTGTGCGCTCTAAGTGTTTGAGTCTGCAGGCTCTTACCTTCTTAAGGGTACACAGTTATGTACGCAAACACGTACCTGCCCGTTTTTGCCCATGCTTTGACATGTTGGGGGTTACCTGTCTGAAACCTCCTAATCTGCTATCACCATCAGCAAAGGTGCGTTCGTCTGCTTTGTTCACACCTGGACT
This sequence comes from Cyanobacteria bacterium P01_H01_bin.21, assembly GCA_038748405.1. GTDB lineage: Bacteria > Cyanobacteriota > Cyanobacteriia > Phormidesmidales > Phormidesmidaceae > Leptothoe. The sequence goes on along the minus strand of JBCDIX010000051.1, from coordinate 2,763 downwards.
GTACCGTCGTTAACTACTTGGAAGACTATGGCTGTTGCAACCCAATCTCTTGAAACCCAGTGTATAAATGCCATTCGGTTCTTGGCCATTGATGCCGTTGAAAAGGCTAAATCTGGTCATCCCGGTTTGCCCATGGGAGCTGCGCCAATGGCGTTTGTTCTTTGGGATCAATTTATGCAATTTAATCCCAAAAACCCCAAGTGGTTTAACCGAGATCGCTTTGTTCTGTCTGCGGGTCATGGTTGCATGCTGCAATATGCACTGCTGCATCTGACAGGGTACGACAGTGTCAAGCTCGAAGATATCAAAAACTTCAGGCAGTGGGGCGCAACAACTCCCGGACACCCTGAAAACTTTGAGACTCTTGGTGTTGAAGTTACAACGGGTCCTTTGGGTCAGGGTATTTGTAACGCGGTCGGTCTAGCCATGGCTGAGGCTCACCTGGCAGCCCGTTTCAACAAGCCTGATTGCACTTTGGTTGACCACTATACCTATGCGATTTTGGGCGATGGCTGCAACATGGAAGGGGTATCTGGTGAGGCTTGCTCGCTGGCAGGTCACCTGGGTCTAGGCAAACTGATTGCGCTCTACGACGACAATCATATTTCTATTGATGGCTCCACTGACATTGCCTTTACCGAAGATGTCAGCAAGCGTTTTGAAGCCTACGGCTGGCACGTTCTCCATGTAGAAGATGGCAACACTGACCTGAGTGCGATCGCAAACGCCATCGAAGAAGCCAAAAAGGTCACCGACAAACCCACCATGATCAAGGTGACCACCACCATCGGGTATGGTTCACCCAATAAAGCCGACACGTCGGGAGTACACGGTGCAGCCTTAGGGGATGATGAGATTACTCTCACCCGTGAAAACTTGGGTTGGAACTATGGTCCGTTTGAAATTCCTGAGGATGTGCTGACTCGTTTCCATCAGGCAATTGATAAAGGCGCTAGCGCTGAAGCTGAGTGGAATCAGACCCTGGCCACCTATCGCACTAAGTACGCGGAAGATGCCGCCACATTTGAGCGGATGATTTCCGGCAAGCTGCCTGAGAATTGGGAGGCTGCATTGCCCACCTATGCCCCTGGTGATAAGGCCATAGCAACCCGTAAGACCTCTGAAGCTACCTTAAATGCACTCGCACCAGCAGTCCCTGAGCTAATTGGTGGCTCTGCTGACTTGGCCAAGTCCAACAACACCCTGATGAAGATTTCGGGTGACTTCCAAAAGGGTGCCTACGAAAATCGTAACCTGCGTTTTGGTGTGCGTGAGCACGGCATGGGCGCTATCTGCAACGGCATTGCACTGCACACTTCAGGGCTGATTCCCTACTGTGCGACATTCCTGGTGTTTGCTGACTACATGCGGGCCGCGATTCGCCTGTCAGCACTCTCTGAGGCCGGTGTTCTATATGTAATGACCCACGACTCCATTGGTCTGGGCGAAGATGGCCCCACACACCAACCCGTTGAAACAATTGCGTCTCTGCGTGCGATTCCAAATCTCTATGTAATTCGTCCTGCAGACGGCAATGAGACATCGGGTGCCTACAAGGTTGCGATCGCAAGTCGTAAGACCCCCACCCTGATGGCATTCTCTCGTCAGAATCTACCCCAGCTAGACGGTAGCTCCATTGATAGCGTGGCTAAAGGCGCTTACGTCCTGTCTGATGACGACGGTGCTGAGCTAATCTTGATCGGCACTGGCAGCGAAGTTTCCCTTTGCGTTGATGCGGCTAAACAGCTGCGGGCTGACGGCAAGAAAGTGCGTGTCGTCTCCATGCCTTCCTGGGAACTCTTTGAAGCTCAGGATGCTGACTACAAAGAGTCCGTTCTACCTAAAGCGGTTACTAAGCGGTTAGTTGTTGAAGCCGGTATCGAAATGGGTTGGGGTAAGTACTATGGCGCCGAAGGTGACATGATCAGTGTTGACCGATTCGGTGCATCCGCTCCAGGTGGTCGAATTATGCAAGAGTTCGGCTACACCGTTGAGAACGTAGTTGCTCGGGCCAAGGCTCTTTAGAAAACAGATACGGGCACTCTTAATGGGTGCCCAATGCGTTTACCACTAAAAAACAAAAACCGTGGCCACAGACTGTGGCCACGGTTTTTGTTTTATTAATTATTAGTTAGTTTTTAAACCACCGGCTTTATTCAGCTGTGTCGTCTGTCGTTTCAGGAGAGCTTAAATCAGCTGGAATAGCCGCATCAGGCACTGTTTCTTCAACTGGTGGCAGAGGCTCTACAGAGGTCGGTAGCTCAGAAACCGAGTTACCCAGCCAACCGGCACTCAGAATCACCGTAATCCCCATAAACAAAATGGTCAGAAGCCAGGTAGCACGGTTTAATGCTGTCTCTGCACTTTTTGTACTGGTGAACATTTGGGCCTGTCCACCTAAAGCGCCGAGGCCATCCCCCTTAGGGCTGTGAAACAGTACTAGGATAATTAAGCCGATGGCAGAAACCAGCCATACTATCTGTAAAACCGATATTATCATTGCAAATTTTGAGGCTGACCGTTTCGTAAACCGATATGCGCAGCAACCGGAGTTCTCTAAACACCAGTGCCAAACCATGTTACCTCAGGGTATGGCGCTGTGGCGAACCTTTAGCGCGCTTAGCTAGGGCAAACGCATATTCGGAATGGGAATATCAAGGGGGTTGCGCGTTAGGTCATCCCCCATGTCTACCCCCGATGAGACTTCAAGTACCCTGTTTGAGCACTTTAGAGACCTTGACGATCCGCGTGTTGACTATCTAG